>NZ_JACVAO010000011.1:0-279938 GCF_014851885.1 Ensifer sp. ENS02 | reverse complement strand
AAGTTCCAGGGCGTGAAGGCGGCAACCGGACCGACCGGCAGCTTGACGGTCATCTGGGTGACATCGGGTGCGCGCGGCGGAATGATCTGGCCGTAGGCCCGCTTTCCCTCCTCGGCGAACCACTCGATGATGTCGGCGGCGCCAAGGATCTCGCCCTTCGACTGGGCAAGCGGCTTGCCTTGCTCGCGCGTCATCAGAAAGGCGATGTCGCCGGCCCGTTCGCGCAGCAGGGCGGCTGCCGACCGCATCACCTGGGCGCGGTCGAAGGCGGAGGTTGCCCGCCACGTCTTGAAGCCCTTCTCGGCGGCCGCAAGCGCCTCATTGAGGTCTTCCACTTCGGCCCAGGCCACCTGGCCGATCGTTTCCTCGTTGGCCGGGTCGATGACGGGAATGGTCTTGCCGGAACGCGCCGGCCGCCAGGCGCCGTCGATATGAAGCAGGATGTCTGGGTAGTGAGCCATGGGAAACCCTTTACTGAATGAAGTTCGTCGCTTTGAGCGCGACGCCGTAGGATCAGGTCGATGGGGAACAGGTCGCCTGGCCAGGCGACCTTGAGATCTGGAGATGGGGACGTGGCCGCCCCGTTGCAAGGCGGCAACCCTATTCGGGGCGAACTGAAGACGCTCCGCTCGCAGACGTCAACCCCCTGGCTACCTTCTCGAACTCGTCTGCGTATTGCTAGCCCGATCAGGGGAGCGCCGATGTGGCCTGCGGCTGACCGCCGAAGTGGGCAATCATGAGCCTGCACAGGCTTTCCATTGCGGGTCCGCGGACCCGATCGATCCGGCGGATCGTGTAGAGGGGGAGAAGCGGGCCGGGGAGACCGTTGCGGGCCGCGAGTGGCACCTCGCAGAGCCGCCCTTCACCAAGATCTGCCGCGACCAGCCATAGCGGCAGATGACCCCACCCGGCCCCGGCAAGAATGAGGGCGTGTTTGGTCGCAAGGTCGCTGACCCTCAGCGTTTGCTGCGAGAAGACTGCGTAGCTCACCGCCTGCGCATCGGCTGCAGGATCCGCAACGACGATCTGCAGATGGTCGGCAAGGTCGACCGTCGTCAGGCCAACGGTTCCGTCGCGGGGTGCGGCCAGGGGATGACCGCCGGCGCATACCGGAACCATGCCCGGAAAGGCTGCGACCGCCTCGCTGGCGATATGTGCGTCCGTTTCCTGTGCCGCCGTCAGGCCGAGGTCGCAGTCGCCGTCGAGCACCAGGCTCAACGCCATCGTCATCGGCGCCGTCACAAGCTCCACCCGCACGCCGGGATGCGCGCGGGTAAAATCGCTGATGACCCGTGCAATATCCGGCAGAGGAAGCAGCGGGTCGAGCGCCACGCGCAGCGCCGATTCCATGCCCTGATTGAAGCCGTTCGCCTTGGCCCGCAGCGCGTCGGCCTTTATCAGCAAGGTCCTGGCTTCTGCAAGCAGGGTCGCTCCGGCCTTCGTCAATTCGGGGCGGTGCTGGGAGCGGTCGAACAGCGGCAGGCGCAGTTCCGTTTCGAGGTTCAGGATGGCGCTGCTGAGGCCGGATTGGGCACGCCCGAGCGCGCGCGCTGCCGCCCGGAACGAACCGTGGTCGACGACGGCGACGAATACGCGCAACTGGTCGAGCGTCAAGGCATCCAGCATGATCGGCCATCCCGATCAAAGTGATCGATATTTGAGCAATTACATTGATCATTTGAATTGGGCAATGCTCCGCCCACGGGTTAAGGGAGCAGGCAATGGAACGGCCGATCATCAATCACACCTCCGACACGCGGGAGGCATGCGACTGTGATCGCATCACCGTCCGTATCTTCGCCTCTTCCGTCCCGTGCAACGTCGATGAAGCTTCTATCGCCGGCCGGCCGCCGGACGAGGCTTTCCTGCTGCTAGGGCCTGGCGTGGATCCGGTATTTCGCACCCACGTTTCCGGATCTGTCGCCCAGGCTCTAGCGGTCGGGTACCGCACCGTTGGGAGCACGCCGTGATGCCGCGCATGCGCCCCATTCCCGCAATCGGCCAAGCTCGTGGCGTATCGTCACCTGATGCCCGCGATGTCAGTGCCGTTCTCGCGCTCGTCGCCCGGGTCGAAGAGACCCAATGGCTCCGGGACGTCGACGGTTTCGTCTCGTTGCTGGCGCCACAGGCCGTATGGACAACCGCATTCGGGCGCCAAATCGTCGGTGCGCCGGCAATCCATGCCTTCACCGCCGCCGTACTCCCGAACCTGTTTCGCGATTTTCAGGCGCTCTACGACGTCGAGCGCATCACCTTCCTGCATGCGGATGTCGTCGCGGTGAACGTGCGGCAAATTCCTGTCGATGCCGAAGGCAACCGCCGGCCGGGCGAGGACGAGGGGCGGCCGCTCTATATTCTTCGACGCCACGATGGCGCCTGGAGGATCGTTGTCGCCCAGAACACCACGCACCAGAACGAAAAGATCGCCGCCCAGCAGCGGGCGGTGGATGAAGCAACCAGCGGCGAGACCCAAGCGCATGAATGAAAGATCTGCCGGCCACGCCACCTTCGTCATTCGCCGCAGCTACGCCGCAACACCGGCGACCGTTTTCCATGCCTTTGCGGATCCCGCCACCAAACGACGCTGGTTCTTCGAAGGGGAGGGGTGGACGGTCGACGAATTCACCTCGTCTTTCGAGGTCGGCGGCCGCGAGCACAGCCGCTTCCGCTTCGGAAACGGCCCGGTCATGTGCAACGACACGATCTATCTTGAGATCGTTGCGAATAAGCGCATCGTCTTCTCCTACACGATGACCGTGGCGGGAAGGCCGATTTCGGCTTCTCTCGGAACCCTCGAATTTTCCGCTGACGGCGAGGGAACGCGCCTCAACTACACCGAGCAGGCCGCCTTCCTCGATCGTCTCAACGAGCCGGGCGAACGTGAGGTTGGGTTTCGCGAATTGTTTCAGGCGCTTGCCGACGAAGTCGAGCGCGCGCCGGCCGATGCCTGACGGACGGAGGAACCGTCACCACTGAAGCGATGGCCGTCAAAACCTGATGAGCGACACCCGAAGATGAACAATTTTTAATTGTTTTTCAGGGTGTTGCGCCATTGAAGCGGCCACATTTAGGCCCAGCTTCCGATAGTCGGCACCACCTATCGCCGCGTGCCGACAGCAAGGTCTGCGGAGGCGCCGATGCTCAGCCGATCAAGTGTCACGTGTCGTATCGCCGTCGTTCTTCTCGCAATCGCCGCCGTCGGGTTCGTGGTGGCGCGCAAGCCCGTGCCGAGCGAAGCGAAATTGCCGGCCAACGCGACCGTCAGCACCAAGCGTGGCGCCGTGTCCGTGCAGACGGCGACAGTGACGCTTAAAGATGTTCCCGTTGTCGTCCATGCCCTGGGCAACGTGCAGGCCCCCGATACCGTGGAAGTGGGCGCGCGCATTGCGAGCCAGATCACGGCCATCCACATCAAGGACGGGCAGATGGTCAAGGCGGGCGACCTGCTGTTCACGCTCGACGACCGCACGATAAAGGCCGGGCTTGCCCGTGACCAGGCGATCGTCGCCAAGGATACCGCGCAGCTTGCCGACGCCAACACGGAACTCGAGCGTGCCAAAACCTTGCGCGACGCCAAGACCGGCACCCAGCAAAGCTATGACACCGCTCTCTCGCTTCAACAGGCGGCGCAGGGGACCCTGGATGCCGATCGCGCCACCGTGGATGCCGATCAGGTCGCGCTGAGCCTGACCGAGATCACCGCGCCGATCGGTGGACGCCTGGGCGCCGTGCAGGTCGCGCTCGGAGATCTTGTCGGCCAATCGGGCGCGACATCGAACAATCTGGTGACGATCACGGCGATCGACCCGATCGACGTTACGTTCCGCCTGCCGGAAGAGCGCTTGCAGACGTTCAAGGATCTGATTGATCGCGGGACGCCTCCACCGGTTCGTGCCAGGTCGAGCGGCACGCAAACAGTGATCGGCGAAGGCGTACTCGATTTCATCGATTCTGCCGTCGATACCGCATCCGGCACCATCGCCATGCGCGCGACCTTCCCCAATACCGCTCAGAAGCTCTGGCCGGGCCAGTTCGTGGATGTCGATATCGATCAGGCGCAACTGCATCAGGCGCCTGTTATCCCGAGCGTTGCGGTCCAGCCCGGGCAGGACGGCCCGTTCGTCTTTGATGTGAAGGATGACAACACGGTCGAGACCCGCGCCGTGTCCGTGCTGGCCGACGACGGCAAGGAGGCCGCCATCGGCACGGGCCTTGCCGCCGGTGACCGGGTCATCATCGAAGGACAGGCGCGGCTGAAGTCGGGTGATGTCGTTGTCGCTGCAGGCGCGGCCGATCTGGCCGCGGATTAGGATTTGCCATCATTCGGGAGTGCGTGAAATGCCGCTGTCCGAGTTCAGTATCCGCCGCCCGATCGCGACCATATTGTTATCGGTCGCGCTCATCCTGGCAGGCGTTTTCAGCTATCTCGTCCTGCCGATAGCCGCGCTTCCGCGAACGGATTTCCCGGTCATCAACGTTTCTGCCTCGTTGCCCGGCGCCTCGCCCGAGACCATGTCGACGTCGGTCGCCATTCCACTGATCAAGCAGTTCGCCACCATCGCCGGGATCGACACGATCTCGACGACGAATGCACTCGGCTCGACCTCGATTTCAATCGAGTTCGTGCTCGGGCGCAACATCGATGCCGCCGCCGCCGACGTGCAGGCAGCCATCACCAGGACGCTCAGGCTGCTGCCACAGGACATGCCGGCGCCGCCAAGTTACCGGAAGGTCAACCCGGCGGATGCACCGGTCTTGCTCCTGGCGCTGAAGAGCAGCACCGTGCCGCTCACCGAACTCGACGCCATCGCGCAGCAGGTGATTTCGCCCACGCTTTCGGTGCTCGACGGGGTGGCGGAAGTGTCCATCTTCGGCAGCCAGCAATATGCCGTGCGCATTCAGATGCATCCTGACGCGCTTGCCGCGCGCGGCATTTCCGTCGACCAGTTGAGGACGGCGGTTGCGGCGGCGAACGACAATTCGCCTCTCGGCACCGCGCAGACCAGCGATCGTCAGGCGGCGATCGTTGCGGACACGCAGCGCATGAATGCCGCCAGTTTCGCGGATATCATCGTCAAAAGCGTCGACGGCAGGACCGTGCGGCTCGGTGACGTCGCGACGGTGATCGATTCCGTTGCCAACAACCAGACGGCAAGCTGGCACGACGGTTCGCGGGCGATCATCCTGGCCATCCAGCGGCAGCCGGATGCAAATACTGTTGAAGTCGTCGACCGGGTGCAGGCGCTTCTGCCGTCGCTTCGCCAGTCGCTTCCGGCCGCAGCCTCGATCGAAACGCTCAGCGACCGGTCCATGTCGATCCGCGGGGCGGTGCACGACGTCCAGTTCACCCTGATCCTCACCGTCGGCCTCGTGATCCTCGTCATCTTCGCCTTCGTTCGCCGCCTCTGGGCGACGCTTATTCCGGCGCTTGCCGTTCCGATCTCGATCATCGCCACCTTCGCGGCGATGTATCCACTTGGCTTTTCGATCGACAATATCTCGCTGATGGCGCTCACGCTTTCCGTCGGGCTGGTGGTGGATGACGCCATCGTCATGCTGGAAAATATCGTGCGGCACATGGAAGAGGACGGCATCGATGCTTTCTCGGCGGCGCTCATCGGTTCGCGTGAGATCGGCTTTACGATCATCGCGATTTCGCTGTCGCTCGTCGCGGTCTTCATTCCCGTCTTGCTGATGGGCGGCGTGATCGGCCGCATTCTCAACGAATTTGCGATCGTCGTCACCGTTGCCATCCTCGCTTCCGCCTTCGTTTCCCTTACCCTGACGCCGATGCTTGCAGCGCGGCTTCCGGCGAGGGCGGATGGAGCAGAGAAAGCGCGCGGGCTGCGGCAGCTGGATCTTGTATTCGAACGAGGTTTCGACGGGCTTCTGCGCGCCTATGAGCGGCTGCTATCGCTCTGCATAAAGGCGCGCGCGCCGGTGTTTCTGCTTTTCCTGTTTACCGTCGTGATCACGGGCTACCAGATCGCCACGATCCCGAAGGGGTTCTTCCCGCAGGAGGACATCGGCCAGTTGCAGGTTACGACCCAGGCGCGCCAGGACATTTCCTTCGCCGCCATGTCGAAGCTCCAGTCCAATGTGGAGGCGGTGTTTGCCAGTTCACCCTACGTCGCCCATGTCGCAAGCACGATCGGCTCGGGCGGCGCGTCGAGCGCGCTCAACTCCGGTCGGCTTTTCGTCGAGCTAAAGCCCAAGAGCGAGCGTCCGCCGCTTGAAACCGTCCTTGCGGATTTGCGCCGGAAGCTGGCGGCGATCCCCGGTATCCAGGCCTTCATGTCGCCGGTCCAGAACCTCTCGGTCGGATCGCGCGCGTCGGCCAGCCAGTACCAGCTGGTGCTCCAGAGCCTCGATCAGCCGTTGATGAACGAATGGGCGCAGAAGCTCCATGATGCGATGAGCGCGGATCGGACCTTCTTTACCGACGTCGACAGCGACCTTCAGATCAACGCTCCACAAACACGGCTCGTGGTCGACCTCGACAAGGCGGCAACGCTCGGGGTCAACGCGAGCGAACTGCGCACCACGCTCTATGGCAGTTTCGGTACCGAGCAGATCTCGACGATCTACACGGCGGGCGACAGCTACGAAGTGATCCTGGAACTCGATCCCTCGATGCAATGGTCAGCCGACAAGTTCGACGAACTGCGTGTCGGCAGTGCCAATGGCGGCCTTGTTCCGCTCGGGGCCTTCGCCCGGGTCGAGACCGTATCCGGACCGCTCACCATCAACCAGCTCGGCCAGCTGCCAGCGGTCACGCTTTCCTTCAACCTGCCGGCCAAGGTCGCCCTCGGTGACGCCCTTGCGGAGATCGACCGCCTCAAGGCAGAAGTCGGCATGCCGTCTGAGGTGACGACCCGCAATTACGGCACCACGCAGTTGTTCGAAGACGCCGCCGCCAACCAGGGTCTGCTGGTGCTGGCGGCGATCGTCACGATCTACCTCGTGCTCGGTATTCTCTATGAAAGCTTGATCCATCCATTGACCGTGCTTTCCGGTCTGCCGTCAGCCATATCCGGGGCGTTGCTTGCCATCCATTTCGGCGGTTTCGACCTCTCGATCATCGCTATTGTCGGCGTGCTAATGCTGATCGGTGTCGTCAAGAAGAACGCCATCATGATGATCGACGTTGCGCTGACGCTGCAGCGCGCCGGTTCGCCGGCCGCCGAGGCCATCCATAAGGCTTGTGTCATGCGCTTCCGCCCGATCATGATGACCTCGGTTGCTGCGATCATGAGTACGCTGCCGATCGCGATCGGCAGCGGCGCCAGCGCAGAACTGCGTCAGCCGCTTGGGGTCGCCGTCGTCGGCGGCCTGCTGGTGTCGCAGCTTGTGACCCTCTTCGTGACCCCGGTCATCTATCTGTACATGGAAGATTTCATGCGGGTCGCTTCCCGCCTGGTTCGCCAGGGGCTGCAGATCACCAGGGGCGAACGACCGACTGCGGTCGACGATCAGCCGGGACACGGATAGCCCGACGTTCCGGGATCACGCTACCCTCAGGCGGATGAGGCGGATGTGAAGACCGCAAGCTGCGCATCGAAGGCGCGCTTGTAGGCCGGCCGCGCCTTGCCGCGCGCGACGTAGGCGGAGAGGTTGGGATACGCGTCGAGCAAGCCTGAGTTTTCCAGCCTGCGCAGCACCGTTACCATCAGCAGGTCGCCGGCACTGAAGGCGCCATCGAGCCAGTCGGCCTCCGCGAGCCGCCTGGACAATTGGGCGAGCCGAACGCGGATACGATCTTCGAGCATCAGCAGGCGCTCCTGATACCAGTCCTTGTCCCGCTCCACGTAGGTGGTCGCTTCACGCTCGAGGATCGGCGGCTCCACGGTGTTAAGCGAGGCAAACATCCAAGTGATCGCCCGTGCGCGGGCATCGGCGTCACTTGGAAGCAGGCCGGCATGACGCTCCGCGACATGAAACACGATGGCACCAGTTTCGAACAGGGCAAGGTCGCCGTCCTGATAGGTAGGGATCTGCCCGAAGGGCTGAAGCGCGATGTGCGCAGGTTCCTTCATCGTCTTGAAGGTAACGAGGCGAACCTCGTAGGGCTGCCCCACTTCTTCGAGCGCCCAGCGAACGCGCATGTCGCGTGCGAGACCTCGGCCGCGATCGGGCGATTTTTCAAAGGCGGTAATCGTGATCGTCATCTTTTCCTCCACGGCTTGCCTGTCCTGAAGACGATTGGCCAAGCGGGATGCCGACATTCATTTTCGCCGCTCGGCGCCGGAAGCGGAAACCGCGATGATGCTGGCAGATAAAGTGATCTCTTCCTCGGTCGGAGAACAGCCGGCTCGCTTCAAAAAGACGTACTGCTCGTCGAGACTAGCCCGAATGGACAGCTTGCTCCAACAGCCGTGGCGAAGTATAAAAGTGTCATAAACGTTATTGTCGAGCGCAATGGAAGTTGATGCCGGCAATTGCGTATCGCTTTCGCCTTTTGACCATTGATGTACTGGCAGAAGCCTTGAGAGCGAAAAAGAAAAGAAGGCCGGAGCCAGCGCGCTCCGGCCTTTTTTGCTGTCTGCTTATCGCTGCGATGCGCAATCCTATTGGCGCGGGCTTGCACCTTTAGCGGTCATGCATTGTTCCTGCTCCACGAGGGCTAATCCAGGGGTAGGTTTCCCGGTTTCGTCCTGTGGATGTTCGCGCCCCGTTCGCGATGGAGGGTCTAGGTGCTGCGATGCCGTGCCATCAGCTTTGCCTGAAGCACGACCACGACGAGCAGGAAGGCGCCGCGGATAACGGACTGCCAGTAGGCGGAAAGCGAGATCCAGCCGAGGCCGTTTTCGAAGTTCAGGATGTTGAAGACCATGGCAAGCAGCAGCGCGCCGGCAAGCGTCGCACCAACTGAGCCGGAACCGCCGGTCAACAGCGTACCGCCGACGACGACGGAAGCGATCGCGAAGAGTTCCCAGCCCACGCCTTCCGTCGGTTGCCCCGCGCCGAACTGGGAAGCGAGGATGACGCCGGCAAGACCGGCGAGCGTGCCCGAGGCGAGATAGACGCCGGCAAGCGCGCGCTCCACCTTCAGGCCCATCAGGCCAGCCGTCGCCTCGCCGTCACCGATCGCCAGGATATGCCGTCCGATCGGGAGCTTTTGCAGCACTAGCCAGCCGAGCACATAGGCCGCAAGCGCGATCCAGGCGGGAATGGGGAACCCCAGGAAATCGTCCTGCCCGATCACCGTGAAACCGGTCTCATAGGAGACGGAGACAGACTGGTTGTCCGCTAACAAAAGGCCAGTGCCATAGGCGGCGAGCATCGTCGCGAGTGTGGCGATGAAGGGCTGGATCCGCATCTTCGTAATGATGAAGCCGTTGAGCGCGCCGACGGCAAGGCCTGCCGCCATGCCGCCCGCAAGCCCCGCCGCCCAATGATAGGGGGATAACAGGGCTGCCACCACGCTTGCCATCGCCGCCGTGCCGCCGACCGACAGGTCGATGCCGCCGGTGATGATGACAAAGGCCATGCCGAGCGCGATCAGCGCGAACATCGAGTTGTAGCGCAGGAAGCTCAGGATGTTGTAGGGCGACAGGAAGTTGTCATAGCGCAGCGCCCCGAAGAGGATGAGACCGGCAAGCGCCAGGATGACGCCGAACCGGGCAAGGTCGCCGGAGTTCTTGACCAGGAAGAGGCGGAGGATCGGTTGCATCGTGGTTGCCTCTAATGTTTGCTGGCGCGCTGCTGGATGAAGACGGCGGTAACAATCAGCCCGGCCTTGACGATGAGCGCTGCCGCATCCGGAACGCCATTGGCAAGCAGCGTGTAACGCACCAGCTGGATCACGAGGGCGCCGAGTACCGTGCCGACGATATTGGCCCGTCCGCCCGTCAGTAGCGTCCCGCCGACAGCAACCGCGGCGATCGCATCGAGCTCCATGCCGAGGCCGACAAGGTTGGCATCGCTTGCAGAGTTGCGGGCAACGACGATGAGACCGGCCACACCGGCAAGCGCGCCGCTTATCATGTAGACGAAGAGCTTGACCCGTTTCACCGGTATGCCGGTCAGGCGGGCGGCCTTCTCGTTGCCACCGACGGCGATGATCTGTCGGCCGATGACGGTGTAGCGGATCATCGCGAAAGCCGCTGCGACGATGACGATCATCAGCAGGACCTGGGCCGGAACGCCGGCGATGCGACCGAGTGCGATGAACTGGAAGCCTTCATTCTTGAAGACCTGCAGGTTGCCGTTGGTCATCACCTGGGCGATGCCACGGCCGGCGATGAACAGCACAAGCGTGGCGATGATCGGCTGGATCGAAAAGCGGGTGACGAGGAAACCGTTGAAGAGGCCGAAGAGGGCAGCGGCGGCGATCGGCAAGAGGAAGGCAAGAGCCACCGCGAGCGCCATGTTTTCCACCGGCCAGAACTGGCCCATGAAGATCATCGGCGCCAGTGCGCCGGCAATTGCCATCAACGAACCGACGGACAGGTCGATGCCGCCGGTGGCAATAACGAGCGTCATTCCGGTCGCGACGATGACGATTGTCGCAACCTGGGTGAGGTTCACGTTCAGCGTCTGCAAGGACAGGAAGTTCGGCGTGACGGCGACGTTGAAGAGGATCAGCGCCAGGAAGGCGACGAAGGTGCCGTAGCGGCTGGCGAGCGTCAAAAGCCTATTTCCGGACGAAAGGGTTCCCGACGGCTGCGGGGCAGGGGTCTCGATCGTCGTCATGTCATTCTTCCTGGTGGGCTTCCTGGTGGGCCATGGCGGCAAGCAGCGCCGTCTCGCTCAAGTCCTTGCGCGACAGCGTCGCGACGGAAGTACCGTCGCTCAGGACCGTCACGCGGTCGGCGGCGGCAAGCAGTTCTTCGAGTTCAGACGAAATCATCAGCACGCTCAAACCCTCGTCGGCGAGACTGCGCAGGAGTTTGAGGATTTCCGATTTGGCGCCGATGTCGATGCCGCGCGTCGGCTCATCTACGATGAGGACCCGCGGGTCTGTGGCAAGCCAGCGGGCGAGCAGCACCTTCTGTTGGTTGCCGCCGGAAAGCTCCTTGATCGGCTGATCGGGGGAGGCACATTTGACGCCAAGCGCCCGGATGTAGCGGCTGACGATCTCATCCTGGCGCGCGCGGTCGACGATACCGGCTTTCTTCAGCTTTGGCAGCAAGGCGAGCGTCATGTTTTCGCGGATGCTCATGTCGGGCACGATGCCATCGATCTTCCGGTCCTCGGACACGAGGCCGATCCCATCAGCGATCGCATCCGCCGGTTCGCGATAGCTGCGTCCCTGTCCCTCCATGCGGATCGTGCCGCGCTCCATCCTATCGGCGCCGAAGATCAAGCGCGCCGTTTCGGTGCGGCCGGAGCCGAGCAGTCCGGCAAGGCCGGAGATCTCGCCCTCTCGCACAGCAAGGCTGACGTCGCGCACGCGCACGCCGGCGCCCGCCTTGTCGAGTTCGAGGCGGACGGGCCGCACCGGCGCGTCCTTCTCCGGTGCCATGGCCTGAAAGGCGGCAAGCTCCTTGCCGAGCATGTGGCGCACCAGCGCCATTTTCGGAATGTCCGCCATCGGGCTTTTGGCGACCGTCTGACCATCGCGCATGATCGTCACGCGGTCGCAGATCTCATAGAGTTCGTCGAGCCGGTGGCCGATGAAGATGACGGCGACGCCGGAGCGTTTCAGCGTGCGGATCGTATCGAAGAGGATGGCGACCTCGCGCTCGTCGAGCGAGGACGTCGGTTCGTCCATGATGACGAGCCGGGCGCTCTGCGTCACCGCGCGGGCGATCGCCACCATCTGCCGTGTCGCCGCATCGAAATGCGCGACGGGACGGTCGACGTCGATCGTCAGGTTGAAGGTTTTGAGCACCGCTTCGGCCCCGCGCCGCATGGCGGAATAATCGATCATGCCGAACCGCTTCGGCTCGCGGGAGAGGTAGATGTTCTCCGCCACCGAGCGCTGCGGGGCGAGATTGATTTCCTGGTAGATCGTCGCGATCCCGGCGGCCTGCGCCTCAGCCGGCATCGAGAAATCGACATCCCGACCGTCGTAGGCGATGCTGCCTTCGTCCCGGCGATAGACGCCGGTCAGGATCTTGATGAGCGTCGACTTGCCGGCGCCGTTCTGGCCGACAAGCGCCATGACCTCCGCCGGTTCGACCTCGAGCGAGGCGGATTTCAGTGCCGGCACGCCGGCGAACGCTTTGGAAATGCCCTGCATGGACAGAAGCATGGGTCTCCTCCCTATCTTCGCCATCCGCCGCCCCATTTGGGGGTGGGCGTCATCAGCCTACACTTGAACGGGCTGAAGGTCATGCTGCCGTCAAAAAGACGGCCGAGACGGTTGCGCCGTCCCGGCCGTGGAGGCTCGGGAGATTGGATCAATAGGCGTTGGCGAGTTCGGCGGCCGCGTTGGAGGCGTCGTAGAACTTGTCGTCGTTGATGATCATCGGGTCGATCTTTTCGCCCTTGGCGTAGCGCATCATCGTCTCAAACGCCTTCGGCCCGAAGCGCGGGTTGCACTCGACGACGGCTGCGATCTTGCCGTCGACAACCGCCTGCACGGCTTCCTTGCCGCCGTCGATCGACAGCACCAGGACGTCCTTGCCCGGCACCTTGCCGGCCGCTTCGAGTGCCGCGATCGCGCCGATCGCCATTTCGTCGTTGTGGGCGTAGATCACGTCCGCATCAGGATGGGCCTGGAGCAGGGCTTCTGCCACCTGGCGGCCTTTGTCACGGGCGAAATCGCCGGTCTGCGAGGCGACGATCTCGAAACCGCCGGCCGCCTTGATCGCCTCGTCAAAGCCCTTCTTGCGGTCGTTGGCGGGCGAGGACCCGGTCGTGCCTTCGAGTTCGATGATCTTCGACTTGCCGTTGGCGTTCTTTGCCAGCCATTCGGCAACGCGCTTGCCTTCTTCGACGAAGTTCGAGCCGATGAAGGTCAGATAGTCCTCGCCGGCCTTGGCCAACGACGGATCGACCGAGCGATCGAGCAGGATCACTGGAATGCCCGCCTTTTTCGCGGCCATGACGGCGGGGATCAGCGGCTTTTCTTCGCGCGGCGCGAGAAAGATCACATCGACGCCTTGAGCGATCATCGAGTTGACGTCGGCGACCTGCTTGGCGGCGGAACCGGCGGCATCCGTATAGACGAGCTGGAAGCCGAGCTTTTCCGCTTCGGCCTTCATGCTGTTCGTCTGGGCGATGCGCCAGGGATTGTTGGATTCGGTCTGCGCGAAGCCGACCTTGTATTTGTCCTTCTGCTCGAGCTTCGGCACTTCGGCGATCGCGACACCCGCAAGGGCGAGCGCGCCGACGGCCGTTGCCGCCAGCATGAAGGTACGACGGGAAATCGTGGTCATAATCGGGTTCTCCTCCCAGATTGGCCGGTGCTCCTCTACCGGACGTGAGCGTTTTTGCGCTTCACATCTCCAAATCTTGCGCTAATAATATTAGCAGTCAAGGCCAAAATTTATGAGCACTTGCAAAAGCCCGCGTGCGGTGCAATGCACGCTCAACTGCATGTTTCCTTTAATCGTCTCCGATTGAAGGGGAAAAACATGCGGAAATTCAAAGTGCTACAGCGACCTTTGCACGTCTCCTAGACGCGCGGTGCTGTAGGGTAGGGGAGCACACATGGCCAAGGGAAACGGGCGAAATCTGGAGAAAAAGGGGGAAGGACGCCCAACCATGACGGATGTCGCCAGGATAGCCGGCGTTTCCCAGTCAAGCGTTTCCCTGGTGCTGAACGAGATGTCGGGCTCGCGCATCTCGCCCGAAACGCAGCAGAAGGTGCGCGAGGCTGCTCATAAAATCGGTTATAAACTGCCAGCAACCCGAGGTCCGGTTGCAGCGGCGCCGGCGGTGGAAAAGGACACAATCGCCTTCATCGTCGATGAAATCTCCACCAGCCCGCACCCGGTCGTCAGCCTCGACGGCATTCGCGATTATGCTTTCGAGCAAGGCATGCTGGTCTCGGCGCATGTCACCCGATCGAATCCGGAACTCGAGGAAGCGGTTCTGCGGTCGGTCCTGCGCGACCCCTCCATCGCCGGCGTCATTTACGCGACGATCTTCACCCGCAAGGTTGCCGTTCCCGAGGCGTTGGCGCCGCTGCCGACCGTGCTTCTCAATTGTTACTGCGAGCCGCGCCAGCATGTGGCGATCGTGCCGGGGGAGGTCGCCGGCGGTTTCGCCGCCACAGCGCATCTGACGGCGCTCGGCCACAAGCGCATCGGCTTCATCAACGGCGAGTGCTGGATGGACGCCGCCATGGATAGGCTGAAAGGCTACAAGCAGGCGCTTGCCTCAGCCGACATCGCTTTCGACGAGACGCTGGTGCGCGATGGCGACTGGCTGCCGCTTCGCGGCTACGAGGCCGGGTTGGACCTGCTCTCCATGCCCAACCCGCCGACAGCCATTTTCTGCGGCAATGACCTGATGGCGATCGGCGTCATGGAGGCGGCGCAGGAGAAGGGCTTGCAGGTTCCCACCGATCTCTCGGTGATGGGCTATGACGACCAGGAACTGGCGCGCTACACCCATCCGCCGCTCTCGACCCTCGTGCTGCCGAACTATGAAATGGGCCAGAAGGCGGCCGAACTTCTGATCGACATGGCGATCCACGGAAAACACATGCGGCCCATGACAATAAAAGTCGACGGACCGCTGGTGGTTCGCGATACCACCGCTCTTCTGTCCGCAAACAGGGCTTCAAAGAGCGCTCGATAGGCGCCGCCAGCAGCGCCCCTCTCTTGCCCCGCCGTGGCGCGCGCGAGGCCGTGACGCAGACGCCGGTAATCTAGATACTTCGGATCCCTTGCTCAGCGTGTGTCATCAGCACGACCGACATCAAAACGCTCGTTTGTACACAACGGTTACGTGTGTTATCCGGCCGCGGTGATTTTCGGCGGTCCGAGAGTCTGCGTCCAGCAGACTGCACTCGCGGTAATGGGATTGGTTGTCGATGTTTGAGAAGGAAGCCTACTGGGTTTCGTGGTTGCGCTGGCATCTCTATCGAAAGCGCAGGGGCAAGGAGGGAGATGCCTTCAAGGGTGCCTTGCTGAAAATGCGGACGGCCGTGCGCAGACTGCCAAGGGGTGCACTGGTGCTTGATTGCGGCGCCAACGTGGGTGACGTCAGCGGCTATTTCCTGGCCAAGGGAATGAAGGTAATCGCGTTTGAGCCGGACCCGACTGCACTTGCGGTCCTCAAAGCGCGCTTCCCGAACGAGCCGCGACTGGTCATCGAGCAGAAGGCTGTCGGGGCGGCCGCCGGCTTTGCGCCATTCTATCAGACCGAGGCGCTTGCCGATGGCAACATCAAGGAGACGATTGCCTCCTCCTTGATGCGTCGCGACGTTCACACGACGGCACCCGTTGCTCAGGTGGAGATCGCCAACCTGGCTGAATACATTCGTGGTTTGCCGGAGCGCGTGCGCATCCTCAAACTCGACATTGAAGGTTACGAGGCTGAAGTCCTCGAAGCCCTGCTCGCGGAACGCCTCGAGCGTCAGATCGACTTGATCCTGGTGGAAACCCATGAATTCTTCTCGGAAGAGCTAGCCGCCCGGATCGGTGCGCTGCGCTTGCGGATCGAACGGGAGAAGATCACGAACGTCTGCCTGGATTGGCACTAGAGCAGGCGGATCGTCGCTCTCACCTGGTTGCGCTTGGGTACTTGGTGGCGATCTTGCAACATCCATGGCAACCAGGAGGCAGGTGCTTCCGGTCGAAGTCCCGCGCGAACGTCGAGTCTTGGTTTGAGGGGCGAAGCCGGGGGCTCGTTTCTCGTCGTCATGCTCCGCGCAGTTAGGTACATAGTCGCGCTCGGCCGGCGCGTCGAAGGGGCACGGCTTTGACCAGTGAGTCGAGAGGCGAGACTGTCGCATCTCTAACTGGCCCAACTGTCGCATTATTAAATAGCCATGGTGGTTCCAGATTGAATGCAACGATCGCGAGAAACCTACATGCTTTGACCCTTCATAGCCAACAGGTACTGGCTGAAGATCTCCTTCGGCGTCTGGAACCCCAGGCACTTGCGCGGGGTGGTGTTGAGACGGTCGCACAATGCTCGGATCTCCCGATTGGTCACATCCAGGACGACGGTCTCTGCCGGCAGGTAACGCCGAACACGCTTGTTGGTGTTCTCGACCGTGCCTTTCTGCCAGGGCGCTTGTGGGTCGCACAACCAGACCGATGTTCCCATGCCCTTTTCCAGCTCGCGCCACGAGACGAATTCCAAACCGCGATCGAACGTCAGACTTTGCCGTGCTGGCGCTGGTAGGGCGCCGAGATGGCTGATCAGCTGCCCCATGATCGGCTTCGAACGCCTGTCATTGTTCCGAAACAGAACCGTGTAGCGGCTCTTGCGCTCCACGACAGTGGCCACGTTGGCCGATCCATGTTCCTTCCTGAAGATCATCAGATCCGCCTCCCAATGACCAAAATCGCTGCGGGAGTTGATGCTGTCTGGCCGATGACGGATGGCACATTCAATTGGAAAGACGAGCCTTCTCCGCTTTCGCGCATATCGGGGGCGTCGCTTGCGTCGTCGTTCCGGCAAGTGACGTCCCAGCTGCTGATCCTGACCTTCGGGAGAGTAAACGTACTGATAGATCGTCTCATGGCTCAGTCGCGCCGAGGACCCGCTGATGAGCCTCAGGCGACCTGAAATCTGTTCAGGTGACCACCCATCCTTCAAACGATCGATGACCGCGGCGCAAAGCGTTGGTGTGAAGCAGGACATTTGTATAAATTGGGGAACTAAATACGGTGCGCCTTTCATCAATCGGCTCTACGCGATGGTTACCCGCAACATCACACCACCTTTCACATTTACTTGTTTCACCGACAGCCGTGCGGGACTTAACTCGGAAATATTGTGCGAAGACCTGCCGCCTCTCGAAATTGAGAACATGCCCATCAATACCAAGGGTATCTGGCCAAAGGCTCGGCTCTGGGGACCAGCGCTCGGCAGCCTGAAGGGACCGGTGCTTTTTCTCGACCTCGATCTAGTAATCGTGTCGTCGCTTGATCCCTTCTTTGAGGTCGGCGGGGCAGACGATGTGGTGATGACGAGAAATCAAACGACGCCGTTTGAGCGTCTTGGCCAGACGTCGCTCTTCCGATTTCCCGTTGGCAAACTCCCACCGCTTCAGGAAAAGTTTCGAGCCTACCCGCAGGGCGTTGCCGACGAGTACCGCTATCGCTGGGGTCTTCGATCCGCAAAAAAGGAAGAAGAAGGGCGCGTTTCGATACCTGCGGCACTATATACGCCCGACGCCCTGGGTTGCCGAGCATTGGCGCGAGTAGTCCTGAAGCTTCGCGGTTAAAGCGTATCTCGATTCGTTTCGGCTCGGATGACCGAGGCAATTCGACTCGCTTCGTGTAGGGTGTAGGAGGAGTTCTTGCCGTCAAATTCCCCTGGTCAGGTGCAGGTTGTTTTGAAGGTCCCGATGGTAGCGGCCGATACCGGATCACCGTCTTCTCGGCGTAGGCATGAATCTCGCCAGGGCGGCCGACCGCAGTAGAGAGGATGGAGTATTGTTGTTGTCGAAGCGGGCCGTGCAGGCTTTTGGCACCGGGGCCGGAACGCAGCGGAAACCAATGATATCCATGGCTCGACGCGGTTGGGGGCTGTTCATGCCTAAGTTCTTTCGCGTATAAAGGTGTGAAGAAAAACGGTTCTGGATTTACGGTTCATGCGATACCCCTTTAGCGAAGATTTCTCATTCCCTCGCCGATCGCTAAACCAGAAAATCGGGACATACTTTGAAAACTGGCGTATATCTCGCCGCGAGCGCAGGGAAAAGAAGCCCCCAACCATTTCTCCACTTCGCGATGTTCCGGGTTTGGCGCAACCGGATTTGCCGCTCGTTTTCATCACGCGAAACGAAATCGCGATCCTTCCGGTGTTTCTCCGGCACTATCGGAAATTAGGCATCACCCGGTTCATTTGCATCGATGACGAATCGAGTGATGGCTCTCGCGAATATCTTCTTCAACAAAAAGATGTAGATGTCTGGACGTCACCAATACGGTTTGCGGAGGCGAGAAGAGGTCGCGCTTGGCGAGAGGCACTATTCGAGTACTACGGATACGATCGTTGGTATGTAAATGTAGATACAGACGAGTTCCTGATCTATGATCAGTGCCCAAGCGAAACTCTCAGGGACTTGATACGCATCCTCGAGGGGCGCGGAATCTCACGCCTTCCCGCTCCTATGCTTGACTTCTATCCGTCCGGAGAGACGCCCCAGCATTCGGAGGAGATGCCTTGGAAGACGATCAACCATTTCGACGGCCAAGGCTACGAGGTAGCCTTCGGAAAGCGGGGTATAAGTATCAAGGGCGGTCCGAGAAGACGCCTTTTCGCCGAAAACAACGAACTCATTAAATATCCACTCATTTATTGGGAGAGAAACTGTTTCTTTGGAAGCAGCCTCCACCAGCCGCTACCGTACCAGCACAACTTCTCCCCCATCTGGGGTGCTTTGTTGCACTTCAAGTTCTTCGCAAACTACAGAGAGAAAATAAATGAAGCAATCGTTGATCAACAACACTTCAATGCGTCGCAACATTACCGCGCAATGAAGGACGAAGTAGATCGGTCCGGCTCAATTGCTTTCATGTACGAGAACTCTTTAAAATTCACTCAGCCTACACAATTGGTCGAACTCGGATTTATACCATCGATCACATTTGACCTAGACGATAGGCGACTCGCTCCTTTCAGAGAATGGACGCCGCATCCTGATAGGCTATAAGAGCCCGCGACGGCGAGTATTCAACTCCTCGACGGGAATCCGATTATGCATCGGCTGCAGTCCGCGACGGATTTGAGAGAGACGCGCAACCATAGCGTTCCGCACCGTCATCCCATCTATTGAATTCAATTGAGATGTCGGCGTTACCTCCGACACGTATCGGCACGATTAAGCGCCGGAGGCGTTCTGCTATCCGCGGCCCTGACCGCAGGGATACCATGACACTTCAGCCCAAGATATGGAAAGACCCATCTGACGATAGACGTTGCTTCCTGGCCGCATTTGCCCGGCATTCATCCAAACGGAACGATGATCCACTTGGAGCCAACGCATTTCGCGAGGAAAGTCGGAATGCCAGCAATCTGCTGACCAAATCGCATCATTTCACGATAAGTTTTCTTCCCGAACGATAGCTTTTCTCTTTTAATCTGTTTCTTTCGCTCGCTAAGTTTTAACCTTATGGTGCTCTGTAATGCTATGGATTCATCCTCGATCTTGACACTCTGTACACAGAGAGCGGGGACGATCTGATGTACATTACATTTTACCATCACCGGCGACAGCGGCTCAAACATAAAATGATCTACAGCGCATGACAGCTCCTTCTCGGATAGATCAAGTAATGCTTGAGCAGAATGCTTGGATATAATGTAGCCGCCGGTACCCAGATGCGCACTTGTTAACCGGTGGACTGTATGCCGTCCAAGTCGAACACGGGATAGTCGGCTGACAAAGGTACGCTGCTTGAACGTCTCGATCTTCAGGAGGCCGACCCGTTTTGGCAGCCACTCACCTGACGTAAGGAACTGGCCAGCATCGTCTGCCAGGAACACATCGTCCTCAAACACAGCGCCGAACTCGTCAGAACCACTGGCGATAATACCCCAGCATTTCCGGTGGCTCATGAAGCACGCGATTTCAGATTTGCCCATACGCTTCCAAAGGTTTGATGGCGGCTGCAAAGTCAAGAAGTGATCTGGCAGTTGCTTGCCATCGACAGCTTCAACTCTCTCGAATACTGCGCCAACGCGCTTGAATTGCGCAGACATGTGCGCAAGCCTATCAGGCGAACGATGCAGGTTGATTACGAGACAACGCATAAGTCTACATCGATTCAAGTCAAGCTGGGAAGAAACGGCGAGTTGTCATCGGTATCCTGTGGTTGCCACGACGCAAGACAAACCCCCTTCTCGGACAGCTTAACCCTCAAGTCGTTCGCTATAGAGAGCTTTCTGTCCTCAAAATCGGGAACACCAAAATTTAGAGTTGAGTGTTTAATTCTCCTAAATCTAGAGAATGATACTGTAGGAATGCCAATTTCATCAATAATTTTCGTCCGATACTCGCTAACGCCCGAATATACGACGGGGATACCGAGCGCAAAACACGGCATCGCGCAATGAATTCGCGATGTTATTACGCTGCGCGCATTCGAGCGATAGTATGTCAGGAGGTCTTTGGCGAGTTGGTTTTTTGCCGCATGACCAGCGTATCCGATGCTAGGCATATGAGTAATTTGCCGGTACTGTTTGCGTTCCACGCGATCAAAAAATAAAGTGCTGACATCAACAAGGCAATCTGCTGTAGCTTTCAGTGATCTCGGCCGCGTGGGAAATGTCATGGTCGCACAACCACTGACATACGCTTCGACGCCCCACCCCCGGATGATTTCGGCGGTACCTTTATCGCGACAGCCAATTGGCTCAAAGCGTTTGAAGTATTCTTTGTGGCGCGAGTAGGCGTCTGCCGCCTTTTCCGTCAAATGAAATCCAAAGAATATGGGAATAATCTTGTCTGAAGGGGGCCAATTTTGTGGTTCGTGACTGAACCACCCGTTCATAACGACAACGCACGGCTCTCCATCGTACTGGCTCAAGAAGTCTCGGTTTACGATCGAATATTGTTGGCCAATATGCTGCGCGACAGCAAGCGTTTGAATGTTGTCACCGATATTATCGGTGTTCAAATATCCCAAAACGGCAACTTTCATCGATTTTCTCGCTCGCACAGTCTGCACGGTGCCTTTTACAAGCCAAATGAAGACGCAGCAACTGCGTTTTTGCCAACCGTGATTTAGAATTGGCTTTAGAAGTGCGTCGTCAGAGACCGACCATCCAAATCACACCCATCTGCTTGTCTTCGAGACCGATGACGACCGGCTTGCCGCGGGTAGTCGGTCCCGGCTCCCGGCCGCCGCTATGCTGAACTTCCTGCGGCGAGCCTTCTAACGTCTCAAGCCATGATTTCGGCAGCGATGCATTCACCGATGGGCGGTGGTTCCGTATTCTGGCTATTCTCGATGGCCTTACTCGGGAATATCTTGCGCTGGTCATCGACACATCTCTTTCGCGGCTTGTGGGATTTCGTTCCGTTCTGTCGCCGTGGTCAAGGTCGGCCTTCGGGCCCAAGCCCCAAGGGACGATTGTTTCTGGGCATTTGGTCATCTCTCCAATCTCCTCGGCGCGAGCCAGTTATTTTTCTCGAAATGCCTGTTACCGGTCGGTTGGGCGCCCACCTGTCGAGCGAGACGGCGGCCAAGCCGGCATCGATGAGGCCATGACAGGTTGGGACCGCTGTCCGGGTGGCCTTGAATACTTCCCCTATTTTGGCCCAAAACGAGGCCAGATAGATCTCGCTCCGGCAAAGTCGAGCCGTTACCCTTACAATGACACGGATGTCGGTGGGATTGCGCTGTGGGTCGCAAAAGGCGAATATATCAGAGCTTGGGAGATACTTTTCGGCCACGATGTGCGTCTTATCCATCCTTCCTATGTTTGGCCGTTCGTGAGCGCGGGATGCCGTTTTCGGCCCCGGTATCCCCACCGGGGCCGCTTCTTTACGTGGCAGAAATTTGCCCCATTATTAATGCGGAATAGCCGTTTGGTTGGTGAGTATGGTGGGCCCGGCAGGACTCGAACCTGCGACCAATCGGTTATGAGCGGACGGCTCTAACCATTGATCCACGGGCCCCACATGAACGTGTCTAAGGGCAGCGAACCACTTGATCAAGTTCATGTCGGGTTGAAATCTTCGCCGCCGGAATGACGGACAAGCTTTGGCCCGCAGTCGCCCTTTTGCCTGCTGCGAGCTCCACTTCCAGCGGGGGTAGGCGGAGCCCGGCTGATCCTTGGGTCATGGATCGCAGCGTGAGCGAACGTCTACAACGTCGATTTGTTCCGCCGCCAAGCCCGATAGGCAATTGCCTGCAAAGCCCGGTTCGCTGCGTCTCTTCTCAAGCTCTCGAAATGCGGCGTGGTTCGACACGACGGACTGGTGCGCCGCATTGGCTCTACTGTTTGCGTGTTGGAAACAAGTCGGAGAGGAAGAGGGAAAAACTGATGGCAGACGAGAACATTATAGAAAGCGTCGAGACGAGGACCCCGACAGAAGTTGCGCCGAGACCGCTCCGGCGGCAGATGTTTTCAAGGCGGGGAGGGGACGCCGGAAGGATACGGCGAAGCCGGCCGACGAGGTTGACTCGGTCGAGACAGTCGGCAAGGTCAAGGCAAAGAAAGCTGCCAAGAGCACAAAAACCCGAGCTCCGAAGAAAACCACCGCAGCGACAACTCCGACCCTCGACGACATTGCGGACCTGCTGCAGCTCGAACAAGAGAATGCGCGCCTGCGCAAGCGTCTTGGTCTTGATCCTCAGTGCGGGCCGATCGGAGTTCGCGAGCGACCTCCTCCCTACATTTTGGTGGCAGATTGGCCTCGCCATGAGTGCCGGTGCGATCGGTTGAGCGGAGGGCGCACGATGAGGTCACCCTGGAAATATTTGGTCGGATTAGCGTCCCGAGGCCGGACGCCCCAGGAGGCACCTGAGCGTCCGTTAGAAGGCGAGGCATCGGAACCATCGCTGACTGCGAACGAAGAGACGGGGGCGCCCGTCGATCCGCAAAGTAAAGAAGCAGACCCGGTGCTCCAAACCGCGGACGAGCTGGAAGCCTCCACCGAACACCCTATTGGCGCAGTTGAGGAAACCCACTAGGTCGCGGTGACACCTCCAAAAGAGCCCGCGCGTGATGAGGATCATGCGGAATGGCCCGTTCTATCGCGGCCGGGAAAACGGCAGCGGCGCGTCAGGAAGACAAGCGCCAAGTCGGCTGCGGCGGTCGAAGACATCTAGCCCCAGGAGACGCGAGCCGATACCCTGCCGCCGCCGACGTTGTCCGAGGAAAATGCAGTCCTGGATGAAGAGGTTCGGGAGTTGAGACGACAGCTTGCAGAAAAGCTGCTTTTGCAGAACGAGCAGCTTGAAAAATTGCTGAAGCGGTTTGATGCATCGTGAACTGAGAGGCTGCGGGGCCTGTTCGAGATAGAATGGCAGCTAGCCGACGCTCGACCCGTCTTCGTTGTTCACCTGATCGACCAGTCGATCAGGGCGTCGTCCTGCTCGCCGGCTGTCATTTCGCGGAATTCCCAGTGACCTTTATGCCAGCGCCGCCAGTAAAACATCCCGTCCCTGCCGTGTTGGTGCCATGCGGTCCAACCAAGTACTCCCATCACAAAGTCCCGAACAATGGCACGCCTGGTGGCCACAGCTCAGGCCTCAGCAATTACGGTGTCGTCGCGGATCAGCCTCGCCAACTCGTCTGCGTCGGTCACGCCAAACTCATACCAGCAGATCAGCGATTTGGCGGTTCGGCCGCCTTCCTGACTATCGGCACGATGGCCGCGCTCATCGCACCAATCTCGCAAAATTCGACGAAGCACGACAATCGTTTCTGAAGTCACCGCCGATTTTGGCCAATCCGTCTTCCACATTGTCACCGCCCCCTCTGAACAACTAACCGTATTCGAACTTTGGCCAGACTCACAAGGTGTGAAATCAAGAGATATCTGATGTTAAGCGCACCGGTCCGACGAAGTGCTATGCACTGCCCCTCAATGCGCTTGAAAATTGAGGAATTGCGCGGCAATAACACCAGCACTTTCTCATCCTTAACTTGTGCTTTGCGAAAGTGCAATTTCAAGTTTAGGGTTGCAATTACTTGGCTTGAAATCAATAAAATTTTAAGGCGTTTGCCTAATCAATTGGGGTTACTCTAAATTGTTGCTAGGTTTCTCGCGATCGTTGCATTCAATCTGGAACCACCATTATTAACTATTCTCTTTTCCCCATCCTAACGTTGTCGTCACCGGATGCCTGCGACGCCCCGATATCGGCAAGCAAGGACTGAGACCTACCCGCTCATAAAAAACGGTAATCGCACTCAACCCGCCGTTTTCTCAGGCTTGTTCCCCGAATCGGGTCAAAATCGTGACCCGCACTGAACGCACTTTAAAGCGCAGCAGACTGATCCCGGCCTGTGCTTTGTGGCGTCAACCGTTTCGGCGGTATGGTCGCCCTTGCAGATTTTGGGAACGGTCAGATGGCGAGAGAAGAATTGTTTGGAGCGTTCATCGGATGGGTAAAGCGCGGAGCGGCTACGTTGCGCCTTGTACCGCATGCGTCATTGAAAACCGATCAGTTCGAGATCCAGGGTGCAACCGCGGACGACGTTGTTCGGATGCTGCGGGAACTGAAGCGGTTCAAGAATTCGCCGTCATCGCGATGACAATGGAATCCGCCAAAAAGGAGATCCTAACTGAAGTGCAACCTGCCGGTTTTCAGGGTAGGGGTTCAGCCTCCCTGTTGCAAATGTGCCCGGAACACTTCGGCGGGTGTTCTGTAGTCGAGGCACTTTCTCGGCTGGTCGTTGAGATGGCGAGCAAGCTGGATGAGCTTGCGTTGCGACACGCCTGCAAGGTCGGTATCGCCTGGCATGTATCGACGGATGCGCTTGTTGATGTTTTCCACGGCACCTTTCTGCCACGGCGCGCTGGGGTCACAAAACCAGCTCCGCGCGCCGATGCCATCTTCCAAAGCCCTGAAGCCGGCAAACTCCGTGCCGCGATCAAAGGTGAAACTCTGCCGGGCAAAGGCTGGCAAGGGAGAGAACGTTTCGATGATGTTGTCCATGATCGGCCGCGAGTGGCGGCTCTGGTTCTTGATCATGACGGTGTAGCGGCTCTTGCGCTCGATCAGTGAGGTTAGGTTGGCGTTGCCCAAATCACGTTGGAAGATCAACAAGTCGCGTTCCCAATGCCCAAACTGCGAACGATCACCAATGAAATCAGGACGTTGCGATATCCTGCAGTCAGCAGGGAAAGTGCCGTCGCCCGGCTTCCTCGAGCCGCGGGGGGCGGCGTTTGCGGCGGCCTTCCGACAGATGCTGATAGAGCTCCAGCGCCTTCAGCTGCTCGATCACTAGTTCGCGCAATTGTGGGTGACGACGGTCTCTGCCGGCAGGTAACGCCGAACACGCTTGTTGGTGTTCTCGACCGTGCCTTTCTGCCAGGGCGCTTGTGGGTCGCACAACCAGACCGATGTTCCCATGCCCTTTTCCAGCTCGCGCCACGAGACGAATTCCAAACCGCGATCGAACGTCAGACTTTGCCGTGCTGGCGCTGGTAGGGCGCCGAGATGGCTGATCAGCTGCCCCATGATCGGCTTCGAACGCCTGTCATTGTTCCGAAACAGAACCGTGTAGCGGCTCTTGCGCTCCACGACAGTGGCCACGTTGGCCGATCCATGTTCCTTCCTGAAGATCATCAGATCCGCTCATGGCTCAGTCGCGCCGAGGATCCGCTGATGAGCCTCAGGCGACCTGAAATCTGTTCAGGTGACCACCCATCCTTCAAACGATCGATGACCGCGGCGCAAAGCTGCGGGTCGCGCAGAAGCTTCCGGTAGCGCCGACGCCGGTCCTCAGCCATCTGTTGAGCCGTCACGTGCCAATGACCCTCGGCAATGGGGACTTCACGGTCGTGCCAGAAATTCCGTCGTAGCTCGCGGCAGATGGTCGAACGGTCGCGACGAAGCGTCCGCGCGATCTCCGCCTGGCTGATCTTTTTCTCATGCATCCGCGCAATGACGCGGCGTTCATCCATACTCAACTGCACAAAAGAGCGGGCCACATCCATCCTCCTGAAACGATGGCCAATTTGCCTCCGTTGCATTTGAAAATGGAATCCGCCCGGCCACATACAAAGATCACATAATCTGAATTATGGAACTGAAAGTGATGTATCAAATATGCCATCTAACGCATTGACCGAAATTCACTTCCTCGCGTTAGCTGATTGAACTAGCAACTCCCCATTTCGAGTATACGTCTTGCGTCGCTCGATTTCGACCGCACCCTCGATGTGGCCATGGCAGAACCCATCGTGAGGACGCCTGAGCCACTTCGAGCGTTGTTCTACGCCCTTGCATACGGCTTGAGGAGACGCGAGTGGCAGCCGCTTGTTCAAGCGTCGCGAGGCAGGACAGAGAGCACGCGCGCAATGAAGGCTGCAAACTCTTCCATGTAGCCACGGAGAAACTGCTCGGTCGTTTGCACCGTCACTTCTCCTTCGTCGGAAATCAGCCCCGGAGTGAATTGAATGTAGGCTTCTGGGGCGTTCATCTGCGGTGAATTGCAAAAGCTAAGAACACTGCGCAGTCCTTGTTGCGCTACCGCGGTTCCGATCGAGCCCGGCGATGTCCCGATGACAGCCGAAGGCTTGCGTGTGAAGGAGTTCTTTCCGTAGGGGCGACTCGCCCAGTCAATGGCGTTTTTTAGGCCACCCGGGATTGAACGGTTGTATTCCGGGGTTACAAAGAGAATGGCGTCGACCCCAGCCAACTCTTCTTTGAAAGCTCTCGCGACCGGCGGAAAATCGGCATCATAGTCATGGCTATAGAGCGGGAGTTCCCTGAACGATATTTCTGTCATTTCAAGGTGTGCAGGAGCCAACCTCACCAGTGCACGGGCGAGCTTGCGATTTATGGAGTCTTTGGCGAGACTACCAATCAAGTATCCGACCTTATGCGTTTGCATAATAATTCTCCCGATACCGTGACCTGTGGCGTGGACTGCAACGACAATGTAGCGCGTCGCGCCGTGACTGTCATGTTTCCAAGTCGCTGCAAACCCGATCTCAGAACTCTCTCAACGCGCCAATGCCGGCAGAACTGCAGCTTTCATCCGGAGCCGGTCGCCGCGGCGATCGGCATCGTATCCGGCGGATGCGGAAGGAAGAATGGCTACCTTTGAAAGAAGAACATCGTGCAAACGATAACAACTGAACGACTGATATTGCGCCAATGGCGCGAGGACAATTTTGAGGCCTTCGCTCGATTCTGGGGGGACCCCGTCACCACCGCCTTCGTCGGGGGCCCGATCAAGCGTGAGGATGCCTGGCGAAGGATGTTGTCGTTCATCGGTCATTGGCACTTGCGCGACTTTGGCTTTTTCGTTGTCGAGGATAGTAAAACAGGTGAAATGGCGGGCTACTGCGGAGCGCAGCTTCCTTTGGACAAGCTTGAACCTGAATTGGGATGGGGCATTTACCCCCAGTTCCAGGGGCGAGGCTATGCTACCGAGGCGATGCATGCCGTTCTCGACTTCGCAGCCAGCAAACTTGGCTGGAGGACGGCAATAAGCCTGATCACTGATGACAATTTGGCTTCCCAAGCGGTCGCGAGAAAACTTGGAGGCGCGCTTGAGCGACACGTGGATATCAGTGGCATGCGCTACGGCGTATACCGGCACGTCTTTGGAGATTCGTCGATTTAGCCGTTCAAGGGATCCTCATCTGGTTCGGATACCTACAGCGTGGGTACGCCGGCAGCATCGCGCGTTGGCTCCGGCATTGCCGGAAGCAGGAGCAGGAGGGCCACCGACAGGAGGTGAATAGCACAGGCGACGAACGCGAGCGCCGCGAGCCCGGCTGCGATGATTGGCGCGGCGATGACGGTTCCAAGCGTGGTGATCATGAAGATGGAAAAGACGATCAGCGCCGATCCGCGCGCATTATTGGCACCCGAAGCAAGAATGCCGCGATAGAAGCCAATGGGGCCGCGAAGACCCAAGCCAATCGCCATGGGCGTAAACAATAGAGGCAACATCAGCGTGTTGGTACCGCCCATGAGACCGTAGGCGAACAGCGCAAGGGCACTCAAGGCAGCCATGACGGTGCCGGTCAGGATGACGTTTTCAGCGCCAAAACGTTCGGCAATCCGGGCGGTCAGATTGGCGACGATGATGAACCCGGAAATGTTGATGACCTGCATGATGATGAAGTCGTTCAGAGAGCCGCCCATCGACGCGACGATGACTGTCGGCGCGCCGAAGACGAAGGTGAGCAGTCCGCCGAGCGTCAGGGCCTGGCTGAGCGCGTATCGCATGAAGACGCGATCCGTGAGCAGTTGCCCATAAGTACCGAGCGTGTCGGAGGGTTCTTCCTCACGGGGCAGCCCAAGCACAAGTATGAGGACCGCAGCGAGCATCGTCAAAACACCCAGCAGCTCGAATGACGATTGCCATCCGAAATGCGAAAGCAGCAGCACGCCGAAGATCGGCGCAAGCGCCGGCACCAGCGATTCCACGCTGCCGAGAAACCCGATGGCGCGCACCGCCGCCTTGTCGCTGAACAGCTGCCGGATCAACCCTGGGCCAAAGACCGGAGCCGCCGCAGACGCCACGCCTTGAACGAACCTCAGCGCGATAAGTGCCGTGATATTTGGCGAGAAGGCACAGGCGAGCGAGGCGGCTGCAAATCCGGCGAGCGAAGAGAAAAGCAGCGCCTTGCGCGAAAAGTGGTCCGCCAGGCGCCCATAAAGAAGCAGGCCGAGACCGCCGCCGCCGACATAGGCGGCAAGCACCAGCTGCGCGGTCGCCCGGTCAGTGCCGAAGATTTCAGGCAATTGCGGAACGGCCGGCAAGACGAGGTCGGTCCCTGCCAGCGATAGCGTTGCACAGATGATGAGAAGTGAAAACGTGATGGCGCGATGCGAATTTGTCATTGTCCGGAGTGCTCTTGGCGGATCTATCGTGACCGATGGGATGTGAGCGCAGACGCCCTGCCCGCCGAATTTTTTGGTACGGCGGTTTCGGGGCAACTGGCCGTCATGGCAGGCTAGCAGGGGCAGAACAGCTCGGACAACGAATGAAATATTCGCGTCTCAGATGGGATCGATACTGGTTACCAGGCGGCCGACGCGCCCGTCGGAAATGCCTATTCGTTCCCATCGGATGATGCTCGGGGGGATCGGCATATCGGGGTCGTCGCTGCCGCCGGTCGTGAACTGGACCGCTCCCGACCAGACCTCTTCAAACCAGCCAAGTTCTTGCAGTTGAAGTTCTCTCTCGATGATTTCCGCCGTCGCGTATCGCCATAGCGAGACGCCGAAAAAGGACGCGGCAGAGATCCGCCACTGGGCTTGCCTGGCCGGTGAGACGCTCAAAAGCGCATGGGTGTCGTCGCAAACAAGGTGAACCGGAAACGGCGCCGTTTCGATGAGCCGACGCAATGTCAGGTCTATCCCGACGCTCTCATGCCGCTCGAGCAGCGTCTCGACCCGGGCCCGGGCCTTTGCTGAAGGCTCATGCTGGCCGGCTTCCCATCGCGATAGCAGACCCTGCGATACGCCAAGATCCGCCGCCAACGTTTCCTGCTTGATCTGCCTGAGCCTGCGGAAGCGTCGAAGCCGGCATCCGAGCGGCAAAGCGCTAACCTTCAGATCAAGCTCCATAGCTTCCTCGCGACAATAGCCCTCCCCCGTTGAATAGCAGGGACGCTTGGTCGGTTGTCAACAGACACCTGACGCCAGCGTCTAGCTCGATGTTGGGACGGTGGCATCTTCGACGCTCACTTTCGCCTGACGTCGAGGCCCAACGCATCGGCGATGATGATCGCGTCCTTGAGACGGACGCTTTCCGGAGCAATGGGCGATGACGTCATCCGGCTGTCGGGAATGAAAGCGGTTGGTCGGCACGTTGCTCCATGGGAGATCACGGCGTTACGGGCCGCGCCATTGTCAAAGCGCAAGCCCTTGCAATCCGAACAATCGGACAGAGCTTGGACCTGAAGGGCAGAGAGTTGGCTTGATGGAAGGAGAGCTTTCTCGACGAGGGTCGCATAGCCAACATTCTCGTGGCGGCTTGGCGACGTTCGGCGCCACTACGGCCGAAGATCAGGCGATGGGCCCCTCATGCTTGTCAAAATCGCCTGAGCGGGCCCACCCCCTGTCAGAGTTCGCACAGCTGCCGGCAGTGCAGTTACAGCGCCGCCGGAGCGGCTTCAGCGCGGTGCAACCGCGCCCGCATAAAAACCGCCGTCGCCACCATAGTAATCCTGTCTGACACTGGTCGCACCGCCGCCGGTCTGGGAGCATCCGGCAAGCGCGGAGAGTACGAGCAAGAATGTGGCAATACGCATTGAGTTTGATCCTTTCTTGGCTGTCACACACATAGTCACAGGCAAACGCCCAGACAACCCGGCGATGACACGACTTTCAACCCATCCCTGTATCCGAACGATCACGATACTGAAACAAAGGCGCACATCCTCTCTCTCGGCGCGCCCTACGCCGGCAAACTTCTTGAGCTACAAGATTTAAGAGAGAAACGATCGCAGCCAACACCACGATCGCCGAAGCGCTCGCGCAAATGGATTGGCTGGCACGCAAGACGCTGTTTGCCGAGGACGCCGAGGGCCACCCCAAGAGGTCGGCCGAGCGGGTGCAATCGTCACGCGTCGTCTGGTTCAACTAACGACCAGTACCGCCAAGACTGCTTGACGTCACGGTCATCGACCTCGCGTGCGCGTCTGATCAGACGCGCAATCGGAGGCGACTCAAGGAGACAGGCAGTAGCCGCCTGCGTCGTCGCGCTTAGGCCGCTTCGAGAGCGTTGCGGGCTGACCCTTTCGTCTCGATCAGCGTGCGCGCGACGATGTCGTGGTTGAGCCACAGGACAGGGCCCGATGGCGCCGAGCTCTCACCAAAGATGAGCTGCCCAACCGCTTCGACCACCAGCCGGCTCAAGAGATCGGAGATCAGCGCCTTGCCGTCCCGGTGCATCGCCGTGATTTCGCTCGACGTACCGATCGTCAGGTCGGACTGTCCCGGATTATTCGGCATTGGCCAGGACGAAAAGTCGTAGAACGGCCGCATCACTTCGCTCGTCTGCATATCGGAAATCTTCCGCAAGACGTCATCGACGGTGAAGCCATCTGCCAACAAATCCTGGCAGGCCTGCCATTGCTGCGCGACCCATTCGCCACCGCCCTCTTTTTTCAGCGCGAGCAGAAGCGGAATGAGGGGCAGCTCGATGCCGGCGAACACGTCGGACGAATTGGTGCGGATCTCAGGGCAATTGTAGACCGTCGCCTTAATGCCCTTGTTCCAGGCTTCCTCAGCGATGCGCTCCAGGCGCATCTTGGCGTAGCCCTGCGTGTAATTGGTATAGGTCTGCCAGCGGTACTCGTTAGCAACGAGAATGCCCGTACCGTGGTAGCCAAACGCCGAATAACGAACCTGGCCACCGGAAGCTTCGATGCGCGCCCGGATGGCTGTGCTCAGATCGATCAGGTGTCGGAACGTGTTGGCCGAAACCTCGTCGAAATTCTGAAGAATGAGCTTGCCCAAATCGCTGTCGAGCAGCGTTTGCGACGACATGTGGCGCGCGCCACGTCCCTTGTAGACGCGATTGGCGATGACCATGAACACCTTGGCCTTCGGGATGCCACCGGCCATGGTGTGCGCGAAGAAGACATTCCTGCCATCAGCGATCATGCCATCGAGGATCCCCATGACTTCAGAAAGGGCATTCTTGAACCGTTCGACGCCGACGTTTCGGCATTTCTCGATGTGCGACCAGTCGAGCTTCTCGTCTTGCCACGTCTCGAGCGTCATCTTCGCGAGAAGGTCGGTCGGAGTGGGCTCGCCTTCAGGCGCGTCAAGATCGAAACCGGCCATGATCGGCACGTTGAGGATCTTGCCTCCGAGCCGGGCTTCAGCCGCCGCAAGTTCCTCGTCGTTCAGTGGCCGCAGAACATTGGCTTCGTCTCGTCTGCCAACCGTGATCCCGACAATTTCCATGCCGGCCTTCTTGGCCTGGTCGACCAGATGGGTGGCATAACCCCGATCGAACAGCTCACCAAACAGAACGAAAACATCGCCTGGACGGAAAATGTTCGTCCGCGGGAAGTGCGTCAGAGGGTTCGGTTTCTTCATACTGCCGGTTCTCTCAAAGCTGGTCGCGGAGCAACCAAACAAACTACGTGATGAACCACTGCACTGATTGGCGGCAAGTGGGAAGTGACAATAAGTATCGTTACAATTCAAACCGTGAGCGGAACGGAACGGCAGTGGCGTCCATTCCAGCCCCGCAGCGATCCGGAATGGTGAACTTTCCGCGTGACCGTTCACCGCTTCGACTCACCGCTTCGACGTGATTTCTGCCGGCCCCGGATCCTGTCGTGGCCCGGCTGAACGTGGCCTTCGAAACCAAACATATACTCCTGGGCGCACGCTACTTTTCAATCCGCAGTACGATGAGGTCAGACTGTTTGACTGATGATACGGGATGAAGGCCCGGCCCAGCACTGCCTGTCATGATGGCATCGAACAACGGCATCTTCTCGCTTCCCACGAGCCCTAACGGCGCCCGACAAACGGCCAGATAGTCGAACCCGGCTAAAAGAGCATTCCGCTCATTGTTGCTACTCGACATAAAGGCCCGAAGAACCCGTCCGATGGCTGGCGCGGCCCGGTGAAAGGGAACGCTCGACACCGTAAGGCTGTCCTGCGACCTACGGGCAATCTCAAGCCCCAGTGCCGGCGGCGTCATCACTTGTCCAGGTGGAAGGGTAGCAAGCAGCGAGAAATCCGCCCCCTTGCAATCATTCCAGAGCAGGTGGTCAAAAGCATCCGTAGTCTTACGCTCAAAAGGCACGACGAAGTAGAATGAGGTGGCCATCACAACAGCCATCCCGCCAAACGCAGCCAACCGCCTAACCGCCACCTGGCTGTCTTCGCGAATTACCGACGCCGCAGCCGGCAGCAACAACGGAACGACGGCAGCAGAGAAGCGCAAATACCGGTTGGAGACCAACGCGGTCAGGAGGAGCGCTACGGCGACAGCATGGATGATAGCGAATTGCGGATTTGCCGTTCGGGGGGCGTTCAACGCGCGCTGCAAGCTAACAGCCAGGACGCAGCTGAAAATACCCAGTAGAGCAAGTGAGCCGTAGTCCCCTGTTCGGAAAAACTCCAGGGCACTCTTTTCCTGGTCGATGCGATCAAACCAATATATCCGGGCCAGATCGTCGATGGCTGCATATGGGCCGGCCAAAAGCTGTGGATAGGCGAACAACAGCACAGCCGATAGCATCGAACCGGCGGTAGCCAAAAGTCCAAACTTGAACGCCGCGCTCGAAGCCTCCGGCACCAGCCATAAGGTCACGGTTGCGATCGCTCCAAAGCCAAGCAGTGCGAATGCAAATGGTGCGGAGAAAGCATCGTTCTCCACACGCCAGAACCCGGAAGGACCGATTACCAAAAAGGTCAGGATGGGTACCGCAACCAGGCATGTGATGGCGGTTGAGGCAAGCATCGTTCGGGTGCCGTCCAAACCCGCGGCCCACGCTAGTGCCAAGGCTCCCAACACCAGCGCGATAACAGGCAACGTCTCCAGGCCTACCAAGAGCGAGATCGTCGCTGAAATCGCGACGACCGCCCCGCCTATGCGATCGAACCTGCCAACCCCGTATATCAACGTAAGCAACAGCACCATCTGCAAGTTATGGTGGTCAATGCGGCCAGGGCTAAATTCCCAGATCGCGAAGGCCATAAGGACGAGGACGGCGCATAGCATTCCGGGCGAAAGCTCACCTTCTCGTGGCGCTATCCGGCTCAAAACCCCAACAACCCCAATGGTGAAAAAGACTGCCATTACGGCTGGCCAAACCTGGAAGGCCACCGCGAGCGCGTCTTCCGCTCCCAAGGCGGACTGAAGAGAGAAAGCTATGAGCATGTAGGGAAGGTCAACTATTCGCGACCAAGGCGAAATATACGGCTCGGGCATCAGGATCCGCGGTATTGCCGGCCTAAGCCACCCGCCATCCTCAAGGAATGCCTTGATTTGCAGACCCCGCAAACTGTCGTCGATGTCAGCGTTGTGAATACGCTCACCGGACAAATCGAACCCGATGAGTAGGCCGACGATAAAGATGCAGATCAGCCAATACCCCGTTGCCGACCAGCGTTCATCAACTCGCGCGACACTTGTCTCGCCGACAACTAAACTCATGGCAGATGAAACTCGTGTGAAGCGCCCAAACTCACCCGAGATTGCCTACACCTACTCTCTTAATAAGTGTGTAATTCTAGGTTGCGTGCGAAACTCTGCCTCAAGGGCAACCTTGCTTAACTCGGTCTGCGATGCGGGCCCAAAGACTTCACAATCGACATTCACTGCGTCGGTCATCGTTCGGTATTCTCGAGAGAAAAGCGCAATTGGTTTGCCTCAGCAATGCGTAACACTGATCTCAGCCGATGCGGGTGGGAACGCAAACCATTCCCTGATGTTTTCGCGAGTTAGGTTTGTCCCACGGCCGATTATTCACACTCGACATTCTCGAGCGGTTCCTGTGAGAATTGCCTGGACTTTCGCAATGCAGCATATATCTGCCATCGCTAATGCCGACGGTGTTTCAGGAGACCTTATGCCCAATGCTCACAGCGAAGCTGTCGGACCTCGATCGGGAACGCAGAGCTTTCTCGTTCTACTGCTTGGATGCATCGGCGTTGTCTATGGCGATATCGGAACAAGTCCGCTCTACGCTTTTCGGGAGGCCCTTCGTCCCTTCTTGAACGACGGGGCGCAGCCTGACGAAGTCATCGGTCTCATTTCCCTGATGGTTTGGACGTTGACGTGTATCGTGACGTTCAAATACGTGCTTTTCCTCCTACGCGCCGACAATGACGGTGAAGGTGGAACATTGTCGCTTCTCGCGCTCTTGATGAAGAAGACCGGCAGTTTCATGCCCGTGTTGTTTTTCGCGGGCCTAATCGGGGCGGCCCTGTTTATCGGGGATGCCATGATCACCCCTGCCCTCTCGGTCATGTCGGCGCTCGAAGGCATGAAACTCGTCACACCAGCCTTTTCGGACTACGTGCTTCCCCTTGCTGCGGTCATTATGGTTGCATTGTTTGCCGTGCAGTCCAAGGGTACGGAAGCGGTCGCAAGGTTTTTCGGGCCAATCACGGTTGTGTGGTTCCTCGCGATGGCGTGGGGCGGTCTCATCCACATCGGCGACGACTGGACCATCCTGCAGGCTCTGAACCCGATCAACGCCCTGTGGTTCATCACGCATGCAGGCTGGGCAGGTCTGATCGTGCTTGGCGCCGTCTTCCTGACGGTCACGGGAGCCGAGGCCCTTTATGCAGATCTCGGCCACTTCGGGAGGAAACCGATCAGCACTGCATGGTTTATCCTTGTATTCCCCGCATTGGCGCTGAACTACCTCGGCCAAGGCGCGCTCGTGCTGAGCCACCCAGACGCGGTCAACAACCCATTCTATCTTCTCTATCCAGACTGGGCGCTGCTGCCGATGGTCATTCTCGCGACCATGGCGACAATCATCGCTAGCCAAGCTGTCATCACGGGAGCGTTTTCTCTCGCTCGCCAGGCGGTCCATTTGGGCTTTCTTCCTCGACTGCTGATCAAATTTACGTCCGAAACCAACACCGGCCAGATCTATGTCCCTGCCGTAAATGCGCTGCTGTTCGTCGGGGTCATCGTGCTGATTTTCTCGTTCGGGGACTCAGAGTCTCTCGCGACCGCGTATGGAATCTCGGTCACAGGCGCGATGGTTGTGACAACAGTGATGGCGTTCCAGTTTCTCCGCTCCGTCTGGGGATACTCAACCGTTCTGGCTGCACTGCTTCTAGCGCCATTGCTCGTCATCGAGAGCGTCTTCTTGCTTGCCAATCTGTTCAAGATTCATGATGGCGGCTGGGTGCCGGTGGCATTGGCACTGACAATCATGGTGGTGATGTGGACTTGGACGCGGGGATCCGCAATGCTGCGCGAAAAGACCGCGCGCAACGATATCCCGCTGGAAACCTTCATCCGCTCGATAGAGAAGTCCACGCATGCGCCCCAGACCGTTCGAGGGACGGCAATCTTTCTAACCAGCGTCGGCGATAAGACACCCGCCGTTCTCCTCCACAACATCAAACACAATCATGTCCTGCACGAACGCAATGTTATTTTGACGGTTCGCACATCCGAGCATCCGTATGTCGCGCAGGAAGACCGCGTCTCAATGACCGAACTGTCAGACAGGTTTACAAGGCTCGAGCTTTGCTTCGGCTTCATGGACGAACCGAACGTCTCGAAGGCGCTGTCACTGTGCAAGAAGGCAGGTTTCAAGTTCGAAATCATGCAGACCTCTTTCTACCTCGGGCGCAGGACCCTTATTGGTGACCCGAACTCAGGTCTGCCCGGCTGGCAAGACAAGCTCTACATTGCACTTGCAGGTCTCGGCATCGATCCATCGTCCTATTTCAAGCTGCCAGCCAATCGCGTGGTCGAGATTGGCGAGCAAGTCACGATCTAACCTTAGGTCAGATGCTTCACGCTGCGATATCAACTCCCGGAACTTCAAAAAATGCCAGTCGTCGCCTCCTACATGTATCGTTCGGGCAAGCGCGCCGAAGAAATCCCGCTTGCCGCCAAACCATTCGAAGCATCAGGTGGCGACTTCGCCTGGATCGGTTTGACTGAACCGACAAAGCAGGAAATGGCCGACCTTCAGGCCATGTTCGCTCTTCACCCACTTGCCGTCGAAGACGCCCTCAACGGCAATCAGGTGCCGAAGGTGGACATCTACGGCGACCAGTTGTTCGTGATCGTCAAGACGGCCCACCTTGAGGGTGACAAGATCACCTACGGCGAAACCTGCATTTTCGTGGGGAAGCACCACCTGATTTCTGTTCGCCACGGATCTGCCCGCTCCCACAAGGAACTGCGCCAACACCTGGAACAGTCGCCCCAGCTTCTTGAGCACGGACCGGACTATGTCCTGCACGGCATCATCGACTTCGTTGTCGACGGCTATTTGCCGGTGGTCGAAACGCTTGAGGACAAAGTTCTGGAGCTCGAGAAACACGTACTTGTGTCCTTCCTGCAGCCCGAGCAGATCAGGCGCATCTTCCGGATGCGCCGTCACGTCATTCGCTTCCAGCGGGTGCTCGGGCCGATGGGAGAGGTGGCGGGCAAGCTAACTCATCTCGAGCTGCCCTGTATCGACGACAATGCCAAGCCATTCTTCAAAGACGTTCTTGACCATGTCAGACGTGTGGAAGGCCTGGTAGGCGGCCTTCGCGAGATAATGACGTCCGTGTTCGAGGCCTCCAATCTCCTGGAGCAGCAACGACAGGGCACCATCACACGGCAGCTTGCAGCCTGGGCCGCAATTCTTGCCGTACCGACAGCCATTGCCGGAATCTACGGGATGAACTTCGAACACATGCCTGAACTGGCAACCCGTTACGGCTACTTTGCCGTCCTCGGTGTCATTGCGACGCTCTGCTCTATTCTCTACTGGCGGTTCAAAAGGTCCGGATGGCTGTAGCCAGCGGAAATATCTTTCCGTGGGTTTCGTTTGGTGTCGACACCGCGGCATTGCAGCATGCTATCGGGTAAAAGCTCTGTGTGATGGTATCTCCTGGTGCTCTCGGGCAATCCGGCCTTACCTCCAGCCCGCCTCCCCCATCTTCCGGCAAGTGACCTCGCGGCCTTCCGGAAGTTCGCCGAACTCTATCGGCGCAGGCCGAGCTTGACGCGGAAATCAGGACCGGTGCCCTCTAGGAGATTTGCAATGGCGACCAAGCGCAAGTTCAGGAGCGATGCCTTTGAGGCGATCCATAGCGCCGTCGAAGACATGTCCGCGGCAGGCACCCGTTGGGTCCTATACGTCGCCGGCAGCGTCACTTTCGCCTGACGTCGAGACCCAGAGCCTCGGCGATGATGATCGACTGGTCGATCGTGATGATCGCGTCCTTGAGGCGAAGGTTCTCCGGATCGAAGGCGGTGAGGTCGCTGCCCCTGAGGTCGCAGGTGGTAAAATCTGCCCCATGCAGCCAGGCACCGGAAAGATCGACGTCCCTGAGCGAGCCGCCTTTGCAGGAGGCGCCGGTCAGATCCGCTTCCCGCATTCGCGTTTCCTTGAAGGATGCGCGGCCGAGAGCCGCGCCTGGCAATCCGGTAAAGGACCAGTCGCCGCCCGTCACCTGCATCTGGTCGAACTCGCAAGCGTCGAACATGCTTCCGACGAACTTGCACTCCTTGAAGCGGCTATCGAAGAACTTACAGGAGACGAACGTGCAGTTGACGAAGGCGCTCGCCTGGTGTGACGATGCATTGAACCGGGCTCGCCGGAAGGTGCATTCGTGAAAGACCACGCCGACGGTCTGCGCCTCGGTCAGGTCGAGATCGACGAACAGCGTGTTGTCGTATCGCTCGCGCTCGATCTGGCGACCGTACCAGTCGGCGCTTGCAATCGTGCTGTCGGTCTTGGGCGGCGCTTCGCCGTATCGTCGTTCAGCCATATCCATCCATCTGCGGCCCCGCACCAAGCGCAATGCCTTTTGTTGCTTCGCCGCTGAGCATTTCCATCTTCGCGATGATTGGCAATGCCGAAAAATCGAGCGCACGAGCGAAGCCACCGGGGCACGCAATTACGACGGGCTGGTTTCGACGCTATTCCACCAGCCGCACGCCGCCTCCCCTGCCGAAGCCGTTGGGCACGAAATCTTTGCCCTCTTCCCCCGGCTTCTTGAAGAAGGCCGTTCCGGACACGTAGAGGTTCAAAACCCTGGTAATCAGTGCGGTAAACTTCGATTCCGAATTGAGGCTTCCGCTGACGTTCCAGTCGACCACCGCATAAGGCAAATAGATCGCCCCATTGTCGAAGCTTCCAGTAGACGTGTTGATGCGGAACTGGACGCTGCTGTCCTTCGCCTGCCGGCCCTGGAACATCAGGATGCCGGCATGCGCGCCGCTGGTTGGCGCCGATACCTGCAGGATTGCCGCACCGTTCAAAAACAGCGGCGATTGCGCGTCCTCGAAATAGAAAAGCACGTCCTTGCCTATGACCTTGGCCGATGTGTTCAAGGTCAACGCGCCGCGGCGGAACGCGTAGATTCCGGGCTTCAGCGTTAACTCGTCCGTGGCATTCACGGTCAGCCCGCCGCAATAGATCCCGGGCTCGAGCGACGACTTGCCCTGGCTGTTGATCGTCTTCAGGCTTTGGGAGGTACAGGCGTCGTTCGGCGACACCGGTTCGGGCATGCCGGCCATGGGGTCGGGCACGACAGGAGATCCGTCGACCGGCGGCGGCGAAATCAGGCGGCCGGAAAGCTTCGACTGGCCGGTGACGGCGATCAGCGGTGCTGCGAACTTCCCCTGGTTCTCGGCGTAGAACGCACGTTGCGAATGGGACGAGTTCACCTGGAAGCCGCATTCGCTGGTGACCGAGTTCGAATTGATGATCTTCAGCGCATCGGCCCTGCCCGGATCAAGGATCAGGATGCAGGCCGAGCTGCCGGACCCTCGGGCGGCTTTCGCGATGACTGAGATCGGAACCGTCCGGAAGCCGAACATATGCATGATGGCGGTTTCGTAGTCCTCATTGACGGCCACCGCTACCGTATCCCGCTCGACCGTGACCTGATGGTTCCAGCTCGGGAGCTCTTTCAGATCTTGCGTGTCGTTGCTGCCAAGATGGGCGCCGAGAAAACCCACGGCGATCTTCTGCTCCGAACCGACACCTGCTGCAGCTCCCGCCAGTGCCGCAGCATCGGCCGCGCTTTGCATAGCGGCCTTTCGGTTGACCGCGGCTGCGAAATCGATCGCAACGCCAAGAGCGGCAATGAGGGGGATCGCGACAAGCGCTGCCAAGAGGCCGAAGTTCCCGGACCGGCATTTCAGCAGGGCCAAGGCGCAATGCCTGATCAGTGGCAGGTTCAGTATATTCATGGCAGTTTCTTTGCAACCAGATGGAGAGTAGTCGCCTCTTCGTGCAGGGAGCCTTGCCAATCCTTTAATTTCGGGCCGAGTTAACGGTATGCACTCTCTCAGACGCTCTTCAGAGCTCTGACACAGGCGCGAAACGAGGTTATTTGAAGATATTTTGCGCTAAACGCGCGTCACTTCGGCACAACCGGCCAGCTGCCACGCTCGCCGGTTGGAAGCGATTTTGGCGTGCCCGAGAGGCGGATTCTGGGTCTTCTTCACTCAGAGGTTGCTGGACTGCTGAGGCAGTGCAGCGACTAACCCCTTTTGCTCATTGCCTAATCCTTGACTGCTCCGTGCGCTGTGCGACGCTTTCGACTTCATGGTTGTACTGCGTAAGGGGCGGACGATGAAATTCACAAAGGCAAAGAGGAAACATCCCGGTAAGGCATTCAAAATAGGCGGGGCCGATAGAAGCGCATATGACGGCTTCGTCGGGACGGCGCGCGCAGCACCCGGCTTTTCCTATCGGGGACGATGGACCAGCGAAGGGTGCCCCGGCACCTTCGAAACATGGCTCGTAAATAAGGGCATATTGCCCAAACAATAGGGCCTTTCATTCTACTCAATCACGATCTGCCGGCGTCAAGGGTGGCGCCGGCCGCGCGCGTCAAGGCGCTCCGCCTAATAAAGCGATTTCGATTCCGCTTGGGCGTTCGAACGCGTTGGCATGCGCGAAAGAACCGGCTTGTCGCGACCGGAGGGGCGGCCGAGAATGCGTCGACGGCTGGCTGACGTCGAGACGTCGGCATCCCTGGCGGTACTGAGAGCAGGTTTCCGTGGCCCATACTGCAGACGGTCTCTGAACTGCGTTCTCGGGTCAGGCCTTCCCGCTCTCAATCGCACGTGCCCATCCCGCGGCTCGCTCGGCCGAGGCCGCCAGAACCGGTTTGGGCGCCTTGTACCACTCGTCCTTTGGGATCTCGCGCTTCTCGCGGACGAAGTCGATGGCGCGCTCCAATGTTTCGAATTGATCAGGCAGCGTCAAATGCAGGAACAGCGACACGACGACGACTGAGCGCGATCGGCCACCGCGGCAGTTGACGAGCACACCGCCACGTTCGCGCCTGGGATAGGACGGCTTTTCGGGCAGGACCTGCTCCAGGGCCGCTCGCAGGATGTAGTGGGCGGCCAGCATTTGCGTGTCCGGGTTCCCATCCCCGTCGATAAGCCCGATCTTGTAGTAGCGGATTTCGCCCGGTCCATGGATGCTGTTGCGGTGATCCGAGACGAGCTTCGGCTGGTCGACGAAATTGAAGTCCAGATTGACCGCGCAATTGACGACCGTCGTGATCCCGCACTTGCGCAGGAGTTCGAGGTCGCTCGCACCTTCCTTCCCGGAAATGAAGATGTCGACGCCATAGGTCGGATGCTTCGGATAGACGAGACTGAGCCTTGGCAATTCGCTGCTGGTCGTTTCCGTGGCGGAGGCATCGCTAAGATTGTCGAGCATGGTTTCCTCATGGGCTTTCATGGCGACGGCGCCTTCGCGCTGCGCCCGGCAGAGATTGCGGCGGCGACACGGTTCAGGGTTGGATAGTCGCCACCGCGGCCATAGGCGAGATACCCCGGGCAAAGGTAGTCGACGGATCCTTCCGGCACTTTGCCAAGCGACAACGGCGCATAACGGCCGCCTGCGTTCTTCAGGATCAGCGTCGCTGCGGCCACATCCCAGGCGTTGACGCCAAAGCCCGCGGCCGCATCGACAAAACCCGCCGCCACATGGGCGATGCTCAAAGCTGCACTTCCAGGGCGACGCACGGTCGAGAAGGTTTCGACCAGATCACCGAGGCGGGCAAGTGCCTCGTTGCGGCCATCCAGGCGAAAGTCGCGCGAGACCGGGTAGCCGGTGATCAGCGTTGCCCGGCTTTCGTCACCGATGGCTTTGGAGGCAATGACCTTTCCATTGAGATAGGCACGCTCGACGTCGCTCGAAAACAGGAGATCGGCCACCGGGTCATAGACGACCCCGGCCACAACCGATCCGCCTTCAACCGCCGCAATCGATATGCACCAGAAGGCAAGTCCTCGTGCGAAGTTCGCGGTCCCGTCGATCGGATCGACATACCATTGGATGTCGCCCTCACCGACCTGCCCGCCCTCTTCGCCAAGCATCGCCGAATTCGGCTCGTGCGCGAAGATGTAGTCGCGGATGGATGCCTCGGCTTGCCTGTCGTAGACCGTCACGACGTCGTGGAGATCGCGCTTGTAGTCGACGACCATTTCCGAGCGAAACGCAGCGAGCAAGGGGCCGGCGGCCGAGCGGGCCGCACCTTCGGCGATCGTCATCAGTCGCCGCGAGTAGTCGCGCTTGGCGTCTCTATCGGATTGGCTACGGCTCGTGGCGGGATTGGCGTCGGTCATGCTCTCTTCCTGTTCATCCTGGAACGGCCGGCGCGACCTGTCCTCGTGAGGCCGCGCCGGCCGGGATTTTACTTGCTGTAGTTCATGCGCCAGAAATCCTGCCACTCCTCGCGCCGGTCGAAATCGTCAAGCCCAGTGGCCGCGTCATAGGGAAAGAGGCGGTCCGCTACCTCCATGATCCCCGACGGTTCGTCTTGAGGCATCTTGATGTCGACATTGGTCGGCAGCTTGCCGTCCTTCATCTGGGGCGCGATGCCCTCTTCCGTCAGCACGTAGTGGATGAAGAGCTTCGCGGCATTCGGGCTCGCGGATTTCGAGGCGATCAGGCCGAGCTTGGTGTAGGTCCAGCCGACCCAGGGGGTCAGCTCCGTGCAGAGCCCGAGTTTGTAGCCTTTGCCTTCGTTATCACGGAACTTGGCGGAGCTCAGGAGCCCGAAAAAGGGCTCCTTCTGGCCGGCGGCGCCGACGGCTTCGGCAACCGGATCGTCGCCGTCCGTTACCAGCGGGCCGTTTTTTGCCAGGGCCTTGATCCAGGCGGCCGCTGCACTTTTTTCAGCGGTTTCGAGATCCTTGCCGAAGTGGACCTTGTAGGCCTCCTTCACGGCGTTGTCGGCATGCTTTTCCAACTGGTTGAACCAGTCGGTATAGGTGCTCTTGGTCAGGGGATCGACCAGCGCGATCTTGCCTTTCCATTTTGCCTCGGTCAGCTCCCAGATATTGCCGACCGGGCATTTGTCATAGGCCTCGGTGTTATAGGCCCAGACATTGGCATTGGTCGAAATCGCCAGCGGGTTCTGGAAGGCCGCCGGTATCTTCTCCTTCATGTCGCCGGGCAGATAGCTTTCGACGAAGCCCTGCGGCAGAAGCTGGGCGAGCGCTGCCGGCGCGTCGGTGATCAGGGCGACATCGCCCTGGACGTTGCCGGCCTGGGCTTCGCGGATGATCATCTCCAGCTGGCTGTTGGCCGAGACTTTGACGCCGGTCGCCTTCACCCCGTATTTGGCGGTGAAGGCCTCGGCCATCTCGACGATCTTGCCGGTGCTGTCATAGACATTGATCGGCTTTTCTTTCTTCGCCGCCTCCACCAGCGCATTGAGATCAAACGCCTCCTCGGCGTTTGCCTCGACGGCCAATGCGGCCGCAAGGGCGGCAAATGCCGCCCCCATGATCATAACCCTGTTCTTACCTTTGCTCATGGTTTCCCCTCCCAAGGAGACCGTTTCACATGTTCAGGCGATTACTTCTGGTAGCTGAGCCGCCACAGGTCCTGCCAGGTCTCGCGCGCGTCCCAGTCGTCGAGGCTCGTTGCCATCTGGTAGGGCATGACCTGATCAAGAACGGCGCCGATGCCCGACGGCTCGTCTGCGGGCAGCGAAACCTCCTTGTTGGTCGACATTTTTCCGTCTTCTGCCTGCGGCGCGATGCCTTCGGCGGTCATCACGTAGTGGATGAAGAGCTTTGAGGCGTTCGGGCTGTTGGTGCCCTTGGTGATCAGCCCGACGCCCGGATACATCCAGCCGAGCCAGGGTTTCAGGTCCTTGCAAAGGCCGAGCTTCATGCCCTTTTCGGCATTGTCGCGAAACTTCGCCGAGCTCATCAGCCCCATGAAGGGTTGCGACTGACCCGGCGCGCCGACGGCATCAGCAGCGGCCGCATCGGCGTCCGTCAGCAAGGGAGCGTTGGCAGCGAGCGCCTTGACCCAGGCGGCCGTCGCACTGCCGTCGTCGGTTTCGAGATCCTTCCCGTAAAGCTCTTTATAGGCGGCCGCCACTTTGTCGTCGCCGTGCTTGGCCATCTGGTTGAACCAGTCGACATAGGATGGCTTGCCGAGCGGATCCTGCATGGCGACCTTGCCTTTCCACTCAGGTCCCGTCAGCTGCCAGATGTTGCTGACCGGGCACTTGTCGAAGAGCTCGGTGTTGTAGGCCCAGACATTGGCGCTGGTAACGACGGTCAGCGGGTCCTGATACTCAGTGGGGATGTTGGCTGCGAGATCCGGCGGCAGCCAGCTTTCGGCAAAGCCCTGCGGGATGAGTTGCGCCATCGCGGCCGGTGCGTCGCTGATGATCGAGACATCGCCCTGGATGTTGTTGGCACGGGCCTCGCGAATGATCATCTCAAGCTGGGCCGTCGCCTTGACCTTGGAGCCCTCGGCGCCGACGCCATATTTCTCGGCAAAGGCCTTGGCCATTTCGACGATTTTGCCGGTGCTGTCATAAACCGTAATCGGCGGTTCCTTGCGCGCGGCCTCGATCAGCGCGTTCAGGTCGAACGGCTCTTGTGCCAGCGCCGGTCCGGCGAAGGCGACGATGGTCGTTGCCAGCAGCGCGCGCCTGATTGCACGGTGCGTCCTTTCAGTCCTTAGAAATTGCATCGTCTGTTCCTCCCTCAGATTATGTTTCGATTTGTCGTTCGGCACTGAAGCGCCTTAGTTCAGCGTGGACTTGCGCAGCAGCGCGTCCGCTTCGGCGATCCGCTGGCCGTCCTTGTTAAAGACGTGCAGTGCCTCAGGCGGCGCAAAGAACGAAACCCACGTTCCGGTCTCGACGCGCGGCAGGGCATTGGTCGTCAAGAACAGCGTGTCGCTGCCGTTCCTGAGCTCCAGGATCCAGCTGCCGCCGGTCGGCAGGACGCCTGTCACCGTCATTTCGCCGGAGAAGCTGCCGGCCGGCACATCGTTGGTTTTGACCGAATAGCCGATCGCTTCCGGTCGGATGCCGATCGAGCCAATGCCGCGCAACGACGGGTGGCGCGTGCCAAGATAGGCCTCGGCTGCGCGCGACAGCTCAGAGGCGGCGGCCGATCCGAAGTTCAGGATGTTGATCGGCGGGCTACCGACGAATTCCGCGACGAAGCGATTGGCCGGGCGATCATAGATATCGTTGGGCGTGCCCATCTGCTGCAGCGTGCCCTCGTTCATGACGGCGATCGTCGTTGCCAGCGTCATTGCCTCCCACTGGTCGTGGGTGACGAAGACGATGGTCGTCTTGAACTCCTTGTGGATGCGTTTGAGCTCGGCGCGCATCTCGAGCCGGAGCCGGGCGTCGAGGTTCGACAGCGGCTCGTCGAGCAACAGAACGCCCGGATTGACCGCCAGCATGCGAGCGAGCGCCACGCGCTGCTGCTGGCCGCCCGAGAGCTGCGACGGGTAGCGGTCGCGGTACTTGGCGATGTCGAGCGCCTGCATCACTTTCTCGACGCGCATTTCACGCTCTTCCCTCGGCAGTTTGCGCAGCCTCAGACCGAAGTCGGTGTTGCGTTCGATTGTCAGGTGCGGCCAGAGCGCGTAACTCTGGAATACCAGCCCCATCTCACGCTTTTCCGGCGGGATGAACACGCCTGCCCTGACCGAGTCGACCACCCGCTCTCCGATGCGGATCTCGCCGTCCGAGAGGTTTTCGAGGCCGGCGATCATGCGCAGCGTCGTGGTCTTGCCGCAGCCAGAGGGTCCAAGAAGGCACATGAACTCGCCGTCGCGGATTTCGAGATCGAGGTTCGAGACGGCATTGGCGGAATTGACGCCGTAGTTCTTCTGGGCGCCGCTGAGATTGATGGTGGGCATCAGCTTCCGAGTCCTTCTGCGAGATTGGTCTTGGTCAGCTTCTGGGCTGCCAGGGTTCCGAGATAGGCGATCGCCGCGATGATCAGCACGACGGCATTGGCGGCTTGCGTGTAGTGGTAGTCGACGAGCCGGAGCGAATAGGTGGTCAGAACATCGGTGCTCGGCACGGCGAGGATGACGAAGAGGCTCAGGCCCTTGATGCCCGAGATGAAGGGCAGCAGCACGCCTGTTACCAGCGAGCCCTTCTGGATCGGAATGACGATCAACATCATCCGCCGGAACCAGCCGGCGCCGGAAATCTGGGCCGCCTCTTCCGGATCCTTGCCAAGCTGGGTCATGGCCGAGATACCGGCGCGCGAGGCGTAAGGCATCTGGTCGGCGATCAGCGCCAGGACCAGGATGGTGACGGTACCATAGAGGGCCGGCATCGGTCCGCGTGGCACGGCGAAGAGCGACAGATAGGCGGCGGCAAAGGCGATACCCGGCACCAGATAGGGCAAGAAGGTGACCTGCCGCAGATAGACCGACAGGACCTTCACCGGCGTGCGGATGACCACATAGCCGACAAGAAGTCCGAGAATGCCCGAGGTCAAGGACGCAAGACCGACGATGACGAGCGTGTTTTTTGCAGCCGCCCATAGATCGGGGCTTAAGAGGACCCCGGTCTGCAGTGCCACCGTGTGGAGATCACTCCCGATCCAGTAGTCGAGCGTGAAATTGTCGAGCGTGAACTGCGCCGGCAGCTTCATGATGGTGGAGAGGAACAGGGTCAGAAGCGGCAGTCCGACGCTCAAGAGAAAGATAAGTGCGGCAAAACCGGTCGCCGGCAGGCGGTACTTGCCGAGCCGGCTCTGGCGGTTCATCGAACCCTTCGAGCCAACAGTAACGAAGCGCCGGGCTTCACGAACAAGACGCGCATCGATCATCAGGGTGACGATGCCGATCAGCATGATCGAGGCCGCGACGACACCGGCAACGCCGGTCTGGCGCGACGCGATGCTGCGAAAGAGCGAGGTGGAAAGCACTTCGAACTTGACCGGCAGGCCGAGCACATAGGGCACGCCAAACTCGCCGAGGCACTTGGCGAAGATCAGCACCATCGAGGACAAAAGTGCGGGACGCATCAGCGGCAGGATGATCTGCATCGCCACCTGGTAGCGCTTGGCTCCAAGGATACGGGCGGAATCTTCGAGCTGGGAATCAAAGCGACGAAGGGCAGAGCCAAACAGCAGGATGACGAAAGGCGTATAATGTAGCGCCAGGATCACGATGATCGGGAAGCGCCCATAGGCGACCCAGTCGGGCGGCGTTAGCCCCATGGCCTCGAACCAGCCCGGCTGGCCGCCGACGGTGCGGTTCTTGAAGAGCGTTGTCCAGGCAAGCGCAAAGGTCCAGGCCGGCAGCATGTAGGGCACGATCAGCGCTGTTGCGAACCAGCGCCGTCCGAACATGTCTGTCCGGCTGATCAACCAGGCGAGCACTGTACCGATCAACAAAGACAGGCTGATCGCTCCGAGCGCAACCGATAGCGTGTTGAAGAGCGGCCGCCAGAAAAGATCGACCGAGACCGGCGACAGGAAGGCTCGATCAAGGTAGTAGAGCGTAAGCTCACCAAAGTCCTTGCCGAGCCGCCGCTCGTGGCCGAATTGGACGCGCACGGCATCGAGCACGATCGAGATGATCGGCACGACGATGAGATAGGTAAAGAGAAGTGCCGTCAGGACGCCGATCAGCGTCGTCGGCTCCCGCGACGCGACCTTCATCCGATAGCGCCAGCGCTGCCATGCCGTCGGCGCCATTGCGCTGCCGGGCAATGTTGCCGCTTTGGCTGTCTCACTCAATAAGGCCATGCTCTGCCCCCTTGGAACTCAACATGCGCTGCCTGCCCCGGCGATCGATGCCGGGCGGAACTTTCAAAGTGCCAACGGGGAATAGAAATCAGTCGCCAGGGCGTGGCGCTGACCTACGCAAGAAGCCGCTCAATGACGCAAAAGGCGCGGCTGTCGGTTACTCAATCCTCCCCGTTCGCAGGGCAGGCGCAAGCGCTTGCCAGATGTCGGCGCAAGCTCCTCAACCGCGCCGCCATCACCACGAACATAGACAGAACAAAAATTCCAATCCAGCTCTGTCTATGGAACGTATGATCCAATGGCGAGGCGCCGTTGTCAACAAAAAAATGCACACGTGCGCAATGATATAAGCTATTGTTTTTGATGACTCTTTTGTGACACTGTTGTATTGTTTTTGGAACACGTGATCATTGAGGTTGGGCGAATGACTTCAGCGGGGAGAAACAGCCGATATAGATGGAGCGATGGTGACCGTTCACCGGCATCATTGGCTGGTTCACCGAGCGGGTAGGCTCGAACTTTTTCGTTGGAATGGGCCTGCTTTTGTGGCCCTGATGAAAAGCATCTGATTCTGCAGGAGAAAGGCATGGCGAGGGGCTTTGTGACGGCCGAAGAGGTTGCAAAACGCGCGGGCGTCTCACGCTCGGCGGTCTCGCGAACCTTTACGCCCGGAGCCAGCGTATCCCAGGCTGTGCGGCGCAAGGTTCTCAAAGCCGCCCGGGAGCTCGGTTACCGGGTCAACCGGCTGGCGCAAGGACTGAACAACGACCGCTCCAATCTCATCGGGGTCGTCGGTGCCAATCTCAGCGCACCCTTCCATGCAAAACAGCTCGATCTCTTGAGCATCGGCCTGTTGCGTCGCGGTCTGCAATGCCTGTTGCTCAATGCCGCGGATGCGCGAAAGGATATCGCGCCGCTGATCGAGCTACTGTTCGAGTTCCGGGCGCAAGCGATCATCGTTCTTTCCGGAGAGCCGCCGGAATCGATCGTCGACCAGTGCATTGCCAACGGCGTGCGCCTGATCCTGATCAACCAGAAAATCGATCGCACCGATACCAGCATGGTGCTGAGCGACGATTCCCGCGGTGCGGACCTTGCAGCACTGCGCCTGATCGAGGCGCGCTGCAAGAAGGTTGCGGTGATCTCGAGTGGCAGCCAAACCCCTGCTCAGGTGCGCCGCACCACTGCGTTCAAAAAGAAAATGGCGACCGCCGGGGTCGAGGTGGTCGCCTGGTCGGGCGGTACCACGAGTTATGAAAGCGGTTACCAGGCTGGCTGCGAGGTGCTCGTCGACGAGGCGATCGACGGCGCGTTTTGCGTTACCGATCTCTTGGCTCTCGGCTTTCTCGACGCTGCCCGCACCGAAATGCACCGCCGCGTGCCGGCCGATCTTTCCGTCGTCGGCTTCGACGATATTCCGCAGGCAGGGTGGAAGAGCTACGAACTCACCACCGTTGCGCAGTCCTTCTCCGCTCTGACGGAGCATGTTCTCGAAGCGCTGGAAGCCGACGAGATGGAAACGCGACTTCAGGTCGTTCCCGTCACGATGGTCGAGCGCAAGACCGCCCGACGCTAGACCGGAATGCTCAAGTGGCCGCCGGCCGGATACGGCTGTCGATCAACAACCCGCTCTGATCAAGGATGGGGTGCGCGACAGTTGCGATGTGTGCATTGATGCGTTTGAGATCGCGCAGCATGTCGAGATGGAGCGAGCTGGTTTCGATGCTTTCGGCGCGACCATCGCGCAGGCGCTGCAGATGCCGCTCAGCCGACTGCCGCTCCAGCCTGCGGACATCTTCCTTGGCTTCTACCAGGCGCCGCGCCATCGCGTTGTCACGCGTGGCAAACACGGCCTGGGCCATGCGCAGATTGTCGATCGTGATGGCGAAGAGACGCGACAGTTCCTCGTGGCCATCGGAGGAGAAAGCCAGGCCGCGGGCGATCTTCTTTGCAAGTTCGGCAAGGAGCCCCTTCTCGATGATGTCGCCGATATGCTCGAGGTTGATGGCATAGTCGACGATATCCATGGCGTGGCGGCGCTGTTCCTCGGCGATTTCGCACTGGCCGACGCGCGAGACGTAAACCTTGATCTCGTGTTGCACGCGATCCACGCGCCCTTCAAGCGTGCTGATCGCAGCAAGCCTGGAAGGGTCCGTCTGCTGCAGGGCATCGTTTGCTTCGACCAGCATGCGCTCGACCAGGTCGCCGACGCCGAGCACTTCCCGACTTGCGCCGGCAAGCGCTGCGACCGGCGTGCCGAGATCGTTCTGTTCAAGGAAAAGCGGGCCGTCCGTCGCCGTTGGCTCGTCCGGCAACAGGCGCATGGTCAGGCGGGATAGAGGCCGAGCGAGGGGAGCCGCCAGAAGCGCCAGTGCGAGATTGAAGGCGAGATGCACATCAACCGGCAGATTGCCGCGTGAGACAGGCGGCCAGTCGATATGCGGGGCGATGTACCCGGCGAGCGCCAGAGCGGCCAGGCAGCCGACGGCACGCACGATCAGGTTGCCAAGGGCAACCCGCCTGGCGCTCGCCGCAGCCTTGAATGTGGCTAGAACCGGGGGCACAGCACCGCCGAGATTGGCTCCCAGAACGAGGGCGATGAGCGGGCCGGTCGAAAGGCTGGCGGATGTTGCAAGAGACAGGATCAGCACAACGACTGCCAGGCTCGATGACGCGAGCGCTGCGAGTCCTGCCGAGATGACGAGCGCCACCGGCCAGGCATTGTCGAGCATCCCGAAGAAAGCCGAAAGGGCGGCAGAGGTCCGCAGCGGTTCGGTCGCACCGCCAATCAGATGCAGCGACAGCAACATCAGCCCGATGCCGACGAGCGCTGCGCCTGATCCCTTGCGCGTGCTCGAGCTGCCGCGCCCGACAACGAAACCGCAAAGCAGCAAGAGCGGTGAGAGCCAGCCGAGCCCCAAAGCCACGATCCAGGCCGTCATCGCCGTGCCGACGTTGGCGCCGAGCAGCACGATCTGCGCCATGCGCGGCACGATGAGATCACGCTCGACGAAGGACGCGACCATGAGAGCGGTGGCGGTGGAGCTCTGAAGGGCGATGGTTGCGACGAGGCCACCGAAAAACGAACGAAGACCGTCACGCGTACCGGCCGCCAGTCCGGCTTTCAGACGGGCACCAAAAGCGCGTTGCATGCCGTCGCGAACCTGACCAAGGCCGAACAGGAGGAGCGCCACCGCGCCGAAGAGGTTGATGCTGACGATCGCAGTGCTCATGGCCCCCTCCCCAATGCTGTTTATTGCCGGCCGCGCAGCAACTCCGCTCGAAAGAGTTGCTGAAAGGATGCATAGGTCTCAAAGCCGAGGTCGCTGACGAGCCGCATGACTGTCGTCGTCGAGACACCGCTGCGCACGGCCACTTCCCGTGCGCTCGCAAAGGCGACGTCGTACGGATGGGCAAGCACGAACTTGGCCACTTCCAGGCGCCCACCCTTCAGATGACGTCGGCCCAGACGGCAAGATTCCCGCAACTCGATGAAAGTCGCCGGCGGCGCGGAGGAAGAGGCCGTGGAGAGCAACTGGTCCATGGTCAGGCAGCCTCTTCCGTGTCGGAGGTGCTCTCGAGGCGGATGTGCAGGCTTCCCGCTTCGGCACGATCGAGGAAGGCGTCGAAGGCCCCGAAGAAGATCGCCAGGAAGCCTGATGTCGATCCGTCCCAGCCGGTCCCGGGCGGACGGCCGAAGTGTTTGGCGAGCAGGCGATAAAGCGCGCGGCGCCGCTCAGGTATCTTGTCAAGCGCAAGGACGCCGGCCTGGCGCAGGCAATACCAATCGGCGATCACCTCGATCATATCGAGGCTGGCGGCGTCCTCAGAGATGGCGATCGCTCCTTGCCCGGAAGCGCTCGTCATGGCGCCGGCGTCGGGCATCAACTTGCAGACCGCAGCGATCGAACGCCCGGATATTTCGTTGACGACATCTCCGGGCCATTCCTTCGGAAAATAGCGATGCTGGACCAGGGCACGCTTGTGTGCCTTCAGGAAGGAACCGTAATCCGCTGCGGCAAAGGCTGGGTCCGGATATTCGCCGGCTCGCACCGCTTCGCGACGATAGGCGCGCAGCACGCGTGGATCGACGGCCATCGCGGACAATTCGACGAATTCGATGGACGACGCCGATTGAGACGGTTCGACGATCTTGAAGGCCGGCGGAAAGGCCACGAGCGACGGCACGGCGACATTGATCAGCGAGCGGCAGCCGCGCGCGCGGCGCGTAACGCCTTCGACATGCAGGTGCCCGCTAAAATGCAGCGTCATGCCGGCGGTCATCAGTGCATCTGCGACCGCCTGCTGTGGTGTCCTGCGGGCAATATTGGTCTCGCCGAAGAGAACGCTTTCGGCTCCCGTTGCGCCATCGAAGGGATCGAGCACCGGATAATGCGAGAATGCGAGCAGCGTTTTTCCGAGTTTCGTTGCGCGCGCGGACACGTCGGCAATCCAGTCGACGATGAACGGTTTCAGCCTGATAAGCGCGTTCCAGCCCGCGCCGGTGCTGTCGACGAAAGCGGCTTCATCGCCCTCCTCAAACAGGCCGTCGCGTGGTTCGAAGACGTTGGCGTCGATCATCAGCAGCCAGAGACCCGGCTCGGGCTCGACCAGATAGGAGGCATCCATCAGCCGGTAGCAATTCCGGCCGTCCGGAGACGAGACCGGGTAGAGCCGATCCTCGACGCGGTCAGACGCCCCGAACGGGGTTTCCCAATGAAGATAGTCCGGCCGTCGGAAGTACCCATGGGTAGCCACGGGGGCAAGGCCCGTCGGATATCCCTCGCAATACATGCGCGGCGTTGTGTGGCTGCCGGGGGCTGCCTTTCCTACGTCGCTCGTGACGAGGACCCTCACGTCGTTCCGATCAAGAAATTGTTTGGTGTGGTGTCGCCCCTTGGGCCCGAAGATGTCGTGGTTGCCCGGAAGCGCATAAAAGCGCGTGCCATGGGTGCTCTCGTGCCCATCAAGAATGGTGCGCAGGCGCGCCGTTGTCTGTCTTTGCCCGTCGTCCGTGTAGTCGCCCAAAAGGACGACGTGACGGATGCCGCGGCGCGCGACCTCCGCCAAGGCCTCGTCCAGCGCCTTGGCACTTTCGTTGAAGACGCGGGTGGATTCGCGCGTGTCGGTCCAGCTTCTGATGGCCAGTTTTTCGCCGTCGATCTCTATCCGCGGGAACTCGAAATCGCCTTCAAGATCATGGAAATGGGCGTCGGCGATGATGGCGATCCGAGGCAAATCAGACATCGGCCTTCACCTCCAGACGGGAGGCCTCGACGAGGTCGATCCAGGCCGAAGCGCGGCGCGCTGCCTCATAGAGCATGGGCTTCGGCGTCTCGAACCATTCATCCGGCCGCAGTTCGCGATGCTCGCGGATGTGGGCGACGGCCGCGTCGAGTGTGGGAAACAGATGCGGCTGCTGCTTGTGCAGGAACAGCGCCACCAGCGACACCGAGCGGCTGCGTCCGCCGCGGCAATTGACGAGGATGTTGCCGCCATCGGCGAAGGGGTAGGTTGCGCGCTTCGGCATCGTCTGGCGTAGCGCACCGTCGAGAATGTAGTAGGCACCGAGCATCATCGTGTCGGGGCTGCCATCACCGTCGATCATGCCGAGCTTGTGATAGCGGACGGCCGCATAGCCGCTTGCACAAAGGTCATCATTGATGCTGACTTCTTCTTCGCGCACGAGGTTGATGTCCAGGTTGATCGCGCAATTGACGACAATGGAGATCCCGTGACGCTTGAGCAGGTCCAGGTCACGCGCGCCGTCACTGCCGCCGATATAGAGATCGGCGCTGTGGGGCCCGAGTTCTCTGGCGATCAGACTGATAGCGGGCCGGGTGTAGACCGGTGCGTCCATTGGATTTCCCCTTGTGTATGCGAACGGGTGGCATGCGTGTTCAGGCTACCGCGGTTTCAGGCCAGCTGGAGCCTGGCGGCTTGCTCCCTTTTTTGGACCGGGATGCCTGAAGCCACACTTACGCCGCCGGCAATCGCCGGCGTCGATGCGAGCACCGGCCCGCCGTCGAGCAGGCTGCCTATTTCCATGAAGGGACACACGGCGCCGCCCGCCTCGGCAACGAGCAACAGTCCGGCAAGGCAATCCCACGAGTTCATGTGCAGCTCGACATAGGCGTCCGAGCGCCCATCGGCGACATAAGCGAGCGCAAGTGCTCCCGAAGCGCCGCGCCGCACATTGGCGCCCTTCTCCAGCATCTGCCGCATCGTCTCCAGATAGGTCTCGTCCGGCACCCGCCGCGACCAGCCCATTTCGACCGACGCGGCATCGAAGGTCGCCGTCGACGAGACCGTGATGACCTTGCCGTTGAGCGTTGCACCTTCTCCCCGGCGGCAGAAATAAAGTTCGTCGTGGGCCGGATTGTAGATTGCGCCGATCTCTGCGCGTCCGTGTTCGACATAGGTTATGGAGATGCAGAAGTGCGGGATTCCGCGCGCGAAGTTTGCCGTGCCGTCGACGGGATCGACGACCCAGACGCGATCGGCAACGGTCCCGCCGCCCTCCTCGCCCAGGAACGCATCGGCCGGAAAATGGGTGGCAATTGCGTCGCGAATATGGGCCTCGGAGGCCGCATCGGTTTCCGTCAGAAAATCCTGCGGGCCCTTTAGGGAAAAGCCACGCTCGGCACTTGCCTTGAAGCCGTCGAGCACCAGAGCGCCGGCAGAGCGAATGACATCCCGACACAACAGGGCCCGCCCCGAAAGGTCGCTCGAATAGCGCGGCTTGTGATCGTTCATCGGCGAAACTCCATTGCACACGCGTGCATATTTGCACGCGTGTGCATGTTGCGCAAGTCGAAATTGCCGGTCCGTGCCAGGTGCCTGGAAGATTGGTCGATCGTCGCGGCCGCACTCAGCCGGACATCTGCGGCATTTCTGCAATATTCAAGCAGGCGCGGTCGACGTAGTGTCCACATGTCGAATCTCAAGGCAGGGTCGAATGACGACGATCACGATACAGGAAGCGCTCGACCGGGCGGGCACGGGCCCCTATCAGCGGCGCCTCATGGGCATATTCGGCCTGGTTTGGACGGCCGATGCCATGCAGGTGCTCGCCGTCGGGTTCACCGCCGCGTCCATTGCCGCAACATTCGGGCTGACGGTTCCCCAAGCGTTGCAGACGGGCACGCTGTTTTTCCTGGGCATGCTGATCGGCGCCGTCGGCTTCGGCAGGCTTGCCGATCGGATCGGCCGGCGCCGGGTCCTGATCGTAACCGTTGCCTGCGACGCGGTCTTCGGCATTCTGTCGATCTTCGCTCCGAATTTCGTGGTCCTGCTTGTCCTGCGCTTCCTCACCGGCGCTGCGGTCGGCGGCACACTTCCCGTCGATTATGCGATGATGTCGGAATTCCTGCCGGCGCGCAGCCGCGGGCGATGGCTGGTCATGCTTGAAGGCTTCTGGGCCGTGGGCACGCTGATCGTGGCACTGGCGGCATGGCTCATCGCTCTTGCCGGCCTTACGGACGGATGGCGCTACATCTTTGCCGTCACGGCCATTCCGGCAGTCATTGGCGTCGGACTACGCTTCCTCGTGCCGGAATCGCCGCTTTACCTGTTGCGCGCGGGCAAGGCGGAGGCGGCCAAGGCGATCGTCGATCGAATGCTCGCAGCCAACGCTCGACCGCAACTCGAGCCGACCGTATCGATCGCCCTGCCTGTACCGACGGCCGATCTCAGTATCTTTTCGAAGGACTTGCGTCGCCGCAGCCTTCTGATCCTTTCGGTCTGGTTCCTCGTCTCGGTCTCCTACTATGGCGTCTTTACCTGGATGCCGCCGCGGCTTGCGGGAGAAGGCTTCGGCTTCGTGCGTGGCTATGGGTTCCTCGTTCTCATCGCTCTGGCGCAGATCCCGGGCTATGCGCTTGCCGCCTACGGCGTCGAGAAGTGGGGACGGCGCCCGACGCTGGTCGGTTTCTGCCTGCTCTCCGCCCTCAGTTGCCTGTTGTTCGTCGTGGCGGATGCGGCCTCGGTCGTTGCCGCTGCGCTCCTGATCATGAGCTTTGCACTGCTCGGCACATGGGGCGCACTCTATGCCTATACGCCGGAACTCTATCCGACCGCCTCGCGCGCGACCGGCATGGGGGCGGCCGGCGGCATGGCTCGGCTCGGTGGCCTGCTTGCGCCTTCGCTCATCGGATTGCTGGTGGCGAAGGGCTTCGGCCTGGCGATCGGCACCTTTGCAGGCTTGCTGCTTGTGGCGGCGATCGCCGCTGCGTTGATTGATGCGGAAACCCGCAAGGTATCGCTGACCTGATACGGTGCATTCTTTTCAGGGGCAGTAGCTCACAGTTTGGAAAACTGAACTGCGTTTCAACGCGTTAGCGCCTCCTTTCCCTGTGAACAACCTGTGGACCGGCTGCGGACAAGGCCGGAAGTCGGGTTGCCGGCTGTTCGATCGTAAAAGCGCTCGTAAAATGGCTGTGCGGTCAAGCTCACGACCGTTAGTGTAGCAACTATCTCATCGGGGCCGGCACGTGTGCCGGTCCCGATTGTATGCCGGGGCGGCTGTCCTTGGCGACGTCCCCCTCCTCCCGACGAACGCTCATTTTGGCACCGTTTGGCAGTTCCGGCCGACGACCGCGGCGCACGTCTTGCGTTTATGCATAGCTGCATTGCACAATAAATGTTTTCCAGCTGGTCAAAAATCAGGCATAAAGCACACAGCTGATGCACATGGCGGGTCTCCTCCCAGTCCGCCGCAGCAGCTGTTCCCCTCTGGAGGTTTTTGACCTTCACACCTTTATGGGCCGCGGTCTTCCGCTGGCCCTTTTTTCTTTTCTGCGACCCTTCACCTTCGGCAAGGCTCCACGCCACTGTTGCTGCACGCGCAATTGCGTTTCGAAAAAACGTGTTCTGTAATGGGCCGCGTCATTGAGCGATGGAGGCGGGAGACCGGTGGAGCCGATACATCTGTTCGAACTGGTGATCGGCATGTTTATCGCGATCATCGCGCTGCACTACGTCGCGCATCGGCTCGGCCTGCCGCCGTCGGTGGCGCTTCTTAGCGGTGGCGCGATGCTCGCCTTCATGCCGGGGCTGCCGGCCATCGCGGTCGACCCGGAGCTGGTGCTCGTCATCTTCTTGCCGCCGCTGCTCCTCGATGGCGCCTGGACGATCGCGGTCGGCCGCCTGCGCCGTCACTTGATCGGCATCGCCTCGCTTGCGATCGGCGCAGTGTTTTTTACCGCGGCCGCTGTTGCCGTCGTGACGCACCTCATCTTCCCGTCCCTGCCTTGGGCCGCATGCGCCGCACTCGGGGCGATCGTCTCGCCGCCCGACGCCGTCTCGGCACGGGCCGTGCTGCAGCGCGTGCAGTTGCCGCGACGGCTGCAGATCCTGCTCGAAGGCGAAAGCCTGCTCAACGACGCAAGCGGACTGGTATTGTTCCGCTTCGCGATCGCCGCCGGCGTCACCGGGGCTTTTAGCGCCGGCGAGGCAGTCGGCAACTTCTTCCTGCTGGCGATCGGCGGTGCCCTTGTCGGCCTCGCCATCGGTACGGCGTGGGTGCTGCTTGCCCGCCGCCTCGGAGATGAGTACCTGATCATCGCCGCGACGGCCCTTTTGTCCTGGACGTCCTACCTGCTCGGCGAGTTCCTGCATGTTTCCGGCGTGATCGCGACAGTTACCACCGGCCTCGTCGCCAGTTGGCACCAGCACACCGTGCTCTCGGCCGCCACCCGTATGCGCGGCTCCGCCTTCTGGACCGTCATCGTCTTCCTGATGGAGGCCGCGGTTTTCATCCTGATCGGCCTGTCGCTTCGCGGTGTGGTCGAGCGCGGCGGCGGGTTCGAGACCGTTGCAGCGACCTTGGGGTGGCCGATCCTCATGGTGCTCTTCGCGCTCACTGTCGCCCGCTTCCTCTGGGTGTTCGGTTCCGACTTCGCAATCTGGCTTGGCAACAGGCTGGGGCTCAAGCGCTACACGCCGGTCGGCGCGCGCGGTGCGACCGTGCTTTCCTGGGCCGGCGTTCGCGGCGTGGTAACGCTCGCCCTTGCGCTGAGCGTGCCCGAAGGCTTCCCCGGCCGGGACTTCATCCTGGTAACCTCCTTTGCCGTGATCCTTGGAACGGTGCTGATCCAGGGAACGACGCTCGGGCGGGTGATCGCCTGGGCGAGGCTCGTCGAGCCTTCGTCTGAAAAGGCACCCCTCACCCTAAGCCAGGCCGAGGCGGCGATGGCCCAGGCGCAGCTCATCACCATTCAAAGCCGCGCCTATGACCCGGCGGGCAATCTCATCCATCCGCAATTGCTGGACCGCTATCAGCGCCGAGCGGTTTCGATCGTCGACTATGCCGCGCGCACGGAGCATTACACGCCGATCCTCCACGCCCATTTCGACGTCGTGCTCGAAGCGGTCGCGACCGGGCGGCGCGAACTCATCCGGCTTCATCGCGCCGGCGAAATCGACGATGAAACGCTGCACGAACTGGAGCGCGATCTCGACCTTGAGGAATTGAGCGCAATATCTGCCAAGGCGTGAGCCTCTTGCCCGAACGTTTCTTTCCATTTTCTCCTTTGACATGAGGGGCGGATGTCCTAGATGTCCGCAAATTGGCGCCAAGTATCGAGGAGCTTGAGAGCGATCAGGAAGTCAAAGGCGCCGAAACCACCAAAACCGAAGACGCTGTTGCAGAAGCTGGCTGCCTCGCCCGAGAAACTGTTTTCGGGTTCGTTTCGCCAGCAATGTGCAGCACTTTGCTATCGTTACGTGCCTGACGGCGCGATCGAGATCCTTCTGGTGACGTCGCGCGACAGCGGCCGCTGGCTCATCCCAAAAGGCTGGCCGATGAAACAGAAGGAACCGCACGAGGCCGCGGCGATCGAAGCCTTGCAGGAGGCCGGTGTTCGCGGGAAAGTTCGCAAGAAGCCGATTGGCAGCTACACCTACTTAAAGATGCTCGATGACGGCGACGTGGTGCCCTGTATCGTTGACATCTTCCAGATCGAAGTCACCAAGCTGGCGGAGAAATACAAGGAGAAAGGCGAGCGTTTGGTCGCCTGGGTCAGCCCCGATGAAGCGGCGCGGCGCGTCCGCGAAATCGAGCTCAAATCGCTTCTGGTCGACTTCAAGCCGCGGTGAGGTCGCGCACCTTTCCGGATCACATCCTTGGACGATAGCCGCGCTGACGCTTGCTACGCGTTAGGTCGAGGAAGAGTTTGACCGCCTCCTCCTCCCGCGCGAAGTGGTGCACCATCATCTGGCCGTGACTTCCGATCCGTCCCCAGCGCCGCGTCAGGCACGCCTCGCCCAATAGGGACATGGAGATCTGCATGGAGTAGTAGCGCGCCATGTTTCTGGCCGCGTCCCTTCGCTCGACATAGATCTGGTAGGGCTGAACGATCGTCATGCGCGAAGATTCGGCGATCGGCGCGCATAGGTCCAACGAGAGTTTTGAATCGATCACGGGCGACCGATTCATTTTGGTGATCTGTCACGACCCTTGCCGCAATGGATAAGGGTCAACGGGCGCACCGGCGAAAGCTCCGCAGACAAGCAAAAGCCGGAACGGCGTGCACCGATCCGGCCTTCGAAATGTTGAAGCCTTGGTTAGCCGCGGAACGTGTAGTCCGCGATCGACTGCGGTTTCATCTCGATCGAGAAACCCGGCCGCTGCGGCGGCATATAGGCGGCATTTTCGATCACGCAGGGATCGAGGAAGTGTTCGTGCAGATGGTCGACATATTCGATGACGCGACCATCTTTGGTGCCGGAAACCGCCAGATAGTCGATCATCGACAGATGCTGGACATATTCGCACAAGCCGACGCCACCGGCATGCGGCCAGACCGGCAGTCTGTACTTCGCCGCAACAAGCAGCACCGCCAAAACCTCGTTCAGGCCCCCCATCCGGCAACTATCGATCTGGACGATGTCAATCGCGCCCTCGGCGATGAACTGCTTGAACATGATGCGGTTCTGGCACATCTCGCCGGTTGCGACCTTCACCGGTCCGATCGCCTCGCGGATCTTGCGGTGACCGGCAACGTCGTCGGGGCTCGTCGGCTCCTCGATGAAGAAGGGCTTGGCAAAAGCGAGCTGCTTGACCCAGTCGATCGCCTCGCCGACTTCCCAGACCTGGTTGGCGTCGATCATCAAATAGCGGTCCGGGCCGATCACCTCGCGCGCGATCGTCAGTCGCCGGATGTCGTCGGCAAGGTCGCGGCCGACCTTCATCTTGATATGGTTGAAACCTTCGTCGATCGCCTCCTGGGCGAGACGCCGGAGCTTATCGTCGTCATAACCGAGCCAGCCGGCCGATGTCGTGTAGCAGGCATAGCCTTCCTTCTCGAGCGTCGCGATGCGCTGAGCCTTGCCGGGTTCGGCCCTGCTGAGGATGGCAACCGCCTCGTCACGCGTCAGCACGTCGGTCATGTAGCGATAGTCGACGATATCGGCGATCTCTTCCGGCGACATTTCGGCGACAAGCCGCCAGACGGGCTTGCCCGCCTCCTTGGCAAGCAGGTCCCAGACGGCGTTGACGACGGCGCCGGTCGCCAGATGCATCGCACCTTTCTCCGGGCCGATCCAGCGCAGCTGGCTGTCGCTGGTCAGGTGCCGCCAGAACCGGCCGGGATGGGCGAGAATGTCTGATGTCTCCTGGCCGACGATCAGATGCCGCATGGCCTTGATCGCCATGCAGCAAATGTCGTTGCCGCGGCCGATGGTGAAGGTGAGACCATGGCCCGCAAGTCCCTCCCGATCGGTGTCGAGGATGACATAGGCCGCGGAATAGTCCGGGTCCGGGTTCATCGCGTCGGAACCGTCGAGGCTCTGCGAGGTCGGAAAGCGCAGGTCGAAGACGCGCAGATCAGTGATGCGGGTCATGGTCACTCCAGTCTTATGATCAATCGTCCGCGCGCACGGACTGCTTCTGGCTGCCGAGGCCCTCGATGCCGAGTTCGACGACGTCGCCGGCCTTAAGGTAACGCGGCGGCTTCATGCCCATGCCGACGCCGGGCGGCGTGCCGGTCGAGATGATGTCGCCCGGCTGCAGCGACATGAACTGCGACAGGTAGGAGACGAGGTAGGCAACGCCATAGACCATGGTCTTCGACGAGCCGTTCTGCATGGTTTCGCCGTTGACCTTCAGCCACATCGGCAGGTTCTGCGGGTCCGCCACTTCGTCCTTGGTCACCAGCCACGGGCCTGTCGGACCAAAGGTGTCGCAGGACTTGCCCTTGGTCCACTGTCCCTGGCGCTCGATCTGGAAGGCGCGTTCGGAGACGTCGTGCACGGTGCAGTAGCCGGCGACATAGTCGAGTGCTTCCGCCTCGGTGACGTACTTGGCCTTGCGGCCGATGACGACGCCGAGTTCCACTTCCCAGTCGGTCTTCTCCGAGCCGCGCGGAATGATCAGGTCGTCATTCGGGCCAACGATCGCCGACGTCGCCTTCATGAAGATGATCGGTTCGGAGGGAACCGTGGCGCCCGTCTCGGCGGCATGGTCGGAGTAGTTGAGGCCGATGCAGATGAACTTGCCGGTACCGGCCACGCAAGGGCCGAGCCGCTGGTTGCCGTCGACAGCCGGAAGGCCGGCGAGATCGAGTGCCTCGAGTTCGGCGAGTTTGTCCGGGTCGAGCGCCGCACCTGAGAAATCGGCGACGTGGCCGGAAAGATCACGCAAGGTGCCGTTCGCATCGAGGATGCCCGGCTTTTCCTGGCCCGGGAGGCCGTAACGAAGAAGTTTCATATCTCTGCTTCCTGCTTGTCTGTTGTCAGATGGTCCAGCCGCCATCGATGGCATAGGCCTGGCCGGTCGTATAGGTGGCGCCCGCGAGATGGACGGCAAGGTCGGCGATCTCTTCCGGGGTGCCGAGACGTCCCATTGGCTGGCGGGCGATAAAGGCGGCACGCGCAGTTTCATAGTCTCCCTGGGCGCGCATGCGGTCCTGCAGCGACGGGCTTTCGACGGTGCCCGGGCAAATGGCGTTGCAGCGAACGCCCTCAGACACGTAATCGGCTGCGACGGCCTTTGTGAGACCGATGACGGCGGCCTTGGTGACGCCGTAGGCAAACCGGTTGGGTACGCCCTTGATGCTGGAAGCGACCGAAGCCATGTTGATGATCGCGCCGTCCTTGCGGACAAGCATGCCCGGAAGGACCGCACGAATGGTGCGGATCATCGCCTTGACGTTGAGGTCGAGCGCGAACTCCAGATCGCTATCCTTCATCTCCAGGATCGAACCGGCATGCACGAAACCGGCGCAGTTGAAGAGGACGTCGACGGCGCCGATCTCTGCCACGAGCGCTTCGACCGCTTGCGTGTCGAGAACGTCGAGCCGGTGCGTTTCGACGTCGGCTTCCTTTACAAGTGCCGCAAGCGCATCGGTATTGATATCGGTCGCGTGCACCTTTGCGCCGGCCTTCACAAAGGCCAAAGCCGAAGCGCGGCCGATGCCTTGAGCCGCAGCCGTAATCAGGACGACCTTGCCTTTAAGATCCGCTGTCATTCTCGATCCCTCATGCTTTGCGTTCAACGACCAGGATATGGTCGGCGGCGAGAACGACCTCGCCACGCTGGTTGATGACTTCTAACCGTTCGACGATGCGTCCCGCCTTCGGCCGCTTCGGATCGTCCTCTTTGGCGGCGATCGTCACGCGGGTACGGATCGTATCGCCGATATGAACCGGGCGCACGAAGCGCAGACGATCATAGCCGTAGGAAAAGGCAACCGGATTGATCAGCGATGCCGTAAGGCCGACGCCGATCGAGAAGATCATGGTGCCGTGGGCGATGCGCTGGCCCCCCGGCAGGGTCTTGGCGAACTCCGCATCCATGTGGTGCGGAAAGAAATCGCCGGTGTGGCCGGCATGGACGACGAAATCGGTCTCGGTGATCGTCCGGCCCGTCGTCAGGCGCTCATGCCCCAACTGGTAGTCTTCGAAATGGATGATCTGTTCCGACATCTCAGCGTCCCGGAAGTGGCGCGATCGCCGTGGCCGGCGACGCACTCGATTGATAGGCGGCCTCGACGAGAGCCATTGTCTGCCAGGCGTCTTCCACCGAGCCGGTCAGCTCCGGGTCTTCGCCGGAGGCGAAACGCTGCAGATTGGCCATTCGGTTGGCGAAGGCGTCGGGGAACCAGGCGCCTTCAAGCGGAACCGACACCCACTCGACAGCCCCGGTTGGCCGGATCCAGAGCTCGTCGGGCTCGCCCTTGGGATAGTCGAGGTTGACACCGAGTTTCACATAAGCAGCACCCGACGTGCCCGAGATGCGGAACTCGCAGGCCTGGAACTTACGGCCGAAATCATGGTCGTGATTGATCGAGAGCACGCAGCGCACTCGATCACCATAGTCGAGGATCGCAGCCGTCCGTGTCTGGGCAACCTCATGGTTCGGATGGCCGATCGTCTTCGCATGGACGCCCAAGGGGTTGCCGAGCAGGCCGCGCACGAGATCCAGATAATGGATCGAGTGCATGGCGATCTCGATGCGCGGCAAGCCTTTTAAGAACGGCCAAAAGCCCCAGGGGGTGGAGAGTGCAAGCCAGGCGTCGAAATCGACGACCTCGCCGAGGCATCCCTTCGCGATCGCGTCTTTCAGCGCCAGCATGATCGGCGCGAAGCGGAGCTGGAAATTGACCGCCGCCTTCAGTTTGCGCGTCCGGCAGAGCTCGAGAATGGCGGTCGCGGCTTCAAGGTCCGAGCCCATCGGCTTCTGGATGAGGGCAGCGGCGCCGATCGGAAGCTTCGCCAGGATGGCGGCATGGGCCGCCGGCGGGGTCGCCAGATCAAAGATTGCATCAGCGACCGCAAGCGCATCCTCTTCCCGTTCGAAGGCGGGAATGCGCCAGGCGCCGGCAAGCTTCGCGGCCTTCTCCCGGTCTGGATCATAAAGGCCCGCGACTGGGAAGCCGGCCTGGCGATAAGCCGGCAGATGTGCGTCGCCGACGATGCTGCCGGCGCCGAAGATCACGATCGGCCGGGGCTTTGCCGGTTTCGGCCACCACTGCCTGAGCGCGCCCGGATCGAAATTTTCAGCCATTGTGGGAGACCTTGCCGTCGTGATGGAAGACCTCTTCCATCATCGCCCACCACTCGCCTTCCTGGCGCGTCTCAAGCGGCTTCTGGCAGGGCATACAGACCGACCACCATTCCTGGTTCTTCGGATGTGCGGCCATCTTGGCCATGTCCGCCTCAAAATCAGAGCCGACATACTCCCAGTAGCCGAAGAGCAGGTTTTCCGGCTCCTTGAGGAAGATCGAGTAGTTGGTAACGTTGCACTGCGAAATCAGCGCGAGGATCTCCGGCCAGACGGCGGCGTGCAACGCCTTGTATTCGGCGACCTTGGACGCCTCCAGACCGATCACCATTCCCATTCGCTGCATGATGACCTCCCTATCCTAGCCCCGAAACTCGCGGGTAAACTCGTCGATCGAGCGGGCGCGCACGGCATCCCAATCCCAGGAAATCCCGATGCCTGGCTCGGACGGCGCCAATGCGCGACCGTTCCGGATCTCCATGCCCTTGGTCGTGAGATCATCGAGCTGCGGAATGTACTCAACATATTTGCCGTTCGGCACGGCGCAGACGAGGCTGACATGCAGCTCCATCAGGAAGTGCGGGCAGACCGGAATGTCGAAGGCTTCCGCCGCATGCGCGACTTTCAACCACGGCGTGATGCCGCCGATACGGGCAACGTCGACCTGGACGATCGAGCAGGCGCCCTTCTGCATGTATTCGCGGAAATGACGGATCGAGTACATGGATTCACCCACCGCAATCGGTGTGGGCGTCGAGCGCGTCAGCCGGATATGGCCGTCGAGATCGTCGGCCGGCAGCGGCTCCTCGATCCAGGCAAGGTCGAGCTCCTTCAGCCTGGACGCGCGGCGGATCGCCTCGTCGACGGTGAAACCCTGGTTGCAGTCGGTCATGATCTCGAAGCCGTCGCCGAGCGCCTTGCGCATTGCCGACAGGCGATCGTAATCCTCCGAGCCGTGCGGCTTGCCGATCTTCACCTTCGAACCTGAAAAGCCCTTGGCCTTGGCGGCAAGCGCGTCCTCGACCAGCGCTTCCTTTTCGATGTGCAGCCAGCCGCCCTCGGTGGTGTAGAGGGGGCAGCTTTCCTTGGCGCCGCCGGCAAGCTTCCAGAGCGGCAGCTTCTGCTTTTTGGCGCGCAGGTCCCAAAGTGCTGTGTCAACTGCCGCCAGCGCCAGCGCCGTTATCGGGCCGATCGTCGTCGCGTGGGTCGCAAATTCTAGTCTGTGCCAGATCGCCTCGATGCAATCGGCATCCTCGCCGATCAGGATCGGCATCAGGTGGTCGGAGAGAAGCCGCATCACCGACGAACCGCCCGTACCGATCGTATAGCTGTAGCCGGTGCCCGTCGCGCCATCGCTGTCGGTGATGGTGACGATCGGGGTTTCCTGGCTGACGAAGCTCTGGATCGCATCGGTCCGCTTCACCTTCGGCGGCAAGTCGACCATGCGCAGTTCAATTTTCTCGATTCTTGCCATGTCAGCCTTCCAGAGCCTTGCCGGTATCGATGTCGAAGAGGTGGGCGCGCGAGAGGTCGAAGCTCATGCGCACCTTCTCGCCCGGGCCAAGCGGGCGCGGATTGAGCATGCGCGAAACCCAGTCTCGACCGTTGAACTGGATGAAGACCAGCGTTTCATTACCCAGCGGTTCGGTGATCGACACCGGTAGCTCGACCTCGTGCACGGCGGCCGGGTCGCCGGCATGCAGACCATGGCCGCTCGGATAGATGTCGTCAGGCCTCAGACCGAAGGTGACCTTCTGTCCCGGACGGAGCGCGTTCACAAACCGCGGCGGGGTCGGCAGCCGCATGCCGCTTACAAAGACGAGCGTACCGTTGTCGACGATCGCCTCGTCCATGTTCATCGGCGGCGAGCCGATGAAGCCGGCCACGAACTTTGTGGCCGGGCGCTGGAACACTTCTTCCGGCGTGCCCACTTGTTCGATATAGCCATCACGCATGATGACGATGCGGTCTGACAAGGTCATCGCCTCGACCTGGTCGTGGGTGACGTAGATCATCGTCGCCTGCATGCGGGCATGCAGCTTCTTGATCTCGGTTCGCACCTGGGTGCGCAGCTTCGCATCCAGGTTCGACAGAGGTTCGTCGAACAGGAAGACATCCGGCTGGCGCACGATCGCGCGGCCCATGGCGACGCGCTGGCGCTGGCCGCCGGAAAGCTGCGACGGGCGACGCTCCAGAAGATGGCCGAGATCGAGGATGGCAGCGGCTTCATCGACCCGCGTCTTGATCTCGTCTGCCGAGCGTCCGGCGATCTTCAGCGAAAAACCCATGTTTTCGGCGACCGTCATATGCGGATAGAGCGCATAGGACTGGAAGACCATGGAGATATTGCGCGCCCGAGGTGGCAGGTCGTTGACCTTCTTTCCGCCGATTTCGATCGCGCCATCGCTGACGTCTTCGAGGCCTGCGATCATGCGCAGCGTTGTCGACTTGCCGCAGCCCGACGGGCCGACGAGCGCGATGAACTCGCGGTCCTTCACTTCGAGGTCGATGCCGTGGACGACCTCGAGCGCGCCGTAGCGCTTGACCAGTTTCCTGAGGGTGACAGGAGCCATGAACGATTATCCTTTCACCGCGCCGAAGGTGAGGCCCGAAACGAGGTGCTTCTGAATGATGAAGGTAAGGGTCAGCGCCGGGATGATCATCACGACGGCGAGCGCACACATGCCGCGCCAGTCGATGGTGAATTCGGCGGTGTAGTCGAGAAGCCCGACCGGCAAGGTCTTGGAATTGACCGAGCGGGTGATCTGCGAGGCAAGCGCATACTCGTTCCAGGACGTCAGGAACGCAAAGATGCCGGCGGATGCGATGCCGGGACCGGCAAGCGGAAACTCCACCTGCCAGAAGGCCTGCCACGGCGTGCAGCCGTCTATCTGGGCGGCCTCGGCGAGATCCTTCGGCACCTGGCGGAAGAAGCCGTCGATCAGCCAGATGGTGAAGGGCACGTTGAGCGCGACATAGGTCAGGATCAGCGAAAAATGCGTGTCGATGATACCGGTGCGGGCGTAGAGCATGAAGAGCGGCAGCGAGAGCGCGATGCCAGGCACGGCGCGCGTCAGCATGAAGCCGAGGAAGATCGCCGACTTCGCCTTGAAACGATAGCGGGCAAAGGCGTAGCCGCCGGCCATGCCGATCGCCAGTGCAATCACCGTCGAGGTCACCGAGATGATCAGCGAATTGCGAAAATAGTCCCAGACGGGAACGCCACCCTGCCCGGCGCCCGCAAACATGGCGCGATAGGCATCGAGCGAAATGCTCTCGGGGATCCAAACCGGTGGTTTCGCCATGATTTCGACGGTCGGGCGCAGCGACGACAGCACGATCCAGAGGCCGGGAAGGCAGATCACGGCCATTGCGAGAAACAGGCCGATCAGGTGCACCGTCTTCAACAGGCGGCGGCGCAGGCGGTGCGAAGCGTTGATATCCATTACCACTCGGCTCCGATCTGCTGGCGCGCCGCGGCGAGCTTGCGGAAGAAATAGACGGTGAAGACGATCGACAGGAGGATCGCGACATAGGCCATGGCGTTGGCGAGCCCCATGCGGGCATCGGCATAGGCTGTGCGGCCGACGAGCGTCCAGAGTAGCTCCGTGCGCTTGGCCGGGCCGCCATCGGTCATGATCTTGACGATGTCATAGGCGCGCGCGACGTCGAGAGAGCGGATCGTCATGGCGATGAAGGCGAACGGCATCAGATAGGGCCAGGTGACATAGCGGAAGGTCTGCCAGGGTGTGCAGCCGTCGACATGGGCAGCCTCGACCGGATCCTTCGGCATGGCGAGCAGGCCGGCCAGAATCAGGATCGCAAAGACTGCGGTCGAGGACCAGACTTCGGCGATGATGATCGAGAGCAGTGCGAGATTGCCGTCGATCAACCAGGGAATTGCTTGATCCGTCAGTCCCAGCGACTGCAGCGCATTGTTGACGAAGCCGATGTTGTCGTTGAAGAGGAACTTGAACTGGAAGCCGACGAGCACGGGCGAAAACATCATCGGAAACATCATCATGGTGCGCAGCAGGCGCTGGCCGTGGGTCGCCTTGTTGACAAGCAAAGCCAGGCCGAGACCGAGGAGCATCTCGGCGTTCAGAGCCACAGTCAGCAACAGCACGGTGCGGCCAAACGCGACCCAGAATTCGGCGTTGCCAAGTACGGTCGCGTAGTTGCGCAGGCCGACAAAGACCCACAGCGTCTCCGGTTTGGTCAAGCGGAACGGCGTGAAGCTCGAATAGAAGGAAAAAAGGAGCGGCAACACGATCACCGCCGCGAGCACGACAAAGGCCGGAAGCAGAAGCAGGGCCGGTGCTGACAATTTCTTGAGCTTCATCGGGCAGTCCTGAGGATTGCATGAAACGGCTGAGGCGGCGCCGGCGCCTTCAAGGCATCGGCGCCGCCTCATGGGTAACGATCAGAGCTTGCCCGCGTCTTCGAGAATGCCGGTCGCTTTCTGAGCGGCGGCATCAAGCGCTTCCTTCGACGTCTTGTCGCCGAGGATGGCGGCCTGGAGTTCCGGATAGACGGCGTTGGAGATTTCGATCCACTCGGCCGTCTTCGGAACCGGGAAGGCATGCTTTGCGGCTTCCTGGAAAGCCTGCAGCACTTCCGTCTTGTAGGCGTCGCCCTCGGCTTGCTTGATGTTGTATTCCCAGACGGCAGTCCGGGTCGGCAACGGGCCGGCAGCCGATTCCAGCTTCTGGCTGTCCTCGTTGGTCAGCCACCAGACGAGCGAAGCGGCCGCTTCCTTGTTGGCGCAATCTTCGGTGACCGAGAAGCCATGATGGCCCGACCAGCCGGTGCGCTTGCCGGAAGAACCGGCCGGCTGCACCTTCACGCCGACATTGCCGGCGACCTTGGAGGACTTCGGGTCGTTGAAGAAGCTCGCCCAGCCAGGCCAGTCGAGGTTGAGGGCGATCGAGCCCGAGGCAAAACCCTGGCCGAGGTCGTCCCAAAGATAGTTGGTCGTGCCCGGCGGTACGGCCTTGTCCTTGTAGAGCTTGACGAACCAGTCAAGCGCATGGACACCGGCTTCCGAGTTGAAGGCGGGGCGCCCGTCCTTGTCGAGATATTCGCCACCTTCGGCGACCAGCATTTCATAGAAGCGACCGTTGATTGCCTCTTCCTTACCGGCAAACTGCGTGCCGTAGAAATTCGGCGGGGCGGCGAAGAACTCGGCCTGATCGCTGACCTGGGCCCAGGTGTCCGGCGGCGCGAGGTCGTAACCGTATTTCGCCTTGAAGGCGGTCTTCTTGGCTTCGTCCTCGTAGAGGCTCTTCTGGTAGTAGAGCGCCGACACGTCGAACTGGGCGCGCGGCAACATCACCAGCTTGCCGTCGAGCGTCGAAGCGTCGATCAGCGCCGGCACGAATTTGGCGATCTCCTCCGGCGGCAGGAGCGCCAGGAGATCAGTGTAGATGTCGGGGTATTGCGGCGCGAAGGAGGAATGGTTCGAGCCGACGCACCAGCTGACGCCGCCAGTCGCGATGTCCGACTTGATCTCCTTGTCGAGTTCGAAGTGGTTCTTCTTCGACAGGATGTTGACCTTGGCGCCGGTCGCCTTCTCCCATTCGCCGATCCGCTCGTAGAGCTTTTCGTATTGCTGTCCGCCGATCAGCTTGGCGTCGATCGTGACGCCCTCGAACTTGCCGGGCAGTTCTGCGGCATTCGCCGCTCCCCCTGCACAGGCAAGCATAACGACGCCGGCGGAGACGCCGGCAAGCAGCCTTTTCATATCCACTCCTCCCATGTTCACGCCCTCTTCCTGACGTGACGTTCTCATTTGTGAGAAACTAATTCATATACAAACAACATTTTTATGAGGCGTCAAGGGAGAACTTTCCTTTGTGGGCGCCTTCGTCTGCGTATATGGATATGAATATTCACCAAGGAGGCTTCATGGACACCGAAGAGTCAGATCGCTACCGCGCACCGGCCCTTGATAAGGGGCTCGACATTCTCGAGCTGCTCGCCAGCGTCGACGGCGGACTGACGCAGGCCGAGATTTCCAAGCGCCTGAACCGGAGTCCGAACGAGTTCTACCGCATGCTCGATCGGCTGGTGCGGCGCGGCTATGTCACGCGCATCGACGGAGATCGCTATTCGCTGACATTGAAGCTCTTCGGGTTGTCGCAACTGCATGCGCCGGTCCGCAGGCTTGCCTCCTACGCCACGCCCTTGATGCGGGATCTGGCCCAGCGCTCGAAGCAGGCAAACCACCTCGCCGTCTTCGATCGCGGCTCCGCCGTCGTCATCGCCCAGCAGGAAGCGCCTGATTATTGGGGCATTTCGATCCGGGTCGGGTCGCATATCAGCCTCTTCGACACGGGTTCCGGCCATATCCTGCTTGCCTTCCGCTCGGCCGAAGAGCGCGAAATGATGATCGCGGAACATGCCAGGAGCAAAGACGAGGTCCCGCGCGGGCCTGAGTTCTACGCGCGCCTCGATCAGATCCGCGAGCGCGGCTATGAAATGATGGCGAGCGCGCAGACAGCCGGCGTCTATAACCTCTCGGCGCCGATCCTGGGGCCTGATGGCCGCGGCATCGCGGCGCTGACCGTTCCCTATATCGCGCTCGTCAACGCGCCCTCGGCGCCAGACATCACTGAAAGCATCGCCCTTTTGCTGAAAACCGCCGAGCAACTGTCGACGTTGGCCGGTTCGGACGTGGCCTCCACAACAGATTGACGGCACTTGGGAACGGTCGTACTTCTTATCTGAATAGATCATTCTTATGTGAGAAGCCGTTCGGAGGAGGCGCGCCTTGATCATCGACACCCATCTTCACCTCATCGACAGGTCGAGGCTCGCCTATCCCTGGCTCGCCGGTGTGCCTGCCCTCAACCAGGACTTTCTCTACGCCACCTACGAGCGCGAAGCGCGGCGGCTCGGCATTACGGCCAGCCTGCACATGGAGGTCGATGTCGATCCTTTAGAGATGGAGAAGGAGACATCCGAGGTCGCGCGGCTCGCAGGCCAGGCGGATAGCCTGCTGAAGGGCGCTATTGCCGCCTGCCGACCTGAAGAGGATGGCTTTTCGGCCTATCTGGAACGCCAGGAAGCAAACGGCCTCGTCAAGGGCTTCCGCCGCGTGCTGCATGTGATGCCGGATGATCTCTCCGAAGGAGCGACTTTTCGCGACAATATCCGCCGGCTCGGCGGCCGTCGCTTCACCTTCGACCTCTGCGTCCTGCCGCACCAGATCGAAAAGGCGATTGCGCTTGCCGATCTGGCGCCCGACGTTCCGTTTATCCTCGACCATTGCGGCGTGCCCGACATTCGCGCCGGCGCCGAGCATCCCTGGCGCGAGCACATGAGCGAGATCGCCCAGCGTGCGAACGTCACGGCAAAAATCTCCGGCGTCGTCGCCTATGCGGACGAGGCCTGGCAGGTCGAGACGCTGCGCCCCTATGTCGAGCACACGATCGACGTCTTTGGTTGGGATCGGGTGGTCTGGGGAAGCGATTGGCCGGTCTGCACACTCGGCGGCAATCTTTCGACCTGGGTCGGCGCCACCCACGCGCTTCTGGAAGGCTGCAGCGCGGAGGAAAAGCGCAAGCTGCTTGCCGACAACGCGCGCCGGATCTGGAATCTCGCCTAGCAAGCCCTGCCCTAAGTCCGTTCCGGGACGCCTGGGCATCCCGGAACTCAGAAATCAGGCTGTAGCAAAACTCTCTGCAAACAGCCGATTGAGATCGTCGACGACCTTTCGCGCCGCCTCTTTGCCCGTGAGGCCGTCGTTGATGCGATCGGATGCCGCCTGCTGGAACGCCATGTAGCCGTCGTGCCGTGGGCGAACCCAGGCGCTCTCCAGCGTCTTGCGCGTCGCACGATAGAAATCGGATGTCGCGGCATTGACGGCGTCGTCATCCCAGGCGGCCGCGTGGCCGGGCTGCCCGCCTCCTGAGGCATAAGGACCGCGCTGGACGGCGCCGCTCGCAACGAAATAGGCGAAATCGATCGCCGCTTCCCGCGCCTGTGAGAAAGCCGAGACCGCAATCCCCGTTCCGCCGAGGGCCGAGCCTGCCGGACCATTGGTTCCGGCAACCGGAACATCGCCAAACGTCACGAGCGACGGCCGGAAGCCCGGCATCGCGTAGCTGACATAGCCGTAGATCAGAGGTGCACAGACAACTTTCGACGCCGGATCGCTCATTGCCTCCAGCAAGGCGATCGGGTCCATGGAAAAGCAGGAGGGATCGATCAGGTCTGTCAGTTCACGCAGGCGCTCGAAGGCGTTGATGCCCGCATCCGGATCGATCAGCGGCCCGGTAGCGTCACTGCGGCAGGGGGAACCGAGATTGCCGGCGAGCGTGTAGAAGCTCATCAGGGAATGCGGTGGGCGCATCGGCAGCGCCACCCTTGCCTGTCGCGCGAGCGCCAGCATGTCGGTCCAGCTTTCCATACGGTCCGTCAGGTCCGGGCGCCACGCCTGGACCTGGGTCGCCGCATCGATCGGAAAGGCCCATTGCCGGCCCTGCCAGGTATAGCTCGGATAGGAGCGCCCGACGCTCGCATCCTCAAGCGCCTTCCTCTCGGCTTGGCGGCCTTCCACATCAAGCGGCGCCAGGCACTTCTCCTTGGTGATTTGGCCGACATGCGGATGATCGATGACGATAAGATCATAGCCCCGCGCCAATTCCTCGACCGGATAGGTCTCAAAATCCTGCAGGGAGCGCTTGTCCCATTCTACCGTTATGCCGGTGCGTTCCTGCCAAAACCGCGAACAGGCGATCATCGGATCGTAGCCGCGCGGGTGGCTCCAGGTCATGCCCTTCAATGTGACGCTCACAGGCCGAACTCCTCTCGGATCGAGGTGCTATGCTCGCCGATCCGTGGTGCTGCGCGGTCCACCTGCGCACGCTTACCGTTGACCCTGAGCGGCGAACGCGTCGTCAGGATCGAAACGTCGTCCTCGCGCACCACCGTCTGCAGCATGTCGAGCACGCGGAAGCCTTCGCTTTCGAGCAGTTCGTTCCAGTTTAGAACCCGGGCGCACCAGATGTCCGCAGGCTCAAGCACGCCAAGCCAATGGTCGATGGTGTTTTCGGCGATCCGCTTGGCGATCAGCGCCTTGATTTCGTCCCGTTCGGAGAACCAGGAAGCCGGATCGTCGCGATAGGCGTCGAGTTGTGGCATTTGCAGGAGATCGGCAAGCTTCGGGATGGGCGTCATGGCGATGGCGAGATAGCCGTCCTTGGCCGGATAGACCCCATAGGGCGCCGACAGATAGGCATGGGCGCTGCGAAAACCCGACCGGGTCGGCAGCCGGCGGCCGTCATTCAAGTGCGTCGTCAGCACTTCGAACTGGAAGTCGACGAGGGCCTCGAGCAGACTCGTCTCGATCAGGCTGCCCTTGCCGGAAATGCCGCGACGGACGAGGGCTGCAAGGATACCTTGCGCTGCTGCGGCGCCCGCAAGCATGTCGCCGATCGCGAGACCAAAGGGCACCGGCCCTTGGCCCTCATCGCCGTTCAGCCACATGACGCCGGAGCGCGATTGCGCGAGCAGATCCTGCCCCGGCCGCTTCACCCAGGGGCCCTCCTCGCCATAGCCGCTGATCGAGGCATAAACGATCTTCGGGTTGATCGCCTTGACCGCCTCGTAGTCGAGCCCGAGCCGCTGGATGACGCCGGGACGGAAATTCTGAATCAGCACGTCGGCCTTGGCGAGCAACGTCTTCAAGGCTTTAAGATCGGCCTCGTTCTTGAGGTCGATCGCGAGGCTTTCCTTGGCGCGGTTGATGGCATGAAAGATCGTCGAATCGCCGCCGATCTCGGTGTCGCTCAGATAAAGCCGGCGCGACAGGTCGCCACCGTCGGGGCGCTCGATCTTGATGACGCGCGCCCCGAGATCCATGAGGCGCAAGGAGCAGTAGGGGCCTGAGAGAAACTGGCTCATGTCGACGACGACAAGGCCAGAGAGCGGCAGTTCGTTGGTTTCGGTCATCGGTATCTTACTTCTCGGTCTTGCCGACAAAGTCGGCGGGGTTCTTGTATTTCACGGTCTGCAGGTGCTCACAGTAGAGCACCAGCTCCCCCTCGCCCTTGAAGACCTGGTAGCTGGCCCGGATAAGCCCGAGCTCCCTGTAGCGGGGCGTTTTGTCCATGTTGGTACGGATCGTGTAGATCGTTTCGCCGATGAAGACCGGCTTGATGAAGCGCAGCTTGTCATAGCCGTAGGAAAAGGCGTTCACGCAGTTGGTGGCGACCAGCCCGAGGCCTGCGGAAAAGACGAAGGCGCCGGCAACGAGACGCCTGCCGAAGATGCCCTCGCGCTCGGCAAACATCTGATCCTGCACGTAAGGATGGATGTCGACGACGAGCGTATTGAAGAGGTGGCTGTCGCTCTCGGCGATCGTGCGACGCAAGGACCTTATACGCTGGCCGACTGGCCAGTCCTCATAGAACCAGTTTTCCGCGTTCCACACGGGAAGCGCGGCGTGCTCCTCCGGCATGTCCCCGGGACGGGTCGAGGACACCCCGACAGTGGGCATGAAGTCATCCATTGGTCAGTCCCTGATGCAATAGGTCGGCAACTGCGGGTCCGTTCGACGGTTCCCGAGGGCAATGCCGCTCGATCTCCATTCGGATCCTTATATGAATAGTATGTTCACATATGGATTCCGTTTGCAACCGGCTGTGGGCTGCAAGCGCGTTCGCGGCGAGAAGCGACGCCGTAAAGACCATCATTCAAATAGAGGTTCAGCTGCTGCAGCGCGCGCGAGGTGGCGACATTCGTCAACGACGTTGACTTTTGTCAGTATAGATGAAATATGTCAGATCCATCTTGCGAAGGTTCCGCCAATGCCCATCCGAGCCACAGACCAGATCATTCACAAGGCCGCCTGGCTCTATTATACGCACGGCCTGCGCCAGGACGAAGTGGCGCAGCGGCTGGAGATATCCCGCGCCTCGATCGCCATGTATCTGCGCAAGGCCCGCGAGATGGGCATCGTCACGATCACCACGTCGACAGAACTGTTTTCGCAGGACGTGCTTGCCCGCGAGCTCGAAGACGCCACCGGGCTTACGACTGCATGGCTCGTGCCGGAAGATCGGCAGGCGATGGACCCGGCCGCCGAAATGCCCGTCGTCGCGGCCTCCGTTTTTCTCGAACTGATCAACAAGGGCGACCGGATCGGTGTTGCCTGGGGCCGCACCGTCTATCATATCGCCGACGTCATGCCCTTTGCGGACCTGCGCGGCGTCACGGTCGTGCAACTTTGCGGCAACCTCGGCGCGCCCTATTCCTACCGCCCGGATCAATGCACGACGGAAATCGCCCGCCGCCTCAATGCCGAAGGGATTAATTTTTATGCGCCGCTCGTGCTTTCCTCCGAGCGGCTCGCCGAAGAACTGCGCGGCGAACCCGTCATCAAGGAGCAGCTCGCGACCATCTCCGACTGCGGTCTGGCGCTCTATTCGGTCGGCGGCATCGAGGATGACAGCCACCTCGTCAAATGCGGCGCGCTCTCGGCTGCAGACATGCATGCGATGGGCGAAAAGGGCGCGGCCGGCGTCATTGCCGGACAGCTCATCGATCGCGACGGCCAATGGATGGATTGCGAGCACAATCGCCGCTGCATTTCGGCCGATCTCGGCTCCATCCGCACGATCAAGAAGCGCATGCTGGTCGTGCAGGAGGACAGCAAGTTCGAACCGCTGATGGCGGCCTTGAAGGGCGGCTTCGCCTCGCATCTCGTCATCACCGAGTCGATGGCACGCAAAGTCCTCGATCGCTGGAACCGCGAAGGGCTTGGCAGAAGCGGCTCAGGCGCCCCCTGAGCCTCGAATTTGGGTCCGCCGATACCGGCCGGGCCGGTTTATCGGGAGGCTGAACTTATGGATAATCTCTGGCGCGACGACGAGGCGGAGAAGGTCGTTGCGGGCTATCAGGCCAAGGGCACTGGCCGCGATCTGGCGCTGCGGACCTATACGACGCGACTGCTTGGCGGCGAGCCGCGGCTCGTGCTGCATGGCGGCGGCAACACCTCGGTGAAAACCGAAATCACAGACCTCGTCGGGGACACGCATGCCGTGCTCTGCGTCAAGGGCAGTGGCTGGGACATGGGCACGATCGAGCCCGCTGGCCTGCCAGCCGTCAAGATCGCCCCCCTGCTCAAGAGCCGCAAGCTCGAAAGGCTTTCGGACGAGGACATGGTGACGCTGTTGCGCGCCAACCTCATCGACCCGGCCTCGCCGAACCCGTCCGTGGAGGCGCTGCTGCACGCCTTCCTGCCACACAAGTTCGTCGACCACACCCATTCTACCGCCATTCTTGCCATCGCCGATCAGGCCAAGAGCCGGGAGATGTGCGCCGAGCTTTTCGGCAGGAAGATGGGCTTCGTGCCCTACATCATGCCGGGCTTCGCGCTGGCGAAGGCTGCGGCGGACGTGTTCGATCAGGATCCGACAGTCGAGGGGCTGATCCTCGACAAGCACGGAATCTTCACCTTCGCCGACACGGCGAAGGAAGCCTATGATCGGATGATCCGCTATGTCACGCTCGCCGAAGAGCATGTGAAAGCGAAGGGGCACAATCCGTTTACGCCCGCCGCCCTGCCCGCAGTGCTTGCAAGCCCTGCCGATATCGCGCCAATGCTGCGCGGCGCCGTTGCCGTCGACAAGGGCGAAGGCCGTTTTGACCGCATGGTCAGTGTGTTCCGCACCTCGCCCGATATCCTCGACTTCGTCAATGCGCAGCAGGTTGAGGAGATGGCAGCCAGGGGCGTTTCGACGCCCGATCTTTCCATCCGCATCAAGACCGGCCCGTTGGTGCTTCCGGCGCCGGCTAAAGATGATCTCTCGGGCTACCGGGCCGTGATCGACGCGCGGGTCACCGCCTTTGCCGCCGACTACACCGGGTATTTCCACAGCAACGACGCACGAGACGACGTCAAGCGCATGATGCTCGATCCCATGCCGCGCCTGACGCTGGTGCCCGGGCTCGGCATGTTCGGCCATGGCCGCACCTACAAGGACGCGACGATCGCCGTCGATGTCGGCGAGATGTGGATCGAAGCTGCGCGCGACGCAGAATCCGTTGGCCGCTTCGAGCCGGTCAGCCGGCCGGATCTCTTCGATCTCGAATACTGGTCGCTGGAACAGGCGAAACTCGCAGGCGCCAAGCCGAAGCCGTTTACCGGCCAGGTCGCGCTCGTCACCGGCGGCGCCGGCGCCATCGGCGCTGCCATCGTCAAGGCTTTCGTCGCCGAGGGCGCCCATGCCGTCGTGCTCGATCTCGATGGCGACAAAGCAAGCGCAGTGGCGAAGGCGGCCGGCAACAACTCGATTGGCATCGCCTGCGACATCACCGATCCCGCTTCGGTGCGCGCCGCCTTCGACCGGGTGGTCGCGACCTTCGGCGGCGTCGATATCGTCGTCTCCAATGCGGGCGCCGCCTGGGAAAGCCCGATTGCGACGATGGACGACGCCCTGCTGCGCCGTAGCTTCGAGCTGAATTTCTTCGCGCATCAGACGGTTGCGCAGAATGCCGTTCGCATCATGAAGGAACAAAAGACCGGCGGAGTGCTGCTCTTCAACGCCTCCAAGCAGGCAGTCAACCCGGGCGCGAAGTTCGGCGCCTACGGATTGCCGAAAGCGGCGACGCTGTTTCTGTCGCGGCAATATGCGCTTGAGCATGGTGCCGACCATATCCGCGTCAATGCCGTCAACGCCGATCGCATCCGCTCGGGCCTGCTCAACGACGAGATGATCGCCAATCGTGCAGCCGCCCGCGGCCTTTCGGTCAAGGACTACATGGGCGGAAACCTGCTCGGTCTCGAAGTGACGGCCGAGGACGTAGCGCGCGCCTTCGTGCACCACGCGCTCGCAGAACGAACCACCGCGGATGTGACGACTGTGGATGGCGGCAACATCGCAGCGGCGATGCGCTGAGCGCTTCCGTCTAAGCGTAAAAACGTGCCACACTGCAGTCTCCCGCCAGAGTTGTTCGGATGGAGACGAAATGGTCGATCGATGGCCCGCAGATGCCGCGTTTCAAATGGGTGACTATGCCGCCAAGAAAGGCCGCGCCTCATGGCGCGGCAAGATCGTCGGCTGGTATCGCACAGACCTGACCAGCCTCGGCTACGCGATCGAAAGCCATTTCGAGCCGGGCTCCGTGCAGATCTATCCCGAGACGGCGATCGAAGCCTGGGTGCCGCCAAAGGCGGAAAGCGAATTAGAGTAATAAGGACAAAAAAAGGGGCGGTCTGATCGACCGCCCCTTTCGTTTCGCCTTGGGAGATTAAGGCTTCGGCATCCATGCGGGCATGGCTACATCTGCATGGGCGAACTGCGGCAGCTTCACGCCGAGCTCTTCCATGTTCTTGATGTCCTGATCGTTCAGGTCCTTCTGGGTGATCAGCGTCGGCGGTACGACCACCTGGCGGCCCGGGTCTTCGCCGGCAAGCAGCATGGCGAGCGAGCGGACCGAGACCTGGCCGACGACGGCGGGGTTGGTGGCGGCCGTCGCCGTCCAGGCCGAGCCCGTTTCGCGCATGGCGGCGATGTCGGACGTCGAAATGTCGGCCGAGTAGATCTTGACGCTGGAAGACAGGCCCGCTTCGTCGACGGCGATCTTCACGCCCTTGGCGAACTCGTCATAGGGCGCGAACATCACGGTGATGTCGGGCTTGGCCGAAATCACCGCGCGGGCCTGGTTGGCTACCGAGTTGGCGATCGGGTTATCCATCGTTCCGAATTGCGCGGCTTCCTCGATGCCGGAATACTTCGCCTTGAATTCCTTCCAGGTCTCGTCGCGGCGGTCTAGCGGCGCGATGCCGGCGACATAGACGTAGCCTGCCTTGAAGCTTTCGCCATTGTCCTTGACGGCCTGCTCGAGCGCGAGGCGGGCGAGGTCGCGATCGGACTGCTCGATCTGCGGGATCTTCTCGTTCTCGACGTTTACGTCGAAGGCGACGACCTTGATGCCGGCGTCAACCGCGCGCTGGGCAGCTTCCTTCATCGATTCGGTCAGGCCGTGCTGGATGATGATGCCCTGCACGCCAAGCGCGATCGCCTGGTCGACCATGTCGGCCTGGAGCGCTGCATCCTGGCGGCTGTCGAAGACCTGAAGCTGCACGCCGAGCGCCTTGGACTGCGCCTCTACGCCTGCGAGATAGGACTGGAAGAAGTCGCCGGTCGAAAGGTAGCGCACAAGCGCGATCTTGACATCGCCGGCCTTGTCGAACGGCTTTGGCATGTCGGCTGCAAAGGACGGCACGCCGAAGGCGGCTGCCCCCATCAACCCAAGCGTCAAGCGGCCCAGGCTTCTGCGAGTCATGTTCATGTCAGTCTCCTCCACTGGTGAACTTTTTGTTTTCCGCTGAAGGGCACCCCTTCAGCGTTTGCCTCTTTTCGAGAGCGCAAAGGTGAAGATCAGGGCAGCGACGAGCACGGCGCCCTTGATGAAATCCTGGGTGTAATAGGGCGCGTTCATCATCGTCAGGCCCTGCAGCAGGATGCCGACAAAGAGCGCGCCGATCGCCGTGCCGAAAGCGTTCGGCTTGGCGGCGCCGAGCACGGCAAAACCGATCAGCGCTGCGGCAACCGCATCGAGCAGCAGGTTGTTGCCCGACGCGATGTCTCCGCGACCAAGACGGGCGGCAAGCAGGATGCCGCCGATCGAGGCGAAGACGCCGGAAATGATATAGGCCGAAATCTTGTAGGCATTGACCGGCGCACCGGCGAGGCCGGCTGCCCGCTCGTTGGAGCCGACGGCATACATCATGCGGCCGAAGCGGGTGTATTCGAGGAAGAACCAGATGACGATCGCCAGCACGATCAACACCACGACCGAAACCGGCACGAGGTTGGGCAGGACGAAATCGAAGCGGTGGCGGCCGAGTGCCAGGAAGGCCGGGCTGAAAGTGCCGCCGGCGACCGAGCCGTCGGGAAGCGTCATGCCTGTGGCAATCGACCGGCCCTCCGTCGGGATGCGCTGGAGGCCGAGCAAGAGGAACATCATGCCGAGTGTCGCCAGCAGATCAGGCACGCGCATGTAGACGATAATGACGCCGTTGACGAAACCGACCAGGACACCGATGGCAAGGCACACGAGCGTCGCCGTCAGTGCGTCGCCGCCCATCACCACCATCACATAGGACGAGGCCATCATCGCCGTCGTCGCGACCGAGCCGATCGAAAGATCGAAGCCGCCGACGACAAGCGTGGCCGTCACGCCCAGCGCCAGGATGCCGGTAATCGACACCGATTGCAGGATGAAGACCGCACTCTGCGGTGAGGCGAAGCCGCCGGTCACGAGCGAGAAATAGAGGACCATCCCGGCGAGAAGCACGAGGAAGCCGTATTTGATGGCCGCCTCGCGAATTCCCGATGCGCTCGAAGGGACCGCAACCGGTGCTGCGGAATTGCTCTGTTCACTGCTCATGACGCATGGACCTGTTGATAGAATTGACCGGCGATTTCCGACAGGAGCCGCTCGACATCGATGTCGGCATTGCGGTGCTCGCCGACGATGGTCTGTTCCGACATCACGAGGATGCGGTCGGCGACTTCGAAGGCTTCGTCGAGTTCGGTCACGAAGAGGATCGTGGCGCGGCCCGCGGCCGAGGCGCGCAGCTTCTCGCCGATGTCGCGGCGTGCGGCGATGTCGACGCCCTGGAACGGTTCGTCGAGGATGAGCAGGCGCGACGGCTCGGAAAGCCAGCGCCCGACCATCACCTTCTGCTGGTTCCCGCCCGAAAGCGTCTGCAACTCGTCGCGCTCGCTGCGGCAGACGACACCGAGGGCGGCGATCTGCTGGCGTGCCTTGGTCTTTTCCGCCCGCCGGCTCGATATGCCGAAGCGCGAGAGCCGGCTCAGGAACGGCAGGCTGATATTTTCGTAGATGTTGAAGTCGGGCACGATGCCGCTTTCGGCGCGGTCCTTGGCGACGAGGAAGACGCCGCGGGCGATAGCCCTTCCGGTGCTTGCCGGCGCGTAACGCGCGCCGTCGAGCGTCATCTCACCGGCAAACGGTGCGCGCGCGCCAAACAGGGTTTCGGCAAGCGCGGTCTTGCCGACGCCGACGAGCCCGGTGACGGCGACGATTTCCCCGTCACGGAGCGTGAAATCGAAGGGGCGCGCCTGTTCCGACAACTTCAGGCCGCTGACCGCAAAGACCGGAGCGCCGCCGTCGCGCAGATCAACGGCGCCAGCCAAGACCTTGCGACCGAGCATGGCGTTGACCGCACCCTCATAGTCCAGTTCCGGCCCTTCGAAGCGGCCACTGATGCGGCCATCACGCAGCGCCACGATGCTATCGGCCAGCCGGCGAATATCCGACATGCGATGCGAGATATAGAGAATGGCGACGCCGCGCGCCTTCAGCCGATCGACGAGATCGAAAAGCCGGTCGGCCTCCGCGCTCGACAGCGACGAAGTCGGTTCGTCAAGGATCAGCACCTTCGGCTCATGCGCCATGGCACGGGCGATCGCCACCATCTGCCGGTCGGCAAGCGTCAGGTCGTTGATATTGGCGGCAAGATCGATCGCAAGCCCCATGCGCGAGGCGACCGCGGCGGCCTCTCGGCGCACCCGACGCGGGTTGAAGAACAGCCGCGCACCGCGCCCGTTCAAGCGGTCGAGCGTTAGATTGGTGGCGACGTCGAGATCGGCGACCACCCCGTCATTGATGTTCTGATGCACGGTGACAACGCCGGCGCGGATCGCCTCGGCCGGGGCCGTCGGCTCGAAGGGCATGCCGGCGAGCGTGATCGTGCCGGCGTCGCGCGTGTAAACGCCGCTCAGGATCCGCACGAGCGTGGATTTGCCGGCGCCATTGGCGCCCATCAGAACGGTAACCGCCCCAGCCTTGAGATCGAGATCCACCCCTCGAAGAACCGGTACCGGCCCGAAGGATTTGCGCACGCCCTCAATGCGAAACACTGCCTGTTCGCTCATTCTCTCCTCCCGATTTAGGCAGGTTAGGATAGGCTTCCGTCAAATGTCAAGGCCATTGACATTTGCTAGCATGCCGCCTTAGTTGTGACCACACACGGTATGGCTGCGAGCGGTGGAGGCCCGCGCCATGCGTTGGAGGAGAACGATATGGACAAGCAGGTCTTCGAGGCGCTGAGCGCTGCGACGTTGCCGGAAAAACTCGGCGGCAACACCGTCCTGAGAGAAAAAATCGGGCCGGACTTTTCGCGCTGGAGCGTTAAGGAAGTCGGCGACGGCAACCTCAATCTGGTCTTCATCGTCTCCGGCGACAGGGGCGCTGCCATCGTCAAGCAGGCGCTGCCCTATGTGCGCCTTGTCGGCGAAAGCTGGCCGCTGCCGCTGAAGCGCTCCTATTTCGAATATCATGCCCTGAAGCGCCAGGCAGCGCGTGACCCCGGTCTGGTGCCGGAGATCTATTTCTTCGACGAATCCCAGGCGCTCATCGTCATGGAATTCCTGACGCCGCACGTCATTTTGAGGCGCGCGCTGATCGACGGGCGGCAACTACCGAAAATCGGGCGTGACCTCGGCCTCTTCGTCGCCCGCACGCTCTTTCGCGGCTCCGACCTCTCCATGGCCACGCGAGAAAAGAAGACGGACCTTGCGCTTTTCGCCGACAATATCGAGCTTTGCGACATCACCGAAAACCTGGTGTTTTCCGATCCCTATTTCGAGGCCGAGCTCAATCGTCATACCACGCCCCAGCTCGATCCGATCGTGGCCGAGCTTCGCGCCGACCGCGACCTCAAGGTCGAAGCACAGCGGCTGAAACATCTGTTCTCGGCAAAAGCCGAAACGCTCTGCCATGGCGATCTGCATACCGGTTCTGTTATGGTGACCGACGACGAGACCCGCGTCATCGACCCGGAGTTCGCGTTCTACGGACCGATCAGCTTCGACGTCGGCATGCTGCTTGCCAATTTCTGGATGAGCTATTTTTCGCAGAGCGGACACGAAAACGCGCCCAGTGCCCGAGATGGCATGCGCACCTATCTGCTCGATACGGTCGAAGTCATCTGGGAAACCTTCCGCACCGAATTCGCCCATCTCTGGCGCACGGAGCGTAACGGCATTCTCTATCAGGCAAGCCTCTTTGAGGCGCGCAACGATCCGTTCGGTGCCGAACAGGCGCTCGATATCGTCATCGACGAGATCTGGCGCGAGATGTTGGGCTTTGCCGGTGTCGAGATACACCGCCGCATCCTGGGGCTCGCCCACAACGCCGACTTCGAAACCATTGTCGACCCCGATCGCCGTGCTGCCTGCGAAACCAGGGCGCTGAAGCTCGGGCGTCACCTCGCCGTCAACCGGCATCATATCCACAGCCTCAAGGACATCCGCGCACTCGCGGAGCGCCTTCAGAAGGAGACATCAGCGTGAAAGTCGGAGAACGCCACTACCATACGATCTGGCTCAACGAGGACGGACGCTCCGTCGATATCATCGACCAACGCTGGTTGCCGCACGAGTTCCGCGTCGTGACGCTGAAAACGGTCGCCGATGTCGCCGTCGCCATCCGCGACATGTGGGTGCGCGGCGCACCGCTGATCGGCGTCACGGCCGCCTACGGTGTTGCGATTGCGATGGCCAAGGACCCGTCGAACGCCCATCTCGACGCCGTCTGGGAGGAACTCAACGAAACACGCCCGACCGCCATCAATCTGCGCTGGGCGCTGAACGCCATGCGCGACCATCTGCGCCCCTCGCCGGAAGGCGGGCGTGCCAAGGCGGCCTATGATCGTGCCGCCGAGATCGCGGCCGAAGATGTCGAACTCAATCGCGCCATTGGCGCAAACGGCCTGAAGGTCATCCGCGAGATTGCTGCGAAGAAGGCGCCGGGTGAACCCGTGCGCATCCTCACCCATTGCAACGCCGGCTGGCTTGCGACCGTCGACTATGGCACTGCGACTGCACCCATCTACATGGCTGTCGAGGAAGGCATTCCGGTGCATGTCTATGTCGACGAAACACGCCCGCGCAATCAGGGCGCCTATCTCACCGCCTGGGAAATGAACGGCCACGGTGTGCCGCACACGCTGATCGTCGACAATGCCGGCGGGCACCTGATGCAGCACGGCGATGTGGATATGGTCATTGTCGGCACGGACCGGACGACGGCCAATGGCGATGTCTGCAACAAGATCGGCACCTATCTGAAGGCGCTAGCTGCGCGCGACAATGGCGTCCCCTTCTATGTCGCCCTTCCCTCGCCGACGATCGACTGGACGGTCCGCGACGGGATCAAGGAAATCCCGATCGAGGAGCGAACCGCCGACGAGGTGAGCTTCGTCCAGGGGCGCGCCAGCGACGGCTCGATTGCCAGCGTGCGCATTTCGCCGGAGGGCAGCCCTGCCGCCAATCCGGCCTTCGACGTCACGCCCGCCCGACTCATCACCGGCCTGATCACCGAGCGCGGCATCGCAACACCATCGCCCGAAGGCCTCAAGGCGCTTTTCCCAGAACGGAGCTGAGACGATGACACTCACGAACCGGGTTTCAACGGAAGAGATCGCGCTCGGCATCCGCCGGCGGGTGTTCTTCCACACCATGAGGAACAATGGCGGTTACCTCAGCCAGGCCTGCTCGGCTGCCGAAAGCCTTGCTCTGCTCTATAACGAGCTTCTGACGCTCGGCGAGCCGACGTTGCCGAAGGTGCCGCTGCCGTTTCGCGGTGTTCCTTCGGCGCACAATCCGGACGCCTTTACCGGCGCCGGCTATCACGGACCGGTTGGGCCGGCGTTCGACCGTTTCTTCATCTCGCCCGCCCACTATGCGCTCGTCATCTATTCGGCGCTGATCGAGATGGGGCGCATGGACGAGCACGCGCTCGATCACTTCAACAAGGACGGCGGTTCGGTCGAGATGATCGGCGCCGAGCACAGCCCCGGCATGGAAGTGACCACGGGCTCGCTGGCGCAGGGTCTGTCCATGGCCTCGGGCGTCGCCTGGGCGCGGCTGCAGAAGAAGGAGCCGGGCAAGGTCTGGGTCTACATGTCGGACGGCGAGTTCCAGGAAGGCCAAACCTGGGAGTGCCTTGCGGCGCTGAGCTACCACGGCATCGACAACATCCGCGTCGTCGTCGACGTGAACCGCCAGCAATGCGACGGCGCCATGTCGTCGGTGCTTGACCTTGGCGATCTCGCCGCCCGGGTGAGCGCCTTCGGCGTCACCTGCCGGTCGGTCGACGGCCACGACCTGGAAGCGCTCAGGGCCGCGGCCGGAAGCACCGAGCCCGGCAAGCCGCTGGTCATCCTCGCCAACACCTCGCCCTACCAGGGCATGGACTTCCTTAAGAAACGTTTCCCGCGGCTTCATTACGTTCGCTTCAAGAGCCAGGAAGAGCGGCTTGAAATGCAGGCGGCACTTGCGGCCGAACTCGGCATCGACGCCGACGCAATGAAAGGGGCCTGAATATGGTCGAGATCGTCAATCGTCCCTACGCCAAGGCATTCGAAACCTTCGCGACCGCGCGACCCGAAGTCCTCTGCCTTTCCGCCGACCTGACCTCGTCCTGTGAGGTCGACGGCTTCCGCGACCGGCATCCGCAGCAGTTCCTCTCGCTCGGCATGGCCGAGCAGAACATGTTGTCCTTTGCCGGCGGGCTGGCGATGGAAGGCTATCGGCCGTTCATTCACACCTTCTCGGTCTTCCTCTATCGCCGCCCCTATGATCAGTTGATCAACTCCATCGCCTATTCCAATCGCAAGGTGCGACTGATGGGCTTCCTGCCCGGTATCACCACGCCCGGCGGCATCACCCACCAGGCGATCGAGGACATTGCCGTTCTGCGCGCCGTACCAAACATGACGATCCTCGAGACCGGTGATGCGACCGAGGTGGAGACCGTGCTTGAAGTGGCCGACAGCATCGATGGCCCTGTCTATGTACGTGTGCTTCGCGGCGAGGTCCCGCGTCTCTTCTCCACGCCTTTCGCGTTCAACAAGCTGCGGGTTCTGTCCGAGGGCGACGACATTCTCGTCGTTTCCTCAGGCGTCTGCACCGAGGAAGCACTGCGCGCCACCCAACCGCTTCAGGCACGCGGCATCGGCATCACCCATCTGCACGCCTCGACCCTGAAACCCTTCGATCGCGAAGGCCTTTTGAAGGCCGCGCGGGGCAAGAAGGGGATCGTCACGCTGGAAAACCACACCATCGTCGGTGGCCTCGGCTCGCTCGTGGCGGAAATTCTGGCCGAAGAAGGCCTCGGCATTCGCCTGAAGCGGCTGGGCCTCAACGACACCTTCGCCCATGGCGCGTCCAAGCCCTACCTCATGAAGAAGTATGGCCTCGACGCCGGCGCGCTCGTTGGCGCCATCAGCGAATTGGTCGGCAAGCCTCTGGAGATCGGCGAGGACGAATTGACGGAGGTCCGCATCGACCACGTGCATTCGGCGCAGAAGGCGGAGGCGCTCTAGTGGCTCCGCGTTTCACCGTCACCTACTACGTGCGTGCCGCTGACGCCGACGAGGCTAAGGCGCGAGCGCTGGATATCGCTCTGGAGCAGACCGTCGAAATTCCGCGCAGCGCCGTTCCCAAGGGCTACGTCGAGGATGAAATCCTCGGCAAGCTGGAAGACCTGAAGCCGGATCCGGTCGGCCGGCCGGGCTTTCTGGCCTCGATCTCCTATTCCGACGACGATGTTGGCGGCGACTTTCTGCAGCTCTTGAACGTCATCTTCGGCAACAGCTCCATCAAGCCCGGCCTGAAGGTCGAGGATATCGGTCTTTCGCCGGGTATCCTTGGGCTTTGCACAGGACCCCGCCACGGCATTGCCGGGCTTCGCGCCCGCGCCGGCGTGGGCGAAAGCCCTCTTTTGATGTCGGCGATCAAGCCCGTCGGGCTTTCGACATCCGAACTTGCGAGCCGCGCCCATGATTTCGCGCTTGGCGGCATGCACTTCGTCAAGGACGACCATGGTCTCGTCGATCAGGTGACGTCGCCTTTTAATGAACGCCTGAAGGCCTGCATCGAGGCCGTCGGCGAGGCCAATGCCAAAACCGGCGGCAGGACAAGCTTCGTGCCGAATGTCACCGGGCCGGCTTTGGCCGTGCTTGACCGGGCGAAGGAAGCGCAGGCCGCCGGTGCGGGCGCCGTGATGCTGGCCCCGGCATTGACCGGCTATGATGTCGTGCGCACACTTGCGGCCGATCCCGATTTCACCTTGCCGATCGTTTCGCACCCGGCCTTCTCCGGCGCAAATGTGGTTTCTGCCGATTGCGGCTTCTCGCACCGTTCGTTCTTCGGCACGCTGCATCGCCTGATGGGCGCGGATGCGGTGATCTACCCGAACTTCGGAGGCCGCTTCGGTTTCACGCGAGAGGAATGCCTGTCGATTGCTCGGGCCTGCGCGGCCGACATGAGGGGGCCGAAGGCGATCGTCGCTGCACCCGGTGGCGGCATGACCTTCGAGCGCGTTCCCGAGATGCGTGAGGCCTACGGCAACGACGTCATGTATCTGATCGGCGGCGCCCTGCTTCAGCAACCGAACCTCGTGGAGGCCTGCCGCCGCCTGGTCGCCGCGGTCCATAGCTAGACGCACTCGCCATGGGTCGAGCCGGAAGGGTCGAGCCGGGATGGTGCAGCCCTCGTATTCCCGTAGGCGAAAGGGCGGCCCTCCCGTTGCGCGGCAAGAGAAGCAGCTAGCGGATGGCCGCAGCCTGCGACCAGGCTGCCATCCAGCGCGACTGCGAGCTCATGGGCCGCAATCCGCTTAGTCGCGCTCCGTTGTCGCTATGCGTTGGAAGTGCGGGTCGGCATTACAACGGCCGAGAACGCCGACCAAACCGCTGGGCTAAGCGGCGACAACTCCTCGGCCCTCAAGCTGAGCGCTTCCGAAGACGTCGGCGCCGCTTCAGGACTGCCGATCACCTGTTACGCTTCGAACGTCTAGCGTTTGCGAACAAACTCAGTGCGTAGAACAAGACCTTTGATCGCCTCATGGCGGCAATCGATTTCTTCAGGATTATCAGTTAGCCGGATCGACTTGATCACCGTTCCCTGCTTCAGCGTTTGCCCGGCACCCTTTACCTTGAGATCCTTGATCAAAACGACTGAGTCGCCATCTGCAAGGACGGTCCCTGACGCATCGCGAACCTCGGCGGCTCTTGCTTTCTCGGCAGCAAGTTCGGAGGCTGGCCGCCACTCACCCGTTACATCGTCGTACACGTAGTCGTCGTTCTGGTCGCTCATGGTCTGCCTTGCATGGTTTTTCGGATCTTGCAGTGGTCGCGGCCGCGATCGCTGCAATAGGGGTGCACCCCTACCTTCTCTGCGGTGCTGACGCAAATGTCACGGCTCGTCCTTCGGTTTTGCTGCGGTCTAAAACGTCGGTCGTCCGCTATAAGGCCGCATTTGCGCCGCGTGGCGGCCGGCATCCGTCGCCGCGCGGAGCGGACCCGCTTGCTTTCGCAGGGCACTGCCTCGTATGCCCGCAGATCGTCTCCGCTTGTCCGGCCGAGCCCGAACATTGAAGCGGCCGTCTTCCGCCGGTTCGGCACTGGGCCGGAACCACTTCGGCCCGAAAGAAAGAGACATGGCCAAGCCCGCAACCAACATCCGCCCCCGTTCATTCAGCACTGTGAGTGCTCTAGTTGGCGAAGGCCTGTTCTTTCACAAAGATTTCCAGATCCGTCTCTGCCTTGATGGTGCTCCGAGTTCGATTTCGGCCCGCGCTCTTTGCTTCGTAGAGGAGCTTGTCGGCCCGTTCATAGAGTTTCTCAAAACCTTCATCGCCGAAGGTATCCGCCACTCCCATGCTGGCGGTTACAGGTCGCTCGAGACCCGGAACGGTACTGGCGACAATTACCGGAATTGCCTGTCGCCGGCGTTCGGCCAGGGTGGCGGCATCATTGCCGCGCAAGAGAAGTACAAATTCTTCACCGCCAAGACGGTATGCCCGCACGTCCGGCCCTGTCTGGAAAGCATTGGCTACAGCTTTGAGCACGGCATCTCCAACGGCATGTCCGTTTACGTCATTGATTGACTTGAAATGATCAAGGTCAATGACCGCCAATGTTGCAAAGCCATCAGCTCGAAGCTGCGCGAACTGTCCCTCAATAGCTCGACGATTGAGCAAGCCCGTCAATGGGTCCGTTTCGGAAAGCCGTTCAAGCAGATCGGCTTCGATGCGTGCGCGATCTCGCTCCCGCTTCATGGTCACGAAGCGATCAGCTACGCCGAGCGTGGTGAAGAGGGCTTCGAATAGACAGCCAGCATAAAACGCGAGCGTGGCGTCGATGCTGTCGAACCAGGGTACGACGCCCGTCACCAGACGGATCAAGCCGACCGCGATCATTGGCGTGTATCCGACTGCCTGAAATTTTGCCGCGCGGCTCCCGCGGCGCAATGCGTCGATCATCGACAGTATGAAAATGATGAGGATCGGTGCAAACGCAGCCGTGTACGCGGTCGATTGTATTGGCCGCGCAACGAACGGGAATGCCGCGTGAAACGCACTCAGGAACAATGCCGATGCCGCACAATAGGGTAGCAGACGCCGTAGTGCAGGATGCATCAGTCCAGGTTCGATGAAGCTGTACGTAAACATCGCTCCTGATGCGACCGTCATCCCGAAGAGCAAGGTGGTCATCCAGCTCAAAGTCATGGCCGGCGGGTCGAAAAATACGACTGACAAACTTGATGAGGTCATAATGGTCATCAGCAACGACAGCGTCAAAGCCGAGTGCCAGAGAACAAAAGGTTCGCGCAGGATCCGATAGAACGCCGCATTGAAGATCAGAAGCATGGCGAGCATGCCAGCTAGGCCTGCGACGAACGTCAGGAGTTGCATATCGTCGATGCTATCGACTGCGACATCCACTGGTGCCAGATATGCTCGCTCCAGTGTCATCCGATGGCTGGGCAAATCGATTGCGACGACGACTTGCCGCGTCGCATCTGTCACTACAGGCAGGGGAGCCTTGAAATACCCACCGGCCATTGAGCTGGGCAACGCTGCTGCAGAAACGGAGGCTTGCCGCACCGCGCCGTCCTGGTCGATTGCAAGGAGATGCACCGCCTCAAGTGCGCTCCGCCTGGAGAGAAAGTATCGAGGAGGGCTATCGCCCGGCCTGAGATCGAAGCGAAGCAGCACTCGTTCGGAATCAATCGAGAATTTCCGGTCATCACAGGACCACCGCTCGGCTGCCAAAGCTATGGTGATCACGTTCTCTGAGATGCGGCCGGATGCCCAGCAGGAATTGCGAATGTTGCTGGAATCACCAGCGTGGGTCGATCCAACGCCCAGGTGCGTCAGCATCAACAAAAGCAGAAATACTGCCAAAGCACGACTTCGAAACCCACCCCCAAGCATAGGGCTTCGATACAGCCAGAAGCTTTCGATACCATTAAGCGCCGCAAAAACGCGCCTGTTATCGGCTCGGCGAAAGGCGCCGACCTTGCTATAGCGCCTGAACGCGAACCGCGGCCCGCTCACACTTCCTGTCTTCAATTCTGGCGCAAGGCGCTGGACGACGACAAGCGGGCAATCATCCATGCGGCCGCTCCAGAAGAGCGCGCGACCGCCTCTCTTCATGAACTGTAACCGGACACGACGGATGTTTGAGATGGCTCTTTGAGGGTTTGCGCCGATCGCGCGCTAGAGCCGGTCGCCGCTTTCGATGGCGGCCGGTGCCTCTACTGGGTTCTCGGATGCCACGTGCTCTTCGGCAACGCTCAAATCCAGTTTCCCCCAGATCGATAGTTTTTCGCCGTTGGGTTTAAGCTTTCGGGATTGCTTGATCTCAACGATAAACGGCTTTGTCTGCTGACGCATCTTTCCTCCAGGCGACGAATCGCAGAGCAACTCTATCGCAACGCATTCGTCTCGCAAGCGGACCTTGCCCGAAGGTCGTGCGAGAAACGGGCGTGTTTTCACTGTGGCTGTGGCAGTGTGCTGCAGCGCGCTGCGTCCATTCGGGTAGGGGCGCGATTGCGCGGATCGCCACTGTCAGATCTCCTCCCTTCGGCCGTTGCTCCATGTGCGGGCTCGATGAGGCAGGTCTGACCGTAGAACGGCTGCGCCTCGCTCTTGTTCCCGAAACGGGCTTCACAAAGGCAGGCATCGAGCCAGTCGCAGGCTTACGTCGCTCGCCGGCCATCGTTACTTCCTCTGCGGCATCAACCTGCGCTCTAGGCGTTTTGCCGGGGTTCGAACTTCGCGATGACCATCTCGCTCTCCTTCGAGACGAGCCTGGCGGGCAAGAAGCTGATCCAGCCTTCGTTCGGCAGTAGGCACATTGGCGCGCATCACTGTATCGCGGAGCTTTCGCGCAATGCGATTCTGTCCCGCTTATCCCCCGTTGACAGCAGGAAAAACCACCTCCTACCTCTCCTGGATCGGCCGACGGCTTGCTAGGAAGAGCGTGAAAGCCCGCCGTCGGAGCGACAGACGCCCCGCAACGTCTGGGCGTTCAAGCACCAGCACACGCGTGATGCTTTTCACCGACAATGTCAAAGGTGGTTTCGATAGAGCCAACGGATAAAGCGGCGCATGCGGTTGCCGGCAGCACAAAGATCTGCCCGGAACGGCAATGGCCGAGCAGTCGAGCGGCAGCTACCGACTAAAGGACAAGCGCGCTTGTCCTGTTCTCGATCAGGCGAACGAGGTTCAGTGCCGTCATCTCCGAGGATTTCGGATTGGCTGCGAGCGGGCGGTTCTGAAGGCGGATTTCGAGTGTGCCGAAGGCGCCGCGGGCGATAATGCTGTGCGTGTTTTCCACTGCTTTGGGATCGGCGACGAGCTGCACACGCGTATGTTCCATACCGATGCCGGCAAGGGAGATGGTCGCCGCCACATTGGCATTTTGCGGAAAGGCCGTCGCCGCCTCAGCGGCCGATCCTGCAAAGAAAGCTTCCGCTTCCTGAAGTTCGCCTAGGCGACAGCACTCTTCGGCGGGCGTCCCAAACCAGGCCCTCGCGGGCTTGGTGATGATGTGCTCCACGCTGTCCAGACCCAACCGTGAGGCCGCCGAGAGCGCATCGATGCCGCCGAGCGCGCCCGGCGGTATGATAAGCTTGCAACCGTTCCGCCGCGCAAGTTCCACGAGTTCGTCGAGCACGGTGGCATCCACCAGGGCCGAGGTCGAGGACACCGCGAAATCCATCCCCGCCGCCAATGCCGCCCGGGCGAAGGGCTGGACGCTTTCGCGGCTCGCCGCCTCGACGACCAACGTCGCGCCGGTCGCCGTCAGCGCTTCTGGACCGGCAACATGAACCGTCCCGTCCGGCATGGTCGCTTCGATTTCCCTGGGATCGCGCACGGCGATCCCGACAATCCGGGCGTTCGCGCCCCGCGCCTTAAGAAGTGCTGCCACCCGCTGTCCGATGGCGCCCCAGCCCACGAGGCAGATGGCTTCGACTTTCGACATGACGATCCTTTGCTGGTCTGCTGCCGGGTTCAGAGCGTCACCCAGCCCTCGGGCGGGGTCTTGCCGGGGTGCACGGTTCCGCATTTCGGGCACGTGCGCAGCTTTTCGTCCGCGTAGAAGGCCTGATAGATCGGCGGCAGATCGTCGACGATGGATTCGAGGTCTACCTCCGCGCGGTGCACAAGTTCCGTGCATTCGAAGCAGTACCATTCGACAGCGTCGAGCAGGCCTTCAGGCCGCGTGGGCTCGATCACAAGGCCGATCGATCCCTCCATCGGCCGCTGCGGCGAGTGGCGCACATGCGGCGGCAGCAGGAAGATGTCGCCCTCGCGGATCGGCACGTCGTAGAATTCCTTGCCGTCATAGAGCTTCAGCACCATGTCGCCCTTTAGCTGGTAGAAGAACTCCTCGACGGGATCGTCGTGATAGTCGGTGCGCTTGTTGGGGCCACCGACTATCGTCACCATGAGGTCGGCGTCTTTCCAGATCTGTTGGTTGCCGACCGGCGGCTTCAGCAGGTGCTTGTGCTCGTCGATCCACTTTTGCAGATTGAACGCCTTGAGCTTCGTCATCGATATTCCTCCCTGTCCCGTTCAGCGCAGTTTCAGGCCGCATTCCTCGAAGGCGGCTCTGGTCAGTCTCTTTTCCTCATCCGTCAGCTCCAGCAGTGGCTGGCGGACGGCTCCCCCCACTTGGCCAAGCAGTTCCTGCCAGTACTTCTGGTGCGCATGGGGCTTTTCCGCGGGCTTGGACTTGCGGAAGGCGTCACGCACCCCTTGCAGGCTCGCGCTGACGGCGCGGGCCTCCTCGGCCTTTCCGGCAAAGGCGAGTGCTGTGTACTCGGCCATGCGCCGGTCGGCCTTGGTCTGGAGCGTGTAGGGTGGCGACGAGCAGAGATAAAGCTGCCAACCGAGTTCCAAGACGTTATCCAGCCATTCCTCTTCCGAAGCGGTCGAGACGAGGATGCGGTCGCCGGCGAGCGCCGTCAGCGCCTCGTACATGGCGCGCGGCACCGAATACTTGATCGCCACGACCGTCTCGATGTCGGCAAGCCGGTTGCACAGTTCCGGGCTCATCAGATAGCCGCTGTCGGGATGCGACCACAGCGCCATGCCGATATCCACCTTTGAGGCGATGGCCTCATAGTAGCGCAGCAGCGTTTCGTCCTGCTGCTTGAAGAAATGCAGGATCGGCGCATGCACGACGATGTAGTCTGCGCCGCAGGCCTGCGCATGACGGGCAAGATCGATCACCACATCCATGTTCTGGTCGGAGCAGGACATGATCGTCTGCGCCCGTCCTCCGGCCGCTTCCACCGATAGATCGAACATCCGCTTGCGCTCGTCGACCGACATCGCGAAGAACTCACCCTGCTTGCCGGCAATGAAGAGGCCGTCGATACCGAGATCGGCAATCCAATGCTCGACATTGCGGCGGTAGCCCTCTTCGTCGATGGCGCCATCGGCCGTAAACGGCGTGTTCGCCGCCGCCCAGATGCCGCGCATCGTGGCACGGGAATGGGCCTTTGCATCTTTACGCTGGTATTTCATGACGCTCCCTGTCGCATGTCCGTCCGGTGGCGCGTGAAGCAACCGCTCCGGTCTCTCTCGGCGCATTTAGCGCAGGATTTTTTTATTCATTAAGACACATAGTCTGTATATATTCATGCCGAAATCAGTATGGATCCCGCGATGCTCAATCTCCGTCAGATCAAGTGTTTTCAGGCCGTGGTCGAACTCGGCAACTTCTCCCGCGCCGCCGAACGCTTGCGCACCAGCCAGGCCGGCATCTCGCATGCGATCCGCGACCTCGAGGCGCTGCTCGGCGCGCGGCTCTTCGACCGCACGACCCGACGCGTCGAACTGACCGAGGCCGGTCGGGTCTTTGCGGCGGCCGCGCTGCCCGGCCTTGCGGAAATCGAGCGCGCCGTCGATGCCGTGCACGATCTCGGGCAACTGAGAACGGGCCTGGTGCGCATCGCCGCCCCGCCCTTCCTTGGCGCAACCGTGCTGCCGCGCCTGCTGCAGGAAGTCGCTCAAAGCCATCCGAACCTCAAACTCAGGATCGAGGACGTCGTGACGGACATGATCGCGCCCCGGGTGCGCAGTGGCCTCTGCGACCTCGGCGTCGGCACCTTTGCCAGCGACGAGGACGGCCTTGAGATCCAACGCGTGCTGCGCGACCAGCTGATGGTTTTTGCGCCCGAGGGCCACGCCATCTGCACGAAGGCCGAAGTGGCCTGGTCCGCGCTTTCCGACCAGCCGATCATCACGCTGACGCGCGAAAGCAATATCCGTCTTCTGACCGAGGTCGGCTTCGAAAGCGCCGGCGTGCCACTGCGCCCTTCTCTCGAAGTGCACCAGATCAACACGGCCCTTTCGCTCGTCGAGCGGGAGGCGGGGGTTGCCATCCTGCCGACCTATGCCTTTACCGGCCTCAACGGTCGGAAGATCTCAGCCCGCCCGTTGGTCGAGCCGTCGATTGCCCGCGATGTCTCTGTCATCACGGCGCGCGAACGCACGCCCTCCCCCGCGACGCTCGCGGTGCGCACACTGCTGCGCAAGGTGCTGCGCGACATGGTCCCGGTTGTCGGCTGATGGAACGCAAGAAGGCCGAAACCACCCAGACAGCGGTGTCGGCCTGATCATCCATTCATTGCGGCGCGCGATGCCGTCAGGCGGTGCGCAGCGAGACGTTCTTGACGACGGTGTAGTGATGCAGGCCCTCCGCGCCACCCTCGCGGCCAAGGCCGCTTTCCTTGACGCCACCGAACGGCGTTTCGGCGACGGAGGCCTCGAGCGTGTTGATCGAAAGATTGCCGGCCTCGATGCCCTGCATCAGGCGGTCGATGTTGGCGGCCGAGTTGGTGAAGCCATAGGCGGCAAGACCAAACGGAAGCGCATTCGCTTTCGTAAGCGCTTCGTCGATCGAGGCAACCGGATTGATCAGCGCGAGCGGGCCGAAGGGCTCTTCGCTGAGCGCGCGGGCATCATCCGGCAGATCGGCAATCGCGGTCGGCGCGAAGAAGTAGCCCTTGCCGTCCAGACGTCCGCCGCCGCACAGGATGCGGGCGCCCTTTGCGCGCGCATCGTCGACAAGCTCCTGGAGGGCAGCGATGCGGCGATCGTTGGCCACCGGGCCCATCTGCGTCCCTGCGTCGAGGCCGTCACCGACCTTGATCGAACGCGCCTTCTCCACGAAGGCGTCGGTGAAGCGCCTGTAGAGCGTTTCGTGCACGAAGAAGCGCGTCGGCGAGGTGCAGACCTGGCCGGAATTGCGATACTTGCGGGTGGCGCAGGCAATGCCGGCCGCAACCGGATCGGCATCCTCGCAGACGATGACGGGCGCGTGGCCGCCAAGTTCCATCAGTGCCGGTTTCATCATTTGCGAAGCGAGCGTCGTCAGGTGCTTTCCGACGACGGTCGAGCCGGTGAAGGCGACCATGCGGATCCGGTCCTGAGGGATGAGATAGCGTGAGATTTCGGCGGGGTGGCCGAAGACGAGGTTGAGCACACCGGCAGGAAGGCCTGCATCGTGGAACGCCCGCGCTATGTGCACGACGCCGGTTGGCGTCTCCTCGGACGCCTTCATGATGATGGAGCAGCCGGCCGCAAGTGCGCCGCCGATCTTGCGGGCGGGCTGGCTCATCGGGAAGTTCCAGGGCGAAAACGCCGCGACCGGGCCGATCGGTTCCTGCAGCACGATGTAGCGGATGCCCGGCGCGCTCGGGATAACCCGGCCGTAGAGACGCACGCATTCGCCGGCGTCCCATTCGAAGAATTCGCAACCGCGAATGACCTCGGACCGCGCCTCGGAAAGCGGCTTGCCGTTTTCGAGCGTGATCGAACGCGCGATCTCCTCTGAGCGCTCGCGCATAAGCTGGGCCGCCTTAAGGATGATCGCCGCGCGGGCAGCCGGCGATGTCCGGCTCCAGGCCTGAAAGCCCTGCCAGGCAGCGTCCGTTGCGTCGGCGAGATCCGTCTCGCGGGCGACCGCCACCTTGCCGATGACATCCTCATTGGCGGGGTTGATGACGGCGAGCGTCTCAGAGGTCGCCCTCCATTTGCCGCCGATATAGAGCTGAGCATGCGTATCCTGAGCCATGAGATTGCCTTTTCGCCATTCCTTCAGAGGCTGCGCCTTCCTGTTCCGGTAATGGATGCAATCAGCGGTCTAATATAACAATCCACATAGGTTGAATGAATTGATATCGAGATGTGATAAGTCTCGAGCCAGCCCAAACGAAAAAAAAGCGCCTTCCCGGACAGGGAAAGCGCTTTTCCATTTTTCACAAGCGATCGCGATCAGGTCACTGCGCTACGGACAGCAAAGCGGGCGTCGCGCCAAGCGCCAGTCTCCATCACGTCATGCAGCACGTCCACGGCGTTCCACACATCCTTAAAACTCGTATAGAGCGGTGTGAAACCGAAACGGATGGTGGCCGGGGCGCGGAAGTCACCGATGACGCCCCGCTCGATCAGAGCCTGCATGATTTCATAGGCCCCCTCGTGCTCGAAGGAGACCTGGCTGCCGCGCACCGTGCCGTCCCTTGGACCGACCAGCTTCAGGTCATGCGCGCCGCAACGCGCTTCGACGAGCTTTATGAAGAGGTCGGTGAGTGCGATGCTCTTCCGGCGGATGGCCGTCATGTCCACTTCATCCCAAAGATCGAGCGCGGCCGAAAGCGTGCGCAGCGACAAGATTGGCTGCGTGCCGGAGAGGAAGCGCAAGATGCCCGCGCCGCCGTCGTAATTGCGCTCGAAAGCGAATGGACGGGCGTGGCCCCACCAGCCACTGAGCGGTTGGCTGGCCTTTTCCTGATGGCGCCTGGCAACATAGATAAAGGCTGGCGCACCGGGGCCACCATTCAGATACTTGTAGGTGCAACCGACGGCGAAATCGACGTTGCAGCGATCGAGTTCCACCGGCAGCGCACCGGCCGAATGGCAGAGATCCCAGACGACGAGCGCACCCACATCGTGCGCGCGCTTGGTCAGCGCCGCCATATCGCGCAGAGCGCCGGTCTTGTAGTTGACGTGATTGACGAGCACCACGGCGACGCTCTCGTCGATCAGGCCTTCGATCCGCGGGCCATCGACGCCCTCAAGCCGCAGGACGGTACCGGGCCGCGTCGCAATCACGCCCTCAGCCATGTAAAGATCGGTCGGGAAGCTCTCGCTTTCCGCGACAATGACCTTGCGCTCCGCATTGAGGCCGAGTGCGGCGTGCAGCGCCTTGTAGACATTGGCCGAGGTGTGGTCGGTCACGGCCGTCTGGCCGGGTGCTGCGCCAATGAGGCGGCCGACGCGGTCGCCGAGCGTCAGCGGCAGGGCGAACCAGCCAGCCGTGTTCCAGCTGCGAATGAGGTCGCGGCCCCATTCGAGTTTCGCGGCCTTCTCGATTTCGGCGTAGGAGGCAAAGAGCGCCGCGCCGAGCGAATTGCCGTCGAGATAGGTGACGCCTTCGGGCAAATCAAAGCGCTTCTTGAAGGCCGCGAGCGGGTCGTCGCGATCGAGCGCCTCGACAGCATGGATATCGATGTTCATGGGGCAGTCCTTCTATTCACGGACGGTTTCGCGGGCCGGCATGGGGCCGCGGGCGCGCTTGAGGGTTGGGAGCGCCAGCATGGCGAGCACGAAGAGGCCGGTGGCAAGCTTCAGGTCGGTCGGCGGCATGCCGGCGGCAAGGCAGAGCGAGACAAGCTGGTAGTAGACGATGGCTCCGACGAAGGGTGCCGCAAGCTGGCGCCGGATCGTCTGCTTGCCGACAATGGCTTCGCCGATCATCAGCGCCGCAAGGCCGTTGATCAGCGTACCGATGCCCATGTTGACGTCCGCAAACCCCTGCGACTGCACCATGAGCGCGCCGCTGGTGGCCGAGAAGGCACCGGCTAGACCGACCCCGCCGATGGTGAAGGCCCAGATGCTGATCCCCTGCGCTTCCGCCATATCCGGGTTGGAGCCGACGGCGCGCATGGCCGTTCCGCGTTCGGTCCGGAAATAGAGGTTCAAAAGGCAATAGACGGCAATGCCGAGCAGTCCTGCAACGACGATCTTCGCGACCGGGAAACCCGGCTCGGCAAAGGGTACGCCATCGAAAATGGTTGGCGTGCCGTACACCGAGAGGTTAGACTTGCCCATCAGCCGCAGATTGATCGAGTAGAGCATCGTCATCATCAGAATGCCGGCAAGCAGCGTGTGGATGCGGAAGCGCAGATGCACGAAGGCCGTGCAGCTACCCGCCAGGAAGCCTGCGGCCATCGCAACGAGGATCGCCAGCCAACCGGGTGCGCCACCGGCGAGCGACAGCGCGCAGACGCAGCCGCCGAGCGGGAATGCGCCCTCGCTCGTCAGGTCCGGAAAATTCAGTGTTCGGAATGGCAGCATGATGCCGAGAACGATGAAGGAAAGGATGAGGCTCTGCGCCAGCGTGACCGGGACGAGCGTGATGAAGTTCGAAAATATCGTAGAAACCGTTTCCATGTCCGTCTCAGCTTGCGAGCAGCATCCGGTCGGTCTTCATGCCGAAGTGACCGATGAGTTTCGGGATCGTGACCTCGGCCTTTTCCGCGCCGGTGATCTCGAGCCGGATCTGGCCGGCATCGAGCATCACCACGCTATGGCCGAAATCGACGGCGTGCTGCATGTTGTGCGTCACCATCAGCGTGGTGAGATTGAAGGCTTCGACCGCGCGTACCGTCGCCTGCATGACGATGTCAGCCGTGCGGGGATCGAGGGCTGCGGTATGCTCGTCGAGGAGCAGCAGATCCGGCTGGTCGCACGTCGCCATGATCAGCGAAAGCGATTGCCGCTGGCCGCCTGAAAGCAGTTCGACGCGCGTGTCCAGTCGGTTTTCGAGCCCGAGGTTCAGCGCCGCGAGGCGTTCGCGGTAGCTTGCGAGCCGCCTGGCATTGAGGCCACGGCCAAGGCCAAGTTTCTTGCCGCGCAATTCGGCAAGCAGCATGTTTTCCGCAACCGTCATCGAGGCGGCGGTGCCTTTCATCGGATCCTGGAAGACCCGGGCCACCCGTGTCGCACGTTTGTGCACGGGCAGTGCCGTCACATCGTCGCCGTTGATGAGGATCTTGCCTGAATCGAGCATGAGCGCGCCGGAAATGGCATTGAGCATGCTGCTCTTGCCGGCGCCGTTCGATCCGATGACGATGGCGAAGTTGCCGGTCGGAAGCGTCAGGCTGAGATCGTTGAGGGCGATCTTCTCGTCGGGCTGCCCCTTGTAGAAGACCTTTCGTGCAGATCGGATTTCGAGCATCCGTTCCTCCTCTGAGCAATTCCGTAGAGGCCGCCTCCGCAGCCTTGCTTCCGGAATTCATGTAAATACGAATGGACAGGGCGCGCGCGGCGCGCTCATGGACGGCGGCGTCGTGGCCGCCGCCGTTGCTGGCGTCGGATTACTCGACGATGCAGTTGCAGTCGGCGAGCGAAGCCGGGATCTCGACGCCGAAGGCGGCCATCGCCTTCTTCGAGATCAGTGCCTGGTGGTCCTCATAGGCAGGGAAAACAGGAGCAATGGACTTCGGGTCCTTGCCCTTCAAGACTTCAGCCGCAATCTTGCCGGCATTCTTGCCGACCTGCTCGTAGTTGACGGCAAAGCTTGCCGGCACGAAACCCTCCTGTACGGCAGTATCGACGGCATTGACGACCGGGATGCCCGCCTGGCGCGCGGCCGACGCGACCGCCGCGATCGCCGGCTGGATCATGTTGGAGGTCGGGCCATAGATGACGTCGACCTTACCGGAGAGCGAGGTGATGCGCTGCTGGATGTCGTTGAGGTTGTCGACGCCGACTTCGACGACTTCAAAGCCCTGCTCAGGCGCAATTTTGCGCACAGCTTCGAGCAGCGCGACGTCGTTGGCCTCGCCCGGATTGTAAGGCAGACCGAGCCGCTTGGCGTTCGGCAGGAGCTTCCTGGTGAAGTCGAGCACCGCCGCCATGTCCTGGCTGTCGGTCGCACCGGTGATGCCGTCATCACCGCTTTCGCGGGAAGGCACGAGCTTGGCCGCGACCGGATCGGTCACGGCCGTGAAGATCACCGGGATGCCGGAGCCTGCGAGCGCCTTCTTGGCGATCTGCGAAACCGGGGTGGTGACGGTGTAGACGAGCTTTGGCTGTTCGGCCTGCAGCTTGGCGATCATCTGCGGCACCAGCGAGGCGTCGAAATTGGTGTGGCTCTCCGTGTAGACGACGTCCTTGCCCTCGACGAAGCCGTTTTCGGCGAGCGCCGCCTTGAAGCCGGCGATGGCGGCGTTGAGCGGTGGGTGTTCGCCGAAATTGGCGATGCCGATGCGGATCGGATCGGCAGCCGCCGAACCGATGCCGGCAAGCACCAGACCGGCTGCCATCAGGCCCGTGATGAGTTTCGATTTTGTCGTGGCCATGTGTTCCTCCTCCAGCTGTCGCAGTGACAGCACGAGGGATGAGGAAGCGCAGCCCAACGGCAAAGTCAACGATATAGTATACAATTATAGCAATTGGCGATTATCATATATTATTCTCGCATATATGATCACCGAACATTCGGGCGGTGAATTTTGGAGGTGCCTTTGGTCGACGAGCAGGAAAACAGCACAAAAACAGAGGCCGCCTACAGGATTTTGCGAACCGAGATCCTCATGGCCCGTCTGCAACCGGGGGCGCCGTTGCGGCCCGACCTTCTGAGCAAAACCTATGATGTCGGGCGGACGCCTCTTCGAGAGGCGCTGTCGCGGCTGGAGGCCGAGCGGCTGGTAGTGGCGATCTCCAACCGCGGCTTCACCGTCGCACCCGTGTCGCGCAAGGGGCTGGAGGATCTGACAAAAGCCCGCGCAGTCGTCGAAATCCCTCTATTGCTGGAAGCCATGGAGCGCGGCGGCTCGGAATGGGAATCGGCGATCGTCACGGCGCACTACCGTCTGTCTCGTTGCAAGACGATCGTCGAGGATTCTTCCGACCTTGCCGTGGATACCTGGATGGAACGGCACGAGGCATTTCACGCCGCCCTCTTGAGCGCTGCGCAATCGAGTTGGCTGATGCACTTCCGCTCGACCATCTCCGACCAGCTCCAACGCCACTACCGGTTCCTCGCCTTCGCCCCTGTTCTGCGCGCGGCGCACGGAGAGACGACCGGCTACGCGGAGGCCATGGCCGCGCTGCATAAGGCGCAATCCATCGGTCCGCACACCGAGCTGATGGAGGCCGTACTCGACCGCAACGCCGAACGCGCTCGGATCCTGATGGACGAGCATTTCGGCTATCCGCTCGAAGTCTACGCCGTCGAGGAAGGGGAAGTTGCGTCATCTGCATCCCGCAAACCATCAACACGCCCGGGAACTCATAAGAAATCCGCATGAATTAATGCTGATTAAGGCGATTGTTATGGGGAAAGCGACCCTGTTTCATGGCGCCTAAGCAAACGGAAGCGGCGTGATTTGCGCGGGCATGAGGAGGCCTGCGCGATCAACTGACACGACGAAAGAAGAATTCGGAACGCGACACAGGGGGGTGTTCGCCGCCGAGCTGTCGTTTGCTTGCGCCGCTGCCAGCCTTGGACGCGTCCGTTCACCGATATTCCAGGAGGAGACCAACATGCCGAGAAGGCTGATCATCACGTGCTCAATTTTGTGTCTGGCCGCGGGCACTGCGCTTGCCGCGGGTTGGGAAAAGGAAGTACCGACGGAGATCAACATCCAGGATCCCCACCTCAAGCGCTGGTCGGAACTGACCTACGACAAGCAGCCGCCGGCGCTGACGCCGGGCAAGGACTACGGCATGGATCCGGCGACGGGCAAGTTCAACGCGCCGCGCGCCACAGCACTCGGCGCATCGCCGAACTTCCCCGGCCAGCTCACCCATTGGGACGACAAAACCTACAAGAGCAACGTCGAGGAAATCGCCTTCTACCCGCACATCACGTCGCCCTGGCATGCCTGGCCCGACGTCGCGGATTTTGACGGCAAGCGCTACATGTACCTGCATGACCGCGACTACATGCGCGTGCTCGACATCACCGACCCGGCCAAGGCCAAGGTCGTCTATTCCAAGGGCGGCGTCTGGGGACAGGACGGTTCAAGCGAAGACTGGGACGCCAAGACGGTCCAGGACTATTTCGGCGGTATGACGATTGCCTGGAGTGAAAAGCTCCAGAAAAACGTCGTCGTAGCCTCCTACGAGATCGGCCGCTTCGGCATTCTCGACAACAAGCGCACCCAGCCCGACATCGTCGAGACGCTACGCCACTACAATTCGCTCAAGGGCTTCAAGGTCTACGAGATGAACGGGCCGCTGCCGAGTGACTGGACGCTGATCGCCACCCGCACGACCGACATCAACAACCCGGACGCGCCCATCGGCAAGCAGCAGGGCTCCGGTTCGCTCGACGCACCCGCCTGGTTTGGCGGCAAGTACATGTACCTCTCGTCGGCGCCCGACGACAGCTACGCATTGACCGAGTATCCGGACTACCTGCATTCGCCGGGCTACCAGGCTTGGGACATGACGGACCCGGCCAATCCTCTTTTCGTCAGCCAGGTCACCGTTCCCGGACAGGTCGTCGGCGACAAGGCAAGCGAGGACGCCTACCTGATGAACCCGCGCGCCGGCAACCGCACGTCTTGGATGGGCTCGCGCATGCCGCTGTTCCTGCCGAAGCCGGTGGAAAAAGGTGGCAAGATCGGCTTCGGCGCGATGGGCGGCCTCGGCTTCTACACCTTCGATCTCACCAATCCCGGCACGCCGGAAATGATGGGCCATCTGAGCATTCCGCCAAGCTTTGCCGGTACCGAATTCGACAATGCCGATACCAGCCAGTACGAGCGCACCGGCTATGTCTTTGCCAACGGCTACCCGATGAACTCCAACTGCTACGAGCCCTACAAGGACGTGCTGGTCATCGACGCCAAGGATCCGAAGGACCCGAAGGTCGTCGCCACCTTCCCGCGTCCGACACCCCCGGCAGAGGCCGAATTCACCGACTATTGCCAGCGGCGCGGCAGCTTCGGTCCGAAGCGTTCCGGCACGACCCACCAGCCGGGTCACAGCCGCGACGGCATCCTGCCCTATGCCTTCTACAATGCCGGCCTGCAGATCTTCGACGTCAAGGACCCGAAGGATCCGAAGATCGCCGGCTACTACGTGCCGCGCTTCCCCAAGCCTGAGGAAATGCCCGAATACACCTATGAAAACGCCAGCTTCGCGGTCTTTACCGAATACGACCGCAACATCATCTGGCTGATCAGCATCGACGGCATCCGCGCCCTGAAGACGCCGCTTCTCGGTGAACCGAAAACCGGCCTTGCCGGCGAAGTCTGGCCGCCGCGCGGGTAACCCCCGACTGGCCGGTATCGCAAACGATACCGGCCCTTTTTCCTCTCATTCCATACAGACCCGCTCAGCACCCGCTTGTCCCGCACGCCACGGACGGAGCCGGCGAAGCTTTGCCAATTTTCAAGAACCGACAAGGGAACGAACTCGATATGTACAAACCAACCAGTGCTACGGCACTTCTCCTCCTGAAAGGTGCCGCAGCGGCGCTCTGCCTGATGGCCGCCACCCAAGCGGCAACGGCTGCAGACGCGGAACCGGTCGAATATGTCCGCGTCTGCGATGCCTATGGCAACGGTTTCTTCTATGTTCCGGGCACCGAAACCTGCCTGAAGATCAGCGGCTACCTGCGCCACGAGGTTGCGGCCGGCGACGATGTCTACTGGGGCGGCTCGCTCGATGGCTTGCCCGGCAAGGCGCGGGCGACACTGCGCTTCGACGCTCGCAATGAAACCGAGTTCGGTACGCTGCGCTCCTATCTGGAGACGCGCTTCGAGCACAAGGCATCTGGCGAGCGCATCTACATTTCGGAAGCGCTTATCGAGCTTGCCGGCTTCTCGGTCGGCATCGCCGATTCGCTCTTTGCCAACTGGACCTGGGGTGCCGGCAACGTCATCTACGACGACGTCATTTACTACTCGGGCGACCGCACGATGCAGGCGAGCTATACCCACGACTTCGGCAACGGCTTTTCCGCCATGGTGGGCGCAGAGGAAGGCAATGGCTCCTGGGAACTGGAGGCGGTCGACGCGTCCGGCGTGGCAAGCCGCGAGTGGTTTGACCTACGGGCCGACAGCATTCCCCACCTCCTCGGCGGGGTGAAATACGAAGCGGACCGGATGACGCTTTTCGGCATGGCGGCCTATGACACGCGCTATGATGCCTGGGCCTTCAAGGCGCGCGTCAACCTCGACGTCACCGACGCGTTCTCCCTGTTCGTCATGGCTGCCTACCAATCCGACCCGAGCCGGCCGAATTATTATGGAAGCTGGTACGGCGAATGGGCGATGTGGGGCGGTTTCTCCGCCAAGATCAGCGAGAAGGCGACGATAAACACGCAGATCGACTTCGAAGAGGACGGTACCTGGAACGCGGCGCTCAACGTTGCATACGAGGTCGTGCCGGGCTTCAAGATCACGCCGGAACTCGACTACACCGCTTTTCGCGGGTTTCGCGGACACGAGGACGCCTTCGGTGGTGTCGTGCGCTTCCAAAGAAACTTTTAAGCTTCGCGTTGAGGAACCGGCGGCGACCTTGCTGCCGGTTTTTATCCGGCTGCAGCAACGATGCGGGCTGCCCTTGCCAGAGAAACCTTCGCGCTGTGCAACTCCCTGAACGGAATCGAACCCCGCCACCAGTTGTTTCAAAGCTTACGAGTATCTCACCACTCCAAGATGAGCATTCCAGGCGGCGACTGCTCGCGGCCAGAGTCCGTTCGCACGTGGCTTGACCGGTTGAAGGGTCGTGCGCCAAAGGATTTCAGCATAGGGCATGCCATCGGCCGGGAACCGGGCGCGAACTTTCCCTAGCAACGGAAAGAATTACCATCGCTAGGCTGTCAGCCTTTTGGCAGCCCCTCTGGCCTCAGGTACTTTCGTAGCGCTGCAATGCGAAAAATCGCGTTGGCGGCTCCGTAGCCGCGATAGCCCCGTCTTTCGACGATCTCGAAGAAGAAACCTTCGCCAAAGGTCGGGCTGTAGAGCTGGTAATACTCGCCGTCCTCGTCGCGGTCATAGAGGATGTTTTCGGACTTCAGCCTTTCGACGAGTTGAACGTCGAGACCGAAGCGCGCTTCAACGTCATCGTAGTAGTTCGGCGAAATCGGTAGCGCCTTGAAACCATTGGCGCGCAATGCCTGCGCAGTCGAAAAAATGTCATCGGTGGCAAAGGCCAGATGCTGGACGCCGGAACCGAAGGTTTCGGCGATGAACCGGCCGGCCAGCGTGTTGCGATTTTCCGCGCCGTTCAGTGTCAGGCGCAACGTGCCGGCGTCATTTTCCACGACCTGGCTGCGAACGATGCCTGCTGGATCGACGATGTCGATCATCGGCGTCTTATGAGCATCGAGTAGTGATGTGTAGAAGAGCAGCCAGGTTAGCATTTCCTCATATTTTACGGTCTGAGCGATGTGATCGATGGAGCATAATCCGGCCGCGATGACAGAGCCGCCGTCGCGCACTGGCTCAAACTCGACCTCCCAGATCTTGGAGAGCTCGGATTTGTCGTCCAGAAAATAGATGAGCCCTCCGCCCACTCCGTGGATCGCCGGAACCACGAGCTCGCCTGGACCAACCGGCTGCTCGAATGGTTCTGCCCCAAGCACCCGTGCCCTTTCTACAGTCGCCGCAGCATCATCCACCATGAGGCCGAAGGCATAGGCGGACGTGCCGTGGACGAGATAGGAAGCGCTGGCAAAGCCTTCGCGCTCGGTGTTGACCACCAAATTGATGGCGCCTTGGCGATAGACCACCACTTGTTTCGTCCGATGTTGTGCTGTTTTCGTGAATCCGACTGAAACCAGCAACGCTTCGAGTTCGCCTGCTTCCTCTTCCGAGGCACTGAACTCCACGAACGCTACACCTCTCACGTCGATGCGAGGGGGCATTATGGGGACCGGCAAACGTGTATCCGGTTCGGCGCGCTTGACCTGATCCCCGAGATAAATCAGCGAGCGATATCCATCGACAGCGATCGCACTGGCGTTGCCCCCACGAAATTGGTCGTTGAAGATTTCGAGCGATAGATAACCGTCATATCCAGTTGCCGCCACCGCGCGGGTAAAGTCTGTCAGAGGCAGATCGCCCTCGCCCGGCATGTTGCGGAAATGCCGGCTCCAATACAGCAAATCCATGTCGATCAGTGGGGCATCGGCCAATTGGACGATGAAGATCTTCTCCTTCGGGATGGAGCGGATCGAGTTTATCTCGATCTTGCGCGACAGCGTGTGAAAGCTGTCAAGGATCAGCCCGATACTCGGGTGATCGGCGCGTCGGACGATTTCCCAGGCGTCGCGATGATCGCTGATATGGCGCCCCCAGGCGAGCGCCTCGTAACCGACGCGCAGGCCCCGTTTTGCGGCCCTTTCGCCGAGTTCGGTAAAGTCCGCGACCGCCCTGTCAATGCCACCAACTGAAGCCGGCGAGACATTGGAACAGACAAGGACGAGGTCGGTGCCGAGCTCCTCCATCAAGTCGAACTTGCGCTCGGCACGGTCGAACGTTCGGGCTCTCAACGGCTCCGGCATGCCCTCAAAATCCCGGAACGGCTGAAACAGACTGATCTCCAAACCGAAATCTCGCACCATGCGGCCAACCTGGCGCGGGCTCTCGTCAAAGGCGAGGAAATCGTTCTCGAAGATTTCGACACCGGCAAAGCCCGCCTTGGCGATGGCTCGCAGCTTGTCCCTGAGGTCGCCGCTGAGCGAAACCGTTGCTATCGAGGTCTTCATCACTTGCTCCTCGGTGGAATTTTCGGAAATCAGCCGGTCATTGCCTTGAAATGGGCAAGCATCCGCGTTGTGTCCGGCTCAAGACCTGTGAACAGGCGAAAAGCGCCAACTGCCTGGAATACCGCCATTCCTCCACCGTCGAGCGTGCGGCATCCGCGTCGCCTCGCTTCTGAAAGCAGCGGCGTTTCGAGCGGGAAATAGACGATCTCGGCGACCCAGTGCCGCGGATCGAGAAGTTCGGCGTCAAGCGGCATCCCGGGATAGTTCGCCATGCCGGTCGGCGTGGCGTGAATCAACCCGGATGCCGATCGCATCGCAACAGAAAGGTCCGTACCGGCGGTGATGTCGGCTTCTGGAAACAAGGCGGTCAGCATCGCGGCAAGCAATCGCGCCCGTTCCGGCTCGCGATCGAAAACGATGAGACGCTTCAGGCCAAACGAAAGCGCGGCATAGGCTGTTGCGACGCCCGCACCTCCTGCTCCCAGTTGCACGCCCGAGGAAAGATCTGCATCGGGCAATCCGCGCCTGAAGCCTTCCGCAAAGCCCCACCAATCGGTGTTGTGGCCATATCGTCGCCCTCCCGTGAGCACGACCGTGTTGACGGCACCGAGCCTGTGTGCGTCTGGCGAGAGTTCATCGAGATGAACAATGACGGCCTGCTTGCACGGATGGGTTATGTTGAGGCCGGCAAACCCCTGCCTCTCAGCGTCGGCGAGCAGCCGCGGCAGATCATTTTCCGTCGCACCAATTTCGGAAAGATCAATGAGCTCATAAGCATAGCGGAGTCCCTGAGCTGCACCTTCGGCCATGTGCATGGCGGGCGTCAACGAGGCCTGGATGCCTGCACCGATCAGGCCCGCCTTCAAGGGTCTTACAAGCGTTTCGGACATTGTTTCCGTTTCCATCTTCTGAGCCCGTTGCAAAGGGCAGCCAGCCTGCGGCCCGCCGCGACTTTGCGGGCGGGCCGAAGTATTCGCGCGGTTACTGGCCCCGCGCGGCACCTATCTCCTTGAACAACAACTGCACCGTGTCAGCGCCGATCTCGGCGCTAAACTTCTCGATCACCGGCTTGACGGCGTCGCGCAGCTTCTGCGTCTCCTCGGGACTGAATTCGCTGACCTCCATGCCGGTCTTGCGAATTTCCTCAAGGGCTGCGGTATCCGCCTCGCGCGAGACCTTGCGCTGATAGTCGCGGGCCTCGGTCGCGGCCGCCTGCAGGACGGTCTTTTCCTCGTCGTTCAGGCCATCCCAGAATTTCCTGCTGACGAGCACGATCTGCGGATTGTACTGGTGACGGGTCAGCGTCATGTATTTCTGCACTTCGTAGAATTTGGCATTCAGGATGTTTGCCGCCGGGTTCTCCTGCCCATCAACCGTCCCAGTCTCAAGCGCGGTGTAGAGTTCCGTATAAGGCAGCGGCACGGCATTCGCGCCGAGCGTGTTGAAGAGTTCGATCGGGATCGGAGATTGGATGGTGCGGATCTTCAGACCTTTGATGTCTTCAAGCTTGGTCACTGCATGGCGATTGTTCGTGAGATTGCGGAAGCCGAGTTCCCAGTATCCAAGTCCGACTAGGCCGGTATCGGGCAAAAGCTTGCTGAGGCTCTCGCCAAAGGGGCCATCCATCACCTTGTCCGCCTCCTCGCCACTATTGAAGAGGAAAGGAAGGTCGACGGCACCGAATTGCTTGACGTTGTTGGCAAGAATACCGGCGTTCAACACGGTCATCTCGATAACGCCGCCCTGGAGAGCGGAGACGGTCTGCACGTCACCACCAAGCGTGCCGCCGGGGAACAGCTTCACCTCGATCTTGCCGCCACTCTTTTCATTCACGAGCTCGGCGAACTTCTCCATGCCCGTCACTTGGGGGTGACCCTTGTTGTTGGCTGACGCGAACTTGATGGTCTGGTCGCGTATCTCTGCAAGCGTTGGCGCTGCTGCAAACAAAACGATCGGCAGGGCGACGCCCAGTGCCATTTTTGTCAATCGGTTCAACATGTTATCCTCCCAGATTGAGCCGGTAATCCCGCCGGCCTGTTGAAGCGCAATAAAAAGTTGCCGTCAGTGCCCGAACCAGGAGACCGGTACGGTCACCAGTTCTGGGAACAGGACGAGCAGGAAAAGGACGATCAGTTCGGCAATGAGGAAGGGCCACACGCCCTTCATCAGGTCCTCCATCGTCAGTTTCGAGACGCCGCAGATAACGTTGAGAACGGTGCCCACTGGCGGGGTGATCAGGCCGATCGAATTGTTGATGATAAACAGCACGCCGAAATAGACCGGGTCGATCCCCGCTTGCTTGATGATCGGCATCAGAACCGGCGTCATGACGAGGATCGTCGGCGTCATGTCCATCGCTGTCCCGACGACGACGATCAGGACCATGATTGCGATGAGCAAAAGGGTCTGGTTGTCCATAAGCGGTTCGACCAGCGCGGCAAGCGCACCGGGGACGTCTGCAACCGTAATCAGCCAGGCGGAAACTGCAGCGCAGGCAACCAGGAACATCACCACGGATGTAATTTTCGCGGCCGCTACGAAGACAGGGAAGAGCTGGCCCGGCGTCAGCTCGCGGTAGATGACCATCGAGACGAACAGGGCGTAGACCGCCGCAACAACGCCGGCTTCAGTTGGCGTGAAAACACCAAACTTCAGACCAACGATGATGATCACCGGCAACAGAAGCGCCCAGACACTGTCGAGCAGCGCTCCAAGCCGCACGCGGGCGCTTTGTCTTGGCGGGAGCTCGAACTGCTCCTTGCGAGCGACGATAAGCCAAGTGATGCAAAGGGCCGCGGCGATCATCAAACCCGGGAAAATGCCCGCAAGAAAGAGCTTGGTGATCGAGACGCCGCCAACCACACCATAGAGGATGAAGCCGATCGACGGCGGAATGATAGGCCCGATGATCGATGCAGAGGCAAGCAGCCCTCCGGCGCGCGCCGGGTCATGACCGCTCTTCAGCATCATCGGCAGAAGCAGGGCGCCAAGGGCAGCGGCGTCGGCGACAGCTGAACCAGAGAGGCTGGAAAGAATGCAGGCGGCAAAGATCGCCACGAAGCCGAGGCCGCCGCGGATATGACCGACCATGGCCATCGCCAGGGCGACGATGCGGCGGGAAAGCCCGCCGGTGTTCATGACCTCGCCCGCAAGCAGGAAGAAGGGCACGGCCATCAACGGAAAGCTGTCGGCGCCGTTCAAGACGTTTTGGGCGACGATCTGTGCATCGAAGAGCCCGAGAAAGAGCATCAGGGCGACGCCGCTGATGATCAACGCAAATGCAATCGGCACGCCGAGCGCCATGGGGCCGAGAAGTGCGCCAAGGAAGATGGTGACGGTCATCGGCTCGTCCTCAGCGTTTGACGGGCAGCGGCCCGAGCGTGGCCGTGGGGGGTGGGTCAAGCGCCACTTCGTCTTCGCTGTCGCGCACCAGTTCCGCCGTCGTCACGTCGATGCGTCCGGTCGCGATGGCGAAAGCGTCGGCAAGCAGGATGAGGAATGCGGGTACCCCAAAGGCGAGACCGGCCCCGTAGAAGAAGCCCATGGAAAGCCCAGTCGCAGGCGCGCCGACATGCAGGTTGATGAGCGTCTGCGTCCAGCTGCCGCTGATCATCAGCCAGGTAGCGTAGAGCATCAACACATGGCCAAGAAGCACCGCGACCTTCGCGGCGACCGGCGGCAGTCGTTTGATGAGCGTATCAACGCCGAGATGCCCGTGTTCGCGCAAGGCAACCACGGCGCCAAGAAACGTGAGCCAGACGAAGAAGATGCGTGATAGCTCCTCAGAGACCGTGATGCCCTGATTGAACGCATAGCGCAAAACGACGTTGCCGAAGACGAGGACGACCATGCCGGCAAGCAGCAAGGCAATCGCCACCTTCAGCGCGAAGAAATAGAAATCGATAATGCGGATCATGCGCTCCTCCCAAAGCGGAGTGCCGTCTTGGCGCCCGCGCATCGCATTGGCGTCACGGGGCGGCGTCAGGGCACCGGTGCGAACACATCCTCCTCAAGTCGTCTTCGCCACTACAAAATGTACGAACTAGTACGTATGTCAAGCAGACTCTCTTGAAAGACCCCCGTAACCTCAATATGAATCTCACGGGAGGCGGTGTGGCGAGCCTCTGCGCTCGCCCGTTTCGATTTGGTTTCATTGGAAAATTTCGGCGAGTGCCGGGGGAGTGATCAAAAAGAATGGCGGGGCGGGTTGAGGCAAGTCGGAAGAACGATCCGGAACGCACCAAGGAGGACATCCTTGTCGTCGCCACGGAAGAGTTCTCGACGCACGGCCTTGCGGGCGGACGCGTTGACGCGATCGCAGAACGGACCCGAACCTCCAAGCGCATGATCTATTACTATTTCGGGGGCAAGGAGGGACTTTACCTGTCCGTGCTTGAGCGCGCCTATCGCAAGATCCGCACGCTCGAGGAGGACCTGAAGCTTTCAAGCCTTGCCCCGGAAGAGGCGTTGCGTACGCTAATTTCCAGCACATTCGACCACGACGAGGCCAATCCCGACTTTGTGCGATTGGTCAGCATCGAAAACATCCACCACGCAGCGCATATGCTGCGGTCGGAAGCGATCCGTGATCTGAATGTCTCGGTCATCGAAACGATCGCGGGCATTCTGGAACGCGGTATCGCTGAGGGTGCGTTCAAGCGAAAGGCCGACCCGATAGATGTGCATATGCTGATCAGTGCCTTCTGCTTCTTCCGGGTTTCGAACCGATATACATTCGGAACTATCTTTCGCAGGGATCTTTCCGAATCGGCCACGATCGGCCGCCATCGCCGAATGATCGCCGACGCCGTGATCAGCTACCTCCAGACGGAGGAAGGGGCAGCGAACCCCATATCCTAGGGCTATCGCGCATGGGATGGGAAGCACTCAGGCAATGGGGTGTTAATGCCAGAACGCTGCCGATCTCAACGACGTGCAGCCCAGACCTCGATAGGCCTCGTCGGCAAGCGCTTGGCTGACACACGTCACCGTCCACCGTTGGCTTGACGTTGTCGATGAGAGTGTGTCAGCTTTCCCGTCAGGAGGGCGCTCGATGTCGACGTCGCTGTCGCATATTCGTGAGATAGAACGAGTCGCCTCCGGGGCCGCGAGCCCACGCGACGAGCCCGTCGTCCAATCCTGGCTTCGCTGCCTCAATGATTACAAGCTGGATCCGACGATCGCGCAGGAAGCCTATATCGTTCCGGGATCGAAGCTGCGCGAGCATCGCGAACAGGCGGAAGAACTGATCCGCATCGGGCGTTCCGGGCTTGAAGGGCTGTTCAACCAAGTCGCCGAACAGAACTATGTCCTGTTGCTGTCCGATGCCCGCGGCGTCACCGTCGATTTCATGGGGGATCCGACCTTCGACAATCAGCTGCGCAAGGCGGGCCTCTATCTCGGCTCGGAGTGGTCTGAGAGCCGGGCGGGCACCTGTGCCGTCGGGGCGTGCATCGTCTCCGGCCAGCCGGTCATCATCCATCAGGACGATCATTTCGACGCGAGCCATATCGGTCTGACCTGTACGGCGGCGCCGGTCTTCGACACGCTTGGCGACCTGACCGCCGTGCTCGACATCTCCCAGCTCCGGTCGCCCACTGCCAAGGCAAGCCAGCAGCTGGCGCTGCATCTGGTATCCGCCACTGCGCGGCGGATCGAGCTTGCCAACCTCATGACCCGCACCCGCAACGACTGGGTCCTGCGGCTTGCCCGCTCCCCGGAATTCCTGGATGTCGACCCGGACGCCGCCATCGCCCTCGACGGCAGCGGCCGCATCACCGGCATGACCCATGGTGGCTTCGGCGCACTCGCCCGCTCGATGAACATCCGCGGCCTCCAGACACGCAATTTCCTCGGCCTTCCGCTCTCGGAGGTGTTCGATATCGTGGACGATTTGCCAAACTTCATGCGCGGACGTCCGAACGGCGAACGCTTGCTGAGAGCCAAGAGCGGCCTAGTCCTATTCGCCAGCGCCATCGCGCCCGTCGTCAGCCTGCGCACGCCCGCCGCGCCCGAAGCGCGCCTCCCCCGGGCCCTGCGCGATCTCAGCCAGGGCGACGCGACAATGGAACGGGTGCAGACCCGCGCGGCAAAATTGGCCACACGCCGCATCCCAATTCTCATTCAAGGGGAGACGGGCAGCGGCAAGGAGTATCTTGCTCGCGCGATCCATGACAGCTGCGGCGACAATGGCAATTTCGTCGCCGTAAATTGCGCAGCCATTCCCGAACATCTCATCGAATCCGAACTGTTCGGCTACGCACCCGGTGCCTTCACGGGCGCCAGCCAGAAAGGTAAGCGCGGCCTGATCGAGGATGCGGACGGTGGCACCCTGTTCCTCGACGAGATCGGCGACATGCCGTTCACGCTGCAAAGCCGGCTGTTGCGCGTGCTCTCGGAAAATGAGATCCAGCCGATTGGGGCGCTGAAGGCCCGGCCAATCCGCCTGCGCGTCGTCTCCGCCTCCCACCGCGATCTGGCGGAACTGGTTAAGCAGGGCCGTTTCCGGGAAGACCTCTATTACCGCCTGAACGCCGCCACGCTCTCGCTCCCCGCCTTGCGAGAGCGTCAGGATCTTAGCTGGCTGATCGATCAATTACGCGCTCGTGTCGAGAAGGAGAACCACGAGTCCTACCGCATCGACAAGACGGCTCGGGCGGCCTTGCTCGCGCATAAATGGCCCGGAAATCTGCGTGAGCTTTCCAATGTTCTGCGCGTGGCCGCGGCCCTTTCCGAAAATGGTCTCATCGATAGCGAGTGCCTGCCGGAACATCTCTTCTCCGAAGCCATCCACTCGTTGCCCGGCGAGGATGATGCGTTACGCCAGGCACTCAAGGACTGCGGCGACAACGTTTCGGCGCTTGCGAGAAAGCTCGGCGTCAACCGTTCCACGATCCACCGCCGTCTGAAGCGGCTCAACTGACGCAACGCCTGCAACACCTGTTGCACCCGGACTGTTGCATTTTCAGTGACTTTCGCTCCCGTCACGTTTCAACCCTTTGATATCACGAACAAAATAGACGCAGTTGCGATCTGGCATGCTGCTTGCTGCCTCTCCTGTGCAAGAACAAACAGGAGGAAACACAATGAAAGCTCTGCGCTTTCACGCCGCCAAGGACCTACGCATTGACGATGTCGACGCTCCGCCTGCCCCTGGCCCCGGTGAGGTACTGGTGGAAAATCGTTTCTGCGGCATCTGCGGGACCGATCTGCACGAATACGCCTATGGCCCGATCTTCATCCCGAAGGAACCGCATCCCTTCACGGGTGCTCATGGACCGCAGATCGTCGGCCATGAATTCGGCGGCGTCGTGAAGGCGATCGGCGAAGGGGTTAGCCATGTGAAGCCGGGCGACAGGGTCTCCGTCCAGCCGCTGATCATGCCGCGCCGCGGAGACTATTATGCCGATCGTGGTCTGTTTCACCTGAGCGCCAACCTGGCACTGGCCGGCCTATCCTGGCACTCCGGCGGAATGGCGGAAGCGGCGCTGCTCAACGACTACAATGTCCAGCCCATTCCCGATGCGCTATCCGACGAAGAAGCCGCTCTGATAGAGCCGACCGCAGTCGCCGTATATGCGTGCGATCGCGGCAGCGTCACCGCCGGCAACAGCGTGCTGGTCACGGGCGCAGGACCGATCGGCATTCTCGTTGCCATGGCAGCGCGGGCAGCCGGCGCGTCGAAGATTTTTCTCTCCGATCTCAACGAGACGCGGCTTTCACTGGCGAAGGAAGCACTCCGCGAGGTCCGCACCATCAATCCCAAGATCGAAAAGGTCAGCGATGTTGTCCAGGCCGAAACCGAGGGCGGCGTTGGCTGCGATGTCGCCATCGAATGCGTCGGCAACGAACATGCGCTCAAGAACTGCGCGAGCGCAGTACGCAAGCAGGGCGTCGTCGTGCAGACCGGCCTTCATCCAGGCGAGAACCCGCTGAACTGGTTTGACGTGACCTTCAAGGACATCGATATCCGCGGTTCCTGGGCCTATCCGACCCACTACTGGCCGCGCGTGGCGCGCCTGATCGCGAGCGGCCAAATACCGGCTCGCCGCATCGTCACCAAACATGTCTCACTGAGCGAAGCTGTTTCGGCAGGGTTCGACCAGTTGCTCGATCCCGCCGGTACGCACCTGAAAATACTGATCGACCTCAAGCGTTAGGCCGGTCCCCATTGCGGGACGGTTGAGGAGCCGTTCCGTTTGTCATCACAGAGCAGGAGGATAAAGGATGCTCGAGAAGACCCCCACCACCCGCGTTCAGGCACAGCTTGATGCCCTTGGCGCTGCACTCGAAACCGGCCGTATCGACGATGCGGTCAACCTCTTTGCAGAGGAATGCTACTGGCGCGACCTCGTCGCCTTCACCTGGAACCTCAAGACTGTCGAAGGCCGGGACGAGGTGCGCGACATGCTTCAGGCACAGCTTGCCTCTGCAAAACCCTCCAACTGGCGCGTCGCCGCCGGCGAAGAAGCAACCGAGGCGGATGGCGTGCTTGAAAGCTGGATCTCGTTCGAGACTGCGACGGGACGCGGCTACGGCCTCGTGCGCATCAAGAACGGCCTGATCTGGACGCTGCTGACGGCACTGGCCGAACTCAAGGGCCACGAGGAGAAATCCGGCTTTACCCGGCCACTTGGCGCCAAGCACGGCCAGAATGTCGGCACGAAAACCTGGAAGGAGGAGCGCGAGCACGAGGAGCGCACGCTCGGCTATGAGACGCAACCCTATGTCGTGATCATCGGCGGCGGACAGGGCGGCATTGCGCTCGGGGCCCGGCTTCGCCAACTTGGCGTGCCCACCATCATCCTCGAAAAGAACGACCGGCCAGGCGACAGCTGGCGCAAGCGCTACAAGTCGCTCTGCCTGCATGACCCCGTCTGGTACGACCACCTGCCCTACATCGATTTCCCGAAGAACTGGCCGGTCTTCGCACCGAAGGACAAGATTGGCGACTGGCTGGAATTCTATACCAAGGTGATGGAGCTGAACTACTGGACACGCTCCACCGCCAAATCGGCAAAATGGGACGAAGCCGCGAAGGAATGGACCATCGTCGTTGACCGCGACGGTGAGGAAGTGGTGTTGCGGCCAAAGCAGCTCGTCTTTGCGACCGGCATGTCCGGCAAGGCCAACATTCCGAATTTCAACGGCCGTGAGCGCTTTGTTGGTGACCAGCATCATTCCTCGCAGCACCCGGGGCCGGATGGCTACAAGGGCAAGAAGGTCGTTGTGATCGGTTCCAACAATTCGGCCCACGACATCTGTGCCGCGCTGTACGAGGCGGGCGTCGACGTCACGATGATCCAGCGCTCGACGACCCATATCGTCAAGTCCGACACGCTGATGGATATCGGCCTCGGTGGGCTTTATTCGGAACAGGCGCTGGCCAACGGCGTAACGACGGGCAAGGCGGATCTCATCTTCGCGTCGCTTCCCTACCGGATCATGCACGAGTTCCAGATCCCGCTTTACGACAAGATGCGCGAGCGCGACGCCGATTTCTACGCGGCGCTGGAAAAGGCGGGCTTCCAACTCGATTGGGGCGCGGATGGCTCAGGTCTCTTCATGAAGTACCTGCGCCGCGGGTCCGGATACTACATCGATATCGGCGCGTCGCAGCTGATCATCGACGGCAAGGTGAAGCTTGCCGCAGGACAGGTGGAAGAGATCACCGAAACCTCGATAAAACTGGCTGACGGCAAGGAGATCCCGGCCGACGTCATCGTCTATGCGACGGGCTACGGCTCGATGAATGGCTGGGTCGCCGATCTCATCGACCAGGAGACAGCCGACAGGGTCGGCAAGGTCTGGGGACTTGGCTCCGATACGCCGAAGGACCCCGGCCCCTGGGAGGGCGAGCAGCGCAACATGTGGAAGCCCACGCAACAGGATGCCCTGTGGTTCCATGGTGGTAACTTGCACCAATCGCGCCATTATTCGCAGTACCTGTCACTGCAACTGAAGGCACGATTGGAGGGTATTCAGACGCCGGTTTACGGTCTGCAAAGCGTCCATCACAAGCGCTGAACCATTTAAGAGGCAGAGGGAGCTTGAGCGCCCTCTGCCTGTCGGTGTGTCCGCGTGCAGGCACCCCAGTGCGGCTGTGTGCCATGCGGACATAGCCAGGAGATTGACGCTGAGCCCGCACTTAATCCTCGTCCGAGACTTGCCAGACCCTCCGGTCCGAACATTAGAGACATCACCTAGCTGGAACCCTGGCCATCGGGTTAGGGCGCATCTGCGGAGACAATCAAGACTGACAGGAACCAGTAGCAGCGAGGAGCGTTAATGCAACGGATCCTTCATGTCGTCTTCAGGTTGGGTCTAACGCGAGCCCCACACGCTTCGGGCCCCTAAAGTCGCCTTCGGGGCCATTGTACCGGATGTGGCCGGTTGCACACTTGTCTTAAGCCAGGAGCCCCCATGCGCATCGCCTTCCTTGTCAACGCGATCGAAACCGAAAGGCCGTCCTATACGACAACATCCTTGGCGCTTGCTGCGCTTGCTCGTGGCCATGAGGTCCTCTACATCACGCCGGGTGACTTCATACTTGGGGCCGACGACGCATTGATGATCCGGGCGGCACATCTTGGCGACGCACGCCCCAAGAAGTCCGAAACTCTGCTACGCGCTTTGATCGCGCCCGAACAGCAAAGAGCCCTTGTCAATGTTGAAGAGGTGGATGTTCTGTTCTTACGGAACGATCCGTCGCTGGATGCCGATACTCGCCCCTGGGCCGCGCATGCGGGTGCAAATTTTGGTCGGCTTGCCGCAGAAAGAGGCACGATCGTCGTCAACGACCCATGTGGTCTGGCCTTGGCGCAAGACAAGCTTTACTTCCAGGATTTCCCGGCCATCGTTCGTCCGACCACTTTGATTTCCAAGGACATCGAGGAGATCAGGGCGTTTATCGACGATCATTCAGACGGCGTAATCATCAAACCGCTACAGGGATCTGGCGGCAAGAACGTTTTTCGGGTCGGAAGCAGCACCGAATCCAACCTCAATCAAATCATCGATGCGGTGGGTGAGGTCGGCTATCTCATTGCGCAATGTTACCTTCCGAAGGCGTCGGAAGGAGATACCAGATTGTTTCTCATGAACGGGCGACCCTTGCAGCGCGGCGACGTCTACGCTGCGTTCAGGCGCGTTCCCGCGAAGGGAGACGTGCGCTCCAATATTCACGCGCGTGGGACGCCAAAACGGGCGCATGTGACAAAGGAAATGCTGGCGATCGCCGAGACCTTACGCCCGAAGCTTGTCGAAGATGGCATGTTCCTGGTCGGCCTCGACATCGTCGGCGACAAGCTGCTTGAGATAAACGTGTTCACGCCCGGTGGTCTCCAGACCATTCGTGAACTCTACGACGTCGACTTCTGCGAGGACATCCTCGAGTCGCTGGAGAACAAAATTGCGACCAGGAAGACGTATCAAGGAGCGTTGAACAACCGGATCCTGTCGACCCACTAGGACTTTGCCGAAGAACTCTGGGCACAAGGTCGCTAGCAAATTGGTGCTTTAAAAAAGATCTTTCCAAGGATTCGGAACCGATGGCGCTGTCCTCGGTTTCTCCTGCATACGCGATAGGAGAAGAAGGCGATGGCCAAAGACGACGATCTAAAAGCCGACTTTACCGGCACACCCGAAGAACCTCTCGCTGGCGTTCGCAAAGCTGCGCAGACAGCCACCGAAGCAGTGAAGAGAGAGACGAGCGCTGTCGCGACTGCCGCAGCAGATCATCCTCACACCGCGACCACTCTCGGATTGCTGATCGGCGCCCTCGCCTTTACCATCGGCTACGTCGTGGGACGGTCATCGGTCGATACCGGGCGGGGATACTGGCGATAGATCCGCCAGCCGGCGAAGCTGATGTTCGCCGGCGCCTCTCAAATCACGATAACTCCCTCGTTACCATGAATTTAGGCGCCGCTAATATCTATTGACTACAGCGTGCACTATGCAAGGCTGAAAGCTCTTGATTGTGTCGTGACGCTGTAGGGTTTCTTCATGTTCTTGGTCCGCACCGATCTCGATGTCGCCATCACTCGATGGCGCGAGATCATCTTGACTTCCTTGCCGTGGGACCAACTTGGCGGCTACGTTGCGTTGCGCAAGCATGATTTGACAATCGAACTTCACAACCTCGATGAGGATAGCGATCTGCTCGTCTTTGCCACCGATGGCGAAGTTCTGGCCAGCCGGTTCCGTTCAGCTTATCCCTTTGTGGTGACATACGGGAGGAATCCCGGCTACCCGCTGGAATACCTGGTCTGGCTTTCATTCCACATGCAAGCGAACTTCGATCGGTTGGGTGTCCTGGAGATGAGCGCGACCTACGAGGACGAAGAGGGCGACATCGAAAGCATGTCTGCCATGGCGATGGGCTTCTCGCGTCAGGCCGACCTTGACGACTTTATAGCGCGGTTCGACGGCAAGGACCTGAGCCAGGATTTGTTGTTCGGCTATGACGCTTATCTATTGGAGGTGGGAGAGAAGATCGGCTAAGGCATCCTTCCCCAAGGAATATCTCGCTCCCGCCCCTCGACTGAAGCTCATCTCGCTGAACCAGCGCCGGCCACTCGATTTTCTAGCGTGCCTGACGGTGAGCGTTCGACGGCGTCGGTTCCAGCGACCTCTGCTCGGCCGATCCGCCAGTCTCCTCCCATCCAAACACACTGCGACCGCCCCATTCGGGCGAGTGGCGAAACTCTCCGGCAACAATTTCCTTGAGGTCCGGGCCGGTGGCGTATCTTTCGAGCTGCCGTGCCTGGTCGTCAAGACGCTTCAGCGCCTCCAGTTCCTCGCCAAGTCCGAGCCGCGCTTTCGTCACGGCCGATCGCATGACCGCGATCGTGTGGTCGTACACCTTGAGGGGCACGGGAAACGGATGGCGGTCCTTGCCGCCGTGCGCAAGCGAAAACCGGGCCGGATCGGCGAAACGGCAAGGCGCGCCATGAACGACTTCAGCCACCATCGCGAGCGCGTTGACCGTGCGGGCACCGACGCCCGGAACCATCAAAAGCTGCTCGAAATCTTCCGGCCCGCGATCGGCAGCCGCAGAAAGTGTCGCATGCAGCCGTCGCATGTTGACGTTTTCCTCCCGTACGTCGTGATGTGCCGGCATCACGAGATGTGGGAGCAACGGCTGATCGGCCTCCTTCGGTTTAACCTTCGGATCCATAGCGACGACTTCCCGGACAATTCGGTCAGGCCCAAGCGATGCCAAAAGCTCAAGCTGCCCGTGGCGTGATGCGGCAGCCCGTCTGTCTGCGAGATTGACGATTTCCCCCTGACCTTTTCCCTCGATCGCCGCATGGGGAGAGTCGACGAAGCTGGAAACGCCCTCCGACAACCAATGATAGCGCCGGGCCTGGCGTTTATCGCCGTTCATGCCTTGCTGTACCACCACCCATTTGCCATCGTCAGCGACGATGAAACCGTGCAGGTAAAGGTCGAAGCCGTCCTGGACCGCGGCACTATCGACCTTTGCAACAAGCCGGCTGGTGGCCGCAAGGCCGGCACCATCGATGCCGACGCGGTTGCCGATGGCGATCAGTTCGTCTGGCGTCTGCCGCGAATGTCGTCCGCGACCGCCGCAGACGCTTATCCCGAGATCCCGCGAACGAGGAGCGAGACCGCGCTTGAGAGCGCCGATGACGCTGGTGGTGATGCCGGATGAGTGCCAATCCATGCCCATGACGCAGCCGAAGGACTGGAACCAGAAAGGATGGGCCAGACGGCGCAGAAACTCGTCACGGCCGTATTCGATGACGATGGCTTCGGCGATGATCGTCCCGAGCTTCGTCATGCGATCGCCGAGCCACGGGGGAACCCTGCCGCCATGAAGAGGGAGATCTGCACTTCCAGCTCGCTGAACCGTTCGTGTCTTATAGGCCGCTTACAGGCATTGTGACAGGGGAAAGTTCTTCAAACGTTCCTACCGCCGGGAACAAGTCGCAACCCTTGCTGTTTTGTGGTTGGAATGTTGCGAGGCGCCGTTGCGTCTCACGATGAGATGGGCCAATCCCTGCGGAGGCCTTCCAATGCAAAACCGTTTCCCGTGTGCGGCAGTCGTCATCCTCCTAACCGCAGCTTTACTGGCGGGTTGCGCCAACGTCTCAGCCAGGCAGACAGCGAGCAACACCGGCAAGGTTGGATACGGTTCGGATCCGGTTCTGCCAAAACCACGCCCAACCGTGATCCCGACGGTCAACATCGCCGATGCGACCGGGTGGCGGGGCGGAGAACATCCACTCGCTGCCAAAGGATTGAAGGTCAACGCCTTTGCGACGAATTTTGACCATCCGCGCTGGCTGCGCGTCCTTCCCAACGGTGACGTTCTGGTGGCCGAAAGCAATGCTCCGGCCAAACACGACGAGGGCTTCAGCCTGAAGAAGGTCTTCATGAGCGCGGCCATGAAGCGCGCTGGCGCCGCCACACCAAGCGCAAACAGGATCACGCTGCTTCGCGACACCGATGGCGACGGGGTGGCCGACCTGCGGACCACGTTCGCCGAAGGTCTCAACTCGCCTTTCGGCATGACGCTGTCGCGGGGCAAGCTCTATGTCGCCAACACCGACGGTCTCGTCGCCTTCCCCTATTCGAACGGACAGACCCGGATCACGGCGCCGCCGCAAAAGATCGCGGATCTACCGGCCGGCGATCTCAATCACCATTGGACCAAGGATGTGATCGCAAGCCCGGACGGCCGCAAGCTCTACGTTACGGTCGGCTCCAACAGCAATGTTGCCGAAAACGGCATGGCCGTCGAACGGCACCGTGCAGCCGTGCTCGAGATCGACAAGGCAAGCGGCCACATGCGCCCCTTCGCCTCGGGCCTGCGCAATCCCAACGGGCTCTCCTGGAACCCTCAGAATGGAAAGCTGTGGGTCGCGGTCAACGAACGCGACGAACTCGGTGACGATCTCGTCCCGGACTACATGACATCCGTGCGCGATGGCGCCTTCTATGGCTGGCCCTACAGCTACTTCGGCCAGAACGTCGACACCCGCGTCAGGCCGCAGCGTCCTGACCTCGTCGCAAGGGCCATCAAGCCCGACTACGCGCTGGGCGCCCACACGGCATCATTGGGACTGGTGTTCTCGAGGGGCTCGTCGCTCGGCCCCACCTATTCGAACGGCGCATTCGTTGGACAGCATGGCTCCTGGAACCGAAGCGTACCCAGCGGCTACAAGGTCATCTTCGTCCCGTTTTTGAATGGCAAGCCCAGCGGCCGGCCAAAAGATGTCCTCACCGGGTTCGTCGGCAAAGGCGGCAGCGCCATGGGGCGCCCGGCCGGCGTGGCAATCGATAAGACGGGTAGTTTGCTGGTTGCCGACGATGTCGGCAATGTCGTGTGGCGTGTCAGCAGAGAATGACCTTTTGCCTGTTTCAAAAGCGATCAATGTGCATTTGGTCGTCCCGCGTCGGCAATCGCCCGATGAGAACGGGATGCCGCGCGCCGGCGCTCTTGAGTTCGGGCCTGTTTCCTGGAAACCCGCAATTCCTCCAGATCTGGAAGCCACCAGCCGCTGCGATGATCGGGACCGGTGCGTGCCGGCCATACAGAGATCAATTCCGACAGTGTTGCGGGCCGCCAGGAGGCCCAGACAAACTCCATCAGGCTATTGTTCATGAATGGATACGAGCAGGAGAAGGTTCGAGGGACAATCTCCTGTGAAATCCCGATGAATATTATGACGCCGTAGGTTTCAGTGGAGACGGCGCGCCCGAGCCGCGGTGGAAAAGCCGTAGGAACAGGGTATCGTCGTCTTCTTCGTTCGACGCTGCGACTTCTCGCTTCCAGTTCCTCGGCGGACCCCCGCGACGCAAGTCGGCGTTGCTTTCGTGCATCCGGTTCATTGCGGCGGGCGGCCGCTTCGATCACAGGCCACCGTTTCCGCAATTCCTCGTAGGAGCGGAACGGAACATGCCACGTCCTGGAATTGTCATCCCAATGCGCCCACGGCACCTGTCGCAATTCCTCAACGATGGTGCGGGAGAAAGGTGTCCGCAGGCAAAGGTCATCGCCTGCCACCAGATACGGGCTGCCGATGGGATCGAAGTCGTAAGCGTCCCTGCCCTTTGATTCACCGAACGGATCTCGTTCCGACAATTGGCCGTCCATCCATCTGGTAAACCGGCGGTCGGCGGTCTTGCCCGGAATAAACCAATTGCGCCTATCGTCGCTCCATCTGGCCCGGGGAAAAGCCCGTCGAAACTCTCCCAGCATGGTTCGGTCGTAGGGAAACGAAATATACGCACCGGGGCGATTTGATGGCTCACCCGACATTGCTTCGCGAACCCCTCCTCGTTCCGACACATTCTCCCGTCTCACTCAACGAATAGGCTTGGCCCGCTGTTCCCCGATTGCGCAAAAAAACGAGAGCCGAACGGCTTTTTTCGATGCTGTAAACCGAGGCGCGAAGTCCACATCGCGCCCAATGGCGGACATCGAACCGCGTTCGGATGAGGTGGGCCGAAGCAAATCCCGGTGAGAGGATGAGCGGACTACGCCGCAAAGGCGTGCACGCCCGCGCGGACTGTCTCCGGGTCGCGGTTTTCGACGCCGTACAGAATGTCGAGAAGCGGAAAGGTCATTCGATAAAAACCCATACGATCCCTTGCCGCCGTGTCTGGGGAAAAGTGCGCGAGCACCAGGTCGACGAACGGGTCACCAAGCCCTGCCGCGAGGCTCGCAAAATCGTAAGCTGGGTCGCCGGGGCCGCAGCCGGAGAAATCGATGACGCCTGAAAGTCTGCCGCGATCGACGAGAATGTTTCCGGTCCCAAAATCCCCGTGAATAAGGCACTGCGGAAGCGCGTTGCAGGTCGCCAAAAAGTCGGAAAAGCGCTTCCGCAGACCGGTGACGACATCAGGCGAAAGCAGAGGAAAGGCCACCGCTTCGCATTGCGCCAAAAGGCCATTCCACTCGGATGAAGACGCCTCGGCAGGCTCGGCCTCCACGCTGTCGATGGGGAGCGAATGCAGAGCCTTTAGAAAGGCGGCAAGATCCGCGGCCAAAACCCTCTGTGCGCCTATCCTCAGGCCGGTCAGGTCCGAAAGCGGTTCGCCCAAGATCTTGGCGTGCAGCGAGACGAATTGGCCGTCGATGCGGCGCACCTCAAGATCAGGTACCGGCACCGGGAGAAGCGGCCGCACCGCGCGAAGCGCCGCGGCTTCGCGCACCAGGTCGCGTTCAGCGCCGCAATGACGCGGCAATCGAAGGATCCTGCCGTCAAGCTCGTAGGCCACCGAGTTCTGCCCCGAGCCGATCAGGACAGCCGGAGGCTCGGATGGCAAGCCAAGTTCCGCAACGATCCTCTGAAGGGGCATCGCATCGGTACCCCCACGAGTGGCGTCGACTTCCCTCTCAACGGAGGCGGTCGCGATTGGCTCTAGGGATAGATCCTTCACTGCGTTCGTCCTTTGCAATCCCACCCGGCAGGCCCTGGCCGCACGTCTGATTCTGTAGCCGCTATTCTTCGCGATGACGGCCCGGATAAGACCGACACCGAGACGAAGTCCATGGCCGACGGGCTGGCTGAAATACTGCGCCCGCTAAAGGGGGGTGTTGGGCTCGTGCTCCTGGCACCTGCGCAACCGCCCCCTCACAAAGTATCGAGGCCCATTCTTCGGCCGGCTTCGATTGGGGCCATGCGTGACGGCAAGCGAAACGCGCAAGGGATGGAACGGCATTCGTTCCCTCACCCTCGACCATATCTCATTGGTTGTATCGTTAGCAATTTATCGCAAGCAATGCGAACGCATGGCAGCGATATGCAATTGCGAAACGGACGAAAAAACTGCACCGCCAGTTCAAAGCCCTTCCGCGGCCGTTCTTGATTTGAGACCGATGGTCACGATCGCCACAAGCGCGGCCACCGCGTTGGCGCCTCCGCTGATCGCAATGGCCGGGAAGTAACTGTGGCTGGCGTCGTAGATAAAGCCGGCGAGGCTCGGGCCGATCAGCGTGCCGATTGCGACGCTCGTGTAAAGAAGCCCGATGATCCCGCCCACATTGCGGCGGCCGAAATGATCGGCAACCACGGCCGGCAGCACCGCGACCCAGCCACCGTAGAACAATCCGAACAACAGAGCGAAGGCAACAAGGGCCAAAAGCCCGGTCGCAGAGGCCCAAACCGCAAGCGACACGGCGATGCCCGCGTACATTGCCGCCAGGAAAGTGTCGCGACCCAAACGATCGGCAAGCCCCCCAAGGCAGAAGCGCCCCGCAGTGCTCCCAACGCCGATCGCGCTCAGGAGGAGGACGGCGACCGTCGGAGCGATCTGGTGATCGACTGCAAACGGGACGAGATGAACAAAGGGAACGAACACGCCGACTGCACTCAACAGGCATGCGACATACATGCCGACAAATTGCCGAGTCCGTATCGCATCCTTGACCGAAACGCCCTCCTTTGCCGCCGAATTCACGACGCCCGGTTCGACGAAGACTCCGTCCGGCCGAAGACCACGTCGCCCCGGATCGTTTTCGAGCAGCAATGCGGCGCCTATGCCGAAGGCCGCGGCCGCTCCACCGAGCACCAGATAGGCCTCTCTCCAGCCCAAAGCGGCGATCAACCAAGTCGCCAGCGGCGGCATGACAAGCGTGCCCAAGCCGATACCGCTGACCGCAAGACCCGATGCCAGGCCACGTCGCGCGACGAACCAGCGCTGAACGGCCCCAAGGGCCGGCACATAGGCACATCCCACGCCCAGACCTATTCCGAGCCCATAGGCGGCATAGACCTCGGCGATGGTGCGCGCCTGGCCCGCCAAGGCAAGGCCGAAGCCGACAAGCACCATGCCGACAAGGCAAAGCGATCTTGCTCCGAACCGATCCGCAAGGGGACCGGAAATCACGCCCAGGGCGAAGTACAAAAACCCTGCCAAAGAAAAAACAAGCGAAACGGAGCCACGAGATGCCCCGAGATCCTGCTGCAATACCTCGATGAAGGCGCTGAAGGTATAGGCGCTACCAAAACCTACGAATGTCAGCGTAAACGTCGCGGCGACGACGACCCATCCGTAGAAGATGCCTTGGCGCTGGCAGTGAGCGTTCATGATCGTTCGCCTCCGTCACCCTTTTCCCGGGTGTCTCTGGTGCCAAGCCGTATGCCCCTGGAATGCCGCTCCGGCGCGCACAAGGGTCAGTTCCTGGAACTGACCAGCCAGCAATTGAAGGCCGATCGGCATCTCGTCCTTTGCGACACCTGCAGGGAAAGTCAGTGCCGGATGGCCGCTCATATCGAGGGGGCAGGTATAGCGCTGCAGCCTAGCGATCAGATCCGGCTGCTCACCAAGTGTCGCGATGGCAGCGAGCGTCAGGGGAGCGAACGGCTGAACCGGGGTCAAAATCAGGTCGACGGATGCAAACAAGGCTTCGACGTCACGGCGGAAAATCGCGCGTCGCAGAAGGATCTGCTGATACTCCGCCTCCGAGACGGCTTTGCCCTTTTCAATGACGCCGGCAAGGATAGGCCCGTACAAGTCTTTGTTCGCAGCAAAGTCTCGCGCGTGAACGGCTGCCGCCTCCACGGCGCAGTTCGGCACCCAATCGGCAACGGCCTGGCTCACGTCCGGGAACCTGATCTCGACCATGTGCGCGCCAAGATCGGAAAAAACGTCCGAGGCAGCGGCGAGTGCGGCCTGTGTCTGAGGCTCCACGTCCTCGCTGTTCCACCCTGGATCAAAGCCTATCCGCAGACCGCCGACCCCGCTTCGCGAAGCATAAGCGAAATCCGGCACCGGTTGCGCCGCCGCCGTTGGGTCCTTCGGATCACTTCCCGCGATGGCGGCAAGAATGATCCCCGCATCCATGGCGCTTCGCGCAATCGTACCGAGGTGGTCGAGGGAGGGAGCGAGATCGAAAACGCCGTGCCGGCTGACGCGCCCCCATGTCGGTTTGAGGCCCGTGACACCATTTGCGGCCGCCGGCCAGCGGATCGAGCCGCCGGTGTCGGACGCGATCGCACCGAAACAAAGGCCCGCTGCCGCCGCGACAGCTGAACCGCTCGAGGAAATCCCGGTCCAGTAGTCCGCGCTCCACGGATTGACAGACGGGGTTATTGCCGGATGGTAGTCCGAATACGCTCCCTCGGTCATTTGCGTCTTGCCGATAATGATCGCGCCTGCTTGCCTGAGGCGTCTGACGACAGTGGCGTCTTCGTCCGGAACAAAATTGCCATGGACGAGTGTGCCAGCCCTGGTTGGCACGCCTTCGATCCAGCACAGGTCTTTGACGGCGATCGGAACGCCGTGCAGCGGGCCGCGATGACGTCCAGCGGCGATTTCCTCATCCGCCACCTTCGCCTGTTCCAGCGCGCTTTTGTCCATCACCTGCGCATAGGCGTGGAGGTCCGGTTCCAGTCGCGCGATGCGCCGAAGCTGCGCCTCGGTGATCGCCAGCGAGGAAATGCTCCCTCTTTTGATTCTGTCTCCGATCTCCGTGAGGCTGAGCAAAGTGAAATCATCCGAAACTATCGTCATTCAATTTTTCCCGACTGCGGTGAGCGACATGCATTAGAACATCTACTATCTTCAATCGCGCCTCCTGTTCCTCGTGAGGAGCGAGACAAGCACAGCTTAATGTGATAAAGCACGTCATACTCGGCCGACAAACCAGATTTAATCATCCCTATAACTTAGAAGATCTAAATCATGAGCCGCCACCTTCCCCCGCTCAATGCCCTGAAGGCTTTCGAGGCGGCCGCCCGCCATCTCTCGGTCAAGATGGCGGCCGACGAGCTTTGCGTCACTCCGGGCGCTGTCAGCCAGATGCTGAAATCGCTCGAGACACATCTTGGGGTGAAGCTGTTCGAACGAGTGACACGCGGCATCTATTTGACCGATGCGGGCCAGGACTATCTGCCAGCGGTCCGCAATGCCTTTCGCCAGATTGCCGAAGCCTCGCGACGCGTCATGGCCTCCAACGACAGCGGCATGCTGACAGTCAGCGTCACGCCATTCTTCGCATCGGCATGGCTCCTGCCGCGCATGCATTCCTTCCAGGAGATCAGCCCCGAAATCGATCTTCAAATCGTCGCAAGCAGCACCCTTGCCGATTTCTCCCGCGGCAGCGTCGATGTCGCGGTGCGTCATGGTGCCGGCCGTTATCCGGGCTTGCGCAGCGACCGCGTCGTAACCGTCGAGATGGTCGCCGTGGCAGCTCCTGATCTCGTCGATCGCCTCGGCGTCCCTCGATGCGCGGACGATCTCATCCGCTGGCCGCATGTCCATGATGCCGACCGCAAGGGATGGAGCCTTTGGTTCCAGGCAAATGGCGTGGAAGAGTTCCGTTCTCCCCGCGGTCCGTCGTTTGACGATAGCAGCCTTATTTTGAAGGCGATCCTGTCTGGCCATGGCGCAGGGTTGCTGCCCGCTGCAATGATTGCAGCGGAACTCGCCAGCGGTGAGTTGGTGAAGCTCCTGGACGCAGCTTTGATAGACGAGTTTGCCTATTACCTGGTGTGTCCCGAGCATGCCCAGAACAATCCAAAGATTGCGACCTTCCGGGATTGGATACTCAATGCGGAGAAGACGCAGCTGGCCGAAACGTCCGGCAAGGCTCAGAAAAGCCTCCATCCTGGCTGATGCGCTGCGGATCCCGACCGTGACAGACTCAGCATCCTGATCGATGGCGATGTCTCTGAGCCTCGAAGGACGATGCATCGGAATTACGCCAGAAGTGCTCGAGCGCGAGACTACAGCACTCGCCGGAATTCTTGCCAGGCGCCCGAACTGGCGCGCTCATTGCCGGTTTCAGCGAGATAGATCGCGAACTGGTCGTAGTGATAGTCAAAGGACAACAGGGAAGCGGAGGAGGATAATCAGGCGATCTTGAAGCGCTGGACCTTGGTCAGGCAGATCGGCGAAGATCCATTTCGTAGCGGGTAGCCCGCACCTGGTGCGGGCTACCCATTTGTCTCTGTCAAACTGGTTGCGTCCAAGCCGGTTATTGCTGTGTCGGAGCGGTGTCTTGGAGTTTTGCCTGAACCTTCTTGGCGACTGCCGGATCACTCTGTGCAGCTGTAAGGATTGCCGAATACTCTTCGATCGAAATGGTCGGTGAGGCTTGTACCGCCTCGACCATTTTCTTGCTGGCTTCGGACTCCAGGTCCTTCTTCGCCGTTGCATCCGACGTTGCTTCTATCTTGGCGGAATATTCCTGCCTGACCTTGTCGACCTGAAGATAGGCAACCGCGAAGGCTTCGATTTTCTGGTCGCTGATCGCAGCGTCCGGGCCCTTGTTGCCAGCCTGGCCCTGCGTCGGCTGGGTCGTTTCAGCCTGAGCGATCTCAAGGGCGGATGCGGGACTGACGACCATGAAGCTAAAGACTGCCGCCGCGAGCGACGCGACGGGTTTGTAACCGGTGATCATATTCATTCCTCTCTGATGCGCATGACGTGATCAGGAGCGACACTGACTTTCAATCGCCCCTAAGGTCGGCCGGATACCGAATGCGCCGCGACGATGGAACGTTGGAATGGGCTCGATGCGGCCGTATCGGGGCCATTTGCTGACCATTCCACGGCAGCTTTACGGCTCACCCGACGGCTCCGGTCCCACACTTTCTCCCGGTCCCGGACCGACTACTTCTTCCCCACCCGTTCGCGCCGGACCCGGCGCGTCAGATTGAACGCGTCATGGCCGGCACCGGAAACGATGTCGCGATGGGAGAGTTGACGCTCTCTCGCGCTTGCTCTAACGGCCGCGATCAAATCGCGATCGAAAGCGATCCCCGGCGAGTGCCAGGTTAGACGCCCCTGAAGATCGATCGCGCCATGGCAACGCCGCCGACATCGAGGTCGCCTGCGATATCGCGGCCACGCGGTTTCGATAGGATGTCTGGTCGCGCATTCCGCTTCGGCGGCGGACAGACGTCCTCATCCGTTTTTCCGAATTGATCGCCGAGAGCCGTGACATCCTGGCGGTGCTCGATACGATGGAGATGGGCAAGCCGATCGCCAAAATGTGTGCGAAGAACCGGGACCGATGCCGGTCGCCAAGATCGAGTACGTAGTCAACGAGGCGCAGGCGACGGTTGAATTCGCCTGAAAGCTGACGGCGGCACCGGCATCAGTCGCCGCCCGACGCTGCCTGATCCATGCGCATCTGGCGCAGCATGTTCCGCCCGGCGATCAGCATCTCGAGCAGGAAGGCCAACAGCGACCCGATGAGCGAGACGATCGCGCCGCCGAAAAACCAGAAAAGGTTCTCCTCGCGAAACCCGAAGGCAAGCGCGCCGGCGAGCAGATTGAGAATGGCGCAGCCCGTGCAGATCGCCGCGAAAGTCCCCAGCGCAACGGCGATCTCCAGCGCCAGCGTCCGCCGGCGCAGATAGTCAAGCTGCATCCGCCGCGCGTCGTTCTGCTCGTATTTCTCCCCGATCTCGTTGACGCGATCGGACACCCTGCCAAGCCGGGAGGCATAGACACTGACGAAGCCGGCAGTGCCGGCGAGAAGAAAGACGGGCGCCAGCGAGGTTTGGACGATCGAAGCGAGATCGATGACGGTCGACGGCGTCTCCATGCTTGCCTTCATTTTGCGTCGCTCGCTTCCGGCGAGACCGGGAGGAGCACTCTAGTCAGTTTTGACGGATATAGTAGCGATACAAACACCGAGATATGGCGCAGATCAAGGGAATACGGGAGCGACCCAGCCCGACGTTCACACGCCCAACAGCAACGTCCGCACCAGGGGATGCTTGGCGTCGGCAAGGCCGTCGACGACGTTGAAGTGGTGCCGGTCCGGCTCCGCAACAGCAGCCGTCGTTGCACCCAATCCGGTCCAGATATTGGCAAGAAGCGCGTTCTGACGCAGGAACTCCGCACGCTCGCCGCCTCCGACCCAGCAGGTGATGCGGGCGTCTGGCATCGGCCGCAGCAGTGCCGGGCTCTGTGAAAGTGCCTCGGCCTCGTCGATCGCGAGCTTCTCGTTCATGGCCGTCGACATGATCGGGCGCAGGTCATGCACGCCGGAGATCGAGACGACGTTGCGGATCCGGCCCTGGACATCAGGCGAAAGCGGCGCGGTCGTCGTGATCATTCGGCTGACGAGGTGGCCGCCGGCCGAATGGCCGGTCAGCATCAAGGGACCCTCGACGCGTTTCGATGCCTCGCTGATAGCGGCGGCGACCTCGTCGACGATCCCGGCAATGCGAATCTTTGGGCAGAGGGTGTAGGACGGCATCGCGACGGCATAGCCGCGCTCCACTGCTCCGGCCGCCAGGTGCGACCAGAAGCTCTTGTCGAGCTGTAGCCAGTACCCGCCGTGGACGAAGACCACCATGCCCTTGGGCGAACCGTCGGGAAGAAAGAGATCCATGCGGTTCCTCGGCCGATCGCCATAAGCAAGGTCGAGTTTGGCGCGTCCGGCGCTCAAGAGGGCGTTGCGGAACGCCTCGGCCGGTTTGACCCAGGCTTCCGGCCAGCGATCGCCGCGCGCGATGTTCGAGCCGTTCGCATAGGCGTCGTCCCAGTCGGAAATGCGGTGTTCCAGCATCGATTTCATCCTCCCTTTGATGTCTCCTCACAGATAGCAATCGCCTGCCCCACCGGGAAAGGCAATGCCGGCAATCGAAAAAACTTTAGGCTTGAAATAATTTTGGACTGGTGCGATGCTGCCCCATGTTCAGCCGAGAAGTGGAGGTCTCGCTGTGCCTATCGCCATAACTGGAGTCGCGTCGCCGACGGCCCGTGTCACTTTGAATAGTGCCGCGACGCTTGCCGCTTGTCCGCAGACCAGGGCTTTGAACCACCGCAAGACTTTCAGCCGGCTTTGAACAATGCCTGGGCAACAGGCACGAACGAAATTAGGGAACAGCCGCCACATGCTTGGACCGACTTCGCACGTCGATACGTTCACCCGTGACCATCTTCCGCCACAGGAAGAATGGCCGGAGTTTCTTCTCGAAGGTTTTGACTACCCGGATCACCTCAACGCCGCCGTCGAATTGACGGACGCCATGGTTGCCAAGGGTTTCGGCGATCATACCGCGTTGATCGGCAATGGCCGCCGCCGGACTTACAAGGAACTGTCCGACTGGACCAACCGTCTCGCCCACGCGCTGGTTGAGAATTACGGTGTGAAGCCCGGGCACCGCGTGCTCATCCGCTCCGCCAACAATCCGGCCATGGTCGCCTGCTGGCTGGCAGCCACCAAGGCCGGCGCCGTCGTCGTCAACACCATGCCGATGCTCCGGGCCGGGGAACTCGCCAAGATCGTCGACAAGGCCGAAGTCAGCCTGGCACTTTGCGACACGCGACTGATGGAAGAAATGATCGTCTGCGCCAAGGACAGCCGCTTCCTGAAGCAGGTCGTGAGTTTCGACGGGACCGCGAACCACGACGCCGAACTCGACCGCATTGCGCTCGACAAATCAGTGGTCTTCGAGGCGGTGCATACCGGTCGCGACGATGTGGCGTTGCTCGGTTTCACCTCTGGCACGACGGGGATTCCGAAGGCGACCATGCACTTTCACCGCGATCTCCTGGCGATCGCCGACGGCTATGCCCGCGAAGTGCTCGGGGTCACGCCCGACGATATCTTCGTCGGCTCGCCGCCGCTCGCATTCACCTTTGGCCTTGGCGGCCTTGCGATCTTCCCCTTGCGCTTTGGAGCCGCAGCGACACTGCTCGAGCATGCGACGCCGGCCAACATGGTGGAGATCATCGAGAAGTACAAAGCGACGATCTCGTTTACCGCCCCCACCGCCTATCGGGCAATGATGAAGGCGATGGATAACGGCGCCGATCTTTCATCACTGCGCGTCGCGATCTCGGCGGGCGAGACCCTGCCCGGTCCGGTCTTCGAGGAGTGGACGGCCAAGACCGGCAAGCCGATCCTCGACGGGATCGGCGCGACCGAGATGCTGCATATCTTCATTTCCAACCGCTTCGAGGACCGCAAGCCCGCCTCGACCGGAAAGCCGGTCGGCGGCTACGAAGCGCGGATCGTCGATGACGACATGCAGGAAGTCCCCCGCGGCACGATCGGCAGGCTTGCGGTGCGTGGCCCGACCGGCTGCCGCTACATGGCCGACAGCCGACAGCGCGACTATGTGCGCGACGGCTGGAACCTGACCGGCGATGCCTTCTATCAGGACGAGGACGGCTTCTTCCATTTCGCCGCCCGTTCGGACGACATGATCATCACCGCCGGCTACAACATCGCCGGCCCCGAGGTCGAAGCCGCCCTGATTTCCCACCCGGAGGTCGCAGAATGCGCCGTCGTCGGTGCGCCCGATCAGGAACGCGGCCAGATTGTCGAAGCCTATGTCGTTCTGATATCTGGCGTGTCGGCAGACGACGCAACGATCAAGCGTCTGCAGGATCATGTGAAGGCGACGATCGCGCCTTACAAATATCCGCGATCGGTAAAGTTCCTGGACAACCTGCCGAAAACAGCCACGGGCAAGATCCAGCGGTTCCGATTGCGGTCGGAGAACTGAAAACATGAGCAAATCATACGACCCTTCGAAAGAAGGCGCCCAGATGTCGTTCGAGGGACGCATGTCCTATAGCGACTACCTGATGCTGGAAAAGGTACTGGATGCGCAGGAGCCGCTTTCCAAAGCCCATGACGAGATGCTGTTCATAATCCAGCATCAGACGTCCGAGCTCTGGATGAAGCTCGCGCTGCACGAGATCAACGCGGCGGTCCGCTCGATCCGCGACGACCGGCTGGAGCCCGCATTCAAGATGCTGACGCGCGTCGCCCGCATCTTCGAGCAGCTGAACAGCGCCTGGGATGTGCTGCGAACGATGACCCCCAGCGAATACACCACGTTCCGTGAATCGCTCGGCCAATCCTCCGGCTTCCAGTCCTGGCAGTACCGGGCGATCGAGTTCCTCGCCGGCAACCGCAATGTCGCGATGCTCGGGCCGCATGCGCACCGCCCCGACATCATGGAAAAGCTGGAAGCGATCCTGGCAGCGCCGTCGCTCTACGACGAGGCGATCCGGCTTCTTTCGCGCAACGGTTTCGATGTCGGCGCGGAGGCGGACAAGAGCGATTTCCGCGAGACGCGCACGGAAAGCGAAAAGGTCTTCGCCGCCTGGCAGATCGTCTACCGCGATCCCGAGCGCTATTGGATGCTCTACGAGCTCGCCGAGAAACTGGTCGATTTCGAGGACTACTTCCGTCGCTGGCGCTTCAACCACGTCACGACCGTCGAGCGCATCATCGGCATGAAACGCGGAACCGGGGGCACATCCGGCGCGTCCTATCTGAAAAAGATGCTCGAAGTGGAACTTTTCCCCGAGCTCTGGCACGTGCGCACGGGTCTCTGATAGAACACAACCCAAAAGGGAACCAACAAAGAGGAGTACAGCATGAACCGCATTCTGGCAGCAGGCCTTCTTGGCCTTTCACTTGCAACGTCAAGCCTTGCCCATGCCGAGCCGGTGAAGATCGGCGTCATCACCACGCTGTCGGGCGGCGGCGCCGGCCTCGGCATCGATATGCGCGACGCCTTCACGCTGGCGATCAAGCAGTCGGGCAACAAGGACGTCGAGCTGGTGATCGAGGACGATGCCCAGAAGCCGGAACTTGCGGTGCAGATCGCCGAGAAGATGATCCAGGGCGACAAGGTCGACCTGATGACGGGCATCATCTGGTCGAACCTTGCGATGGCCGTCGTGCCGAACACGGTGGCGCAGGACGTGATCTATCTGTCGCCGAACGCCGGTCCCTCGGCACTTGCCGGTGCGAACTGCAATGCGAACTATTTCAACGTCGCCTACCAGAACGACAATTTCCATGAGGCGATGGGCCAATACGCCAACAAGGATTACAAGAACGCCTTCATCCTCGCCCCCAACTACCCGGCCGGCAAGGACGCGCTGACCGGCTTCAAGCGCTATTACAAGGGCGCGCTTGCCGGCGAGATCTACACGCAGGTCGGGCAGACGGACTACGCCGCCGAAATCGCCCAGATCCGCGCCTCGGGTGCCGACACCGTCTACTTCTTCCTGCCCGGCGGCATGGGCATCGCCTTCATGAAGCAATATGCCCAGTCGGGCGTGAACATCCCCGTCATGGGCCCGGGCTTCTCCTTTAGCCAGGACGTCCTGCCGGCGATCGGCGACGCGGCGCTTGGCGTCAAGAACTCGGCGACCTGGTCGAAGGACCTCGACAACGAGGCCAACAAGAAGTTCGTCGAAGCCTTCAAGGCCGAGTACAAGCGCCTGCCCTCGATCTACGCGGCGCAGAGCTGGGATACCGCAAACCTGATCCTCGCCGCGCTGTCCAAGGCAAGCGTCAAAGACAAGGACGCCTTCCGCGCAGCACTTAAGGCAGCAGACTTCCAGTCGGTGCGCGGCAAATTCGTCTTCAACAACAACAACCACCCGATCCAGAACATCTACGTCCGCGAGGTGGTGAAGGAAGCCGACGGCGTGCTCACCAACAAGATTATCGCCACCGCCTTCGAAGACCACAAGGACGCCTACGCCGAGAAGTGCAGCATGTAGTGCCCTGCACCTGTCGTTTGCCCGGGTGCGCGGCCTTGATGCCGCCATCCGGTCGAAGATCCATGTCCTCCTGACATCAAGCTTGGACCGGTCTCTTGTTCACCGCACTTCTGATCGAACAACTGCTCAACGGGCTCCAGCTCGGTGTGATGCTGTTTCTGATGGCCGCCGGCCTGACCCTGATTTTCGGGGTCATGGGCCTCATCAACCTGGCGCACGGCTCACTGTATATGATCGGCGCGTTTGCCTGCGCCACGGTCGCAGCCGCCACCGGCTCCTTCTGGATCGGCCTCATCGCCAGCCTTGCAGCTGCAGCTGGTGTCGGCGCGATCATCGAGGTCGCCGTCATCCGCAGGCTCTACGACCGCGATCATCTCGATCAGGTCCTTGCGACCTTCGCCCTGATCCTGATCCTGTCGGAAGGCGCCCGCTGGCTCTTCGGCTCCTTCCCGCTCTATCTCGACATTCCCCCCTTGCTCCAGGGTGCCGTACCGCTGCCGGGCGGCGGCCAGTACCAGCTCTACCGCCTGGCGATCATCGGCGTCGGCATTGCCGTTGCGATCGGCCTCTATCTGTTGATCTCCAGAACCCGGCTCGGCATGCGCATCCGGGCGGGCGAGTCCGATCGAGAGATGATCGGAGCGCTCGGTGTCGACATCGGCACGCTCTATACGGTCGTCTTCGCACTCGGTGCAGCGCTTGCCGGGCTTGCCGGCGCGTTGGTGGGCGCATTGCAATCGGTGCAGGTCGGCATGGGCGAACCGGTCCTCATCCTCGCCTTCGTCGTCATCGTCATTGGCGGTATCGGCTCGATCAAGGGGGCACTGGTCGGCGCTGTCATCGTCGGTGTCGTCGACACGATGGGCCGTTTCCTGCTCCCATCGCTTCTGGCACTCACCATGCCCGCATCGCAGGCGACCACGATCGGGGCGGCGCTCGCCTCGATGCTGATCTACGTCGTCATGGCCCTTATCCTCGCCTTCAGGCCGAGTGGCCTGTTTTCGGCACAGTCGTGAGGCCAAGATGACCCGCGAAACCACAATCAACCTGCTGCTCGCCCTGCTGCTTCTCGGTGCGCCGATACTGGCTGCAAGCTTGGGCGAACCCTTCTACGTGACGCTCGCAACCCGCATCGTCGTGCTGGCGCTTGCCGCCGTCGGCCTCAACATGGCGCTCGGGCTTGGTGGGCTGCTCTCTTTCGGGCATGCGGCCTTTTTCGGCCTCGGCGGTTATGTCGCCGGCATCCTCGCCACGCACGCCTTCAATGCCGAGCCGCTCTTTGCGGGCATTCCGGCGACGACATCCATGCCGCTGATCTGGGTCGTCGCCGTCGCAGTCGCCGGGCTCATCGCGTTGCCGATCGGTGCGATCAGCCTGCGCACCTCAGGCGTCTATTTCATCATGATCACGCTCGCCTTCGCGCAGATGATCTACTACTTCGCGATCTCCTGGCCGGCCTATGGCGGCGAGGACGGCCTGTCGCTGTCGATGCGCAACGCCTTTCCCGGCGTCAACACGGCCAAGCCCCTGCCCTATTTCCTGATCTGCTACGCGGCACTGATGGCGGCGCTGCTTCTGTTTCGCGTGGTCGAGGGGTCACGCTTCGGCAGCGCCCTGCAGGCGGCGAGACAGAACGGTACCCGCCTTGCCGCAGTCGGCATCGCACCTTTCAACATCCGCCTCGTCGCCTTCGCCGTCTCGGCGATGATCACCGGGTTTGCCGGCGCGCTCTATGCCGACCTCAATCGCTTCGTCGGTCCCTCTATGCTCTCCTGGCACATGTCGGGTGAACTGATCGTGCTGATCATCCTCGGCGGCAAAGGCCGACTGTTCGGCCCGGTTGCCGGCGCGATGATCTTCGTCTTCTTCGAATATGTGCTCGGCGGCATCACCGAGCGCTGGCAGTTCTTCCTCGGCCTCATCCTGCTCGGCATCGTGCTGTTTGCCCGCGGCGGTCTGCTGGGTCTCCTCTCCGGAAAGCCGCGCCATGTCTGAGCCCGTTCTCGAAATCCGCGACCTCAGAAAATCCTTCGGCGCCCTTAAAGCGACTGATGGCGTCAGCCTCGAGCTTCACCCGGGGCAGATCCATGCGCTGATCGGCCCGAACGGCGCCGGCAAGAGCACGCTGATCCACCAGATTGCCGGATCGCTCAGGGCCGACAGCGGCACGATCCGATTTCTCGGCCAGGATATCGGCGGCCTCGATATGGCCGCCCGCGCAAGGCTCGGCCTTGCCCGTAGCTTCCAGATCTCCTCGCTGGCGCAGGAATTCTCGGCTCTTCGCAACGTCATGCTGGCGGTGCAGGCGCGCCACGGCAGCAGCTTCCACTTCTTTCGCCAGGTCAGCAACGACAAGCAACTGACCGAACCGGCGATGGCGATGCTGGAGCGCGTCGATCTTGCTGCGCGTGCCCACGTGCCGGCGGCCGAACTCTCGCACGGCGAACGCCGGCAACTCGAAATCGCCATCGCGCTGGCGCTGTCGCCGAAAGTCTTTCTGTTCGACGAGCCCATGGCCGGCATGGGACCGGAGGGCTCCAAGCGGCTGACTTCGTTCCTTGATGGGCTGCGCCACGAAGCGCCAATGCTCTTGGTGGAGCACGACATGGATGCGGTCTTTGCGCTGGCGGATCGCATCTCCGTGCTGGTCTACGGCCGCATCATCGCGTCAGGCACAGTCGATGAAATCCGCAGCGATCCGGATGTGCGCCGGGCCTATCTGGGAGAAGCCGCGTGAGCCTGCTCGAACTCAAACGTCTCGAAACCTTCTACGGCGCATCCCAAGCGCTCTTCGGCGTCAACCTCGATGTGCGCGAGGGCGAGGTCGTCGCGCTCATGGGCCGCAACGGCATGGGCAAGACGACGACGATCAACTCGATCCTCGGGCTCGTGCGCCCGCGTTCAGGCGCCATCTCCTTTGCCGGCAAGACCATCTCCGGCCTGCGCCCGCACAGGATTGCAAGGCTCGGTCTCGGTCTCGTTCCTGAAGGACGGCGCTGCTTTCCCAATCTCACCGTCATGGAGAACCTCGTCGCCACGGCTCGCGGCAGGGAATGGACCTTCGAGAAAGTGACCGCGCTCTTCCCTCGCCTCGGCGAGCGGCGCGCTCAGTATGCCAACACGCTTTCGGGCGGGGAGCAGCAGATGCTTGCGATCGGCCGGGCCTTGATGACCAATCCCAGCCTGCTCATTCTCGACGAGGCAACGGAAGGGCTGGCGCCGGTCATTCGCCAGGATATCTGGTCGGCGATCCGCACTCTGAAGGCGGCAGGGCAGTCGATCCTCGTCGTCGACAAGACGCTTTCGGAACTCCTGCCCGTTGCCGACCGCTGCTTCGTCCTGGAAAAGGGCGCGACCGTATTCGAGGGAGCGCCGCTTGCGCTGACGCCAGAACTCCAGGATCGCTATCTCGGCGTTTGATCGGTCGCTCAGGCCGAGGGAATGCCACCGCCGAGCACTGTGGAATAGGCAGCCGCGTCGATGTTTCCGCCCGAGACCACGCAGACGATGTTTCCCTTGAGATCCGGTCGCGCGATTGCGGCGGCAAGCGAGGCAGCACCCGCGCCTTCGGCAACGATCTTCGCCTTCTTGAAGAGAATCCGCATCGCTTCGGTCACCTGCCCCGGGCTGACCGCAATCGCCCCATCGATCAGGTCACCGACCACCGGCCAGATCTGTGGCACCAGCGACGGTGCGCCGATGCTCTTGATAAAGGAGGGGCGGGTTTCGATCGTCACGATTTGGCCAGCGGCCAGGGCCGCCGAAACAGGGGCGGCGCTGTCATCTTCAACCGCAAAGACACGGCAGCGGTCGGAAGCGGCCTTGATAGCGCTGGCCACCCCGGTGGTCATGCTGCCGCCGCCATACGGGGTAAGCACGACGTCGACATCGGGCAGATCCTCGATGATCTCCACACCGATGGAGCCGTTCCCGGCCAGCACCGCCTGATCGGTCACCGGATTGATCAGCAGTTCCGGCGCATCCGGATGATCGGCGCCAGTGATGTAGTCCCACCAGGTCTCGGCACTGACGAACCGTACTTCTCCGCCGAGCGCACGCACACCGTCGATCTTGGTCTGGGGTGCGCCGCGATACATGTAGGCAACCATCGGCACACCGATGAGGCGTGCCGCCCAGGCCATGCCATAGGCCATATTGCCGGAACTGGTGACTGCGACGCCGCTTTCGAGTTCGGCCGGATCGCGCGACAACACAGCGTTCAAGGCGGGACGGAGCTTGAACGCGCCAATTGGCGACAGCGTCTCCAGTTTCAGGAATATCTGACGGTCCGGAAACCCAAGATCGAGCCTGACGAGCGGTGTGCGCGCGAAATGCGGCGCGATGCGTTTACGGGCATCGGCGATTTCCTCCGGGGTCGGGCGGTGTGGCGCGATCATTGCTTAAATCCCCCGTTAGCCGTCCTCTCGCCTCCAGGCACAATGGCTCTGAACGAATCCGCTGCGGGGCGGCAGCCTCGGTATGTGTCTGAACAAGAGGCAACGGGCGAAATACCGCCCGCTGCTCTTTGGTGCCATCAATCAGGTTACGGCCGCACGGACCGCGAAGCGCGCATCCTGCCATGCACCGGTCTTGAGGATGTCCTCCAGGATTTCGACGGCCTGCCAGACGTCGGCGTAGCTCACATAGAGCGGCGTGAAGCCGAAGCGCATCGTCGTCGGCGCGCGGAAATCACCGATAACGCCACGGGCAATCAGCGCCTGCATGATTTCGTAAGCGTGCGGGTGTTTGAACGACACCTGGCTTCCGCGCTTGGTTCCGTCGCGCGGGCTTTCGAGCGCCAGACCGTGGGCACCGCATTTCGCCTCAACGAGCGCGATGAAGAGATCCGTGAGCTGGATGCTCTTTTCGCGCAGCGCTTTCATGTCGACCTCGTCCCAGACGTCGAGCGCGCCCTTTAGCGCCCGCAGCGACAGGATCGGCTGTGTTCCGCAAAGGAAACGGCGGATGCCCTCACCGGCAGCATAGTGCTTCTCGAAGGCGAAGGGACGGGCGTGTCCCCACCAGCCGGTGAGCGGCTGGCGGATATCGCCGTGGTGACGGGTGGCTGCATAGATGAAGGCGGGGGCTCCGGGGCCACCGTTCAGGTACTTGTAGGTGCAGCCGACCGCGAAATCGACATTGGCGCCGTCAAGATCGACTGGCAACGCGCCGGCCGTATGGCAGAGGTCCCAGATGACCAGTGCGCCATGTTCGTGCGCCTTGCGGGTCAGGGCCGCCATATCGCGCAGCTCGCCGGACTTGTAGTTGACGTGGTTGACCAGAACGACGGCGACGCTGCCATCGATCAGATCCTCGATCTCGGGCGCATCGACCCCTTCGAGCCTGAGCGAGGCGCCCGGACGCGTCGAGACCACGCCTTCGGCCATGTAGAGATCGGTCGGGAAACTGCCGCCTTCGCTGACGATCACCGACCGATCGGGCCGCAAGGCCATGGCCGCATGGAGGGCTTTGTAGATGTTGATCGACGTGGTGTCGCAGACGACGGTTTGGCCGGCGGCCGCCCCGATCAGCCGCCCGACCCGGTCGCCGAGCGTCAGCGGCATCTCGAACCAGCCGGCCGTATTCCAGCTGCGGATGAGGTCCTGCCCCCATTCTTCGGTCGCGGCCTTGCGAAGCTCGTCGAAGGCGGCGGTCGAGGCAACGCCGAGCGAGTTGCCGTCGAGATAGATGAGACCCGGCGGCAGGATGAAACGCTCGCGCATCGGGCTGAGCACATCGGCCACATCCATGGCCTTTATCGCGGCAAGATCAGGAACTGCATTCATGAAGGTGGTCCTCATTTATTCGCGAACGGTTTCGCGGGCGGGCGCAGGGCCGCGGCTTCGCTTGAGGCTCGGAAGAGCCAGCATGGCCAGAACGAAGAGGCCGGTCGCAAGTTTCAGGTCCGGCGGTGGCATGCCGGCGGCCAGGCAGAAGGAGACGAGCTGGTAGTAGACGATCGCACCTACGAACGGCGCAGCGAGCTGGCGCGCCACGCTCTGCTTGCCGACGATCGCCTCGCCGATCATCAGCGCCGCAAGGCCGTTGATCAGGATGCCGAGGCCCATGTTGACGTCAGCAAAGCCCTGTGACTGCACCATCAGCGCGCCGCCTGCCGCCGAAAACGCACCCGCAAGCCCAACGCCACCGATCGTCGCCATCCAGACATTGATCCCTTGAGCTTCAGCCATATCGGGATTGGCGCCGACGGCGCGAACGGCCGTGCCTTTCTCCGTGCGGAAGAAGTGGTAGAGCAGGACGAAGACAATGAGTGCGATCAGGCCCGCGACGACGATCTTGCTTGCGGGGAAGCCCGGCTGCAGCCCCGGCGCCCAGTCGAACACCGTTGGCGCACCGAAGACCGAGAGGTTCGAGCGACCCATGATCCTGAGGTTGATCGAATAAAGCATCGTCATCATCAGGATGCCGGCGAGCAGCGTGTGGATCCGGAACCGCAGATGGATGAAGGCCGTGCAGCAGCCGGCAACGAATCCGGCGAGAAGTGCGATAGCGATCGCGGCGAGCGGCGACATGCCCGCCGCCATCAGCACGCCGCAGACGCAGCCGCCGAGCGGAAACGCACCCTCGCTGGTCAGATCCGGGAAGCTCAACATGCGGAACGGGATCATGATCCCGAGCACGACGAAGGCGAGGATCAGGCTCTGCGCGAGCGTGACGGGAACGAGCGAGACGAAGCTCGCGAAGGTATTTTGAAGAATATCCATGATCGTCAGCTCGCCAGGAACATGCGGTCGGTTTTGACGGAGAAGTGGCCGATCAGATCCGGCACGGTCGTCTGCGCCTTTTCCTTGCCGTCGATTTCGAGACGGACGCGCCCGGCGTCGAGCATGATGACCTTGTGACCGAAATCCACCGCGTGCTGCATGTTGTGCGTCACCATCAGCGTTGTCAGCTTCAGGGCTTCGACCGCGCGGATCGTCGCCTGCATGACGATATCGGCAGTGCGCGGATCAAGCGCTGCGGTGTGTTCGTCGAGCAGCAGCAGTTCCGGCTCGCCGCCGACCGCCATGATCAAGGACAGCGATTGCCGCTGGCCGCCGGAAAGCAGCTCCACCCGTGTGTCGAGGCGGTTTTCAAGGCCGAGCCCGAGCAGCGACAAGCGTTCCCTGTAGGTGGCGAGCCGCGTCGCGTTCAGGCCGCGCCGCAGGGTGCGTTTGTTGCTGCGCAATTCGGCAAGCAGCATGTTTTCGGCCACCGTCATCGAGGCGGCGGTGCCGCGCATCGGGTCCTGGAACACGCGGGCAAGCCGCATCGCGCGCTTGTGTACGGGCGTTGCGGTCACGTCGTCGCCATTGATGACGATCTGGCCGCTATCGAGCACCAATGCACCCGAAATGGCGTTGAGCATGCTGCTCTTGCCGGCGCCGTTGGAACCGATGACGACGCCAAATTCGCCCGTGGCAAGGCTGAGATTGAGGCCGTCGAGCGCGACTTTTTCGTCCGCCTGCCCCTTGTAGAAAACTTTGCGGGCCGATCTGATTTCCAGCATTGGCTCCCCCTTAACTTATGAGATGACGGCGCTCGGGGCGCCGTCACTGAAGAGACAAGACGGAGATCAATCGACCACGCAGTTGCATTCGGTCGCGAGCGCTGCCGGCACTTCGATGCCGAAGGCAGCGGCAGCCTTCTTCGAGATCAGCGGCGCGTGATCCTCATAGGCCGGGCGCGACGGCGCGATCGTCTTCGGGTCTGCACCTTTGAGGATCTGAGCAGCGATCTTGCCGGCATTGACGCCGACCTGCTCATAGTTGACCGCAAAGCTTGCCGGTACGACGCCGTCACGCACTGCACCGTCGTCGGAGTTTACGATCGGGATCTGCGCCTGGCGCGCGGCTGCCGACACAGCACCGATCGCCGGCTGCAACAGGTTCGATGCGGGCGTATAGATCACGTCGGCCTTGCCGGCGAAGGAGGCGATGCGCTGCTGGATGTCGTTGACATTGTCGACGCCGACCTCCACGACCTCGAAGCCTGCGTCAGGCGCTGCTTCCTTGATCTTGTCGAGCAGGGCCTGGTCGTTCGCCTCACCCGGATTATAGGGCACGCCAAAGCGCTTCGCGTTCGGCAGCAGCTTGTGGGTGAAGGCCATGACGGCGGCCACGTCCTGAAGGTCGGTCGCACCGGTCATGCCGTCGTCACCGGCCTCCCAAGACGGAACGAGCTTGGCGGCCACCGGATCGGTAACGGCGGAGAAGACGACCGGAATGCCGGAGCCGGCGAGCGCCTTCTTGGCGATCTGCGAGACGGGCGTGGTGATCGTGTAGACCAGTTTCGGCTGTTCGGCCTGCAGCTTGGCGATCATCTGCGGCACCAGCGAGGCGTCGAAATTGGTGTGGCTCTCCGTGTAGACGACGTCCTTGCCTTCGACGAAGCCGTTTTCGGCCAGCGCCTTCTTGAAGCCGGCGATCGATGCGTTCAATTGCGGATGCTCGCCAAAATTGGCGATGCCGATGCGGATCGGATCAGCGGCCGCTTGTCCCAGTCCCCATGCCATTGCACCGGCGACAACCAATCCCGAAAGCCACGTGCTCTTAAGCCTGCTCATACATCCCTCCCAGAATTTGACGAGCGTTACCGCCCTCCTCGGCGGCTTGCGCGGATCATGGAACCGCTCCGGCCTCTTGTCAAATTAATATATATATTTTCACATGAGGCGCAGAACTATATATATTTGTATCGACCCGGTGTGGGCGCTAAGGGAACCTGATGCAGGACCACGAACAGTCGACCAAAACGGAATCGGCATACCGGTTGCTGCGCCGCGACATTCTTTCGACGCGGCTGAAGCCGGGCGCGCCGATGAAGCTGAGCACGCTGCGCGAAAGCTACGGGATCGGCTGGACACCGCTACGCGAGGCTCTGTCGCGGCTGGAGGCGGAAGGGCTGGTGACCGCCATCAGTAATCGCGGCTTTGCTGTTGCTCCGGTGTCACGCGAGGAACTCGACGACCTCACCCGCGCCCGCCTTGCCGTCGAAATGCCGCTGCTCATCGAGTCGATCGAGAACGGCGACAGCGCCTGGGAATCCGCCGTCGTCACGGCACACTACCGGCTGTCGCGCTGCAAGGTTTCCGTCGAGCGTTTCTCCGAGAGCGAAGTCGACGAATGGGACGAGAAGCATGCCTGGTTTCATACGGCCTTGATCAGCGCTGCGAGGTCGCGCTGGCTCACGCGCTTTCAGGCGACGATCTCCGACCAGCTTCGCCGTCACCACCGCTTCCTAAGTCTGGCGCCGACGATTAGGGCCGCCGCCGGTATGAGCGCAGGCTACGAGGAGGCCGTTTCGGCGCTTGAGGACGCGATGGCGATCGAGCACCATACCGAGCTGATGGAGGCAGCACTCGATCGCGATATCGAGCGTGCCCGCATCCTGATGGCCGAGCACATCGGCTTTACCGTCAACGTCTATGTCCAGTCCGAGGATGGCGGTCGCGCGTCGCCGCTGCTCGCCCAGTCGGTACCTGGGCTTGCGTCCAAATGACGGCCCGTGACAACCTGTCCAAGACCTGCTTACCTCTCTAAAAGCAGAAAAACGAAAGAGCCGCTGATTTGCGGCCAAGGGTTGGAAGCGGACGTTGGGAATGATGGGTGAAGACAAGTTCGACACCTCGCCGGAATGGGTCGATGGCGAGACCAAGGCGCTCGAGGCTCCGGGCGATCACCGTGCAGAGCTCAGGCTATGGCTGCGTCTCTTGACCTGTTCGACACTTGTCGAAAGCGAAATCCGTCGGCGGTTGCGGGAAGAATTCGATTCGACCTTGCCGCGTTTCGACCTGATGGCCCAGCTCGAGCGTGCGCCTGACGGCATGGTGCTTGGCGAAGTCTCCAAGCGCATGATGGTCTCCCCCGGCAACATCACGGTGCTGGTGGAACGGCTGACCGAGAGCGGCCACATCAGCCGCACGACGCTTCCGACCGACCGGCGTGTCCAGATCATCGCGCTTACCCCCTTCGGCCGCGCCGAATTCGAGAAGATGGCAGCAAGCCATGCCGACTGGATCTCGGATCTGTTTGCCGGCCTTCCGGCCAAGGAAGGCGGCGTGCTGATGGATGAGCTTGCCACACTCAAGCGGTCGATCATCGCCTCGCTCGCGCGAAATTCCTGAGTTCACGGCGCTTCTGCCTACAACTGCCTTACTTTCTGCCGCACCGGCCCCGAAGCGATGCGACGCCGCTCGGCGGCGCTGCGAGCGCCCGGCGTCGGCTTCCCATCTGCCCAAAACAATTTTAAGCTTGAAATTTCTCCTGAACGAGTCCACCCTGCTTGCAACAGTCCAGCATGGCCACTTGTGCCAGCTCGACGGTGACGCGCAGCCGGAACTCGGGAGGAGAACGACATGCGGATCGTCTGTATCGGTGGCGGGCCTGCCGGCCTTTATTTTGCGCTGCTGATGAAGCGGCAGCATCCGGAGCATCACGTCACCGTCGTCGAACGGAACCGCCCCTTTGACACATTCGGCTGGGGCGTCGTCTTTTCGGACGCGACCATGCAGTCGATGCGGCAATGGGACCCGGAGACCGCCGAGGCGATCGAGGTTTCCTTCAACCATTGGGACGACATCGAGCTGGTCTTCAAGGGCCGCAAGATCCGCACGACCGGCCACGGCTTCGTTGGCATCGGCCGCAAGAAGATGCTCAACATCCTCCAGGAACGCTGCCTCGAACTCGGCGTCGAACTGCTGTTCGAGCAGGACGTGGAAAGCGACGAGCAGTTCGCCGACGCCGATCTGATCATCGCCTCCGACGGCGTCAACTCAAGGATCCGCAACAAATACGCCGACATCTTCAATCCGGACATGGTGATCCGGCCGAACCGCTATGTCTGGCTCGGCACGGACAAGAAGTTCGACGCCTTCACCTTCGACTTCCAGCGCACCGAGCATGGCTGGTTCCAGGCGCATATCTACCGCTTCGACGAGAACACCTCGACCTTCATCGTTGAGACCACCGACGACGTCTTCCGCGCCCATGGCCTCGACCAGATGGACCAGGACCAGTCGATCGCGTTCTGCGAAAAGCTCTTTGAAGGCACGCTCGACGGCCACAAGCTGATGACCAATGCGCGGCACTTGCGCGGCTCCGCCTGGCTGAACTTCGGCCGGCTGATCTGCGAAAAGTGGAGCCATTTCAACGGCCACAGCCATGTCGTGTTGATGGGCGACAGTGCCCACACGGCCCATTTCGCCATCGGCTCGGGCACCAAGCTTGCGATCGATGACGCGATCGAGCTCACCCGCCAGTTCGATATTCTGGGCCACGACAAGGCAAACATTCCCGCCGTGCTGTCGGCTTACGAAGAGGTGCGCCGCGTCGATGTCGCCCGCATCCAGAATGCGGCCCGCAATGCGATGGAATGGTTCGAAGTGGTCGGCACGCGCTATGCCGACACGCTGGAGCCCGAACAGTTCATGTATTCGATGCTGACCCGCTCGCAGCGCATCAGCCACGAGAACCTTCGCCTGCGCGACAAGGACTGGCTCGAAGGCTTCGAGCGCTGGTTTGCCGAACGCGCCGGTGTGGCGCCGGCGGCGAACGGGGCGGTTCCGCCGCCGATGTTTACGCCGTTCAAGCTCCGCGGCCTGACGCTGAAGAACCGCATCGTGGTTTCGCCGATGGCGATGTATTCGGCAGCCGACGGCGTGCCGAACGATTTTCATCTCGTTCATCTCGGCGCGCGCGCCATGGGCGGTGCGGCGCTCGTCTTCCCGGAAATGACCTGTGTGTCGGCCGATGCCCGCATCACGCCCGGATGTCTGGGGCTCTGGAGCGACGAGCAGGCCCAGGCCTTCAAGCGCATCGTCGATTTCGTACACCAGCAGACCCCCGCCAAGATCGGCATCCAGCTCGGCCATGCCGGCCGCAAGGGCGCGACAAAGGTCGCCTGGGAGGGGATCGATCAGCCCTTGGCCGAAGGCGGCTGGCCACTCATCTCCGCGTCCGCCCTGCCCTACCTCAAGCATTCGGACATGCCGCGCGAAATGACGCGGGAGGATATGGACCGGGTCGTCACCGATTTCGTGCGGGCCACCGAACGGGCCCGTGACCTCGGTTTCGATATCCTCGAACTGCACGTCGCGCACGGCTACCTGCTGTCGAGCTTCCTGTCGCCGCTTACCAATCTGCGCACCGACGACTATGGCGGCGATCACGCCGCCCGCGCCCGCTTCCCGCTCGAAGTGTTCCACGCAGTGCGTAAAGTCTGGCCCGAGGACCGGCCGATGTCGGTTCGCCTCTCGACCCATGACTGGCACGAGGGCGGCAACACGCCCGAGGACGCGGCAATTTTCGCCCGCCTGTTCAAGGAGGCGGGCGCCGACATGATCGACTGCTCGTCCGGCCAGGTGGTGAAAGAAGAAAAACCGGTCTATGGTCGCCTGTTCCAGACGCCATTTTCCGATAAGATCCGCAACGAGATCCAGGTTCCGACCATTGCGGTCGGGGCGATTTCCGAGGCCGACCACGCCAATTCGATCATCGCAGCCGGTCGAGCCGATCTCTGCGCGATTGCCCGCCCGCATCTGGCCGATCCGTCCTTCGTGATGCACGAGGCGGCAAAGATTGGCTATGACGGCGAGCCCTGGCCGAAACAGTACCATTCGGCTCGGGCCCAGTACGTGAACAACCTGGCGCGCGCCGCAACGACGGCAGGCAAGCCATGACAAGGCACGCCCTCGTCACAGGCGCCGGCAGCGGTATCGGCAAGGCGATTGCCCTTAGGCTCGCCGCCGACGGCCACATCGTCAGCCTCGCCGGTCGGCGCGCAGCACCGCTTGAAGCGGTACGGGGCGACATCCTTGCTGCCGGCGGACAGGCCTTTGTCCGTGACGGCTTCGATGTGACCAACCCGCAGGCCGTCGAGCAAGGTATCACGGCTGCGATCGCTGAAGCCGGAGAGATTGCCGTTCTCGTCAACTGCGCCGGCGAAGCGCCCTCGGCGCCGTTCGAAAAGACCGACTTCGCGCTTTGGCAGCGGGTGCTTTCCATCAACCTCACCGGCGTCTATCTGGTGACGCAGGCAGCGCTTGCCTCCGTGCGGCGGGCCGGCAACGGCCGGATCGTCAACGTTGCGAGCACCGCGGGCCTGACCGGCTATGCTTATGTTTCGGCCTATTGCGCGTCGAAGCACGGCGTCATCGGCTTGACGAGGGCACTGGCGCTTGAGCTTGCGCGCACCGACGTCACCGTCAATGCCGTCTGCCCCGGCTTCACCGACACGCCGCTGATCGACGGCGCGCTCGATACGATCAGCGAAAAGACCGGCCGTTCGCGCGAGGAAGCGCGCGCCAGCCTTGCTCGCTCCAACCCGCAGGGACGCCTGGTGACGCCGGAAGAAGTCGCCCACACGGTCTCGTGGCTCGTCTCGGAAAAGGCGACGGCAATCACTGGTCAGGCGATCGCTGTCGCCGGCGGCGAAGTTCTTGGAGGATAGAGATGACAAACCCGATGCAGGCCAAGAAGCGCGCCTTCAAAGACCACAAGGCCAAGCACTTCCTGTTCGAAACGGATGCTGACGGACGCGTCGCCACGATCACCCTCAATCGTCCGGAAAAGAAGAACCCGCTGACCTTCGAAAGCTACGAGGAACTTTGCGATCTTTTCCGCTCGCTTGCCCGCGCCAGCGACGTGCGCGCGGTCGTGCTGGCCGGCGCCGGTGACAACTTTTCATCCGGTGGCGACGTGTTCGAGATCATCGAGCCGCTGACGCGTATGCCGATGCCCGATCTGCTGGATTTTACCCGCATGACCGGCGAACTGGTCCGCCAGATCCGCGCCTGCCCGCAGCCGGTCATAGCAGCCGTCGACGGCATCTGCGCCGGCGCCGGTGCCATTCTGGCCATGGCCTCGGACTTCCGTGTGGCAACGCTCGAGGCGAAGACGGCCTTTCTCTTTACCCGCGTCGGGCTGGCCGGCGCCGACATGGGCGCCTGCGGCATTCTTCCCCGCATCATCGGCCAGGGCCGCGCCGCCGACCTGCTCTTCACCGGCCGCGTCATGACCGCGTCGGAAGGCCACGCCTGGGGCTTCTACAATGCTCTGCATGAGCGTCCGTCGCTGCTTGCCGAAGCCCAGAAATTTGCACGCAGTATCGCCGACGGCCCCTGGTTTGCCCATGCGATGACCAAGAAGATGCTCGACCAGGAATGGGCGATGGGTATCGACCAACTGATCGAATCGGAAGCCCAGGCGCAAGCGATCTGCATGGCGACCGGCGACTTCCGCCGCGCCTTCGAGGCCTTTGCCGCCAAGGCGAAGCCTGAATTCAAGGGGAACTGAGCATGAGTTCCCATGGCACGACCTTGCGCCCACCTTCCCGCGATCATCTCGACTGGCCGTTCTACGATGACAGTCACCGTGCGCTCGCTGCGGAACTCGACGCCTTCGTGGCTCGTGGCGGCCTCGGCGAGATCGATCACGCTGATGTCGATGCCGCCTGCAAGCAGCTGGTCGCGGCACTCGGTACTGCAGGCGTGCTTCGCCATTGCGTGCCAAAGGCGTTCGGCGGTGCTAGCGACGAGATCGACAGCCGGTCGCTCTGCCTCATCCGCGAAACGCTCGCCTACACAGACGGGCTTGCCGACTTTGCCTTCGCCATGCAGGGCCTCGGGACGGGTGCGATCAGCCTGTCCGGCTCCGAGGCGTTGAAACACGCCGTCCTGTCCAAGGTCGCCCGCGGCGAATGGATCTCCGCCTTTGCGCTTTCCGAACCCGAGGCCGGCTCGGATGTCGCGGCGATGGCGTGCGCTGCGCGCCGGGATGGCGATCATTTCGTACTCGACGGTGAAAAGACCTGGATCTCGAACGGCGGCATCGCCGACGTCTATACCGTCTTTGCCCGCACAGGCGAGGCGCCGGGTACGCGCGGCATTTCCGCCTTCGTGGTCTTCGCCGATACGCCGGGCTTTACCATCCCCGAGCGCATCGAGACGATTGCGCCGCATCCGCTCGCCCGCCTTCGTTTCGACAATTGCCGCATCCCGGCGTCGCAACTTCTGGGCGCGTCTGGCGAAGGCTTCAAGATCGCCATGCGCACCCTCGACATTTTCCGCCCGTCCGTGGCAGCCGCCGCGATCGGATTTGCCCGGCGCGCGCTTGACGAGGCGGTGGCCCACGCGAAGAGCCGCAGGATGTTCGGCGCGACCCTTGGCGATCTGCCGACGGCGCAAAGCACACTTGGCGAGATGGCGACCGCTATCGACGCGGCAGCACTCCTGATCGGCCGCACGGCGTGGCAACGCGACGTGCAGAAACGACCAACGACGCGCGAAGCGGCGATGGCCAAGATGACCGCGACCGAGAACGCGCAATGGGTCATCGACCAGGCGCTGCAGCTCTTTGGCGGCCGCGGCGTGCGCGTCGGCGAGATCACCGAGCGGCTCTATCGCGAGATCCGCGCGCTCAGAATCTACGAGGGCGCGACCGAGGTTCAAAAGCTCATCATCGGCCGCGAGCTGATGAAGGGCACGGGACGATAACAAGGGGTGTCGAACATGCATGGTTCGAAGGCGTCATTCGACTGGCAGGACCCGTTCAACCTGGATCAGCAGTTGAGCGAAGAAGAACGCATGGTGCGCCAGACCGCTGCGCGCTATGCCGAAGACCGTCTGGCTCCGCGCGTCCAGGAGGCATTCCGCCACGAGAAAACCGATCCGTCGATCTTTGCCGAGATGGGCGAACTCGGCCTGCTCGGTCCGATGGTGTCGGAGGAATACGGGGGCGCCGGCCTCAACTACGTTTCCTACGGCCTGATCGCCCGTGAGGTCGAACGCATCGACAGCGGCTACCGCTCGATGATGAGCGTGCAGTCTTCGCTCGTCATCGTGCCGATCCATACCTTCGGCAGTGAAGCGCAGAAGCGCAAATACCTGCCAGGACTGATTGCCGGCACCAAGATCGGCTGCTTTGGCCTGACCGAGCCAGACCACGGTTCTGATCCCGGATCGATGATCACCAAGGCCGCCAAGGTCGATGGCGGCTATCTGCTGTCCGGTTCAAAGACATGGATCTCCAATGCGCCGATAGCCGACGTGTTCGTCGTCTGGGCAAAGACGTCAGATGGCACCATCCGCGGCTTCATCCTCGAAAAGGGGTGGAAGGGTCTCAGCGCGCCGGCGATCCACGGCAAGGTGGGCTTAAGGGCATCGATCACCGGCCAGATCGTCATGGACGAGGTCTTCGTGCCGGACGAAAACATGCTGCCCGAGGTGACAGGACTGAAGGGCCCCTTCACCTGCCTCAACTCCGCGCGCTTCGGCATCGCCTGGGGCGCCCTTGGTGCAGCCGAGTCCTGCTATGACACGGCGCGGCAATACGTGATCGACCGCAAGCAGTTCGGCCGGCCGCTTGCCGCCAACCAGCTGATCCAGAAGAAGCTCGCGGACATGGCAACCGAAATCGCCCTTGGCCTGCAGGGCTGCCTGCGCCTCGGGCGCATGAAGGATGAAGGCAATCCGCCGGTCGAACTGACCTCGATCCTCAAGCGCAACTCCTGCGGAAAAGCGTTGGAAATCGCCAGAACTGCGCGCGACATGCTCGGCGGCAACGGCATTTCGGACGAATTTCCGGTGGCCCGCCACCTCGTCAATCTGGAAGTGGTCAACACCTATGAGGGTACGCACGACATCCATGCGCTGATCCTCGGCCGTGCCATCACCGGCATTGCCGCCTTTGCGAACTGAGGTCGGCATCGATGTTCAGGACCACGAGACCACTGCGGTTCGGAGACTGCGACCCCTCGGGGATCGCCTACTTCCCGTCCTATCTCAATATTCTTGTCGGGGTGACGGAGGACTTCTTCGCCTCGCTCGGCTTTCCCTGGAAAGCCATGAACGACGAGCGGCGGATCGGCGTGCCGACGGTGCGCCTCGATCTCACCTTCTCTCGACCGGGCTTCCAGGGCGACGATCTGGATTTCGCGCTGGCGGTGCGCGGCATTGGCCGCTCGTCGCTCGACATGGAGCACACGGTCTCGGAGAGAGGCACCGTGCTCTGGACAGCAAAACAGCGGGTCGTTGCCACCTCGCTCGACAATCACGCTTCTTGTGCCTGGCCGGACGATATCCGCGCCGCGCTGACACAACATCTGGAGACGACCGATGCACACCATCCTGCAACCTGAAGGCTGGGCTAAGCCCATCGGCTATGCCAACGGCGTCTCGGCCAAAGGCCGCACCGTCTTCATCGGCGGCCAAATCGGCTGGAACGCGCGGTCCGAGTTCGAGACCGACGATTTCGTCGAGCAGGTGCGCCAGACGCTGAAGAACGTGGTCGCCGTGCTTGCGGCCGGCGGCGCCGAACCGCAGCACATCACCACCATGACCTGGTACTTCACCGACAAGCAGGAATATGTCGGCAATCTGCGCGGCATCGGTCAGGCCTATCGCGACATCATCGGCCGGCATTTCCCGGCCATGGCTGCGATGCAGGTCGTCTCGCTCGTCGAAGACCGCGCCAAGATCGAGATCCAGGCAACGGCCGTCGTCCCCGATTGAGGTTTGGCAGCATGACCGAGATCCGATTTTCCGAAAGCGTTTCCGCCCGACTTGAAGGTGGCGTTCTCCTCGTTACCATCGACAACGCGCCCGTCAACGCGCTCTCCGCGCATGTCCGTTCCGGCCTGATGGTGGCGCTTGACCATGTTGCCGAACGGTCGACGATTGCGGGTCTCGTCATCACCGGCGCCGGCAATACCTTCATCGGCGGCGCGGATATCAGGGAGTTTGGCAAGCCGCCGGTCGACCCGCTGCTTCCCGAAGTGATCGAGCGCATCGAGACCTTCGACAAGCCGGTTGCCGCAGCCGTCAACGGCGCCGCCCTTGGCGGCGGCTGCGAGGTGGCGCTTGCCTGCCACGGCCGGATTGCCGGCGAGAAGGTGTCGTTCGGCCTGCCCGAGGTAAAGCTCGGGCTCGTCCCGGGTGCTGGCGGTACGCAGCGCTTGCCACGCCTGATCGGCACGGTCATGGCGATCGATCTCATCGGAACCGGTCGTGCCGTGAAGGCCGCCGAAGCTGTGGCGCTTGGGCTTGCCGACAGCATTGCCGCCGATCCTGTCGCTGTCGCTCTGGCTTTCGTTCAAGAGCAAGCTGGCAAGCCGCTCCGTCGGACCGGCATGATCGCCGTCCCGCCTGCGCACGCCAAAGCCGTCGGCGCGGTGGAAGCGAAGGTTCTGGCAAAGGCCCGCGGCCAGGCTGCCCCCGCCGAGGCAATCCGCCTCGTTAAGGCAGCCGGTGAACTCGACCTGAAGCAAGGACTGGCTGAGGAACGCGCGACTTTCCGGCGTCTGCGGGATTCGGTCGAGTCAGCGGCCCTCAGGCATGTGTTTTTTGCGGAGCGCGCCGCCGGCAAGGTCGAAGGGCTCGACAAGGTTTCGCCTCGGCCGATCGCGATCGTCGGTGTCGTGGGCACCGGGCTGATGGGGTCCGGCATCGCGGTCTCCGCCTTGACCTCCGGCTACCGCGTGGTCGCCTTCGAGCAGACGGAAGAAGCCGCAGCCGGCGGACGGGCACGCATTGCCGAGACGCTCGGCAAGACCGTGCGGGCTGGACGATTGACTGCTGACGGACGCGACGAATGCCTCGCGCGGCTGCAGACCACCGCAGAAGCCGTTGAGCTCGCGAAAGCTGACCTCGTCATCGAAGCGGTGTTCGACGACCTCCAGGTCAAGACGGAGTTGTTTCAGAAGCTTGACGACATAGTCGCACCGGGCGCCATCCTCGCGACCAACACCAGTTATCTCGACCCCGATGCGATCGCGGCGGCGACGGTCGATCCATCACGGGTGGTGGGCCTGCATTTCTTTTCGCCCGCCAACGTGATGCGGCTCGTCGAAGTCGTTGATTGCGCCAAGACCGCGCCGGACGTCCTGGCGACGGCGCTTGCCTTCGTCAAACGCCTCGGCAAGCTGCCGGTCGTAACCGGGGTCACCGAAGGCTTCATCGGCAACCGCATTTTCTCGGCCTATCGCCGCGAGGCGGAGTTCATGCTGGAAGATGGGGCACTGCCGCAGGAGATCGACGCCGCGCTCGAGGCCTATGGCTTTCGGATGGGCATCTTCGCCGTCAACGACATGGCCGGACTGGAGATTGCCTGGGCACGACGCAAGCGACAGGCGGCAACACGCGATCCTGCCGCACGCTATGTCGAAATCGCCGACAGGCTCTGCGAGGCCGGCCGTCTCGGCCGCAAGAGTGGCCGCGGCTGGTACGCCTATCCCGATGGTGAGCGCACCGTTGATCCCGACGTCACGGCGATGATCGAAACGGCGCGGGCAGCCAAGCGCATCACGCCGCGCGCCTTTAAATCCGATGAGATCATGAACCGGCTTCTGAACGCCATGTGCGACGAAGGCAAGGCGCTGCTCGCCGAAGGCATCGCCGCGCGTCCCGGCGACATCGATCTCGTGATGATCAACGGCTACGGATTTCCCGCGCACAAGGGAGGGCCGATGTTTGCAGCCGGGCAAAGCAAAGGATAAATCTCATGGCTGAAGCCTACATCGTCGGCGGCGTGCGAACCCCCATCGGCCGCTACGGCGGAGCACTCTCGAGCGCCCGCCCGGACGATCTTGCGGCCCATGTCATCCGCGAGGCGCTGGCGCGCGTAGCATCCATTCCGGCCGAAGCGATCGACGAGGTCGTACTTGGCTGCGCCAACCAGGCGGGTGAGGACAATCGCAACGTCGCCCGCATGGCCGCCTTGCTCGCCGGGCTACCGGAGACGGTCGCCGGAACGACGATCAACCGGCTGTGCGGTTCCGGTCTGGACGCGGTCGGTTATGCCGCTCGCGCGATCCGGCTGGGAGAGGCCGAAATCGTGGTCGCCGGCGGCGTCGAAAGCATGTCGCGTGCGCCCTTCGTCATGCCGAAGGCCGAAAGCCCGTTCCAGCGCAGCACCGAGATCCACGACACGACGATCGGCTGGCGCTTCATCAACACGGCCATGAAAGACCGATACGGCATCGACTCGATGCCGGAGACCGCCGAAAACGTCGCCGCCGAATTTTCCATCTCCCGCAAAGATCAGGACGCCTTTGCACTGCGCAGCCAGGCGCGCGCGGCAGTTGCGCAAAAGAGCGGGCGTCTCGCCCGCGAGATCGCCGCCTACGCGATCAAGGGACGCAAGGGCGAGACGACCCACGTCGAACACGACGAACATCCGCGCGAGACGACGCTCGAAAAGCTTGCGAGCCTGCCGACGCCGTTCCGCGCCAATGGCACGGTAACCGCGGGCAACGCATCGGGCGTCAACGACGGCGCGGCCGCGCTCATTCTCGCCTCAGCCGGCGCGGTCGAGCGCTACGGACTTCAGCCCTTGGCCCGCGTCGACGGCATGGCAACGGCCGGTGTTGCCCCACGCATCATGGGCATCGGACCGGTCTTTTCCACGCACAAGCTCCTGGAACGTTTTGGTCTCGGCATCGGCGACATCGATGTCGTCGAGTTGAACGAGGCCTTTGCAGCGCAGGCGCTCGCCTGCATGCGGCAACTGGGGCTTGCCGACGATGCGCCCCGTGTCAATCCGAACGGCGGCGCCATCGCGCTCGGCCATCCGCTCGGCATGTCCGGTGCACGCCTGGCGTTGACCGCCGCGTTGGAGCTCGAAGCGCAGGGTGCCAAGCGTGCGATCGCCACCATGTGCATCGGCGTCGGACAGGGCATCTCGATGCTGTTGACACGGCCGTAGCGGCTGCACGCTTCGTGCCGTCAGCCGAAGGCCGCTCAAGACGATGAGAAAGCTGGGCTTGCTACTCAGCTGATGGGACTGAGACCGAGCCGCAAGCGGCTCGGTCTTCAAGCTTATTTTCCACCCCAGGCGGCGGGATAGTCCGGCAGCTTCTCGCAGCCGCACATGGCGTGATGCAGCGGGGGCATCTTGGCGTCGACATATTGATCGAGCGTTTCTGCCGTGATCGCCGGCTGCGGCATTACCCATTCCGGACCCGGCACTGCCTCGCCCTGCAGCACCTTCACTGCCGCGATGATTGGCGTGCGCCATTGGTAGGTCGGATAGGTCGGGGCTATCGCCTTAAAGCCTTCCGACTTCCACTTGACCAGGAAGTCCTGCTGGTCCTCGCCGGTAATGATCGGGGGCGGCAGGCCCGCATCCTCGAAGGCTTCGAGGGCTGCAACTGCTGTGGCACCAGCGTCCATCCAGATCGCGTCGATTTTGCCGCGTTGCAGGTAGTCTTCGACGATCGACTTGGTCTTGGCATTGTCGCCCTCGGTGAATTCCTCGCCGATGACGTTCAGCCCTGTCTCCTTGAAAATGCGCTTGGCTGCGGACGCGCGGGTCTCGAGCACATCGACACCCGGTACGATGCGCAGCATCAGGACGTCGGCGCCCGCGGGTGCCGTGGCCGCCACGAACTCGCCTGCCTGGATACCGAAGCCGTAACCACCCACCGGATGGATGAAGGTGACCGGGCATTTGGTGTTGACGCCGCGGTCAAAGACGATCACCGGAAGCTTCGCACAAGCCTTCTCGACTGCAGGCGTCAGGGCTGCCGTCGTATTCGGCGAGACAATGAGGGCGGAACATTTGCCGCCGTTGATGAGGTCGTCGATGTCAGCGATCTGCTTGTCGTCGGACCCTTCGGCATCGACGTGAATGAGCTCCTTGATTTCCGGATGGAGCTTTACTTCGGCCTGCATGTTCGTCCAGCCGGTTACCCGCCAGGCATTGTTCACGCCGGCGTTCGAAAAGCAGATCGTGTAGGGACCTGGCTTCTTGTGCTTTGCGGTGTCGGCCATCTGGTCGCCGTAGTACTGCTCCCAAGGCTCCCCTTCCGGACCATTGGCCTTGGCCGTCAGCAGCGTCCGCTGTCTGTCGAACTCGGCAGTATCGTCGAAGTTCAGCCGTTGGCTATGCGCCGTGCCGGCGACGAGCGCAGCCGAAAGTGCGGCGGTCAGCAATTTTTTCATGTCTCACTCCCATTGATCATGATTTTTCAGTTCCTCCCGATGGCCTGGAGCGGAATGCGGAAAGCGCCCGCAACCGCTCTGACCCTCGAAATCAGGTCCCGCCGGCGCGGTTGCGCCGGTAGGTTGCAAGCACGACTGCGGCGATCAGGATCAAGCCCTGGACGACATCGCGCGTCGGCTTCGGCAGTCCGATGAAGTTGAGCAGCGTGAAGATGGCGGTCAGCGTCAGCGCGCCTGCAATCGAGGCGGGCACGGAGCCGCGGCCGCCGAGAAGCTGCGCTCCGCCGATCACGCAGGCGGTGATCGCCTGCAGCTCGTAGCCGACGCCGACATCGGTTGATACGCCCGCAAATCCACCGAGCAGGATGCCAGCCGTCACCGCGCTCAGCGACGAGGCGACAAAGGCGATGATGCGCACCCTCTCGATCGGCACACCCGACATCTGCGCCGCGCGCGGATTGTCGCCGAGCGCATGCAGCATGCGCCCGAGATTGGTGCGATGCATGAGCCAGAACAAGATGAAGCCGACGACCAACAGCACCAGCAATGCCACCGGCAGGAACTGGATCAATGGAATGCCCTGAAGGCTGGCGCGCCCGAAGAAGCGGAACGTCTCCGGCAGGTAGCCGCGCGGTGATCCGCTCGACCACATGAAGGCAGCACCATTGAGCGTGATCATCATGCCGAGCGTGGCGATCAATGACGGCACCCGCAGATAGGAAACGACCAGGCCGTTCACCACGCCGACGGCGAACCCCAACGCATACATGACCGCAATCACCCACCAGGTCGCATCGGCACTGTTGTCGAGCAGCATCGACGAGCCGACGACCGTCAGCGTGATGAGCGAGCCAGCCGAAAGGTCAAAGCCGCCGGAGACGATGACGTAGATTTGGCCGGCCGCAAGGATTGCAAGAGGAGCGGCTCGCTTCAGGAAATTCATGTAGCCCGTGGGCTCGATGAAGTTCGGGTTCGAAAACGTGATGGCGACGAGAAGGGCTGCCAGCACGAAGAAGACGGGATTGATCTTCGGCAGCCGCCCAATGCTTGCCACGCCGCGCGTCTTTGCGGAGCCGACGGTTTCCTGGATCATGCCACTATCCTCTTTGAACGGACTGCGTAAAAGGCGACGGCGGCGACGATGATGATGCCGCGCATTACCTGCTTGGCGAAGGCGTCAATGCCGGCGAGATTGAAGATGGAATCGATCAGCGAGAAAATGATCACGCCGGCAACAGTGCCCCAGATCCCACCCTTGCCGCCGGAGAGGATTGTGCCGCCGATGACGACGACGGCGATCGATTCCAGATCATAGGCGCCCTCCGTGCCGATCCAGGGCGAACCGGATTTCAGGCGGCTGGCCAAATAGAGGCCGGCGAGCGCCGCGCAAAGGCTGCAGATGATATGGCTCGCCATGACGACCCGCGTCGTGTTGATGCCGGCCGCGCGCGCCGTGTCGCGGTTGCCTCCAACAGAGTAGATGTTGGAGCCAAAGCGCGTGAAGCGCAGGACGATCCATGCGCCAAGGACCAGCAGCGCCAGAACGACCAGGCTGACCGGCAGCCCGAGCACCTCGCCATAGGCGAAATACTGGAACGCATCCGGTACCGAGCCGCCGAACCGGCCATGAAAGGAGGCAAGACAGCCCTGAATGATCAGCGCCATGCCGAGCGTCGCGATAAGCGGGTTGACATCGAGGCGGGTGATCAGGAGCCCGTTGAGCGTTCCGACAACCGTCCCCATGACAAGCACCGCAGCAACGGCCGGCACCATCATCGCAGGGTCGCCGTTCATGATCGCAGAGGACACCACGGCCGAGGCCGAGATGAGATGGGCCACCGACAGGTCGATCGAGCCGACGAGGATGGTGAAGGTCTGTCCAACGGCGGTGATGCCGAGCGCGATGGACCGGTTAAGGATGGAGACGGTCGCCTCCGGTGTCAGGAAGCGTGTCAGGCCGAGGCTGAGCGCAATCGCCGCATAGATCAGGACGGCCAGACCGAGCAGAAGCGCCGGCGCGTAGTGTTCCATGCGCCAGGCCGGACGCCGGATGAGAGTTGCCTTGTTCATGCTGCCACCGCCTCCTCGCCAGTTGCCGCCAACATCACATCGGCTTCAGAGGCCCCGCGCGAAAACGCCGCGACGAGTTCGCCGTTCCGCATCACAAGGATGCGGTCGGATACGCCGAGAACCTCCGGGAGATCGGACGAGACCATCATGATGGCCGTGCCCTTGCGCGCGAGATCGCGCATCAGGTGGTAGATCCCGGCCTTGGCATTGACGTCGATGCCGCGTGTCGGCTCGATGAAGATCAACAGCCGAGGCGCCAGCGCCAGCCAGCGCGCAACGATGGCTTTCTGCTGGTTGCCGCCCGACAGCGCCTTGATGTCCTGGGCAAAGCTGCCGGCGCGCACGTCGAGTTCGCGCAGCAGCTTTTCCATCGCTTCCGCCGAAACGAAAGGCGTCGCATTGGCATTGCCGGAAAGGCCGGAGAGTGCGCGAGACGTAAGCATGCCGTTGTCGACGACCGATTGCATCAACACCAGCGCTTCGGCCTTGCGATCGCCCGGCAGCAACCCGACCCCGGCGCGGATCGCCTCGCGCGGACTGGTGAACCGCGCCGGCTTGCCGGAAAGGGTGATCTCACCCTTGGTGAAGGGAGAAAGGCCGAATATCGCCTGCGCGAGCGCGACGCGCCCTGCCCCTTGCAAGCCCGAAAAACCGACGATCTCGCCTGCGCGCAGTTCGAAGGACACATTTTTCAGCCGTTCGTTGCCGGCGTTGCGGACTGAGAGCACGACGCCGCCGATCTCCTGCGGTGCTGCCGGTTCCGCATAGAAATCGCCAAGGTCGCGGCCCACCATGGCTCGTACGATCGCCTCGGGCTCAGGCACATGGTCGAAGCGAACCGCCACCTCGCCATCCTTGAGCACGGTAACACGATCGGCCAGCCGCGTGATTTCGGGCATGCGGTGGGTGATGTAGACGATCGCCACACCGCTTTTCTTCAAGGTGTCGACGAGACCGTAGAGCACCTCGCATTCGGCCTCGTTCAGCGCTGCCGTCGGCTCGTCCATCACGATCACCTTTGCCTCCAGCGACACCGCCTTGGCGATCTCCACCAGTTGCTGGCTGGCGACGTCGAGGTCAGCGACAACGGTGCTCGGCTCGATCCGGTGCGCCGAGCCGAAGAGCGCAAGCACGCGCCGCGCTTCGTCGTTCATCGCCCTGTGGTCGATCAGACCCCGGCGCGTCGGCTCGCGGCCGAGGAAGATGTTCTGTGCGACGGTTCGCTCGGGCAGCAGGGAGAATTCCTGATAGATGACGGCAATGCCCGCGCGGATCGCCGCAAGCGGATGCGTGAAATGCCGTTCCTCACCGTTTACGACAACCGCGCCTGCGTCCGGCCGATAGATGCCGGAGAGGATCTTCATCAGCGTCGACTTGCCGGCACCGTTTTCTCCCGCCAGCGCATGGACCTCACCGCAATGCGCGGAGAAGCTGACGTTTTTCAACGCCTTGACACCGGGGAAACTCTTGGCGATGCCGCGCATCTCGATAGCGGGGTGTTTCGTGTTCATGCAGCAGCCCATGTCTTGCGGATGAATGTCGCGCTCTCGGAAAAGAGCGTATCGAAGTCGGGAAACAGCGGCCGCCAGACGCGGGTCGCCGTCGCGATCGCCGGCAGCCCGGCGCCGAATGCCTCAAGCGTCAGCCAACCGTCATAGCCGATCTCCTTCAACACCGTGAACATCGCGCCAAATTCGATATGCCCCCGCCCGGGAATGCCACGATCGTTCTCGGAGACATGGAAGACCCCGATATCCTGGCCAATCAGGCGGATCGCCGCCTCCGGCCGACGCTCCTCCACATTGGCATGGAACGTGTCGTACATGATCTTGAAGGCAGGATGCGCCACGCGATCCACATAGGCACGCGCCTGCTCCATCGTGTTGAGAAAATAAGTCTCGAAGCGATTGAGCGGCTCGAGGCTCAAATGCATGCCGTTGGCCGCCGCCCGCTCCGCCAGCGCATGGTGCGCGTCTGCCCCATACTTCAACTCGTCTTCGCTGGCGCCCCTGCCGGTAAAGAAGCCGATCGGGGCATGAAACGGCCCGCCCATGCTTTCAGCACCAAGCGCTATTGCGCAATCCAGCGCCCAGTCGAGATGGGAAAGCCCGCGCGCCCGCACTTCGGCATCGCAACTGACGGGGTTTGCCTCAGGCGTTGGCACGATCGATGTGGTGGATCGGCCAAGGCCGAGCCCGTCCAGTTCGCGGCCCAGGCGTTCGTAGTGACTGACCTTGCCCGACAGAACCGGCACTTCGACGCCATCATAGCCGAGATCGCGCAACCGGCCGATATTGTCGAGATGCCTCTCCTCGACGAAATCGGTCAGGCAAAGGAGATTGATACCAAGCTTCATGACGCGCTCACTTCAGCGAAATGCCGAGATCGCGACACGTCGCGCGGATCCAGGCCAGTGACGTTTCGATCATCGGGCCGGCGGCGCCTTCGCATTCGAGGCTGAGTACGCCGTCGTAGCCGTGGTCGCGAAGCATGGCGAGACAGGTCTTGATATTCTCGGCATTGACGCCATCGCCGAGCGCACAATGGCTGACCGCGATCCCGGTCTGTCCGCCACGGGCAGCCGCTGCCAGCGACGGTGACACGTCCTTAAGATGGACATGAGACACCCTGTCGATGAACCGCGACAGAAACTGCGGCGGTTCCTGGCCGGCGATGAAGGTGTTGCCGGTGTCCATGTTCATGCGCAGCCACTTGCTGTCTGCGAAGGCGAGCATGCGCTCCATGAATTCCGGACGCGTCGTGAAATGACCATGAGGCTCGATGTTGACGACGATCTCGTGCGCTTCAGCGACTTCGACGATCTTTTCGTAGCTGCGCTTCATCAGCGCCATCGAGTCTTCTTCGGTAAGTCCGGGCGGCATGTGGAGCCCGTCGGTCGTGTCGACGCAGGGACTGCCGGCCTGCGCGGCCCAGGCAATCGACTTCAGCACATAGGGCACACCTCTGAGCGGTCCGTCCTCGCCAGACAGCGGATAGGCCGCATCGACCTGGGAAAAGCGCACGCCGTAACGCTCCATCTTGCGACGCAAGAGGACCGGGTCCTCGTAGAGCGCGACATGCGGTTGATAGCCCAGTCCGTGGATCCAGCTCACGCCGTCGATCAGACCACACTCGATGAAGTGCAAATCGTTGTCGCTTGCCCATTCCAGGCATTTTTCAAACGACCAGTAGGCCGAGTTGAACGCGTCCGTGTGGAAGCCTATCCGCACCGGCAAAATCCTCCCAATTTCCCCCATGCCATTGAGTTTCAATGGCAAATCACCAGCGCCTCCAAAATGCCGCTTGATGATGTCCAAGCATTGCGCAATAAATCGCTGCCTGCGTTCGAAATAGACGACTGGTAAATTTTATACATCAGCGGGGGAGCGGGATGACGAAGAGCAGCAACGAACGGGCGGTCAATCGGCCCGCGGTCTTCCGCGAGCCGGGCGCCCTGCTCTATGCCGGCAATTGCCAGGACCTGATGAAGGCCTCGCTTGCGGGCCAGGTGTCGCTCAATGCCTGGACGCGACGCGGCTATCCCGGCATCGACCTCGGCGCGGCGCTGCCGCAGGTCTGTTCCGTCGGCGGATGGGATGCGACGACCCCGCAGGACTGGGGCCTGCGCGAACATTGCAACGAGGGGGTCAAGATCGCCTATCTGGCGCGCGGCTCATTGACGATCACCATGGATGGCCGCAGGACGACGATCAATGAAGGCCAGATGTTCGTCGTGCGGCCCTGGCAGTTGCACGCGCTCGGCGATCCCAATGTCGGTGCCAGCCACATAATCTGGGTGCTCATGGATATGGGCGTGCGCCGACCACACGAAACCTGGCTGTGGCCCGACTGGATCGGCTGGCCCGAGCGCGACCGAAAGCGCCTGAGCGAACTTCTGTCGAAGAACGAACAGATTTCCTACAACGCCTCCCGCGAAGTTACCCGCACCTTCCTCGACATCCACGAGGTGGTGGCAGGCGGCGATATCGACGGTGGAGAGGCGCACCTGCGCCTCTTGATTTCGATGATGCTGCTGCAATTCCGCCAGATGCTGGAAAGCCAGGCACCGGTTCTCGATCTTGCTCTTGCAAGCTCGAAGCGCACGGTCGAGATCTTCCTGAAGCGGCTGCGTCATGCGCTCGACGAGGACTGGACGCTCGAGAACATGGCGGCGGAGTGCAATCTTTCCCGCACGCAATTTTCGCAGCATTGCCAGGTGCTGACCAACATGACGCCTGTCCGCTACCTCCAGACGCTCCGACTCAACGCCGCACGGCTGCTTCTTGAAAGCGGCGCGCAATCGGTCACCAACATCGCCTTTGATTGCGGCTTCTCATCGAGCCAATACTTTGCCACCTGTTACAAGAAGCGCTTCGGGTTTTCGCCAATGGAAACGCCGCGTCAGTCGCTATTGATCGCCAACTGAAAGTGGGCCGCCGCGACCGGATCAAAGCCGAATGGACAAGAAAGCTCTCCTGACGCCACGAAAGGTCGCTTCGCAGCAACGCTGGCGAGCGATGATCGAGGCCTTGGTCGAAGCGACTGCGCGTGCATTGATCAAAGAAGGATTTGAACGCGCCAACACAAACCGGATTGCCGAAGAGGCCGGCGTCAGCATCGGCTCTCTCTATCAGTATTTTCCGGGCAAGGAAGCGCTCGTCGTTGCCGTCATCGAACGCCACAAGAGCGAGATGGTGGATGTCTTGCGGGGTACGCTGGCCAAAGTGGCGACGCTGCCGCTCGACAGTGCCGTGCGCGAACTGGTCAAGACGATGATCGATGCTCATCGTGTGAACCCGGACCTTCATCGGGTGTTGGTCGAGGAAACGCCACGTGCAGGGCGGATCGGTACGATCGACGGTTTTGACAGAGAGTTCTACGGGTTGATCAGGGCTTATCTCGAATTGCACAAGGCAGAACTGCGGCCGATGGATCTGGATCTGGCCGCTTACATTTGCGTCAGCTGCACGGAGGCGCTGACGCACGGCGCGGTGGTCGACAGTCCAGAGAAGCTAAACGATGGGAACGTCGACGCCTTCATCAACGAAGTGACGACGCTGATCACGCGCTACCTGAAGTAACGTCCTTCAGGTAGCAGACATCCAAGATGCGAGCTGGGTCTTGGCGACTTGATGTCGCTCCGTGAACGCCGGCGTCCAACTGCGCGAACTACCGGGGGAATATGAACCGGGAGCGCTCGCAGAGACAGCTTCTCGAACGCGAGTAGATTTTTGCGAGTGATCGCTCACAATTAGGGCTGCACGCGGCCAGTCCGACAGCCAACCTCGTGTCGAAATCAAATGCAGCACGAGCGGTCGAGCGACCGCTTCTCGAAGCTCCATACCAAGGTAACAAGAGATGTACGCACACGTCGTGATGATTCATGCCGCGGCCATGGGCACGGCATTTCTGCTGTTTGCAGCAAGGGAGCTCCTTTTCATTTCTGCCGGGCGAGGGCAAATCGGGGCTGCAAAGTTGGCCCTGACCGCAAACAGGATTGCAGGTCTGCTCACCGGCATAGGGATTGCCGGAGGCATTGGCCTCATCGTTTTGGGTGGGTGGCCGCTATCGACACCCTGGCTACTGATGTCATTCACCCTGATCGCCGCCTTGATGATTGTCGAAAGCAGGGTCGTGCGGCCATGGGAGGCACAGGTGCATCCAGCCCTTGAAGGCACGATCGACAAAATGGAAGTCCGAACGCTTCTTAGAAACAAGCGCGCTTTGGGCGGCCGCCTGGCATCGATCTCGCTTTTTGCTCTGATAATAGCTCTGATGGTCGTCAAACCCGACCTACTCGGCGCCTAGGGCGACGCCATCGGACGCATCGGTCGCTCATCAACGGAGTTGAACTCACCGCCCCTATATGCGGAGCGATGAGTTGTCTTTTCAGGGCGTCATCACGCCAGCGCGGGCAGCAGCTGGTCGATGCTCTTCTTGGCGTCGCCGTAGAACATGCGGGTGTTGTCCTTGTAGAACAGCGGGTTCTCGATGCCGGAGTAACCGGTTCCCTGGCCACGCTTGGAGACGAACACCTGTTTGGCCTTCCAGACTTCGAGCACCGGCATGCCGGCGATCGGTGAGTTCGGATCCTCCTGGGCGGCCGGATTGACGATGTCGTTCGAGCCGATGACGATGACGACATCGGTTTCGTGGAAGTCTTCGTTGATCTCGTCCATCTCGAGCACGATGTCGTAGGGAACCTTCGCTTCGGCCAAAAGCACGTTCATGTGGCCCGGCAAACGGCCGGCGACCGGATGAATGGCAAAGCGCACGTTCTTGCCGGCCGCCCGCAGCTTGCGGGTGAGCTCGGAGACCGATTGCTGCGCCTGCGCCACCGCCATGCCGTAGCCCGGCACGATGATGACGCTGTCGGCGTCGTTAAGGGCTGCGGCCACGCCATCGGCATCAATGGCGATCTGCTCGCCGGTGATTTCCATGGCCGGCCCCGTGGTTGCCCCGAAGCCGCCGAGGATGACCGACAGGAACGAGCGGTTCATCGCCTTGCACATGATGTAGGAGAGGATCGCGCCCGAGGAGCCGACCAGCGCGCCAGTGACGATCAACAGGTCGTTGCCGAGCGTGAAGCCGATGGCAGCGGCCGCCCAGCCGGAATAGCTGTTCAGCATCGACACCACCACCGGCATGTCGGCGCCGCCGATGCCCATGATCAGGTGATAGCCGATGAAGAAGGCGGCGAGCGTCATGACAAGCAGCGTCCAGGTGCCGGCACCATTGACGTAGAGCACCAGCAGCACGAGCGAGAGAAGGGCAGCACCGGCATTGAGCAGGTGACCGCCCGGGAGCTTCTTGGCCTTGCCGTCGACCTTGCCGGCAAGCTTGCCGAAGGCGATGACGGAGCCGGTGAAGGTGACAGCACCGATGAAGACGCCGAGGAAGACCTCGACCTTCATGATCGACAGTTCCACCGGTTCCTTGTGGGCAAGGATCGCGGCAAAGCCGGTCAATGCAGAGCGGGCCGCCGCATCGAGGCCGGCGACATCAGCCGCTTCGATATGGGCGTTGAAGCCGATGAAGACTGCGGCAAGACCGACGAAGGAATGGAGTGCTGCAACGAGTTGCGGCATCTCGGTCATCTGGACGCGGGAGGCGACGAAGTGGCCGAGCAGGGCGCCGCCCGCGATCATCAGCGCGATGATGAACCAGTTGCCGACATCAGGTCCGAAGACCGTGGCGACAATGGCAAGCGCCATGCCCGTCATGCCGTACCAGACGGCGCGCTTGGCGCTTTCCTGGCCCGAAAGCCCGCCGAGCGAGAGGATGAAGAGGACGGCTGCCGCAATATAGGCGGCCGATACGATACCGATCATCATAATGTTTACCCCTGCCCGATCAGGATTTCTGGAACATGGCGAGCATGCGCCGCGTGACGAGGAAGCCGCCGACGATGTTGATCGTGGCGATCAGCACCGACAGCGCCGCAAGCAGCACCACCAGCCAGTTGCCAGACCCGATCTGCAGCAGCGCCCCGAGAATGACGATGCCGGAAACCGCGTTGGTGACGGCCATCAGCGGGGTGTGCAACGAATGCGAGACGTTCCAGATGACCTGGAAGCCGACGAAGCAGGCGAGCACGAAGACGACGAAGTGGCTCATGAAGGCAGGCGGAGCAAAGGCGCCGACCAAAAGCAGCAGCGCCGTGCCGACGGCGAGAAGCGTCAGCTGGCTCTTCGTCTGGGCCTTGAAGGCTGCGGCCTCGGTCGCACGCTTTTCCTCCGGCGTCGGCTCCTTCACCTTCTCCTTTGGTTTCTGCGCCGCGATCGCGGCGATCTTCGGCGGTGGCGGCGGAAAGGTGATCGCACCCTCGAAGGTGACGGTCGCGCCACGGATGACGTCGTCCTCCATGTTGTGGACGAGCTTGCCGTCCTTGCCCGGCGTCAGGTCCGTCAGCATATGGCGGATATTGGTGGCGTAGAGCGTCGATGCCTGCGCGGCCATGCGGCTCGGGAAATCGGTATAGCCGATGACGACGACGCCGTTGTCGGAGACGACCCGCCGATCGGCGACGGTCAGGTCGCAGTTGCCGCCACGCTCGGCCGCAAGATCGACCACTACCGATCCCGGCTTCATCGCGGCGACCATGTCGGCAAGCCAGAGTTTCGGTGCATCACGGCCCGGGATCAGCGCCGTGGTGATGACGATATCGATCTGGGGCGCAAGCTCGCGGAACTTGGCAAGCTGCTTCTCGCGGAACTCCGGCGAAGAGGGAGCCGCATAACCGCCGGTGGCAGCGCCATCCTGCTGACCGCCATCGAAATCGAGATAGACGAACTCGGCTCCCATGCTCTCGATCTGCTCGGCGACTTCCGGCCGCACGTCAAAGGCATAGGTCTGAGCACCAAGCGAGGTGGCGACACCGATCGCCGCAAGACCGGCGACGCCCGCACCGATCACCAGGACCTTGGCCGGCGGCACCTTGCCGGCGGCCGTCACCTGGCCGGTGAAGAAGCGACCGAAATTGTTGCCGGCCTCGATCACCGCGCGATAGCCGGCGATATTGGCCATCGACGACAGCGCATCCATCTTCTGGGCGCGCGAAATGCGCGGGACCATGTCCATGGCGATGACGTTGGCGCCCTTTTCCCTGGCGAGCTCCAGAAGTTCGGCATTCTGGCCCGGATAGAAGAACGAGATCAGCGTCTTGTCCGCAGACAGATAAGCGACCTCGCTCGCCTCGGGCGGCCGTACCTTGGCGACCACATCTGCCGAAGCCCACAGCGCCTCTGCCGACGGGGCCACCTCGACGCCCACGGCCCGATAGGCATCATCGGAAAAACCGGCCGCAACGCCCGCGCCCGTCTCAATGATGCTGCTATAGCCAAGTTTCGCAAGTTGCACCGCGCTGTCAGGTGTCAGCGCCACGCGCGCCTCGCTTGCGGTTACCTCCCGCGGCGCGCCAATTTTAATCGCCATGCTTGTCTGTCCTCTCCTGCCGACTAGGCAATGCCTTGTCCCTCAACAATGCGACAGCAGAACAAGCAAACCTTGAGAGTACTGTCCAGTACGCTTTGCCGCGAATCCGTCCATTCTTGTCGCTTTTTAGTTTTCACTAATCGTTTTTATCGGCCAAGCACTCCAGCCGACGGGCCGCTCGGCCATCAATGGCCAACAAAAAGGGGACGGCGACGCCCCCATGAAGAGGGTGCTGCATCGGCTCCAGGAGGCCGCCGATTGCGTATGTGAAGCGACGTTTCACCAGAGAGAGGTCCCGAACCTGCGCGCGTTTCATGAAACGCTCATGCCGAGCCGCGACTGACAATCCGGCGCCTGGCGTCGACACGCTACGGGGCCGCTGCTGCAAGCCCTCCTTCGGAAGTTTTTATTTCAATGCCCTCGGCACGGCACGGCGACGCGGTCTCGCCGCGTGCCGCGCCGTGCGGCCCCTTGGGAGGACGTTCTAGTTGCGGCTTTCGTAGCTGCTCAGATTTGCAGGGGTGACGAGCTCGAACGTGAACGACCCGCGCGTCCACGCCCTCAAAGGGATTCGTCGACAATGACGACCGGTCGCCCCAGGGAGCAGGCCTCCACCCGCGCCTCGACGCGATAAACCGAGCGCAGCATATCCGCGGTGATGACGTCGTGGGTGGGGCCGCTCGCCAGCACCGACCCGCCACTGATGACGATCGTGTCGTTGCAATAGCGCAGCGCATGGTTCAGGTCGTGCAGCGCGATCAACACCGCCATACCCGACTGCGCCGACAAACGCTTCATGAAGCCAAGGACCTCGATCTGGCGAAAGAGATCGAGCGCCGAGGTCGGTTCGTCCATCAACAGCACTTCGGGCTTACGCACGAGAGCTTGCGCGATGGAGACGAGCTGGCGCTGGCCGCCTGAGAGCTCACCAAGGCCACGAAAGGCGAGATCGGCGATCCGGAGTTCGCCCAGCACTCGGTCGATCTCGGCGAGTTCGGCGTCCTTCACCTTCCAGCCTGAGCCTTGCTTGGCCGACAACAGCACCGACTCGTAGACGGTCAGCACGGCATTGGCGCCGGTATCCTGCGGCATGTAGCAGATGCCTTCGGATCCCTTGGCCGTATCGGACAGGTGGACAGTGCCGGGACCGGAGGTCAGGTTTGCTATGCGCTTGAACAGCGTCGACTTGCCGGCCGCATTAGGACCAATCACCGCCGTCAGGCCACCGCCGCGCAAGACACCGGTGTTGACATCTAAGAGCACCGTGCGCCGGCCATAATTCGCGCCGACCTTTTCCAGCGACAGGCTTACCATGCGCGCCTCCTGTTGGTGAAAATCAGCACGAAGAAGAAGGGCACGCCAACGAGCGCGGTGATGACTCCAATCGGCAGGACGGCGCCCGGAATAATCATCTTGCTGACGACCGAAGTGACCGAAAGAAGGAGCGCGCCGCACAGCACAGAAGCTGGCAGGAAGAAGCGCTGATCCTCGCCGACCAGCATGCGTGCGATGTGCGGAGCGACGAGACCAACAAAGCCGATCGTGCCAACGAAAGAAACCGGGATCGCCGCAAGCAGGCTGACCGTCATCATTGCTTCGAGCCGGAGCCTTCGGACATTGATACCGAAGCTCGCGGCCTTGTCGTCCCCCAGCCGAAGCGCGGTCAGCGCCCAGGCGTGCCGTGCAAACAGCGGCAAGGCGAACAGCAGCACGGCGCCGGTGATCCAGACCTTTGGCCAGGTTGCCTTGGTGAGACTGCCCATCGTCCAGAAGACGACGGCGGCCAGCGCCTGTTCGGAGGCGAGATATTCGAGCAGCGATAGCGCGGCATTGAAGGTGAAGACGAGCGCAATGCCGAGCAGAACGATTGTTTCGACCGTGACGCCGCGCATGGTGGAGGCGAAATGGATGAAGAGCGCCGCCAACATCGCCATAAGGAAGGCGTTGATTGGCACCATGTATTGGACGGCGACGGGAAAAACCGCCACGCCGGCAACGAGACCGAGGGCCGCACCGAAGCCGGCAGCGGCGGAAATGCCGAGCGTGAATGGACTTGCCAGTGGATTGGCAAGGATCGTCTGCATCTGTGCGCCCGCGACCGACAATGAGGCACCCACCGTCACGGCCATCAGGGCGATCGGCATGCGAATGTCCCAGATCACCACCCGGAGCTGGTCGCTTACAGTTTCCGGTCGAAAGAGCGCGGTCAGCACATCCGCGAGTGGATAGTTTGCAGGCCCGAGAGCCATGTCGACTGCAACCGACGCAAAGAGCGCGACGATGAGGCAGAAGATCAACACCAAGCGGCGCAAAACGAGAGAGCGGTAGCGCCCTCGCCCTTCAACGCCGGATACTTGTTCGGTCATGGCAACCATCATTCACCACTCTTTGGAAGCGAGGCGAAGTAACCCGCGCGGTAGGTCACCGGCAGAAACTTCTCATGGAACTCGCGGAAAGTCCGGTCCGGGTCTATGTCGGCAAAGAGCTCCGGATGGAACCACTTGGCAAACTGCTGGATCGGAATGAACTCGTAAGGGGCGCCGTAGAACTGGTGCCAGACGGCATGCACATTGCCCTGCTTCACCGCCTTCAGGCCGGGAAAGCCCGGGCGCTGCATAAGGCCGCGCAGGCGATCTTCTGCCGCCGCCGCATCGGCGCCGCGTCCGACGCTAACGAACTGGTTGAGATCGGATTCCGCCGACCAGTTACTGCCGGTGATAATGACATGATCCGGATCGCTGACGATCAGCTGCTCAGGATTGAGGTCGCCGAAGGTCCCCTTGATGACGTCAGAACCGATATTGTGGCCGCCGGCCTCTTCCACCATTTTGCCGAAGTTGGCCGGACCGAAGGTGCGGCAGCAGACAACGTCGCCGGTGATGCCGGGAGAGCGCTCGATGAAGACTTTCGGCCGCACAATTTCCCCCGCCTTCTTGAGGCGGTCCGTCACCAGCGCGATTTGAGCATTGCGATAGTCGATGAATTCGCGGGCCTTCGCTTCGGCACCGAAGAGCTGGCCGAGGATTTCGACCGATTTTTCGCTATTGGCGGCAGGATCCACGCGGAAATCGAGATAGACGACGGCAATGCCGGCGGCAGCGGCCTTTTCGATGAAGCCCGATTCTTCGACCGCCTGCTGCGCTTCGAGATTGAGCGTCAGAACATCAGGCTTGAGCGCAATCGCTGCCTCGAGGCTGAAATCGCCTGAAGGGATATAGCCGAACCGCGGCAGTTTCTCAATTTCGGGGAAGCGCTCCACATAGGCAGCGTAGGAGTCCGGATCCTTCTTCAAAAGATCATCGCGCCAACCGACGATCGTGTCGAAGACATGCTCGCCTTTCAGCGCTGCGGCCACGTGGATCTGCCGTGCCTCGCCCAACAGGACGCGCTTGGCCGGGAGCGCAATTTCGACCCGACGGCCGGTGACGTCGACAATTTCAGCCGCACTGGCGGGCAAAGCCGCCAATACCAAGGCTGCGACCATCGCCGACGCGATTTTCCCGAAGATCGACATTCTCATTCCTTTTTAGTTGCGACGCCGGAGTCCTCCCCTCCTCCAGCTGTCGAACCGCTTACTTGGCTGACGTCAGCGAGACGAAGTAGCCGCTCTTGTAGGGAAGCGGCAGGAAGCGCTCATGCAACTCCTTGAACGTCGCCTCCGGGTCTAGGTCCGCGAAGAGATCCGGGTGCAGCCACTTGGCGATCTGCTGGATGGCCACGAACTGGTAGGGATTGTTGTAGAACTGGTGCCAGATGGCGTGAACCTGGCCGTCTTTCACGGCTTCAACGCCGGTGAAAGCCGGGCGCTTGGTCAGGTTTTCGAGCTTGCGGGCCGCTTCCTTCTCATCGGCGCCATAGCCGACGCCAACCCAGGCACCACCCGGCACATAACCCTGCCAGTTGCCGCCGGTGATGATGATCTGATCGGGATTGGCAGCGATGATCTGCTCCGGATTGACCACGCCGAAGGTGCCGGGAATGATGTCCTTTGCCATGTTTACGCCGCCGGCGAACTCGACCATCTTGCCGAAGTTCTCGTTACCGAAAGACATGCAGCAATCGTCGGAGTAACCACCGGCGCGTTCGACAAAAACGAGCGGCTTCTTCGGATTGGCCTTCGCCAAAACGTTTGTCACCTTGGCGATGCTCTCGGCGCGAAACTTGATGAACTCCTCGGCCTTCTCTTCCTTTCCCAAAAGCTTGCCCATCACGCGCATGCTCGGCTCGGTGTTTTCCATCGGCTTCTCGCGGAAATCGACGTAGACGAGCGGGATACCGACCTTGGCAAGCTTCTCGATGTAGCCAGCCTCCTCCGTCGCCGTCTTGGCGTCGACGTTCATCAGAACGACATCGGGTTTCAAGGCAACCGCCTGCTCGATGTCGAAGGTACCATCCTTCATGCCGCCGAAGGTCGGCAGCTTGGCAATGCCAGGGTACTTTGCGAGATAGGCGGCATAGCTTTCAGGGTCTGCCTTTGCCAGATCATCGCGCCAGCCGACGACGCGCTTGAACGGCTCGTCGCGGTCGAGCGCGCCGAGGAAATAGATCTGCCGCCCTTCGCCGAGAATCACGTGCTCGACGGGTACGTTGACCTCGACATCTCGGCCCGTGACATCCTTCAACGTCACGACATCAGCGAGGGCTGCCGTAGAAAAAAGCACGCAAAGGCTTGCGGCGGCCGCAGCCACCCTGTTGAAAAACCGCATTGTTTTAGCTCCGCTGGAAAATTCAGGCGATCTAATGTTTCATGACTTTATTAGTCAACATTTATCTTTTAGAACGCCTCCAAACAGGAACGAGCGGTATCGACATGAGCGATGTGACGGAGCGGCAGAACTACAACCTGCGCGATGAAATCAAGGCCTACTGGTCGGACCGCGCGGCAACCTTCGATCTGTCCCCGGGCCACGAGATCTTCTCGGAGGAAGAACGCGCGGCCTGGCATCAACTGTTTCTCCGTCACCTTGGGCCGGGCGCAGGGCGTGCCGCGCTCGATCTTGCGAGCGGCACCGGCGTCATCTCGCATCTTCTCGATGAACTCGACTTCGAGGTGCAGGGCCTCGACTGGGCCGAGCCGATGCTCGAACGCGCCAGGGATAAGGCGCGCAAGCGCGGGCGAGCGATCCGCTTCGCCCTCGGCGACGCCGAAAATACCATGGAGCCCGACAACCACTACGATGTAATCGTCAACCGGCATCTGGTCTGGACGCTCGTGGACCCGGCCGCAGCCTTTGGCGAATGGCTACGGGTCCTGAAGCCCGGCGGCATGTTGCTGATCGTCGATGGCGACTTCGTCAATACAACCGCGCTCGAGCGGCTGTTCTCCAAGCTCAGCACATGGGGACAGCGCCTCGGCCTGTTCAAGGCTGAGACGCCAACCGGTTCGCCGCAGATGACGGCGACGCACCGCAGCATCCTCTCCCGCGTGCATTTCGCACAAGGCGCCCGCGCCGAGGCCGTCGTCGCGCTGTTGCGCGAGGCCGGCTTCACCGAGATTACGATCGACAGGGACCTTCGCGAAATCCATCGCACCCAGGCCGCGAATTGGAACCTTTTCAAGGGCTTGGCGCGACAGTCGCAGCATCGCTACGCCATTCGCGCGACGAAACCTTAGGGTCGAGGCAAACCCTACGCAGTCAGTGACTGTGTTCATGCGCAAAAACGACCAGGCTCACGACTGCGCAATCTCCCTGCCAATCCGCAGGACCTCCGAGATTAAAAGGTTCAGGTCGTCCGGGCGGGTGCGATGATTGCAGATCGCCGCGCGCAGGCAATGCTTGCCCCGGATCGTCGTGTCGGAAAGCGCCGCCACGCCGGTTTCCTGCAGGCGCAGCATGATCTCGAGGTTGGTCTCCTTCAGTCGCTCCTCATTTAGACCTTCGGGCGCATAGCGGAAGCAGACGATGTTGATCTCCGGTTCAACGATGAGTTCCAGAGGCGGATTCGAACGGACGAGATCGGCGAGGAAGGCGGCCTGCGCGACGTTCTGGTCGATCAGCCGGCCGAACTTGGCGATGCCGTGCTCCATCAGCGCCATCCAGACCTTCAGCGCCGCAAAGCCGCGGCTGGTCTGAAAGCCGAATTCGTGAAGCCACTGACCGGAGGCGATGCCACGCGGCATGCCCTGCAGAAACTCCGGCGACACCGCAAAGGTTTCCCGGTGCTTTGCCCGGTCCCGGACAAGCGCGCAACCGACCTCAAAGGGGGCATGCAGCCATTTGTGCGGGTCGAGCGCGACGGAATCCGCCCGCTCGATGCCCTTGACGCGCCAGGCGTTCTCGGGCGCGATCGAAAGCAGCGCTCCGATACACCCGTCTACGTGGAACCACAGGTTCTCCTCCGCGGCGATCCCGGCCAACGCGGTGAGATCGTCTACTGCACCGGAATTGACCGTACCGGCAGTACCAATGACGCAGGCAGGCCTGAAGCCCCGCGCGCGATCCTCGGCGATCGCCGCGCGAAGCGCCTCAAGGTCGATGCGGTAACGGGAATCGGTCGGGATCCGTCTAAGTGCCTTGTTGCCGAGGCCGAGCGTCTCGACCGCCTTGCGATGGCAGGAATGAACCTGATCCGAGGCGTAGAAGCGCATGGGTTCCGTGAGGGCCGCAACGCCCTCTTCGCGCAGATCGATGCCCGCCGTGGCGTTGCGGGCAACCGTCAGCCCGACGAGGTTGGCCACCGAACCGCCGCTGACCAGCGTGCCGCTCGCTGCCTCGGGAAAGCCGATCATGTCGCGCAGCCATCCGACGACCTGCTGGTCGACGAGGGCAGCGGCATGGCGTCCGCCCCCGAGATTGGAACCCTGGATCGCTGCGAGAAAATCGCCGAGCGCCCCGGTGAAGTTGCCGGAGCCCATGTACCAGGACCAGAACCGTGGATGGATGTTGCCCATTGGATAGGCGAGCACCGTGTCCTTCACTTGTCGGTACACGTCCTCGAGGGGCGTCGGCCGATCCGGGACCGGCGCCTGGTACAGCGCTTCGATCTCCTCCGGCAGCGGTTGCCAGACCGGACGCTCGCGCACGCGGCCGAGATGGCCGACGGCATCGTCGATGATCCGGTGGGCGAGCGCCGAGACGGACGACCAATCGGGTGGGTCGAGGGTCTCGAGCGTAGCCAGGAGTTCCGGTTGCGTGAAGGCTCCCACGCTTTGCCTCGGTGATCGCGCTCCCATCGTTCCTCTCCCTATTCGGCGGCGAGCTGGAAGCCGGGCGTGGATCGCGACAGCTCCATCTCCTCGTCATCCATGTCCGCCGGGATCGTTTCGAACAGCGGCGTCGACAGATAGCGCTCCCCTGTGTCAGGCAGCATGCACAGGATCACCGAGCCGGCCGGCGCGTGCTCCGCGATCTGGCGCGCAACGCCGAAGGTCGCGCCGCCCGAAACGCCAGTGAAGATGCCCTCTTTCTGTGCGAGCGCCTTGGCCCATTCCATCGCCTTCGGACCGGCAATGGGGACGAGTTCGTCATAGTAGCGGTTGTCAATCGCCTCCTGCAGGACGTCGGGTATGAAGTCCGGTGTCCAGCCCTGGATCGGATGCGGCTCGAAGGCGGGATGGCTGGCGGCCGGCGCACCGCCCGTTCCGCGCTGTTGCGCATGACCGCTGCCGAGCAACTGCGCGTTGGCGGGCTCGGCAAGCACGATCTTCGTCTCCGGACGCTCACGCCGCAAAACCCGGGAGACGCCAACCACCGTGCCGCCGGTGCCGTAGCCTGTGACGAAGTAATCAAGACGGGAGCCGGCAAAGTCGTTGACGATTTCCCGGCCGGTCGTCGCCTCGTGGATCGCGGCGTTGGCTGTGGTCTCGAACTGCCGGGCGAGGAACCATCCGTTCTTCTCTGCGAGTTCGATCGCCTTGCGATACATGCCCAGGCCCTTCTCGGCGCGCGGCGTCAGAACGACCTTGGCGCCCAGCATGCGCATCAGCCGGCGGCGCTCGACGGAGAAGCTATCGGCCATGGTGACAACCAGCGGATAGCCTTTTTGCGCACAGACCATCGCCAGTCCGATGCCGGTGTTACCGCTGGTGGCCTCGACTACGGTCTGTCCGGGCTTCAGCTTGCCTGTGCGCTCGGCCTCCTCGATGATCGCAATCGCCAGCCTGTCCTTCACCGACGAAGCCGGATTGAAGAACTCCGCCTTGACATAGATGGTCGCGTTGCCGACGCCGAGATTGTTGACGCGGATCGCCGGCGTGTCGCCGATCGTCTCCAGCACGCTGTCGAAAAGCCGCCCGCGGCCGCTCGTGGTTCTCAGTCCAGAATTGTTTGGCATGGGTCCTCTCACTCTTCCGGATGCTAGGTTCGGCGAGGGATGCTAAAGTGCTGGCGTGGGAGCCGGCGTGGGAGTGCGCATGGAAACGGATGGCCCGGACGTGGTTTTTTCGGCAAAGGAGCTGGAACTGCGGCTGCTCGGGCCGATGAAACTCATGCGCCGCGGGGTGGCCGTGCCGTTACCGCCGTCGCGCAAGGTGCGCGCGCTGCTCGCTTATCTGGCCCTGACGCCAGGTTCGGTTCCTCGGGAACGGCTCTGCCATCTGCTCTGGCAAGTGCCGAGCGATCCGCGCGGTGAATTGCGCTGGAGCCTGAGCAAAATCCGCTTGCTCATGGACACGGATGGCCGCAAGCGCGTGATCACGGCTAACGACCGGATTTCACTCGATCTCGAAGACTGTGACATCGACGCACGCCACATCCAGGAAGCAAGGCGGCGCGGTATCGGAAACCTCGATCTGGAGGCGTTGCGGCCGATTGCTGGACGATGCGGAGGCGATCTGCTCGAAGGGGTCGAGATCGACAACAGCCCTGCCTTCGAGCACTGGCTGACATCGGTGCGGAGCGAGTTTCGCCTGTACGCGCTGGAGATCGCGGCAGAAATCGGCAAGAAAACACCCGTCGGCGGTGAGGACGGCTTGCCGGCAGCCCGGCAATGGCTCGACCTCGCGCCGCTCGACGCAGACGCAAATCTCCGCTTCCTGGCGGAACTGTCCCGCAGGCGGATGGGCGACGCCTGCAACCGGCATCTCGATGCGGCAGCGCGCCTCTTTGCCGATGAGGGCGAGGACTTCGCGCCGATCCGAGAGGCATGGGAACGCCTCAGGCCCCTGTCCCGACAACCGGCGGTCGTCGTCGTTTCTGACGGTGTTGGCAGACCTTCCGAGCCCATCCACGTGACGGTCGCGCGCCGCGCCTCGATTGCCGTCATGCCGTTCCGCGAACTTGTCGCGGGCCGGGCGGGCCGGAACGATCTCGGCAGCGCGGTCGCCCATGACGTCATCAGCAAGCTGGCGCGCCTGCGCAGTCTCTTCGTTATTGCCCGAGGCTCCGTTTTTGCCATCGCTGGCGAAGGGCTCGAACTGCCGGAAATCGGCCGCCGGCTCGGCGTCGACTATGTCGCCACCGGCTTCCTGGAACAGCACGAACTCGGGATCGCCGTGAACGTGGAGGTCGCAGAGGCGGCCACCGCCCATATCGTCTGGACTGAGCGATTCGAGGCGCGCGCGGCCGAGCACTTTGCCGTCGTCGACGAGATCAGCAACAGCATCGTGTCGTCGATCGCCGCTGAAATCGAGAACGAAGAGCGCAACCGCGCGATCCTGAAGCCTCCGGATTCGCTCGACGCCTGGGAGGCCTATCATCGCGGCCTCTGGCACATGTTTCGCTTCACCGCCGAGGAAAACGAGCGCGCCGCCGAGTTCTTCCGCCTTTCGACACGCCTCGATCCAACCTTCTCACGCGCCCATGCAGGGCTGTCCTTCACCCACTGGCAAAGGGCATTCCAGCGCTGGGGCGACCGCGACGGCGAGACCCGGGACGCGCTCAAGGCCGCCGGGCAGAGCCTCTTGGTTGACGATCAGAACCCCGCCGCGCACTGGTCGATGGGGCGTGCCCTCTGGCTGACCGGAGACCACGACCAGGCGGTGCGCGCACTGGAGCACTCGGTCCTTCTCAGCCCCAATTTCGCCCTCGGGCACTATGCGCTCTCCTTCGTGCACGCGCAGTCCGGCGACCCCGCAGCGGCGATCACCGCATCTGATTACTCGCGGCTTTTAAGCCCCTACGACCCGCTGCTGTTCGGCATGCTCGGCACCCGCGCGATTGCCCTCATCCGGCTGGACGCCTTCGAGGAGGCTGCAGACTGGGCGATCAAGGCGGCAGCCCGTCCGAACGCGCATGTGCACATCCTCGCGATCGCAGCCCATTGTCTTGCGCTCGCCGGACGCCTCAGTGAGGCTCGCAGCTACGCGGCCCGCATCCGCCTGCAGAAGCCGGATTACCGGACGGACAATTTCCTCGACGCCTTCCACTTCACACCCGACGTCATCGCCCGATATCGCCAAGTGGCGGCCTTGATCGGGCTGGCGACCTGAGTGATCGGTGCCGGCCAAATTCGCCTGCGTGTCTTAGAGCCGCTGGAGAAGGCGGTAGCGTTCAAGGATTTCAGCGATCTGTTCGTCCTGTGCCTTGTTTGGCAGAAGTGCTGGCTGTCGGCTTGCGCCGACAGATGCATCCTGCAGGTAGAGGGCGCGCTTGACCATCGCCGGGGCAAAGCCGAGTGCATAGAGGTCGGTCCGAAAGGCAGCAAAGGTTGCCTGCTGCTTCTGCGCTTCGACAATGTCGCCGGCATTGAAGGCCTTCAAGATACCTGCAAGCACATCCGGCATGGCGTTGCCGAGGCCCGAGATGCAGCCAGCCGCACCATTCTGCAGTGCCCAGAGCACGAGATGATCGGGGCCGGAGTAGACTTCGAAACCATCGACCTCGTTGGCAATCTGCAGATAGGCTTCCAAAGTTTCTTTCGCGCCGCCGGAATCCTTGATGCCGGCAATGTTGCCGTGGCCGGCAAGGGCGCGCGCCGTGTCGGGCTCGATATGGTTCTGCGTGCGGGCGGGTATGTCATAGAGGTAGACTGGCGTCTTCACGGCATCGGCGACGGTCGAGAAATGACGGACAAGGCCATCCTGGGTGCAGGCAATGAAGAACGGCGTGATCACTGCGATCCCGTCGACGCCGATCCGGTCGAATTCTCGGGCGAGCTTTACCGTCTCGAAGGTGGCCGGCATGCCGGCATTGACGATCACCTTGACGCGGCCGCCGACCTCGTCGACCACCTCCTCCGTGAGGCGCACCTTTTCCTCGTATGTCAGCGCGGTGAAGTCACCGTTGGTTCCGGCGCACATGATGTTGTTGCCGGATGCGACCTGTCGGCGGACCTGGGCGCGCGTCGCCTGGTAGTTAATGGTCTCGTCCTCGTTGAAGCAGGTCACGAGGGCGACGAAGGCTTGCTTGGTCATGCGGATTTTCCTCTCAATGGACGGCGCCTCAGGACGCGCGCTGAAGACGGGCGGCGCGATGAGCGGCCTGGACGTCGGGATCGGGGTCGAGGCCGGCTGCAAGCAGCGCACGCGTATAGTCTTGCTGCGGCGCGTCGAACACCTCGCGCACCGTGCCAAGCTCGACGATGTTGCCCTTCTGCATAACCATGACGTGGTCGGCAAAGTCGCGCACCACCGGCAGATCGTGGGCGATGAAGATAAAGGCGATGCCCATTTCCTTGCGCAGCCGGTCGAGCAGCGCGATCACCTGCGCCTGCACCGAAACGTCAAGCGCCGAGACCGCCTCGTCGCAGATGATCAGCTGCGGCTCGAGTGCGAGTGCGCGGGCAATTGCGATGCGTTGGCGCTGGCCGCCGGAAAACTGATGTGGGTAGCGGCCCATGTGCTCCGGGCCGAGACCGACCTGCACAAGAAGATCAGCCACCCGCTCGCGCCATTTCGCCTTGGGCAAGATATCCGAATGAATGACCCAGGCCTCGGAAATGAGCTGGTAAACGGTCATACGCGGATTGAGCGACTGCGTCGGGTCCTGGAAGACCATCTGCAGGTCGCGGCGCAGCTTGTAGAGTTCCGTGGGCGACATCGTGAAGAGGTCGCGGCCCTTCCACAAGGCGCTGCCACTATCCGGTTCGTCGAGGCGAAGCAGGATGCGCGCCAGCGTCGACTTGCCTGACCCGCTCTCGCCGACGACGGCCATGGTCTCGCCGGGCATGAGGTCGAAGGACAGGCCCTTCAGCGCCTCGAAGGAGCCATAGCGTTTGCGCACGTCGCGAACTGAAAGAACGGGTTCGGCGCGAGCGGCTGGCACATGCATCTCGCCCTTGCCTGGGGCGGCGGCAATCAGCTTCTTGGTATAGGGATGCTGCGGGTTCTTGTAGACCTCGCGCACCGTGCCGGCTTCGACCAGGACGCCTTTTTCCATCACCACCACGCGATCGGCGATCTCCGCGACCACGCCGAGGTCGTGGGTGATGATGAGGACCGCCATGCCGGTCTCTCGCTGCAATTCCTCAAGCAGCGCGAGCACTTCGGCCTGCACGGTGACGTCGAGCGCCGTCGTCGGCTCATCGGCGATCAGGAGATCTGGCCTGAGTGCCAATGCCATCGCAATCATGACGCGCTGGCGCTGGCCGCCGGAGAATTCGTGCGGATATTTGTCGAGCGAGCGCTCCGGGTCGGGGATGCCGACCCGGGTCAACAGCCGCAACGCCTCGGAAGCGGCTTTCGCGGAGTCGGTCCCGTGGGTGGTGAGCGCCTCGCGGATCTGCCAGCCCACGGTATAGACCGGGTTGAGATGGCTCAGCGGGTCCTGGAAGATCATGGCGATACGGCGCCCGTTGACCTTTCGCCTTTCCTGCGCCGGCATTGTCAGCAGGTCGACGCCGTCGAGCAGGATCTCGCCCGAGCTGATGCGTCCCGGCGGCATGTCGATCAGGTTCATGATCGCCGAGGAGGAGACCGACTTGCCGGATCCGCTCTCGCCAAGGATTGCGAGCGTCTCGCCACGGTCGAGATGGTAGGAGATATTGCGGACCGCTTTCACGACGCCGACTGCGGTGTGGAATTCGACCGACAGGTCGCGAACTTCCAGGAGATGGTCAGCCATTCTTGCGACCTTTCATTTCAAGACGCCAGCGCCGCACTGGGTCGAGCGCGATGCGCAGCCAGTTCGACAAGAGGTTTAGCGACATGGTGGTAAGGATGATCGCAAGGCCGGGCCAGAACGAAAGCCACCATGCGTTGGTGAGGTACTGACGTCCCTGCGAGATCATCAGGCCCCAGGTGATTTCCGGCGGCTGGATGCCGATACCGAGGAACGAAAGCGCGCTTTCGGCCAGCATCACATAGGCGAAGTCGAGCGTCGCAAGCGTCGTCAGCGTCGGCAGCACGACAGGCAGAATGTGGCGGAACAGGATGCGCTTGCTTGATGCGCCCATCACGCGCGCGGCCTGCACGAACATGCGTTCACGGATTTCCAGCACTTCGGCGCGTGCGGTTCGCAGGTAAACCGGGATGCGTGTGATCGCCAGCACCAGCATGAGGTTCAGGATCGACGAGCCGAGAATATAGAGAACGATGACTGCGATCAGCAGCGACGGAAAGGACATGATCACGTCCGCGAGCCGCATGATGATCTGATTGACGCGCGGCGAGGAAAAGCCGGCGACAAGGCCGAGGAAGGTGCCGACGGTTGCTGAAAGCGCGACGGCACCGGCGGCCACCATCAGCGTGTTCTGGGTGGCAACGATGATGCGGGCAAGCAGCGGCCGCCCGAGGGCATCGGCCCCCATCCACCAGACCCAGCCGCGCTCCCAGTCGAAAGGCACGGCGTTGCGGCCTCTAAGGTTCTGTTTGGTCGCGAGATCGCCGAGCCAGGTCGGCCCGATGATTGCGATGATGAGAACGAAAAGCAGGAAGATCGCGGCGCAAAGCGCGAATTTGTCGGCAAGCAGCATGCGGAACATGCGGGTGGCAAAGCGCGGTTCTTCGGTAACAACGGTATCGGCGGTCTGCAGGGTCATGGTCCCCTCCTCAGTGCCGGATGCGCGGATCGAGCAGCGCGTAGGCCAGATCGATCAGCAGGTTCATGAGGAAGATCGCCAGCGCCGTGACGAGGATGGCGGCGAGCACGACGTTGAAATCGCGCTGCAAGATGGAATCGATCATCAGCTTGCCGACGCCCGGAAACCCGAAGATCGTCTCGACGATTACCGCGCCGTTCAAAAGGCTCGCGGCCTGGTCGCCAATGACGGTGATGACCGGCAGCATGGCGTTGCGCAGCGCATGCACGAAGATGATCGGCCCGGATTTGACGCCCTTGGCGCGCGCCGTCTTCACATAGGCCGAAGAAAGCGCCCCGATCATCGAGCCGCGCACCACCTGGACGATGATGCCGAAAGGCCGGATGAACAGAACCGAGATCGGCAGGATCCAATGAAGCAGCGACCCCGTGCCCGAAGTCGGTAGCCAGGCGAGGTTTACCGAAAAGACGACGATCGCGACGATGGCGATCCAGAAATCGGGAACGGAAGCGCCGACCAGCGAGATCAGCGAGGAGAGCCGATCGAAGAAGCCTCCAGCGCGGAAGGCGGCAAGCGAACCGACGACGATCGCAGCACCAGCGACCAGCGTCATGGTGATGACTGCGAGCCAGAGCGTCCAGGTGAAGGCCTCAAGCACCACGTCCAGAGCAGGACGCGCCTTGCGCAGGGATTCGCCAAAATCGCCGGTGACGACGTCGCTGACATAGCGTCCGAACTGCACCAGCATTGGATCGTTCAAGCCATGCAGCTCGCGGAATTGCGCCTTCATCTCTGCGGAGGCTTCGACCGGCAGGAACAAGGCGGCCGGATCACCTGTCAACCGCGACAGGAAGAAGACCATGACGAGCAGCCCGACGAGCGAGATCAGACTGGCCACGGCGCGTTTTCGAACGAATTTCAGCATGGCGCCCTCGAAGAAATCCGGCGGCGGGATCAGCCCACCGCCTTGATTGCTGTTGTGACTGGCGAACCTGTCGTTCGCCAGGGCAGATTACTTGATCTTGATCTCCGAGAGCTGCAGCGTCCCGTTGGTCGCCATCGTCGGCTTGAATTCGAGCCGCTCGGAAACGCGGGAGAAGCCTACCATGTGGAAGAGCAGGACGTCGGCAACGACATCGTCATGCACATAGGCGATCAGTTCCGACCAGAGCTTGGCACGCTCGTCGCCGACGGCAGCCGACGCGCGCTTGATCAGGTCGTCGACCTTCGGATCGGAGAAGCCGGACTGGGTGCCTTCGGTTGCGTATTTGAAGAACATCGAGAACGACGGATCGCCCTTGGAATTGTCGTGCATGGCGGCAACGATCTGCGGGCCGCGACCTTCCTTGAAGGGCTTGGAATAGTACTGCTCGTGCTCGGCGACCTCGACGAATTTCAGCTCGACCTTGAAGCCGACTTCCTCAAGCTGCGCCTGAATGGCTTCCATGATCTCGGTCACGTTCGGAAAGTTTGCAGAACGGGCAATGATGGTGATGGGCGTGTCGACTTTGACGCCATCGGCCTTGGCTTCCTCAAGCAGCTTCTTTGCGCCTTCCGGATCGTAGGGGAAGACCTTTACGTCGGGGTTCCAGCCAAGCGTCGGTGGCGGCACGATCGCGGTGGCGAGCAATGCGCTTTCGGGAACCAGGGTACCGAGGAAGGCCTGGCGGTCGATGGCGACGTTGAGCGCGCGGCGGACACGAACGTCGTTCAGCGGTTCGATGTTGTGATCGATGCGCAGGTAGACGGTTTCGCTGTCGAGGTAGGAAAAGTCCGTTGCCGGGTTCGTGGCATCGAGCTGCGAGATCGACGGCGAAAGGTCGGCTTCGCCGGTCTGCACCATGGCTGCGCGCACCGACGGGTCGGCGCGGAACAGATAGGTGGCTTCCGTCACTTCGGGCTTTGCGCCCCAATAGTCGTCACGGCTGGTCAGCACGATCTGCTGGCCCGGCGTCCAGTTGGTCAGCTTGTACGGACCGGTGCCGACCGGTTCGCGCACGAACTCAAGCGGCGTTTCCTCCGGCACGATCGTGACGAGAGACATCAGCAGCGGCAGGATCGGCTGAACCGGGTCGGCCTTGAAATCGATGGTGTAGTCGTCGACGACCGTCGGGGTCACCGTGATGCCGCCGAAGTAGCGGCGCGATTCACAGGTGTTCTTGTCGCTCATGATGCGATCGAAGCTGTGCTTGACGTCCTTGGCGTCAAAGGTCGTGCCGTCGGAGAACTTGACGCCCTTGCGCAGGTGGAAGCGCCAGCTGCTGTCTTCGTTCTGCTCCCATTTTTCGGCCAGGCGCGGCATGACGCCCTTGTCACTGCGAACGTCGAGTTCGGTCAGCGTTTCGCTGACGTTCTGCATGATGACGCGGCCGATGTTCGAGCGCGTGGCCATGCAGGGCTCCAGCAGGTCGGCCTCCTCGGCCAGCACGATCTTAATGGGGCCGGACCCGGCGAATGCGGGCGACAGGGCCGAACTCAACATGAGTGCACTCAAGACAAATAATTTCTTCACGGCATTTCCTCCCTAGTGAAATTCGTTCAGCTGGATGTTGCTTTTCCGGATCGCGCGGCAATTAGCGCCGCGCAACCGATGAGCCCGCCGCCGCAAAGGGTGGTGAGGGCGATCTGTTCGCCAAAAAGCGCGAAGCCGCCGAGCGCCACGAGCGGCAAGCGCAAAAAATCGACCGGCGCGACGATCGTGGCGGGCGCGAGTGAAAAAGCATGGGTCATCATACCCATGCAGGCAGTTCCCACGACACCCTGCAGCGCCAGAAGCGTCATCTCCCTCGCCCCAGGCATGGTCCAGAACGGCAAGGCGAAAAGAAGCGCGATCGGAACGGTCAAAAGGAGATTCCAGACGACCAGCGTTGAGGTCTTATCGCCCTTCGACATGGACTTCAGGATCAACTGAATGGTCGACTGGAGCACCGCGCCAGTGAGGGCGAGAAGGATGGCGAGACTGAAGCCGGTTCCCGAGGGGCCGATGATCAGCATCGCGCCGCCAAAACCGAGCACCACCGCACCGATCATAGCCGGGCCAGGCCTTTCGCCCAGCGCCAGTGCGGCACCGAGCAAAAGGAAGATCGGCGACATGAAAGCGATGGCCGTCACGTCAGCAAGCGGCCCCCAGCTGAAGGCAGCGAAGAAGGCGACCATGGCGAGCAGCTTGAAGCCGGCACGGACCGCATGCTGACGCAAGGGGTGGCTCGACTTGAGCACCGATGGGCGCAGGGCAACAAAGGGCAGAAGGATGAGCGCGCCGAAGAACGCGCGGAAGAAGCCGATGACGAAAGGATGCACGGCGCCGTTCAGCGCCCGCACGATCACCGCGTCGGCGGCAGCAAGGATCGCTGCACCAACCGCGAACATGACCGCCATCTTAGCCCCCTTCGGGCTGGCTTCCAGCATCAGACCTCCTCCCGGCATCCTCTTGCCGGCTTGTTCAGACCATCCACCTTTCACCAAAGTTTGTCAAATTAATTCGCGATGTAAATTTTGTATCGAAATGATCACAATAAATATTTCAGTAAAATCAGTGTGTTATGCGTCATAGTAAACGGGCACATGTCTATTTGTAACTTTATCAAACTTGACAACTTTGAAAATTGGGTGATTTTCGAAGCACACAGGAGGAACTCATGGACCCTGAAGAAATCGCCCGCAGCATGAATGGCCTGCTTCAAACCGTGTCGCCCGAGCGTATGGAAGCGCTGTTGCCGTCGCCGATGATCCAGAACCATGCAGCCTTCCTGCATCTGCTTTCAGACGGCGCGCTCGCCTGTGCCTGGTTCGGCGGCACGCTCGAGGGCAAATCGGACATTTCCATCTTTGCTTCGGTGCTGCCCAAGGGGGCGACGCAATGGGGACCGCCGCAGCGCCTGAGCTTCGATGCCGCGCATTCGGAGCAAAACCCGGTGCTCTTCACTGCGCCCGATGCCAGGCTGTGGCTCTTTCACACCTCCCAACCCTCAGGCAATCAGGACGAGTGCCGGATCCGGATGGCTGAGGTCCGCCGCGATGCTTCCGATCCGCTGGTACTAACGACCAGCGAAGGCCGTTACCTGGACCTTCCCCGTGGCTGCTTCATCCGCGCGCCGCTCGTGGTGCGCGGTGACGGCGCGTGGCTGCTGCCGATCTTTCGCTGCGTTCAGCGCCCCGGGCAGAAGTGGAACGGCAGCCATGATACGGCAGCCGTCGGCATTTCGCTTAATCAGGGCGAGACCTGGCAACTGGAAGAACTGGATCAGTCCATTGGCTGCGTGCACATGTCGCCGGTGTCGCTTGGCGAAGGCCATCTTGCTGCCTTTTTCCGCCGGCGGCAGGCCGACTGGGTCTACAGGACCGAGAGCCTCGATGAGGGCCGCTCCTGGTCCAGGCCCGAGGCCAGTGACATCCCGAACAACAATTCCTCGATCGCCGCTCTCAGTCTGAAAGACGGCCGGATCGCGATGATCTGCAACCCCGTAAGCGCGGCCGACACCGCCGAACGACGCACGTCGCTTTATGACGAGCTCGGCGAGGACGACAACCGCCCGGACGCCGACCCCACGGGCGGTTGCGTTCCGATCTGGGGTGTCCGGCGCGCGCCAGTCTCTCTTTGCCTCTCTCAAGATGGCGGCAAGACATTTCCCGTGCGCCTGCTGATCGAGGACGGCCCCGGGACATGCCTTTCCAATGACTCGACCGACGGCCGCAACAAGGAGATGTCCTATCCCTGGCTGCTGGAGGGGCCGGACGGCGCCATGCACCTTGCCTACACCTACCACCGGCGCGCCATCAAATATGTCCGCCTGGCCCCTGGCTGGGACCACGCTGACCAACGGAGACCTTCATGAGCAATATCATCGGCATAACCATGGGCGACCCGTGCGGCGTCGGCCCCGAGATTTCGGTGCGCGCGCTGGCCGACATGTCGCCGCAAGAACGCGATACGGTCCGGATCTACGGCAATCTCGCGACGCTCGAAGCGGCCCGCGCCGCTCTCGGCCTTGAGGTTGATCTCACCGGACATGTCGTCGATCTGCCGATTGAAGGTGCGCCGCTTGCCTGGGGACAGCTGAACCCTGTCGCCGGCGACGCGGCCTTTCGCTTCATCGAAAAGGCAGTGCGCGACGCAGAAGCCGGTGTGATCGGTTGCATCGTCACGGCGCCCATCAACAAGGAAGCGCTGAACCTTGCTGGTCACCACTATGACGGCCACACCGGAATGCTGCGCAGCCTCACGGGCTCCAAGGCCGCCTACATGCTGCTTGCCTCCGAGCGCCTCAAGGTTATCCACGTTTCCACCCACGTGGCGCTGCAGGAGGCGATCCGACGCTCGACGACCGAACGGGTGCTCGCCACGATCCGCGCCGGCGACGCTCACTTGAAGCGTATCGGCTACGTAGCGCCCAAAATCGCGGTCGCCGGCATCAATCCCCACTGCGGCGAAAATGGCCTGTTCGGCACCGAGGATGACGACCAGATCGTGCCGGCCGTTGCGCAAGCACGCGCGGAAGGCATCGATGCCTACGGGCCGATTTCAGCAGATACGGTGTTCCATCGCGCCTATTCGGGCGCCTTCGACCTCGTGGTCGCGCAGTATCACGACCAAGGGCACATCCCCGTGAAGCTTGTCGCCTTCGACACCGCCGTGAACGTCTCGGTGGACCTGCCGATCGACCGAACCTCGGTCGATCACGGCACGGCCTTCGACATCGCCGGCAAGGGGATCGCCAACCACGGCAACATGAACTCCGCCATCGCCTATGCCCGCAAGTTGGTGGCAGGCGACGCCAAGCGAGGATGACACCATGACCATCGCTCCCATCACCCTTTATCAGCCGCGCCGCCTCGCCGTCGGCGCCGGCACAATCGCAGAGGTCGGCGCCTGGGCGGCCGATGCCCGTTCAGTGCTCGTCATCGCCACGCCGATCACCGCAGGCTTCGTCGACCGCCTGAAGCTTTCCGGCCGCGTTGCGGTGTTCGACGCCATCCCGGGCGAACCCGATGTCGACACGCTCGATGCCGCACTCGACTTCGCGCGCCAAAACAGCCCGGACCTCATCGTCGGCCTTGGGGGCGGATCGGTGCTCGACGTCGCCAAGCTTGTCGCCGTGCTTTGGGACTCCGAGCAGACGCTTGCCGATGTCGCCGGGCCAAACCGCGTACTCGGCCGCAACACCCGCCTGGCTCAGGTCGCAACGACCGCCGGCACCGGCTCGGAAGCCGGGATCCGCTCGCTCATCACCGACCCGGCCAAGGGAAACAAGATCGCGGTCGAAAGCGCGCACATGATTGCCGACCTGGCTGTTCTCGATCCGGAACTCACCTATTCCGTGCCGCCGGCGGTAACCGCCGCCACCGGCGTCGACGCCATGGCCCATTGCGTGGAAGCCTTCACCAATCGCCGCGCCCATCCGATGATCGACGGCTTTGCCCGAATGGGCTTCAAGCTCGTGGGCAAACATCTCGCCCGCGCAGTCAGGGATGGAGCCGATACCGAGGCGCGAGAAGGGATGATGCTTGCTTCCTACTACGGCGGCATCTGCCTTGGGCCGGTCAATACCGCGGCTGGCCATGCCATCGCCTATCCGCTCGGAACGCGGCTTCGCCTGCCCCACGGATTGGCAAACGCCATCATCTTTCCGCATGTGCTCGCCTTCAACCAACCGGTTGCCGCGGCCAAGACGGCAGAAGTCGCAAAGGCGCTCGGTCTCGGCGAAGATCTCTCCTCCCAGGAACTCCTGGGCGCTGCCCGTGGCTTCTGCCGTGATCTCGGCATCGAGATGTCGCTTGCCGCTCACGGCGCAAGTGCCGACGACTTGCCGCTTTATGCAAGCGAGGCCCATGCCAACCGAAGGCTCATGGACAACAACCCGAGCGATATGAGTGTGGAGGACGTGCTTGCCGTCTACAAGGCAGCCTTTTGATCCATAGACCATGCAAAAAACAAAACCCCGGCGTCTGCCGGGGTTTTTGCTTTGTCGATTACTTGGTCGCTTGGAACAGACGTTCGCGGGATCCGGAAAGGTGGTCATGCATGAGTTGTCTCGCCTTTACGCCTTCACGCGCGGCAATCGCTTCCGCGATCGCTTCGTGCTCCCCGAAAACGCGCGTCAGCCCGGTCGTCTCCCGTTTGACCGAGGCGCCATGAAACCGCATCCCGACCGCGATGTGATCCTTGAGCGCTTCCATTGCCGTGAAAAAATAGCTGTTCTGGGCCGCACGTGCGATCGCAAGATGGAACTGGAAGTCCGCATCCTCCCGGTGCGATTGCCGGTTGGTGGCGTCCCGCATCAGTTCCAACGCCTGGCGGATGGCGGACAAGCTGGCCGCGTCATGCCGCTCGGCAGCAGCCTGCGCGGCAGCCGGCTCGACCGTCAATCGGAACTCGTAGCAGTTCAGAAGATCGGCGACGTTTTCCAGTTGTCCGAAGCCCAGCGGCTCACGCATGCCGACAGCACGAACGAAACTGCCGGCGCCGCGGCGTGAATAGATGAAACCCTGCTCGCGCAGCCGGCGCAACGCCTCTCGAATGATCGGACGGGAAACCTCGAATTCACTTGCCAGTTCGTGCTCGGTCGGCAAGCGCTCGTCCGGCTTGTAGGCGCCGGACTTGATCGCACGGTGCATGCGCTCAAAGACGAGATCGCCGAGGCTCTTGCGTGCTGTTCCGTTCTCCAGTCCCATCCGTCATCCCATCTTGCGAAGGACAGCCTCCGCGATTTCCTTAAGCGTATCCGGCGCGCCGAATCCGCCGGACTTGGCAATGATGCAACGTCCATCGACCTCAGCCAAGCCCAGGCCGGGCAGGCACTCGCCCAGCAGGCGAAAACGCTGGATGCCCATTTTCCTCAAAACTGCCTCTGCAGTTGCGCCGCCGGACAGAAGCAGCGTCCCTGCCCGTTCGACAAGGCCCGGACAGACGCTCTCGGCAAGCGCCTCGGAAACGGCCTCCGGCGTCAACTCCCCTTCACCCGGCACCGCCTGAACGAGCGTGATTGCGCCGCCGGTGTCGTCTGCGGCCGAAAGCCGCCCGTTGGGCGCGGGCAAATAGGATAAGGCAAGGTCGTTGCGAAGCGTGTCGATCTGGGCAAGGGTAATCGGGTCTCGGGACCCAATGACGAACAAAGCCCGACCGCCAATCACCTGGGCAGCCCGCGGTTTTTGACCGCCACTCATCCGTTCGGCAAGCGCCTCGGCCAGACCGCGCGCTCCAATCAGCAGATCCGTACCACTTCTTTCCGCATTCTCAAGCAAGGCGCGCATCTCGGCTTCAGTGGATACGTCCGGGATGATGGCCTTGGCCGCATGCCGGCCGAGCTTCTCGGCAACGGAGATGGGCGCATCTACCCCAAAGCCTTGCACGCTACCGGACATGACAACCCGACCGAAGGCCGGGATGGCGGGCGCCACGAGCGCCGATCCGAAAGACATTGCGTCGAGTTCGGCGACGATGTTGCCCTTAAGACGGGAGTCGACCTTCTTGAAGATGCGCGAACCCGAAGGCAGCGCAGCGAGCGTGGCAACTGTTCGTTGCCTGGCGGATGCGGGGCTGTGTTCTCGCGATCCGAGATTGACCGAAACCACGTCCGGCCCCGTTTTCAGGACATCATCGATCGCTTCGGGCGCCAAAGCGACTTCGACATAAAAGCCCCTCGCGGCAAAGGGCGCCGCGGCATCCAGAGCGCCGGTCAGATCATCAGCGACAATGACGAGCATCTCAAAATCCAGACGATTTGTTGTTATCTTCAATTGTCCATTTTATATTGAAATGTCAATATTTTTTGGAAAGAAATTACAAATTAGGCGCACTCTGCCGCGGCCGATGTTAGGCATCGGTTCTCGTCCTTGGATCTTCCGTGCGCCGATTTTCAGGAAGCGCTCGCAATAGGATGGCAACGGCAGGTTTCAAGCCGCGATGCCATAAGCCTCGATCACGAGGACTGCGACGGTTTTCGCCGCTCTCGTCTAAGGGCGCCACGTCATCTGACCGAACAACGCTGAGCTTCCCGGGCGCCGTCGCGAACGCATGGTGGCTGGACGTCGCGAGCGTTATCGCTGTGCGACTGGGCGTACCAGTGGCGTCACGCGTCGGATGGTCACGCGGCGGTTTTCTTCCGCCGGCTCGGGCGTACTGATCTTGAGGAAACGCTCGCCGTAGCCTTGCGTCACCAGGTTCTCCGCCGGGATGCCGTAGACTTCCGTCAGGAGGACCGCGACGGACTCGGCACGCTCGTCGGAGAGGACGAGGTTCGACCGGTCGGAACCGACAGCGTCCGTGTGCCCCTCGATGAAGAAGGTTTCACCGGGATCCTTGCCGAGCACCTTCTGCATGGCGTCGGCGACCGTTCGCAGCGTCTTTGCCTGTGACATCGACACTTCGGCGCTGCCGGTTTCGAAATGGATCGTGTCGAGATCGATGCGCCGGACCTTGTCACGGAGACGGGCGGAATTGCGGACTTCATCGATGGAATAGACACGCTCCACGCGCTCGACCGGCGGTTCGGACAGAAACGCGTAGTAATCTCGATCCGGCTCCTGCGAATAGTCGACGATGTAGTCATCGACCGGGATCGTCAGGCGCATCGGCGGCAGGTCATAACCGACGTCGACGATCGCCGGGCGCCTTTCGTCCTGATAGTCCGGCGCGTACATCAACACATATTCGTTGCCATCGCTGTCGACGCGCGAGCGCTGCAAGACGTCACCGTAACGGTCATAGACGGTGACGATCCTGTAGCCGCCCGGGCGCACGATCGTTTCACGCACGCGGCCGCGCGGAAGCTCGTCGTAGTACGCCTCCCGCGCGCCGTGGCGCAGGCGCGGACGATCGTCGCCACGCACGAAGATCTGGTCGCCGACGCCAAGGACGACACGATCGTCGAGCCTCTCGACGACGCGCACCTCGGTCACATCATTGTTCGTCGTGCTGTTGACAGTCCTGTTGTTGATGACGGTATTGTTGACGATGTTCGTCGTGTCCGGAACCGCGAATGCTGGCACCGCGTCAACGCGTCGACCTTCCTCCTTGATCCCGGCCTCGATCCTCTGCGCGGCCGTCTGCCGCACGTCGGCCGGGATTTCAGCCTGGGCCGCGGCGTCATCCGTCGGTGGCGCTATGTTCCCCTGGACGCGCAATTCTTCGCGCTGCTTGCGCCGAGCCTCGCGCCCCTGGTTGCCGCCGGACTTGTCGGCGTCCTTGTCACTGTCGAGCACGGCCGCGCCGTTATCGACCGGAAGCACAATGGTTTCGTCGGTCGCTGCCGGATCCTGGGCGATCTTTCGCTTGTCTGCCTTCGTGCGCTTGTCGACGACAACAGGTGCAGGCTTGGCCTGAGGCTCCTCACTCTGGCGCTGTTCGGCCGTCACGGGCTGTTCAGACCCTGGAACGGGCTGCGGCTCACTCTCACCGGTCTGTGGCGCCGGCTTTTGCTCTTCCGGCTGCTGACGTTCAGCTTGCTGCTTGCGCTTCTTGGGCACCGGTACCTGCGCTTCCCCAGCGTTCTGCGGAGTGCTCTCATCTATAGCGGGTTGCTGTCCTTCTGCCTGCTCTTTGCGCTTCTTGCGTTCAGGTGCTTGTTGTTCCTCAGCCTGCCGCGGAGCGCCTTCCTCTATGGCGGGTTGCTGTTCTTCTGCCTGCTGCTTGCGCTTCTTGCGCTGAGGCGCCTGTTGCTCTTCAGCCTGTCGCGGCGCGCCTTCTTCTATGGCGGGTTGCCGTTCTTCCGCCTGCTGCTTGCGCTTCTTGCGCTGAGGCGCCTGTTGCTCTTCAGCCTGCCGCGGAGCCCCTTCCTCTATGGCGGGTTGCTGTTCTTCTGCCTGCTGCTTGCGCTTCTTGCGTTCGGGCGCCTGTTGTTCTTCAGCCTTCCGTGGCGCGCTTTCCTCGGTACCGGGCTGCTGTTCTTCAGCCTGTTGCTTGCGCTTCTTGCGAGACGGCTCTTCTGCCTGGCGCTGCGGCTCCTCGGCCTGCGGTTGCTGCTGTTCTACCTGCCCTTCCCCCGCGTCCTGCTGCTTCTTGCGCTTCTTGAGCAGCAGCAAATCCTCGGGCGACTGCTGGTCGACGCCTTCCTGAGCGACCTGGAACGGCACCCTCAGGCTCTCGGCCAGCGCCGGCTGTATCACGAATGATGCGGCGAAGACTGGAAGGGCCACCGTTGCGAAAAGTTTGGAAGGCATCGACATGATTTTCACTCCTGTTACTGGGAGACCCGAGCGCCCGTTGGCGCTGTACGAACGGCGCGCCTTACGACGCGGCACAAGCGGGGCCATCACCCGAGCCTCCGACTTTTGTGGCCGTCAAAGGCTAGTCCCAACGCAGCAGCGAGCGAACGGTTCCGCCCAGCAGACCCTATTGCGAAACTGCCAACTGCAGGGTCGGGCGGCCGGTCCCGGGAAACGGAAAGGCAAAAATGAGGAGTATCGGCCAGGTGTACGAGCAGCCGTGATCACAAAGATGGCTGTCGGTCGTGGCGATCCACTTGAGCGGCCGCCAGCCGCGACGCAAGCCGATCCGGATTGCCGTTCAGTAGAGGCGCGAGGCGGCATTGGGCATGCTGGGGTTCGATAGCCCCATCGGCGGAGCAGACGTCCGTCCTGTTGATCCTGGATGAAGTGGTGTCGGCAAAAAACTCTCTCCGCCGCCACCATTGCTCGCGGAGCTCTCCGGCACGCCGGAAGGCCGCCAGGTGCTGGAAGAGGCCAAGGCCCTGGCCCGCGCTCTTGAGCGACGTCTTGGCAGTTCGGATCCGCGAAGTTTCAAGAAGGAGCTCGATCGTCTGGGGTTGAAAGATCCGGCCGTAGTCGACCGCATCAAGGACGTCGCCAGCCTTGTCAATAGGACACACTGGGCGGAGTTGAGCCGGGCCTATGAACTCACGTGCGGGCTGAAGAAGGGACTGGGCTTGGGCATGTGAGGCATGTCGGCGATGTGAGATACCCAGAACCGCTGAGCCAGATTTAAGAAAGAATGCCCTGTATTTCACGGCGCTGTTCGAGGTGTTTCGCGGGGTTCTGTTCCTTCAGCTTTACGAGGTTGAGGACCTTCCAGCGGACAGCCGGAAGCTCCGCTGCCTGTGGAAGGCCGATCGCGTCGAAATCGGGCTCGCCGTCATGGAGCGTTAGAAGGAACCGCATGGCCTTTTCATCCAGCCTTGCGAGAATATCGCCGGCCAATCGGTTCCTCACCCCTTCCAACTCGTTAAGGCTGACTGCTTCCGATGTCATGCCCTCGAACTCTTTTACGAAAGCCTCGTCGAGCTTCACGAGCGAGGGACGCACCAATTCGTGCGGCGGTCGGCCGGAGCTTGCGACATAAACGAGGAACGTGTGAAACAACGCATCTGTCAGACCTTCATTCTCGTACAGCAGCTTCACGTCGAACAAGTCACGTGGATGCTGGCGGTCGACAGCTGCATGCAGCTTGCCGCCGAAAAGGTCCTCGAACGAAACGACCTGCATTTCCGCAAAGCCGAATTCGTCTTCGACCGCTTCGCTCACGCGTCGTAGTTCAGGCGGGTGGACCGTCCCTCTGGCGACCGGCGAGGTCTCGATCTTGATTTCGGCGCCTCCTTGCCGGACGAGGACGCGCGTGTCGTTGTTGCCTCCGCCGGCTATCCTCTGCACCGTGACACCCCGGAGGTTTCGCAGTAGGTCGTCGCGGATTTGCTCGAGTGTGGTGTCGATACCTTTCAGCGTCGTCTCGCGATCCTCGATCGGGAGATAGGTCAGATCAATATCGACTGATAGTCGCGGCATGTCGCGGTAGAAGAGGTTGATCGCCGTGCCACCTTTAAGGGCAAAGGTTTCCTGACGTGCAATGAAAGGAAGGGTCTTCACCAGGAGTTCCACTTGCCGCATATATTGCTCACGCGCCACGGGGCGTCTCCTTTGGCATCAGCTCGTCTGGAATGGTGATTCGGTAAGCCGGGTGAAGCCGACCACCTGGGGTGAGTGCTCGGTCGCCCGTGCCGAGATCGATCGCCGACATGTCGATGTGCCTGCGCCAGGCGTGCCCGTGCTTGTCTGCATAAACGAAGAAGAGGCGCTTGGTCTTTACACTTCGGCACTCCGCCAGAAGTCTTGTCAGCAGCTTCGGGCGCAGATTGGCCAGGCTCTCGAACGCCATGTCGACGGTGTGGAAGCTTTCGCTCTTTGGCAGCTCATCGAGCATTTCGATGATCGCGCGTTCAGGAGACGACATCGGGATCGGCCAGCGCCACGGGCTCAGGGCGAGCTCGCCGTCGGCATCGTCCGATAGATTGAAATCAGAATGTTCAACGCCGAGGGCCGCGTCTCCAAACAAATTGGCGCTTCTGGTCAGGATCCGCGCATCGGTATGCAGTTTCGACAGCCACAACGGAATGTCGGAGCCGTAGAGGCAAAGAACGAACTCGCCGCTGAGCGAGAGATAGTGACTGTGGCCCCGCAGGGAGAGAGCACTTGCCCCGCCAACGTGGAATTTGTGCCGCATCAGCCATACGGCCGAAAGCAAAGGGATCTTCCATCCCGTAACGGCATCCGGGTTCGTGTCTGGCGAAAATGGACGTCGATAGAGGCCCGTCAATGCTGGTTCCAACCAACCGCGTTTGACGTAGCCCGAAACCGATTGTCGCGAGATGGCGTGACGAGCCATCCACGCAGTGTCCACCAGGAATCCAGGTGGCACGGCTTGGAGAAGCTGCTTTAGCTTTGTCTCGCTTTGTCCACTCATGTTTGACATTGTAGCGCGTCTGTAAAGTTATCGCCACTGATACTTTAATGAAAGCTGCAAATGTCAATTGAAAATTGACAAAAATCGGCAAATCCAAAGTAGGTCGTCCGTTTTTTCTCTCGGTTTTGATAGCCGCAATCAACGCGCCCGGGAATCGTTGGCCTACTGTCTTCTCGTCCCGTTGCCACCACGAGATCGGATCGCGACAACTGCCGCAGCGATCACCGACGCCTCTCAACCGAGCTCGCATTCGGGATTGCCGGCTCTCTCTACGTTCGGGCGATCACGCGCGTTCCACGGCTCGCGCTTGTGCAGCACTTCGCCATGGCGACAGGCCCAAGCACGAAAGAACGGGCCCCGGACGTTGCCTTTTTGGCAATCGACCTTGCGAATATCTGTGCTTCTTCGGCAAGGGAAACTCTGAATAATTGGCCGTGCAAACAACTCTTCAGAGATCCGCAAGATGGCCTATGTCATTACCGAACCCTGCATCGACGTGAAGGATGGCGACTGCACCGCCGCCTGCCCTGTGGACTGCATTTACGAGGGTGGCCGCACCTTCTACATCCACCCCGACGAATGCATAAATTGCGGGCTCTGTCTTTCGATCTGTCCCGTCGATGCCATTGCCTGGGATCAGGAGATACCAAACAACCAGCGCCACTTCATCGCTGTGAACAAGGAGTTCTTCGGGTCCGATGTCACGGGGATGGGGTCGCCCGGCGGCTGGAGCAAGGAGTGCTCCACGACGCAGGACCATCCTTTCGTTGCCGCATTCGAGAAGGCAGCCGCGATCGCTTAGCAAGTCCGCCCCCTATAGGAGACCAGAGGGTGACGCCTACCGCCTTGTCGCCGCGCTCACCAGCTGGCGTAATAGGCCCTTGTTGCCGCGGCCAGTTTGGTCACGCGTCCGCGCTCGGCGGTCAGCCGCGGAAGGTCAGCGCGCGCCTGCTGCAGGAGTTCGGCCCGGGCAGCCTCGAAATCGACCCGGGTCAACCGTCCATCGCACAGGATCTCCTGTCCGCCGACATAGAGCGCCTTTGCATGCGCGGCGGTCATCCGGGTAAGCAGCACCTCCGCTTCATCCAGGTCGTCCATCAGGCTGTCGGCAATCAGCGCAGCATAGTCCACGAGCACCAGGTCTTCGTTCGCCGGGGCGTTCACCACCTTGGCGCCGACATGGATCGCGGCATCGAAGACACGTCCCGCCGTAAGGGTTCGCGTCAGGTCGCGGCCGCCATGCAGCAGATGGGCAAGGCGCAATTCGCGCCAGAGATCCTGGTCATCGTCAAAGCCCGTTCCGTCGAGGCCGAACGCGAAAGCGGGGCCGCTTGGCGGAATGGTGGCGACCGGCGCCACGCCTGAACGCAGGCGCAAATTCGCCGACGGGTTCGAAACGAGCTGCACGCCACGCGCAGCCAGCAGCTCCAACTCGTCCGGTCGCAGCTGGACGCCGTGGGCGACGGCGAGGCGGGGCGACAGGAAGCCGATCTCGTCGAGGTATCGGACAACCCCTTGCGGAAAGCGCCGATCCAGCCATTGCCTCTGCTTCGGGCTTTCAAGGAGATGCATGTGAATGCGCCGGCCGGTTGCGTGAGAGGCCTCGGCGATCGCTTCGAGCAGTGTATTGGAACACCATTGCGGCCCGATCGGACCATACTGCACATCGATCAACGGACTTGTGTTGGCCGCAGCGACCGCGTCGGCTGCCGAGATCTGCACCGATGGCGACGCATAGCTCGGGATCGAGCCGCTGAGATCGTCCCAGTCTGCCGGATCAAGATATGGCCGCAATCGCTGAGGCCCGCCGTCATAGGCCCACGGATCGTTGTCGAGAAGCGGGCAGGAAAGCGCAAGCCTAATGCCTGCGTCGCACGCCGCGCGCATGACCGCGCCTGCCTCGTCGACGAGACGGTCGATGTTCAAAGAATTATGGCAATGCATGGTCGCGCCGACGCCCGTTTGCGCCAACCTTGAGAAGGCCACCAGCGCTTCCAGATAGGGCTCGGTTCGCGGTCGAAGCCGAAGTCCCGGGATCCACACTTCCAGGGCATCGTCCGCGTTGCCAAAATCGAGCGTGCGGATGCCATAACCATGGTCATGGGCGTTGACGGGCGGCGGCATAAGCAAAGCACCGGCCGGGATCGTCGTCCATGAGGCGCCCTCAGGCAAATGATCCAACAGATTTTGCGTGCGCCCTGCGGCCTCGTGGCCCGGTCGCAAGAGAAGTCGCCCGGGAACGGATGCTGTATTCACGGATGGATCGCCTCCATGATCTGGACGCTGAACCTCTGCAGTTCCGCGCCGACAAATTCGATGACGGCTTCCGCCGCATGCGTGCGCTGCCGGCGTCGCTGCACCAGAATCCCGACATGCAGGTTCTGAAGGCGCGAGCCGGAAAGCGGTATGGCGACGAGATCGCCCGATCTGATCTCGGCGAGGAAACCGATCGGCGTGAAGAAAGCCACGCCCTGACCGGACAGGATGAAAGGTTTGAGCATCATCTGGCTGTTCGAGAGAACAAAAGGCCGCCCGGTCCGCTCGAAGACCGAGAGTTCGATTTCGATGAGCGAGCGGATCGGTTGCGTGTCGAGTTGCAGGAGAAGGTCGTACTGGGCGCATTCGGCAAGCGAAACCTGCCGCTGTTTGGCCAGCGGATGTTCCCGTCCGACGAAGGCCATCAGCGGCATCGGCACGCGAAAGAGCATCTCGGTATCGTCAGGCCGGGCCAGATCGAAGGTCAGGCCCATATCGACATCGCCCTCGGCGACCAGGCTGCTGATATTGCCGTGGCCGGCGGTGTGGATGTGAAAGCTCACGCCGGGATGGATACTGTGGAACGCGTTGACCATGTCCGGCAGGAATTGGATCGCCAGGCTATCGAGGCAGGACATCTGCACGCGACCGGTCTTTTTCCCCTGCAGGGCGCCGAGGTCGCTGCGCAGCAGTTCGAAATTTTCCAGCGTCACCCGGGCGTGGCGCAGCACGTTTTCCCCGGCAACAGTCAGCCTCAGACCATTCGAGAGCCGCTCGAAGAGCGCGATCCCAAGCTCGTCCTCCAGTTTCTTGATCTGCCGGCTGACCGCCGAGGATGCGACATGAAGCTCCTCGGAGGCCTTGCGAATGGACCCGGACCGAGCGACCGAGACGAAGTATTTCAGGATGCTGGCGTGCATTCGATTGGACCCCTCCTCCCCTGGGCCCCGACCTATAACACGCTCACCGTCCCCTCCAAACGGGCGCGCGCTTCTCCTGAAAAGCGCGCACACCTTCCAGCGCATCCTCGCTGTTCAGCGCCTTCACAAGCGCGGGCGTGCGTAATGCCTGGGCTTCCGCCGGAGACAGGTGTCCGGTGCGATTGACCGTCTGCTTGATGGCGCGCAGCGAAAGCGGCGCACAGGCGACGATTTCCTTCACCCAGCGGGAGACGGCCGCGTCGAGCTCGCCCGGTTCGGCAAGTTCGTTGACGATACCAAAGGCGTGCATCTCGGCGGCCGAGAACCGCCGACCGGTCAACAGCACACCCATGGCAAGGTTGTGCGGGATCCTGCGCTGAAGAAGCACCATGCCGCCATCGAGCGGCAGGCGCCCGACGCGAGCCTCGGGCAGGCCGAAGGCCGCCTCCGTCGAAGCTATGACAATATCGCAGCCTAGAACCATCTCGAATCCACCACCGAGCGCATAGCCATTGACCCTCGCGATGACAGGAACATCCAGAGAGCGGCGAAAGGCCAGTCCTCCAAAGCCGTTCGGCCGGCTTTCGGTCCAGTAATCAAGGCCGGTCTTTTCAGCCCCCTTCAGATCCGCCCCGGCGCAGAACGCCCGTTCGCCGGCGCCCGTCAAGACGACGCAGCTGATGTCGTCGCGTGCTTCGATCTCCTCCCAGATCGCATCCAGTTCGCGCTCGGTTGCGGCAGACACCGCGTTCATCCGCTCGGGACGGTTGAGAGTGACGCTTGCGACGCGATCCTCTACCACGAAGGTGACGCTCATGCCGCATCTCCCTGACGAACCGAAAGCCCCGAAAGGATCTCGTCATTGTGCTCGCCGAGCGTCGGCGGCGCGATGCGAACCGTCACGGTCGCCGCCGACATGTCGATCGGCGAACCAACCAGCCGGATCGGACCGGCCTTCGTCTCTCCCGCGTCCAGGATCATGCCGTTGATCGTCGTCTGCTCGTCGTTAAGGGCTTCGGGAAGCGAGCGTACCGGTGCGCAGAGAATGTCCACCTGTTCCAAGCGGCCGAGCCAATGGGCGCTGCTGTTTTTTGCGAACGCCTCGCGGAAGATTTGCTGCAAATCCGGACGGCGCTGCATCTGCGCGTCGAAATCGACAAATTGCGGCTGGAGGGACAGGTCCTCGATCTCAAGGGCATTGCAGATGTCGCGCAGCGGATTCTGCTTGAAGGCACCGACCATGACGATGGCGCCGTCGGTCGTCTCGAACACGCCCGTCAGCGGGAAGGCGCCCCAGTTCAGGTCCTTTTCCCGCATCATGTGCGTGGTGCCTTCCTGCATCTGCATGGCGAGCATCGAACTGTAGAGGCTGACCGCCACTTGCTGGCCGTGCCCGGTCTTTTCGCGATGCAGCAAGGCAAGCAGAATGCCCTGCACCAGGTGCATGCCGGCCGAGTAGTCGGCAAGCGGCGTCGCGTAGATCGACAGCGGATGGCTCGCGTCGGACTTGCGCCGCATGACGCCCGAAAGCGCCTGCGCCAAGATGTCCTGCCCGCCCTTGTGCCGGTAGGGGCCTTCAAGGCCGAAGCCCGTGCCGACGGCGTAGATCAGCCGTGGGTTTGTCCGCTTCAGCTCTTCATAGCCGAAACCCATGCGCTCCATGACGTCAGGACGGAAATTGTTGACGACCACGTCGGCAGTGTCGATCAGCGCGCGGACGGCTGCCCGCGCCTCGTCCTGCTTGAGGTCGAGTGCAAGGCTCTTCTTGTTGCGGTTGAGCGAGGAGAAAACCGGATTGTTGAGGCCATCCGGGTCGGAGCCCAGCGACCAGCGCGAGAGGTCGCCGATCTTGGCCTTTTCGACCTTGATGACCTCGGCGCCGTAATCGGCCAGCATCTGCGTGCAGCACGGGCCAAGCATGACCTGGGTAAAGTCGACGACGCGGATACCGTCGAGGGGAAGAGACGTCATTCTGCGGCCTCCAGATAGGTTGCATTTTCGGATGGTACGTCGCCGGGATCGGCGCCCTGCGCCCGCAGCTGCTTCTGGATCGCCTTGACGTCGGCGTCTCGCACCTTGACGCCGGCATTGAGCGCGACGGTGGCGGCAACACCGGCCGCCTCGCCCATCGCCATGCAGGGCGGGATCTCGCGGCTCGATTTTTGCGCCTGAATGGTCGCGGAATAATGCCGGCCTGCGACGATCAACTGATCGACCTCCTTGGGCAGCATGGCCCTATAGGGCGTGTAGTAGTCGCGGCCACGGCACACTGTGTCGGTGAAGTGCTGGCGGTTCATCACGTCGTCCTTGGTGACGACATATTCGCCCTGGAGCAGTCGCGACTGGCGCACGCCCGTCTGCGGCGCAAAGTCGATCACATGGGCATTTTCGAAGCCCGGCAGGTTGGCGCGGGCGAAGTCGAGCAGGCGGGCAATGCGGCCACGGCCCTCGAGTTCCGCATAGGTTAAGTCTTCGACACGGAGGCCAGAGAGCTTCGGCATGTGCGGGCAGTTGAGCCAGATGACGCCCGGCAGCGGGGTCTTCAGCCACCAGAACGACCAGCAACCGCCAATCAAACGCTTGGCCTCGTGGTCGATTGCCTTGAACTTTTCGGGTTCCTCAAATTCGAAGCGCTCGGCGGCTTCAGTGTCGATGCCCCCCCAGCGGGAAACCGTCGTCAGGATGAAATTGCCGTCCGTATGCTGGGCGCCGGCATCGGCCGCGACGTCGAGGTCGCCCGAGGCGTCGATGACGACGTCGCCCATGATGGCCTCGCGGCCGGATTTCGTCTGGCAAACCACACCCTTGATCGTGCCGTTCTCGACGATCGCCGAGGAGAACCAGCTATGGGTCCTCAGCTTCACGCCGGATTCGCGCAGGATGTCATAGGAGACGCGCTTGAAGGCGTCCGGATCGAAGGCGGCCGCATAGCAGATCGGGTGCGGCGCAGACGGCGTGTGGAAGTCGAACAGGCCCCAGCGCGCCCATCTTTGCCAGGCTTCCGGCGTATCGCGAATATCGAGCTGGCGGTCGCCATCCGTCGGCGTGACGCAAAGGCCGAGCGTCTTCATCCGTTCGATCATTTCCATGCAGATGCCACGCACGGTGATTTCGACGCCGTTGACCATGTCGTCGAGCACCAGAACCATACCGCCTGCGGCAAGGCCACCGACATAGGGATAGCGTTCGATAAGCGTGACGCTGGCTCCGGTGCGTGCCGCCGAAACCGCGGCGGAGATCCCAGCCGGTCCACCGCCGACGACGACGACGTCCGAGCGGTCGACGACCCGGGCATTGCGCAGGGGTTCTCTGATTGTTTCCATGGTCGTTCCTCCATAGGGGACGTGTCCGGCGAAATGTGAGGAGCTCACAGCCAGTGACTTCGTCGGTGGACCGGACCCGGTTATCCAGGTCCGGCAGCAAAGGGTTTGGGGGTCAGTGGTCCGTCGTCGGTTTCCAGCGGACGATCTTCGATTCCGCGTAGGAGACGGCAAAGAAGAGAACCACGGCAAGCGAGGCCGCAATCACCACCGTCGCGTAAAGCAGCGGCGAGCGGAAATTGTAGGTCGCCTCGATGATCAGCGCACCGAGACCGTAGCTGGAGCCGATCCATTCGGCGACGATCGCGCCCATCACGCTGCTGGTTGCCGCAATCTTCAGCGCGGCGAAGAGAAAGGGCAGCGAGCCCGGCAGGCGAACCTTCCAGAAGATTTCGGAATTGCTGGCAGACAGGATGCGCATCAGGTCTAGCATTGCGGGGCTCGCCGACTTCAGTCCCTGCACCATGTTGACCAGCGTCGGGAAGAAGCAGATCAGGCCGGCGATGATGATCTTCGGCGCGATGCCGTTGCCGACAAGCAGCACCAGGATCGGGGCAAGCGCGATGATCGGGATCGACTTGATGATGACGGCGATCGGATAGAAGGCGCGTTCCGCGAGCGGGCTATAGACGAACCAGACCGCCAGAAGGACGGCGATGACATTGCCGAAGATAAAACCGAGAACGGCCTCCATGAGCGTCGGCCAGAAGTTCGTCCAGAGCACGCCGGCGTTTTCGCCGAAGGCCTTGATGACGTCGACCGGTCCGGGCGCCATGAAGGTCGGCACCGAAAAACCCCAGACGACGAGTTGCCACAAAAGGATGCAGCCAAGGATCGCGAGTGTCGCCGGAAGATGTCGCAGGATCGCAGCGGCAAGACCATCGAGTATCCGGAACCGGTTGCCGTCGGTCAAAGCGCGGCCTTCCGCCTGTGAAGGAAGGGCATTCGCCATCAGCATTCTCCCAAAAGTTTGCGCAGGTGGGCGGTCACCTGGATGAACTCGACCGTGTCGCGCATCGCGAGAGTTCGCGGGTAGGGCAAGTCGACTTTCATGAACTCTTTGACGCGGCCGGGATGGGCGGCGAGCATCAGCACATGTTGACCGAGGAAGACGGCCTCGGGGATCGAATGGGTGACGAAGAGGATCGTCGTGCCGGTTTCCTGCCAGAGGCGCAGCAGTTCTTCGTTCAGCTTGTCGCGCGTGATCTCGTCGAGCGCGCCGAAAGGCTCGTCCATCAAGAGAATACGCGGGCGGGTCACCAGTGCCCGGGCGATCGCCACGCGCTGGCGCTGGCCGCCCGACAATTCGTGCGGCATCGCCTTCTCGCGCCCCTTCAAGCCCACGAGGGCGAGAAGCTCTTCCGGATCGGCATAGGTCGCGCCCGGTTCGCGTTTTCCCACCAGCAGCGGGAGACGCACATTGTCGATCACATTGCGCCACGGCAGCAGCGTCGCTTCCTGGAAGACGAAGGCGAAATCGCGCCCCTCGCGCGCCTTGCGCGGTGTCTGGCCATGGACGGACACCGAACCGTCGGTGATGTGCACGAGATCCGCGACGGTACGCAGCAAAGTCGACTTGCCGCAGCCGGATGGGCCGAGCATGGTCACGAGCGAGCCGGCCGGTATCTCGACCGAGACATCGGAGAGTGCGGTGAAGCCTGAATCATCCGCGCCAAAGCGAATGTGAAGGTTCTTCACCGACACCGCGGCGTTGCCGAGCGAAGCCTGGCCGGGTCTGATAAGCGTTTCCAACATCGCCTTATCCTACGCTCTTGCGGACATCGGCCGTCGCATCCAGGATTGCCATTGTGTAGACGTCGTCGACGTTGGGAACCGGACCTGTGAACTGGCCGAGGTCCGCATAGGTCTTGATTTGCTCCGCCCAGTTTGCCTGGTCCATGCCTCCCCAACCCTCGCTCGCGGTGGTTTCGTTGAACACGAAATTCATCAGCGGTCCGATGGCCTCCAGCTCGCTCGCCTTGTCGAGGTTGGGGTAGGATTCAAGCAGGATGTCGACGGCCTCTTCCTGATGGTCGCGGGCATAACCCCACCCGCGCGCCGAACCGGATACGAAGGCTGCGAGCTGGTCCGCGTGATTTTGCAACTGGTCGTCGGTGGTATAGTAGACGTTGGCATAAAGCCGGATACCGCCATCCCAGAGCGTCAGATCGACCCGGTCATCCCCAAGCACCTTCAGGGCGTTGACGTTCGTCAGCCAGCCACAGACCGCATCGGCCTGGCCGGTCACGAGCTGGTTCATGTCCGAGCCCATGTTGACGATCTTGACCTGGTCTTCCGATATGCCGTTCTTGGCGAGAAGCGCGCGCAGAAGAATGACCGAGGTCGGGATCGCGGCGATCGTCTTGCCAATCATGTCCTGAGGCTTGGCGATCGGATTTGCCTTGCGAGAGAAATAGGCGAAGGGATGTTTTTGGTAGCCGGCGGCGAATGCCTTGATCGGTGCGCCGGCCGAACGAGCCAGCATGACTGACGGGCTGGAGGAAATCTGACCGATGGTCGACTGGCCAACGGCAACACCCGCAACACCATCGACATTCGGTCCGCCGGGCACGATTTCGAGCTCTATGCTCTTCTCGGCGTAGTAACCCTTCTTGCGGGCCACGAGCTCTCCGAGAAGCCCGTTCGATGGCAGCCAACCGAGCTGCATGCGTATCGTCGCGGAATCGGCCGCAAGGCCTGGTGAAACATTGATGAGGCTATGGGTTGCGGCAATCGCGCCCATTGCGGCCGCATTCGAAAGGAAACCTCGGCGGTTCATCATAAAACGAGACATATCGTTCCCCTTGCTTGTTATGGGAGCGATGATGATGGAATTTGGCATCTCATAAAGCACAATTTTTAGCGGTTGGTATTGCCGATACGGCAACGCTCGGGTCGGAATTTAGGTTTGCCGTTTTGGCAATGGCGGGGTCGAAAGATTGTTCTTTCTGCCGGATCCATCGCATCCGATAAGCAGAGACATGATCAAAGTGTGAGCGCCGCGGAGGATAGATATGGTGCAGAAAAACCTGATCGATGGGGAATGGATCGCCGGTAGCGAAGCGTTCCGCAACATCAACCCGTCCGATACCAACGACGTGGTCGGCGAATACGCCCGCGCGTCAGCCGAGGATGCGCGCGCAGCGATCGCGGCCGCCAAGGCGGCGTTTCCGGCCTGGTCGCGCTCGGGTATTCTCGAGCGCCACGCGATCCTGAGGAAGACCGCCGACGAGATCCTTGCGCGCAAGGACGAACTCGGGAAGCTCTTGTCGCGTGAGGAAGGCAAGACCTTGGCCGAAGGCATCGGCGAGACGGTGCGCGCCGGCCAGATCTTCGACTTCTTCGCCGGCGAGTGCCTGCGGTTGGCGGGCGAGGTGCTGCCGTCGGCAAGACCCAATATCGGCGTCGAGATCACCCGCGAGCCGGTCGGTGTCGTCGGCATCATCACGCCCTGGAACTTCCCGATCGCCATTCCCGCCTGGAAGATCGCGCCGGCACTCTGCTACGGCAACACCGTCGTCTTCAAGCCGGCCGAACTGGTGCCCGGCAGTTCCTGGGCCATCGTCGACATTCTTAACCGCGCCGGCCTGCCGAAGGGCGTGTTGAACCTCGTGATGGGCAAGGGCTCGGTCGTCGGCCAGGCGATGCTCGACAGCCCCGACATTCACGCCATCACCTTCACCGGCTCGACCGGCACGGGCAAACGCGTGGCGCTCGCCTCCGTCGAACACAATCGCAAATACCAGCTGGAGATGGGCGGCAAGAACCCGTTCGTCGTGCTTGACGACGCCGATCTTGCGGTCGCGGTCGAGGCGGCGGTCAACTCCGCCTTCTTCTCGACCGGCCAGCGCTGCACCGCATCTTCGCGCCTCATCGTCACCGAGGGCATTCATGATCGCTTCGTGGCGGCCATGGGCGAACGGATGAAGGGGCTTGTGATCGACGACGCCTTGAAGGCCGGCACCCAGATCGGTCCGGTGGTCGATGAGAGCCAGCTCAACCAGGACACCGACTATATCGCCATCGGCCGACAGGAAGGCGCCAAGCTTGCCTTCGGCGGCGAGCTTCTGAAGCGCGACACGCCCGGCTTCTACCTGCAGCCGGCGCTGTTTACCGAAGCGACGAACGCCATGCGCATTTCTCGGGAAGAGATCTTCGGGCCGGTCGCATCCGTCATCCGCGTCAAGGACTACGATGAGGCGCTCACTGTCGCCAACGACACGCCCTTCGGTCTGTCCTCGGGGATTGCCACCACCAGCCTCAAGCACGCGACCCATTTCAAGCGCAATGCCGAAGCCGGCATGGTGATGGTCAACCTGCCGACGGCGGGCGTCGATTTCCACGTGCCCTTCGGCGGCCGCAAGGGCTCGTCCCATGGCTCGCGCGAGCAGGGGCGCTACGCCGCCGAGTTCTACACGACCGTCAAGACGGCCTACACGCTCGCTTGAATGTGAGGCAAGCCCCGGCGTCCAGCATCCATGTCGACGTGGGCGGCGGGGCTTTTCGATAGATAGCTCAAGTCCGCAAGGATAATTGCCGAGGCCGCCAGCTCAGGAGGTCGCGATTTTCTCTCAGAGAACGGGATAGAGGCCTCGCGAAGACACCACGTACTGGATCGCCGCAAGCAGGATCGCGACCACAACGATCACACCGATACGCAACGTTCTTTCAAGGAAAGTTTCCTGGCCCTGCATCGTCAAACCTCGTTCTGAAACAGGTGTATCGACAATCGGCAAGGTCAGAGTATCAGGCGCGCGAGCGCGAGCACAGACCGCAATGACAAGTCGCAGAACGGGAACGACCTTTAAAAACCCGTCCGCCGCTTCAGATCAGAGACGGACGGGGGCCCCGGGAGAAAAAGCGGCCTAGAAAGCAGCTCGCCTGTCGTATCTCGCGAGACGGGCAAGCAGATAGTCCACTTCCGCCCGCGCTGTCGGGGTCAGCATCTGGGCTGGCTTGCGTTGCGCGTCGGTGGCGATAACGCCGCGACGCTTCAGAACGTGCTTGCGAATGGCAAGGCCTATCCCGAGCTGCTGCTCGTAACGGATCAACGGCAGGTGCGCGTCGAATAGATCGTGCGCTTCATCCCTCTTCCCGGCCGCAGAAAGCTCCATCAGTTCGGTAAGCATGTCCGGAAAGCCATAGCCGGTCATGGCACCATCGGCACCGCGCTCCGGCTCGAAGTCGAGGAAGAGGCCGCCATTGCCGCACAGGATGGAAAATTCGCGAAGTTCGCCCGCCTTCTGCATGGCGCGCAACTTTGATATTTTCTCAAGACCGGGCCAGTCCTCGTGCTTCAGCATCAGGCAGGACGAATGGTTGGTGATGATCTTCGCGATGACGCCAGGCGCCATGACAACCGTGAGGGTCAGCGGATAGTCCTGCAAAACCCACGGCACATCTTCGCCGACCGCTTCCACCGCACCTGCGAAATAGTTGACGATCTGATCATCCGTGCGCAGCGCAGGTGGCGGAGCGATCATGACGCCGGCAGCACCCATCTCCATCGAGTCACGCGCCAGCGAGCGCATGCTGGCAAAACCTGGAGCGGATACCCCGACGATGACAGGAATCTTCGACCGGGAGACCACCCGCTTGACGATGGCTCTGCTTTCCTCCGGTTCGAGCTTCGGGGCCTCGCCCATGATTCCAAGGATCGTGACGCCGGTACAACCGCTCTCCTCATAAAAGTCTGTCAACTTGTCGATCGAATTGAAATCGATCGAGCCGTCCTCGAAGAACGGTGTCGTCGCGATGGCGTAGACGCCCTTGGATTGCGTGCTGAACGTCATTTCTGGCTTTCCTTCCAGGCCTCGTACCGGGCCTTCGTTTCAGCGTTCATCGGGTAAAGACCGGGAAGCGGCACGCCCCGATCCACTTCAGTCATGATCCAGGCTTCCATACGCTCCTGCTCGGGTGCCTCAGCGAGCACCTCTTCGAGAAGCGCGGCCGGGATCAGGACTGCGCCGTCGTCGTCGACGACGACAATATCATCAGGCAGAACAGCAACGCCGCCGCAATTGATCGGCTCCTGCCATCCAACGAAGGTCAAGCCTGCGACTGAAGGCGGTGCCGCAACACCATTGCACCACACCTTCATGCCGCTCGCCAGCACCCCCTCGGCGTCCCGCATCACGCCGTCGGTAACGAGGCCGGCAACCTTGCGTTTCGCCATGCGGGCACACAGGATGTCGCCGAAGATGCCGGCATCACTGACGCCCACTGCATCGGCGACGGCGACGCAGCCCTCTGGCATCGCTTCGATCGCCGCCCGCGTGGAGATTGGCGACGCCCAGCTCGCAGGCGTGGCGAGGTCTTCCCGGGCAGGAATAAAGCGCAGCGTAAAGGCCTTGCCGACAACCCGTCCCTGGCCGGGCTTCAGTGGTTTCGTGCCGCGCAGCCAGGTGTTGCGAAGCCCCTTTTTGAGGAGAACCGTGGTGAGCGTCGCGGTGGAGACGCTCTTCAGGGTTTCAACGACGTGAGGCTCAAGTGTCATTAGAAACCTCGCACATCAGATGCTGTTGATCAGCCCGCCATCGACACGGATGACTGAGCCGGTGATATAGGATGCGCGGGGGCTCGCAAGGAAGCTGACGGTGTCGCCATATTCCTTCGGATCGCCGTAGCGGCCGACCGGGATCGACCCGGTGCTTTCAGCCGTGACATCGGCGACGGGGCGGTTCTCGCGCTTGGCCTTCTGTTCGTCCAGAAAGACGATCCGACCGGTGGCAATACGCCCCGGCAGTACGATGTTTGCGGTGATACCGTCGCGACCAACCTCACGCGCCAGGGTCTTCGACCAGCCGACCAAGGCCAGGCGCAGGCTGTTCGATATCCCGAGATTTGCAATCGGCGCGACGACGCCGGAGGACGTCGAGGTAATGATGCGTCCCCATTTGCGCTCGCGCATACCCGGAAGCACCGCATCGGTGACCGCGATCACCGAGCGAACCATGAGGTCGAAATATTTCGACCAATCGTCGGGCGACTGTCCGGCGGCGGGCGTTGGGGGCGGCCCCCCGGTGTTGTTGACAAGGATGTCGACCGGTCCGAACGCAGCTTTTATGGCATCGAGCTTCTGACCGATCAGGGAAAGGTCGCCGATATCCCAAATGAGCGGAATGGCCTTGCCGCCTGCGCCGCTGATTGCCTCTGCAGTCGCCGTGGCGCTTTCCTCGTGGATGTCGGCGACAACGACGGAAACGCCTTCGGCCGCGAGCGACCTGGCGATCGCGCCGCCAAGCCCACCACCGGCGCCGAATACGAGCGCCGTCTTGCTGTTCAACTGAAGATCCAACTCTTCCTCCTGTTGTTTGACGGCACTAAGCCAAGGCGGAAACGGAAGAAACACCTTCCTTTTTATCCCTTCAGACGATAGTAAAAATAAACGATGGAAACGCGCTTTCTCGAAACCTTTCTGGCGGTGGTTCAGCATGGCTCGCTCGCCGAGGCATCACGCCGCATGGGCGTCACGCCAGCGGCGGTCGCGCAACGGATCCAGGCGTTGGAAGACGAGATCGGACTGCCTCTTCTTGCGCGATCAGGCCGGCGGGTGAAGCCAACCGAAGCGGGCGTCGCCATCCTGGAAAAGAGCCGGCGCGTTCTGGCCGAAGTCAGGCAGCTGAAAGGCGTGGCGCGCGACGACCAGGCATTCGGAGAGCTCCGTCTGGGCGCCATCTCGACGGTTCTGACCGGCCTGCTTCCGAACGCCTTGCGGCGGGTTTTCGACAGGACGCCGGGCATCGACATCTTCCTGCTGCCGGGCACGTCGGCCGAACTCTATAACAGTGTCGCTGAAGAGAAGATCGACGCGGCAATCCTTGTCAAACCGCCCTTCCCCATTCCAAAGACGCTCAACTGGGACCTCATCCGGTCGGAACGGTTCGTACTACTGGCCCCCCCGGACCTTTCAGAGACCCCCGTCGACCGCCTGCTTCGCGAGCAACCGTTCATTCGATACGACAGAAGCAACTGGGGTGGCCGACTGGCCGATACCTACCTTCAAACCCAGCGAATTCTCCCTCGAGAGTGGCTGGAGCTCGATTCACTGGAAGCCATATCGATGATGGTTGAGGCTGGGCTCGGCGTGTCGCTGATGCCCGACTGGCGCTCGCCGCTCTTCGACAAGCTGCGCGTCGCCCGGCTACCGCTACCGAATGCGCCGAGCCGTGAGATCGGTTTGCTCAGGCCACGCAACGTGTCGTCTGGCCGACTGATACAGACCGTCCTCGACGCCATCCGATCATAGAAAACGCGGGTGACGTCGGCGGTCGAACGCTAGGGGATTTGCTCTCAGCAGCGGCCTGCCGCCGGAACAGGGGCCGACTATCCGGCAGCGCGCGCACGGATTATTCGGCAACTCCGAAATAACATTTCTGTCCGTGACGGATTATCGGACCGGGCTGAACGGTACTACCGTCACTCGTGGTCGATGCACCCCGATCGGCCCACGGCATTTCAAACCCGTTCACACCATCAATCCGCAGAACCACCCCCGAGATCGTTCGCACCAGCGCCCGACGAAAGGAACCGTCATGACCACAGAAAAGGTAATCTCCATCGCGATTTTGAAGGCCAAACCGCACCAACGCGAGGCCCTCCGGCAAGGCCTGCTTGGTCTCATCGCTCCAACGCGGGCAGAACCCGGCAACCTCGACTATGTCTTGTTCGAGCTGCGGGATGAGCCCGGTACCTTCTACATGCGCGAAGCTTTCGCCGACCAGCTTGCGCTCGACGCGCACTTCGCGACACCCCATTTTCAAGCCTTCGCGACCGAAATCGATACCCTCCTTGAAGAACCTCTGCGCCTGATTTTCTTGGATCAGGTCTCCCCGTGAGCCGCGGTGACGATCTCGAACTTGCGGGCGGTATCGCCGGAGCAACTGGTTAGGAGGCGAAATTGCGCTTGTAGGTCGACGCGATCAACGCTGCAGCGCGTTCGAATGCCTTGTCCTCGTCGCGTTCTTCGATCGCGACGAGGATCGCCTCATGCTGGGCCAGGGATTGGCCGAAACCGCCTGTAGCCGCCATCGTCTTCGGGATGCTGATGGAGAGCGCTGCCCGAATGACGGAAGCAACCGGCAGGAGGAAGCGGTTGTGGGCGGATTGAAAGATGTTGAGGTGAAAGGCGATATCAGCCTCGATCGCGTCTTCGACACGAGCGCCGCCTTCCGCCATTCGTGCGAAAGCGGCCCGAATCTCTGCATGCTCGGCCGCAGATCCGCGTCTGGCGGCAAGGCGTGCAGCAAGCGGTTCGATCGACAGGCGGAGCTCGAACAGTTCTTCGGCAAGCGTTGCCTGATCCTCCGCGTCACTTTGCCACGAAAGCACGACGGGATCGAGGGTGTTCCAGTGTTCGGCCGCCCGCACGCGTGTCCCGAGCCGGGGCTTTGCCTCAATGAAGCCCTTGGTCGACAGGATCTTCAGCGCTTCGCGCAGCGTCGTGCGGCTGACACCGAGTGTCGTCAGCATGTCGGCTTCCTTCGGCAGGGTATCGCCCACCTTCAGCTCGCCGAGCGTGATGCGGCGGCCAATATCGCCTGCGATGCGAGCAGGCAGGCCGCGATCCTCCCGAGCGATTGCCTTCATGCCCTCTCTCTCCATTGCATCTCCGCCCCGTTCATAGCCGGTCGCCCCGATCAGGAAAAGCCACCCATCGCGGCCGCGTAGCGGCGGGTCATCTCGATGCCAATCGCGGTCGGTCGCATGGCCGGCGCACGGTCGTGGATGGTTATGCCCGCCCGTTCGCCGAAAAGTCGCTTCCCGTAACAAAGCAGCGTCTCGATGCCCTGCATGGTGAAGACCACGCCGGGCAGCATCCGCCGATAAGCCTCTTGCGCGTGCTCGTCCCAACCGTCTGAAAAGAACTCGTAGGCGCGCACGGCATAGTCGATCGAATCTGGCGCAAGGATCAGGCCGTGGCAACCGATGCGCAGGTTCTCGAGCAGCTCGAGGCCCGCACGACCATTAAATACCGGCAGCCGTCCCTCGGTAACCTCGATGAGATGGGCGATGTCGACGACAGGCCCCTCGCCCTTCACCAGCCGGATGTTCGGGTGCTGGCGCACCAGCTCGCGAATATCGGCGGCCGTCAGCCCTCGTCCCATCAGGGCCGGGGCGTTCTGAATGGCAAGCGGCAGCTCGGTCTGATCGGCGACGCGGCCGAAGAAGCGGGTGTACTCGGCGGCCGAGAACTGGCCGACCATCGGCGGCTGGAGGATCAGCCAGTCGGCGCCGGCCCGTGCCGCATGGCGCGCCTGGCGCACCTGTTCCTCGACCGACGCGCCAAAGATCGTCAGGGCGACCGGCACCTGCCCGGCCGTATCCTCGACCAGCCACTCCATGATTGCCATGCGCTCGGCCTCGTCGAGCTTGGAGGCCTCGGTCGCAAGGCCAAGCCCTGCCATGCCGTGCACGCCGCTTGCCAGGCAGATCTCCGTCTGGCGGCGCATGGCGGCACGATCGAGCTTTTCGTCCTTGTCGAAAAGCGCGTAGAGGATGGCGTGGATGCCATGATGGCTTTCGATACGAAAGTCGTCCACCGTCGCCTCCTCAATGGCTTTCGCGCGAAACTGCGTGGCCGCGGCCGCCGACAAGAAAATCGAGATCCGCGCCGGTGTCGGCCTGCATCACGCGCTCGACATAGAGGCCCTGATAACCACCGACCATTTCCGGGGGTGGCGCGGTCCAGGCGGTTTTTCGGCGCGCCAGTTCCTCGTCGCTCACGTCGAGGTGGAGGCGGCGGCCGGCAACGTCGAGCTCAATCCAGTCGCCATCCCTTACCAGGGCCAGCGGGCCGCCAACCGCAGCTTCGGGTGCCGTGTGCAGGACGACGGTGCCAAAGGCCGTCCCCGACATGCGGGCATCCGAGATCCTCACCATGTCGCGCACGCCCTTTTTCAGGAGCTTCTGCGGGAGAGCCATGTTGCCGACCTCGGCCATGCCCGGATAGCCCTTCGGGCCGCAGTTCTTCAGCACCATGATCGAGGTCTCGTCGATGTTAAGATCCGGGTCATCGATCCGCGCCTTGTATTGGTCGATGGTTTCGAACACGACAGCGCGGCCGCGGTGTTGCATCAGCGCCGGGGTCGCCGCGGAAGGCTTGATGATCGCGCCGTCAGGCGCAAGGTTGCCGCGCAACACGGCGATGCCGCCACTCGACGTCAGGGCCCGATCGAGCGGCAGGATGACGTCGTCGTTGTAGTTCTCGACAGACTCGATGTTGGCGCCGACGCTTTGGCCGGTCACCGTCAGGGCGCTGAGTTCCAGAAGCGCAGCAATCTCCTTCATGACGGCGGGCAGCCCGCCGGCATAGTGGAAGTCCTCCATCAGATAGCGCCCCGAAGGCATGAGGTTGAGGATGGTCGGAATATCGCGGCCGAGCCGGTCCCAGTCGTCGAGAGAGAGCTTCGTGCCAATCCGCCCGGCGATTGCCAGGAGATGCACAACGGCGTTGGTGGAGCCGCCGATCGCACCGTTGACGCGGATGGCATTGGCGAAGGCGTCACGGGTCAGGATCTTCGACAGGCGCAGGTCCTCGGCAACCATTTCGACGATCCGCCGCCCGGTCAGCCGCGCCAGCCGGGCGCGGCCCGCATCAACCGCCGGACAGGCGGCATTGCCGGGCAGCGCAAGCCCGAGCGCTTCAACCATGGACGCCATGGTCGAGGCGGTGCCCATCGTCATGCAATGGCCTGGCGAGCGCGACATGGCGCTTTCGGCCGCCATGAAATCCTGTTGCGACATGACACCGGCACGCACGTCTTCGGAAAACTTCCAGACATCGGTGCCTGAGCCGATCGTGCGACCCTTGAAGCGGCCGTTCAACATCGGCCCGCCGGAGATGACAATCGAAGGAAGATCGCAGGAGGCGGCCCCCATCACCAGCGACGGCGTGGTCTTGTCGCAGCCCGCCATGAGCACGACGCCGTCGATAGGGTTGCCGCGGATCGCCTCCTCTACGTCCATCGAGGCGAGGTTGCGGAAAAGCATGGCGGTCGGCCGCAGATTGGACTCGCCGCAGGAAAACACCGGGAACTCCAGCGGCAGGCCACCGGCCTCGAGCACGCCTGCCTTGATGTGTTCGACCAGCGCGCGGAAATGCGCATTGCAGGGCGTCAGCTCCGAGAAAGTGTTGCAGATGCCGATCACCGGCCGCCCGTCGAAGACGTCGTCGGGTAACCCGTTGTTCTTCATCCAGCTGCGATGAATGAAGGCGTCCTTGTCCAGTCCGCCAAACCAATGCTGCGATCTTAATTTCCTGGACATGTGTCCTCCCCGATTACCTCGAGTGCAGGTCAAGCGATGACCGGCGTGACGTGAAGGCAAAGAAAAACCTCCGGCTGGTGAGGCCGGAGGTCGAAAAAAGTGGAGGGAAGCTGTCGAAGTGGCCCTTCAGGGATGGTGCAGCACGCTCATACCGCCATCGACCGTCAGGCAGGTGGCGTTCATGAACGGGCATTCGTCCGAGATCATGAAGAGTGCAGCCTTGGCGATTTCCTCCGGTGTTGCGATGCGGCCGCCGGGATGGAGCTTCATGGTATCGGCCTCGGCGGCGACCGGATCGGGGAAACTGTTCCAGTATTCCACGGCCTTCTGCGTGCGGACATAACCCGGCGCCAGCGCATTCACGCGCACGCCCTGCCCGGCATATTCGAGGCCCAGCGCCTTGGTCATGCCGAGAAGCGCATGTTTGGCGACCGGATAGGGGAAGGTGTGCGGGATGATGGTGAAGGCGTGGGTCGAGGCAATATTGAGGATGACGCCGCCGCCCGCCTCGATCATGCCCGGCAGCACAGCCTTGCTGCAATTCCACGCACCCTTGAGATTGATGTCGAAGCAGCGCTGCCAATCGGCATCCGAGAGTTTCAACGGCTCGAAGAAGACGTTGACGCCGGCATTGTTGACGAGCGCATTCGGCTGACCGATCTCACGGGCGGCGGCAACAACGACCTGCTCGATGGCATCGGCATCGGTGATATCGGCCGTGGCGTAGCCGACCTTCCCGCCCGACATACGCAGGCGCTCGGCTTCGCTCGCCAAGAGGTCGCCATCACGGTCGATGAGGAAGAGGCCCGCCCCCTCGCCAAGGAAGGCTTCAGCGATCGCGAGGCCGATGCCTTGCGCTGCGCCGGTGACAACGACGCGTTTTCCCTCAAGACGACCCGCCATACCCGCGCTCCCTACCACTCGGCTACGCTGCCATCGGCGTGGCGCCAGATCGGGTTGCGCCAGCGATGGCCCTCCTTTGCGCGCTCGATGACATATTGCTCATCCACCTCGATGCCGAGGCCAGGGCCTTGCGGGATAGACACGAAGCCGTCCGCGTAGTGGAACACCTCCTTGTTGGAGATGTAGTCGAGAATGTCGTTGGCCTCGTTGTAGTGGATGCCGAGGCTCTGTTCCTGGATGAAGGCGTTGTAGCTGACGGCATCGACCTGAAGGCAGGCGGCAAGCGCGATCGGTCCCAGAGGGCAATGCGGTGCCAGCGCCACGTCGTAGGCCTCCGCCATCGCAGCAATCTTGCGGCATTCGGTGATGCCGCCGGCATGCGACAGGTCCGGCTGGAGGATATCGACATAGCCGTCGGCCAGCACCGACTTGAAGTCCCAACGCGAATAGAGCCGCTCACCGAGCGCGATCGGCGTCGAGCAATGGTTGGCAATTTCCTTCAGCGCCTCGCGGTTTTCCGAAAGCACCGGTTCTTCGAGAAACATCAGGTTGAAGGGCTGAAGTTCCTTCGCCAGGACCTTCGCCATCGGCCGGTGCACGCGACCGTGGAAATCGACGCCGATGCCGATATGCGGGCCGATCGCCTCGCGGATCGTCGCAATGGTTTCGACCGCCTTTTCCACCTTCTCCCAGGTGTCGACGATCTGCATCTCCTCGCAGCCATTGAGCTTGATGGCCTTGAAGCCGCGGGCGACGACGTCGCGGGCATTTTTGGCGACATCGGACGGACGGTCACCGCCGATCCAGGAATAGACCTTGATGCGGTCCCGCACCTGGCCGCCAAGCAGCGCATGCACCGGTTGGCCATAGGCCTTGCCCTTGATGTCCCAGAGCGCCTGGTCGATGCCAGCAATCGCCGACATGTGGACCGCACCGCCGCGGTAGAAGCCGCCGCGATACATCACCTGCCAGTGGTCCTCAATCAGCAGCGGATCCTTGCCGATCAGATAGTCCGCAAGCTCGTTGACGGCGGCTTCCACGGTCAGGGCGCGGCCTTCGACAACCGGCTCACCCCAGCCGACAATGCCCTCGTCGGTCTCGATCTTCAGAAACAGCCAGCGCGGCGGAACGATGTAGGTGGTGAGCTTGGTGATCTTCATGGTGCGATATCCGCTGGGTCAAACAAGGCGACGACGTCGGCCGCCGGGAAGGGGTTTCAGCGCGCCGACGGGGCGGGCCGGTGACGTTCTACGGCAAGCTTGAGGTCGCGGGCGGCAAGATCCAGCATGCGCGTGGAACAGTCGCGCGCCCTCGCCTTGTCGCGCAGACGCAGTGCCTCGACCAGTTCGCCATGGATATCGATTGCTTCGTCACGACGTTCGGCAACTTCATTGGAGGCATACAGCGAGAACTTCAGCGCCGCCTGGATGATGCCGACGAGTTGCAGGAAGACCTGGTTATGGCTGGCCTTGAGCAGGCAGGTATGAAAGGCGACGTCGGCATCGGTGAAGCCGACGACATCGCGCTCGCCGTCACGCATCGCCTGCCAGGCGCGCTCGAGGTCGGCAATTTCCTGGACGGTCGCGCGTTCGGCCGCAAACTCAGCGGCCGCCGGCTCGATCGCGCGGCGCGCCTCCAGAACGCAGTTCAAAAGATCGAATTCAAAGATGCGCTCGCCGATCCATTCGAGCACCTGGGAATCGAGGATGTTCCACTCGTCCTTGTTGCAGACGATCGTGCCCACCCGCGAACGGCCGCGGACCATGCCCTTCGATTCCAGCACCTTCAAGGTTTCGCGGATGACGGTCCGGCTGACGCCATAACGTTCGCAAAGGTCGTTTTCGCGCGGCAGGAAGGAGCCGACCGGAAAGACGTCGGCGCAGATGTCCGAGGCGATGGCGCGCGTCACATTCTTTTGAACGCGAGGGCGACGCTGGCCGCGCTCCTGCGCGCCGTTGCTGTAGTCCTGCTCTTCCACCGCCATTTTCCTCCCGCTCCCGTCTCCCTGTCGCTCCATAGCGCAGACGCTTGGAGGCGACAACGCAGCGAAGCACATTATCGTTATACATCACTATCTCATTCATCATACAAAGGCAATTGACGAATATGATGATTCATCATACACAAATGCTCACTGCAGGAGGCAGTTCACCAGGGAGAGACATCATGCGCTTTATCAAGGCAGCCATTCTGGCTGGTACCGTCGCCGTGTTTGCGGCAACCTCGGCGTTCGCTGCCGACGTCAAAATCGGCTTCATCGTCAAGCAGCCGGAAGAGCCGTGGTTCCAGGACGAATGGAAGTTCGCCGACGTCGCCGCTAAGGAAAAGGGCTTCACGCTGGTCAAGATCGGTGCGGAAGACGGCGAGAACGTTCAGTCGGCAATCGACAATCTCGGCGCCCAGGGCGCGCAGGGCTTCATCGTCTGCACCCCTGACGTCAAGCTCGGCCCCGGCATCGTCGCGAAAGCGGCTGCCAACGACCTCAAGCTGATGACGGTCGACGACCGTTTGGTCAACGCCGACGGCAGCCCGATCGAAGACGTGCCCCACATGGGCATTTCGGCGACGAAAATCGGCGAAGCTGTTGGTCAAGCCCTGGTCGACGAAATCAAGAAGCGTGGCTGGGACATGAAGGACGTCGGCGCGATCCGCGTTTCCTACGACCAGCTCCCGACGGCGGTCGACCGCGTTGAGGGCGCACTTTCAGTTCTCAAGGCCAACGGCTTCCCGGAAGCCAACATCTTCGACGCGCCGCAGGCCAAGACCGATACGGAGGCAGCACTTAACGCCTCGACGATCGTGCTCAATAAGAACGCCGGCATCAAGAAGTGGGTTGCGATCGGCCTCAATGACGAAGCGGTACTCGGCGCCGTGCGCGCAACCGAGACGGTCGGCATTGCTCCCGACAGCATGATCGGCGTCGGCATTGGCGGCGCGGACTCGGCGATCAACGAGTTCAAGAAGCCTGCGGCGACCGGCTTCTTCGGCACCGTCATCATCTCGCCGAAGCGCCACGGCTACGAGACCGCACTCAACATGTATGAGTGGATCGCCAACGGCAAGGAACCGGAAAAGCTGACCCTGACCGCCGGCCAGCTTGCGCTGCGCGACAACTACGAGGCCGTACGCAAGGATCTCGGCATCGAGTAATCGCTGCTTGCGACACGAGATCACGATTGTTTGGGTCGGACCGACCCAAACAATCAACGTGATCGATTCTGGTAGTTTAGAGCGGGATGCGGGCGGAAAACCGCGCACACTTTCCGCATCCCGCTCTATCGGCCCGGCGGCTCGGCTGCCTGGCGTTCCGTATCGGAGCCGCATATGCAAGACTTCCTTGAATTCCAATCGATCTCCAAGGGCTATCCCGGCGTCCAGGCGCTGTCGGATGTCTCGTTTTCTGTGCGCAAGGGCGCCGTCCATGGCCTCATGGGCGAGAACGGCGCGGGCAAGTCGACGCTTATCCGCCTGCTCTCGGGCGACCAGTCCGCCGATAACGGCGAGATCCGTATTGAAGGCGAAGCACAAGGCTATCGCTCCGTGCGCGATGCGTTTCGCGCCGGTGTTATCGTCATCCACCAGGAACTGCAGCTCGTTCCGGAACTGACGGTCGCCGAAAACCTCTGGCTCGGCCACTTCCCCGGCAAGGGCGGGGTCATCGATCGACGCCAGTTGCTTCGCGTCGTCGGCGAGAAGCTTGCGGAAATCGGCATTGACGTCGATCCGTCCGCCAAGATCGCCTCGCTCTCGATCGGCGAGCGCCAGATGGTCGAGATCGCCAAGGCCGTCATGCTTGATGCGCGCGTCATCGCGCTCGACGAGCCGACCTCGTCGCTGTCGTCCCGCGAAAGCGAAATCCTCTTTGCCCTGATCGAACGCTTGCGCTCGAATGGCACCGTGATCCTCTATGTCTCCCACCGGCTCGACGAGATCTTCCGGCTTTGCGACAGCCTGACTGTGCTGCGCGACGGCAAGCTTGCCGCCCATCATCCTGACATTTCCAAGGTCACGCGCGACCAGATCATCGCCGAGATGGTCGGACGCGAGATCTCCAACATCTGGGGCTGGCGGGGCCGCGATCTCGGCGCGGAACGTCTGCGCGTCGACGCGATCTGCGGTCCGAAGCTGAAGACACCCTTGAGCTTCTCGGTCCGGCGCGGCGAGATCCTTGGCTTTTTCGGCCTGATCGGCGCTGGCCGCAGCGAGATGACCCGGCTGGTCTATGGCGCAGACAGACGCCACCAGGGAACCGTGACGATCGACGACGCGATCGTGCCGGCCGACAACCCGCCACAATCGATCCGCGCCGGCATGGTCCTGTGCCCAGAGGACCGTAAGTTCGACGGCATCGTTCAGGGGCGCAGCATCGAAGAAAACATGGCGATTTCGTCGCGCCGGCACTTTTCGCCCTTCGGCATCCTCAACCGCAAGAAGGAAGCGGAACTGGCGGACCGCTTCATCGCCAAACTTCGGGTGCGCACGCCGTCCCGCAAGCAGGACATCATCAATCTCTCCGGCGGCAACCAGCAGAAGGTCATCCTTGGCCGCTGGCTCTCCGAACAGGGCGTGAAGGTGCTGATCATCGATGAGCCGACGCGCGGCATCGATGTCGGCGCCAAGTCGGAGATCTATGAAATCCTCTACGAACTCGCCGGTCAGGGCATGGCGATCGTCGTCATCTCCAGCGAATTGCCCGAGGTGATGGGCATTACCGACCGTATCCTCGTCATGTGCCAGGGCCGGATCGCCGCCGATTTCGCGCGCACCGATTTCGACGAAAGACGCATCCTCGCCGCCGCCCTTCCCGATGTTCCAACCGAGCAGGTTCAGCCGTCATGACTTCCTTGAAAAAACTTCTTCTCGGCGAACAGGGTCTGGTCGTCATCTTCGCCGTCGCCTTCGCCATCGTGGCGCTGACGGTTCCGAACTTTCTGACTGAGCGCAACATGCTCGGCCTGCTGCAGTCGGTCGTCACCATCGGCATCGTCGCCTGCACGATGATGTTCTGCCTGGCCTCGCGTGACTTCGACCTCTCGGTCGGCTCCACCGTCGCCTTCTCGGGCATGGCCGCCGTCATGGCATCGAACGCCTCCGGCTCGATCCTCGTCGGCCTGATTGCGGCACTCCTGTGCGGCGGCTTCGTCGGCCTCGTCAACGGCGTGGTGATTGCGCATTTCCGCATCAACGCGCTGATCACGACGCTTGCCACCATGCAGATCGTGCGCGGTTTCGCGCTGATTGCGTCTGACGGTCGCGCCGTCGGCATCAACGACCCGAGCTTCTATCAGTTGGCACTGTCGAAGTTCCTGGGCATCCCTACGCCAATCTGGGTGATGGGTTGCTTCTTCCTCGTCTTCGGTTTCGTGCTGAACCGCACTGTCTTCGGCAAGAACACGCTCGCGATCGGCGGCAACCCGGAAGCCTCGCGCCTCGCCGGCGTCAATGTCTCCAACATGCGCATATGGATCTTCGCACTGCAGGGCCTCGTCTGCGCTGTTGCCGGCGTGCTGCTCGCCTCGCGCATCACGTCAGGCCAGCCGAATGCGGCAACAGGTCTCGAACTCTCGGTCATTTCGGCCTGCGTGCTCGGCGGCGTCTCGCTTGCCGGCGGCCGGGCGGCGATGACCGGCGTGATCGTCGGTGTTCTCATCATGGGCATTGCCGAAAACGTCATGAACCTGCTCAACATCCAGGCCTTCTACCAGTATGTCGTGCGCGGCCTGATCCTTCTGCTCGCAGTGCTGCTCGACAATCTGCGGTCGGCAGCCGCCGGTCGTCGCAGTTAGGGCATGACGGAAGACATCGTCCTCCTAGAAAACGAAGAAGGGCTCACTGTCGAGGTGAGCCCGCCTGGCGGCGCGATCCTGTCGGCCCGCTGGCGCGGTATTCCTTTACTGGCGCCGACGTCGGCACCGGGGCTTGCCTCGCAAGTGTTCAGCGCCGAGGCCTGCTTTCCGCTGGTGCCCTTTGGCAACCGCATTGAGGCCAATGGCTTCCAATTTGACGGTCGCGACTACAGGCTGGAAGCAAACACCACCGATCCGCTCGTTTTGCACGGAGACGGCTGGCTTGGACGCTGGTCAATCCTGCAGCGCGACCGGCAATCGCTCGCCATGCGCTTGGACCAGGAGGCAAGCGTTGCCACACCCTTTGCCTATGAAGCGATAGAGACGATCGCCATCGACGGACCGCGCCTGATCCTCTCGCTCTCCATCACCAACCGCGCCGACCAGGCCCTGCCCTACGGACTGGGCTTCCATCCATACTTTCCGCGCACGACTGAAACGCGCCTCATCGCCCGTGCCGACCGATACTGGAGCGAACGGGAAGGTCATCTGCCAGACCGCCCCGGCCCCATCCCTCAGAGCATGAACTTTGCATCCGGTTCCCCCTTGCCCCCGAACTGGCTGAACAATGCCTTCGACGGCTGGGATGGACGAGCCCGCATCGAATGGCCGGAAACGGGGCTTGCCGCTTCGCTCGAAGCCGATGGGCATTTTCGGTTCTTCGTTCTCTACTCGCCGTCGGCGACAAGCAGCTTCTTTTGCTTCGAGCCGATGAGCCATCGGCCGAACGCGCACCGCGATCAACGCGACGGCGGCCTCGTCCGCCTGCAGCCTCTCCAGACTGTGACCGGAACGATCGCGCTCAGCGTCGAGGAACTGGCGAGCGGGTAACAGTTCGCAAAGAGCGGTTTCGCATCCAGCAATCGTTTACAAGTAACCCTGGGTCAAATTGCTTTAAGTGAAAACTTTTGGTTGCTACCGCGGGGTCCTCGCGCCTGTGCGAACAGCCGGTGCCAGCGCGCCACAGGCGGGATAGCTGCGATCGACCGCCCGGTCGCGGGTCTCCGGTAGAGATTGTGCAGGCATTGGGGACGAAGGCGAAAAGATCAAAGACTTCGCAAGATTGCTTATACCAATGATTCCGTGGAACTTTTTTGAGCAGGCTCCGTTTAGAAGCCGCCACGACCGCCCCGGTCGGTGGCGAGACTGAACAGGAGATATGCATGAATTATGTGACCGCCGCCGCGCTTTCCCTTGCCCTCGTTTCCAGCGCTGCCTTCGCGCAAGAACCCGCAGCAAACGGCGCAGATGCGATGCTGGTCGGCCCTGGCATCACGATGGGCACCACCGCAACGATGCCGCTGAAATATGTGGAAATCAAAGACACCGATATCGTCAATTCACAGCTCATCGGCGTCGATATCTACAACAAGCAGAACGAGACGATCGGCGAGATTTCCGACGTCGTCATCGGCGACGGCAAGTCCGTCATCGGCATCGTCGCAAGCGTCGGCGGTTTCCTCGGCGTGGGCGAGAGCTATGTCGTCATCGACCCGGCGTCAATTGCACTTGCCAACGATAACGGCACTTGGAAGGCCTATGTCGACACCAACAAGGATGACCTCTCCAAGGCACCAAAATTCGATTACGGCAAGCTGAAGAAATAGTGACCGGCCCTGCCGCGCGCGTTCGCTTCTCCGGCGAACGCGTTTTCGTCTTCGGGCGCCTGCACATCCGCCACCGAATAACCGCATTCAGAATGCGCGAAAGCATTCCATTTTCTGCGGCAAATACCGCCATGACTTAGTTTTCTATTCTCACAATGTGGACATTTCTGCACGAGCGTGCCAAAAGACAATCGGATTGCGACATGATGTCGTATTTGCGCAGGCCTTTCTGGTCGTGCGCTTCTCCGTTTCGCTGATCGTTTCATCAGCCTTTCAAACACAAAGGAGAGTGCCCCGCTTCCGGAGCCGGGCCCAGAACATATGGCATTTCAAACTGAGAGCGACCGCTCGGCCGACGAGCAACCGGTCAAGATCAGTATCAAGAACGTTTTCAAGGTTTTTGGCGAGCGGCCGGACGAGGCGCTGAGCCTTCTTAAAGCCGGCAGCACGAAGGCGCAGATCCACGCCGAGACGGGTTGCACCATCGGCGTCAACAACGCGACCTTCGACATTCGGGCCGGCGAGATCTTCGTGATCATGGGGCTTTCGGGTTCCGGCAAGTCGACGATGCTGCGCCTCCTCAACCGCCTGATCGAACCGACCTCCGGTTCCATCGAGATCGATGGCAAAGACGTAGCACGCTTGCCGCGCAGCGAACTGATCGCCTTGCGCCGCCGCGACATAAGCATGGTCTTTCAGTCCTTCGCGCTGCTGCCGAACCGCAGCGTTATCGACAACGCGGCCTTCGGCCTCGAGGTCGCTGGCGTCGGCGAGGCCGAGCGCAAGGCCCGCGCCCGGACGGCTCTGCACGCTGTCGGGCTGGAAGGATACGACGACAGCCGTCCCGACCAGCTCTCCGGCGGCATGAAGCAGCGCGTCGGCCTTGCGCGAGCGCTCGCCGCCGAGCCCTCCGTGCTCCTCATGGACGAAGCCTTCTCTGCCCTTGACCCGCTGATCCGCACCGAGATGCAGGACGAACTTGTCCGCCTTCAGGCCGAACACAGTCGGACCATCGTGTTTGTCAGCCATGATCTCGACGAAGCCATGCGGATCGGCGACCGCATCTGCATCATGCAAAATGGTGAGGTCGTGCAGGTGGGCACCCCGGACGAAATCGTATTGAAGCCCGCCAACGACTATGTGCGGTCGTTCTTCCGCAATGTCGATGTCTCTCAGGTCTTCCGCGCCGGCGACGTCGCCCGCAAGACGCAGGTGACGATCATCGAGCGACAGGGTGTTTCGGCCGCAGCTGCACTCGAGCGCATGGAACATTACGATCGCGAGGTCGCCATCATTCTCGGCCGCGACAAGACCTATCACGGCATGATCAGCCGGTCTTCGTTGATCGCAACCGCCCGCGACGGCGCCGCCGATCCCTATCGGCGCGCCTTCCTGCCGGATATCGAGCCGATCCCGGCGTCGGAAAGCTTGTCCAATGTGCTCGGGAAGGTGGCTGCAAGCGCGTTCCCAATGCCTGTCATCGACGAAGCCAACCGCTACCTCGGCTCGATCAGCAAATCCGCGCTACTCGAAACGCTCGATCGCACCGTCTGATCCAGCCCTTCGGAGACAATCCATGACTTTCGATATCGGTGACGGCGTCGACAGCGCCGTCAACTACATCCTCGACAATTTCGCACCGCTGCTCGATCTGATCGCTGCCGCCATCGGCACCGTGACCAACAGCATCCAGGCGGCACTTCTCGCCGCCCCCTTGGCCCTCGGGCTCGCGATCTTCGTGCTTTTGTCGCTATGGCGCGTCGGCTTCGGCTTTGCGGTCTTTACCGCCCTTTCACTGATGCTGGTCGAACACATGGGCCTTTGGTCCGCGATGATGGAAACCCTGTCGCTCGTCATCGCATCGACGCTCGTTGCCATGCTCATCGGCCTGCCGCTTGGCATCGCCATGGCGCGCAGCGATCGCGTCGCGGCATCCGTGCGACCCATGCTGGACCTCATGCAAACCATGCCGGCCTTCGTCTACCTCATCCCGGCGGCGATGTTCTTCGGCCTTGGCGCCGTGCCCGGGACGATCGCTACGGTGATCTTCTCGATGCCGCCGGTCGTGCGGCTCACCAATCTCGGCATCCGTCAGGTGCATGTGGAGTTCATCGAGGCCGGCAACGCCTTCGGCTGCACCGCCTGGCAGCTGCTCGTGAAGGTGCAACTGCCGAACGCCATGCCTTCGATCATGGCCGGCATCAACCAGACGATCATGCTTTCTCTCTCCATGGTGGTGATCGCCTCGATGATCGGTGCGGGCGGCATCGGCAACACGGTCCTGACCGGCATCCAGCGTCTCGACGTCGGAACCGGTTTCGAAGGCGGTCTCGCCGTCGTCATTCTCGCCGTCATTCTCGACCGGATCACCCAGAGCTTCGGCAAGGAGCGCGCCAGCCCGTGGCGCGTCCTGTTCCGCCGGCGACAGGAACAACCCCGGACCTCTCCCGTCACTGCCTGACGCTGCGGACTTTCCCATCCATCTGGCAGCGTTCGCGCTGCCGCTTGCAAACGTTCAAGAAAGGAACATCCATGTTCAAGACCCTTGCGACCATCAGCCTTGCGGCCAGCATTGCCGCCGGTACGTTTGGCGCGGCTGCCGCAGAGGAAAAGCAACCCGTCAGGATCGGCTGGGCCGCCTGGTCGGACGCCGAGTTCGTCACCAAGCTCGCCGCAAAACTGATCAAGGACGAGCTCGGCCAGGAGGTCGAACTGGTCCAAACGGACATCGCTCCGCTTTACCAGGGTGTCAGCCGCGGCGACCTCGATGCCATGATGATGGCTTGGCTGCCGGAAACCCACGCCGACTACTTCGCCAAGGTGAAGGGCAAGGTAACGACCCTCGGGACCGTTTACGACGGCGCCAGGCTCGGCTGGGTGGTTCCGAAATACATTCCCGAAGACGCCATCGCCTCGATCGACGACCTCAAGAAGGACGATGTGAAGGAGAAGCTCAAGGGCAGGATCGAGGGCATCGATCCCGGCGCGGGCCTTACGCGTCTGTCCGAGCAGGCAGTCAAGAGCTACGCGCTCGACGGATACAAGCTACAGATCTCCAGTGAGGCCGGCATGCTGACGACCATTGACCGGGCGATGCGCAAGAAGGATTGGTTTGTCGCCACGGCCTGGAGCCCGCATTGGATGTTCGGCAAGTACGAGCTTCGCTATATAGCGGATCCGAAGAACGCGCTCGGCAAGGCCGAACGTGTGGACGTGCTGGCACGCAAGGACATCGAAAAGGACAACCCCGAAGTCTCAGGCCTGCTGTCGCGCATGAAGCTGCCGATCGCCGATCTTGAAGCCGCGATGTTTAACGCCCAGCAGACCTCCTACGAAAAGGCTGTCGACCAGTACATCGCGGATCATCCCGACCAGATCAAAGCCTGGCTCGCCAAGGACGGTGGCTAAGCTCTGCCACTCGCGTCCACAACCGACGCCCGCGATCTCGTTGCGGGCGTACCTCCCGACAGAAGGATCATCGACATCATGAACGACATGCTTGCACCCCGCGCCACGGCCGACGCCACCGACGACACGATCGGTGGCCGCATTTCGCTTGCCCGCGATGCCATCAAGCTTTCGATCGAAGAGATATCCGCAATCGCGGGTGTTACCGAAGAGACCTGGATCAGCTGGGAAAATGACCGCGCAGAACCGAGGGCCAACCGCCTCGACATGATGGCCGGCATCCTGCAGGTCAACATCGCCTGGCTTCTCGATGGGCGCGGAACAGGACCAGTGGAGGCGAGGTAGTCCGCAAGCACTGCCCCGTTCGGCGCGCTCAGGAAGAACACCAACACCGTCACAGGCGATCGTCGCTGCGGTCGCAGCCGCCTACCTTTCGCCGATCGGGGTCGAGACGGATCCGACCCTTCTCAAGCCCCCGATGACCCTTGGTCGCCCACCTTAAACGGAGGCGGCTTCCAGGCGGACGCCGTCAAAACGCGCGTTCATCGCAACGATCGATCCTGCATCCGGCATCAGGCATGCGGCCGTCGCCAGCGCGTCGGCGATGGCAGCGGATGGTGCCGACACCGAGACAGAGCGCCAGTTTGCGGGCGCGGGCATTCCGGTCAGGGGATCGAGAATATGTCCGTCTCTGGCTGCTTGATCGAAGGTCGTGCCGAGAGGGGCGGAGGTGGCGACCGCTCGCTGGCGCAGCGGCAGGCGCTCGCCTGATTCCAGTCGGACTGGCCATCCACCGCCGCCCGGTTGTCCCCCGAGCGCACGGAACTCGCCGGTATCGATCAGAATGTCCGTCAGTCCCTCACCTTCAAGCATTGCTGCTACGCGGTCGGCGACATACCCCTGGCCGATGCCGTTCAACGTCAGCGCCATGCCCGGATGCAGCGTGATCGCTGCTGCATCGAGCTTGACCTTGCCCCAGCCGACGTTGCCACGCACGCGATCAACGTCCGCCGGGCCGGGTCGCGTGCCGTTTGCAGCCGATTGAGCCCAGAGCGTCCAGAGCGGCTGTACCGTCGGATCGAAGCGCCCGCCGCTTGCCAGGTGGACTGCGTTGGCCAGTGACAGACATTCCAAAAGCTCGAATGGCGGGTCTTGAAGATGACCGTCGCGGTTCAACCGGCAAAGCGCGCTGTTGGCACGGTAGAGGCTAAGGATGTTTTCCAGACGGTCGATCTCCGCCATGACCCTGGAGACGACCGTCTCGGCCTCGGGGTGCGCAATCCGGATCGAGGCACGCGCGCCAAGAGCCTGACCTGTCCAGAAGCGGGTTGCCGCGTTGGCGTGGGCGATGGCGGGCGCCGTTGCGAGAACTGCAGAAATTGCAATCAAGCGGCGTCGGGTCAGCAGCATGGGGTCAACCTCCGGCTGGATGGGGCAATGCGCGCAGACGGCCGAGATAGTCTTCGTCGTCCGCTCGCGGTTCCGAGCCGGTCTCCACCGGCGTCAAAACCATGGCATCGGTAATATCGGCGAGCGCAAGCACCTGGCCGCCCTCGGCAAGAACGAAGGCCGCAGCCTCGTCGCGGCTTGAAAACGGCACGGCTTCGGGCGCACCCATGCCGCCTCGCCGGGCAGAGCCGACCACGTAGAACGCCTTGTCGGCGGCGATCCAGTTGCCGTCACCGGGCTGGTCCCACGTTGCCCCCGCAGCCCCCATGTCATTGACATAGATGACGAGGATCGGCGCAATCTGCTCCGGCCCACGCGCATAGGCGATCGCATCGCGCACCTGACTGAAGAAGAGCGGCGCGGGGCTTCCTTCCAGAAAGATCTGGGCCTTCGGGCCGGGGTGCTCCAGAAGGTTCATCTGGCAGTAATGACCGAGGGTCTCGGGCGTCATGTCCTGCGGCACGATGCTTTGGGCGACGTCCTTGCAGGCGGAGAGCAGCGCCAGAGCGGCCGCGACGAGCACGAAGCGAAGTCGGGTCCTCATGGGGTCACCTTTCGGAAGGCTGCGGCGGCAAGGGCTATGGCGGCGAGTGGCCAGGCGAGAAGGGAGGCTGCCGATTGCCAGAGCGGGATCGTGCCGGCGGCGCCACCCAGTCCGCCTGCGGCAGAAACGGCTTGTGCGGCCGAGAGGTTAAAGACGCGAAAGGCGTCGGCAGGGTTGGCAAGCAGCGCAACGGGCAATGCGTGTGTGGTGAAGGCACCGCCTCCATCCGTCACGATTAACGCCAACAGGGCGAGGTCGTAGAGCACCACCGCCACCAGCCAGAGCGCGATGGCCAAGCCCGCCGCCCCCGACGGCCGTCGCGCCAAAGCCGAAAGCGCATAGCCGGTGCCAAGAAAGGTCGCACCCAGCAGCACAGAGGACCAGATCAGCCGCCATAGGGCGCCAAGCCCCGCGGTTGCTCCAGGATCGAACCAGACGGCTGCGAGCGCCGCCGCGCCGTAGCCAAGCGTCACGGCAAGACCGAGGATTGCGAGATGCGCCAGCAGTTTGCCGAGCAGAATCTGCAGGCGTGAGACGGGATAGGTGAGAAGCAGTGGCAGCGTGCCGCGTTCCACTTCGCCAGCCACCGCATCGAAACTCATCAGCAATGCCAAAAGCGGAACCAGATAGACCGCAAGCGAAGTGAGCGAGGCGACCGTTACGGAGAGCCGGTCGACGCCGACATCGCCCGTCGGGGCAGAGCCGGCGGCGGCCAGCACCAGGGCGAACAGCACCATCATGCCGGTCGCGATAGAGACCCAACGATTGCGCAATGCGATACGGAATTCGCTGACGGCGGTGGCAAGGATGCGGTTCATTGCCCGTCCCTCCGGCTGAAGTGGCTGTAGATGTCCTCGAGGCTGGGCGGGATGACATCGAGATCGGCAATGGCGCTCCCAAGCGCCGCAATGCGGGCAAGGAGCGGCAGTTTTTCCGACTGCGAACCGCGAAGGCGCAAGAGACCGTCCTCCCCTTCCACCCCCTCGGGAAAGGTCGCTGCCAGCGCCGGCGCATGGCCCGGTGCGGGGCGAACGGAAATGGCGACCGGAAGTGCCGCACGGGTCCGAAGATCGGCAAGCGTACCTTCTGCCACCAGTTCCCCACCGGAAAGGATGAGGATGCTGTCGGTGCGGGCCTCCACCTCGGTCAACACGTGGGAGGAGAGCAGGATGGCGGTTCCTTCTGCGGCCAACCCGTCGAGCAGGTCATAGAAGTCCCGTCGCGACACCGGGTCGAGGCCCGAGGTCGGTTCGTCCAGCACCAGGAGACGGGGGCGGCCGATCAGCGTCTGGGCCAGACCCACCCGCTGGCGCATGCCCTTGGAATAGGTACCGATCCGACGCCGCGCCGCGTGGCTAAGTCCGACCCTCGCAAGAAGCTCCGTGGCCTGCTTCGGGTTTTCGCCACGCAGTGCGAGATAGTGGCGAAGCTGTTCTTCTCCCGTCAAAGCCGGGTGAAAGGCGACATTTTCCGGCAGATACGCCACCTGGGTCCGCGCGGCGGGCGAACCGGGCGCCGAGCCGCAAACCGAAACCTCGCCGCTGTCGAAGGGGATGAGGCCAAGCACGATCTTCATCATCGTCGACTTGCCCGCACCGTTATGGCCGAGCAGTGCCGCGCGCCGTCCCGGCTCCAGCGCAAGGGACACGGACTTGAGCGCTTCCACCGATTGGAAACGCTTAGTGAGCCTGGAGATTGTCAGCGTCGGTGTCATCGTAATTTCCTTCAGTCCAGCGCCCTGCGGCCTCGGCCTCATAGGCAAGGATTTCGAGCGGGACAGGGATGGTCAGGGGGCGCATCAGCGGCGCGCTGTCGCGCACGCCTCCAGGCAGCGTGGCGGGAAAATCCCGCTGGCTCCAGCGAACGATCTGCACGGCCGGCGAGCCGGTGAGCAGGCTTGCCGCGGGCTGCGACCAGAGGATCTGGTCCATCAGGTCGTTGGGGCGGTAGAAACTGTCGGCAACGCCGTCGCCGTTGAGGTCGAAGGCCGGATGATCGGACCAGAAATTGCCCCGGCCTTCATGGCTCCATTCCATATTGCGGGTGCCGACGTATTTGACCTGCTCGCGGTTGGCGATGAAGGCGTTGCCTGTCAGCACATTCTTTTCCGAACCGGCGGTGAAATGTATGCCAATGCCGCAGCTCTCGAAGCGATTTCCCCAGACCAGGTTCTTGTGGGCGTTGTAGATGAACAGGCATTTCTTCGTGCCCCCGCGCACCAGATTGCCTGACACGTCGGCATTGTTGGCATAGTTCAGCATCAGCCCATGCTCGCGGTCGCCGAGGCTGAGATTGTTCAGGATCTTCGCGCGGTTGGAGAACATGATCGCAAAGCCCAGATGGTTTCCGATCGAGATGTTGTCGGAAACCTCGGTGTTGCGGGTGTACATGAAGTGCACGGCAAAGCGCAGGTCGCGCATAATGTTGCGGCGATAGATGCTGTCGGCGCTGGCGTTCGAAAAGATGCCGTCGCGACCGTAGCGGATAATATTGTCTTGAAGCAGCGTACCGGGGCTGTTCCAGACATAGATGCCGTTACCGCGCTCGTTCATGCGGGCGCTGCGCGTGCCGATGATCTCGTTTCCGGAGACAATCGTGTCGCGGCCGCCATGGACGTCGATGCCGTGCATGTTGTCGGTGACGAGCAGCTTTTCGACACGGGCGCGATCGGCGCCTTGAACGATTTTGACCCCGGCGTCGAGATCCTGGTTGATACGACCCGAACCGGTGACGGTGAACCCCGTCAAGGTGACGTCCGACGCGGCAATCGTCACCACGCTACCCTGCTTAAGCCCATTCATCACCGCTCCACGCGGACCAGTGATGGTCAGTGGTCGGTCGATGGTGACGGGGCCGTCATAGGCCCCGTCGGTCAACACCAGCACATCGCCGGGTTGAGCCCCGGCGATGGCTGCGGCAAGACTGCCCGCACCCGGCACGACTGCGCGCTCCGCCGCTAAGAGCGGAGAGGCGAGAAGAAAGCCGATCAGGAGAACGGACAGCCGCATCGATCAGGCGCCCTTCGGTTCCACGAACATGCGGCCGCGCATTTCCATGTGCAGGGCATGGCAGAACCATTGGCAATAGTACCAGTAGACGCCAGGATTGGCCGCAACGAAGGTAACGGAGCTCGTCTGTTGCGGGCCGACCTCCATCGCCACGCCGTGATTGCCCATGGTGAAGCCATGGGTAAGGTCATCGATCTCATCGAGATTGGTGACGATGACCGTGACTTCGTCGCCCTCCTTCACCGTAAAGCTCGGCTGGCTGAAGCTGGGTGCGACCGAGGTCATGTAGACGCGAACCTTGTTGCCGTCGCGGATCACGGCCTCGGTCCATTCGTCGATGTCGACCTCATCGGCCTCGGCCTGCTTGCGGGTTTCGGCCCACAGCGGATCCTTGCGATCCCAGACCGAGCGGATGTTCGGCAGGATCGAGGGGGAGACGGCGATGGCGTCATGCGGCTCGGCGAAGGTCGGGCCGTCATGGACCAGCACCATCTTGTCACCGGAAATGTCGATCAACTGATCGTTTTCCGGTTTCAGCGGGCCGACATTCAGGAACCGGTCCTTGGAGAATTTGCACAGGCAAACGAGCCAGTCGTTGGCGGCATCGAGCGTTTCGCCCATCACCGTCTTCAAGTGGCCGGGTTGATACTGAACGTCGAGCTTGTCCTTGATCGGATTGATCTTCTCACCGGCGTAGGCGCGGATGGCCTCATCGATGTTCCACTTTACCACCTGGCTGTCGAGGAACAGCGAGGTATAGGCGTTGCCGCGCCCGTCGAAGGCGGTGTGCAATGGGCCAAGGCCCAGTTCCGGTTCCGCAACCACCGCGCTGCGCGGCTCGGCATTGTCGTAGAACAGGGCATCGAACTTCGTCACGTCCAGCACGGTGACGGTTGGCGAAAGCTTGCCGGCAACGCACAGATGCTTCCTGTCCGGCGCCATGTTGCAGCCGTGGGGGTTGTTGGCGATCGGGATGTAGCGCGTGAAGAGCGACTTTGCCTCCTTGCGCCCGTCCACCACCTTGACGCCGTTGATCTCCTCATATTGGCCGGCCTTAATGGCCTTCTCGATTTCGGCGATGTTGAAGACGACGACATGATCCATCTCGGACTTGGTCATCTCTTCCAGCGTCATGCCCATTTCCGAGTTGTAGCTGGTGGAGAACGCCCACTTGCCCTCGTAGTCGGCATCGCAATTGTCGAGGTTGCCCGAGACCTTCACCTGCCAGGCCACTTCCCACTTGTCGGCATCGACGGCGGTGAAGATGTTCACGTAGGTCGCCACGTCCGTCATCGTCGAGCCGTCGTTGACGAGCGGGGCCTCGTCCTCGCCGTTGCAGAACACATAGTTTGAACGCGGCCATTTCTGCGGACGCATGCCGTGGATGCCCTTGGCGTTGGGGATCTCCAGGATGGCGTCGGTCTTCATCACGTCGCAGCGCACGCGCGCCACGCGCGTATTGGCCTTGTCGTTCATGAACAGGTAGCGACCGTCATATTTACCGTCGGTGAAGGACATATGGACGTGATGCAGGTCGCCGTTGTCGTGGATTTTCTTGCCGTTGGCGGCAAGCTGCTTCTTCGTCTTTTCCGTCATCGTGCGCTGATGGATCCGGATCGATTCATTGGTCTGCCCCCAACCGGTGGCCGAGCAACGGTTGAACACCGGCACGCGCATCAGTTCGCGCATCGAGGGAATGCCGAGAATGCGCATCTCGCCGGTCTGACCGGAGGACCAGAAGCCGTAGTAATCGTCGAGCTTGCCCGGGGCGACCGAGCCGTCGGCGCCCGTGGCCGCACGGGCCGGTGTCGCCAATCCTGCAGCGCCGAGGCTGAGTGCGGCCGGCCCTACAGTGCCCGCCAGAATGGCGCTGCCTGCAGTCGCGCTGAAAAGTGCTCGCCGGCTTAGTCCCTTGTGTTCCTTTGTTTCCATGATCTGGTTCCTTTTTGCTTGAACCTTGGCTTCGATTAAACTTTGGCTGCGGGTTGATGGGTCGGCACGCCGCCCGGGCTTGCCGCAAGCTTCGCCCGCGACTTCATCTTCTTGATCACGACGGGGCAGACGGTTTCGGACTGGTAGAGCACCTGGCAGTGCAGGCAGTTGATGCACTCGTTCGGATTGATCTCGCCGGTCCGGTGGATCGCCTGCACCGGACATTGGTGGGCGCAGGTCTGGCAGGGGTTCCCGCATTCATGGTAGCGCTTGAGCCAGTCGAACATGCGTATGCGCGCAGGGATCGCAAGCGCCGCACCGAGCGGGCAGAGGTAGCGGCAATAGAACCTCTCGACGAAGAGCCCGGCGACGAGAAGTGCTGTGGCATAGGCCACGAACGGCCAGGCGCGGATGAACTTCAGGATGATCGCTGTCTTGAATGGCTCGATCTCGGCCAGATGCTCTGCCTGCTCGACGCTCATCAGGGAGACCCCGAAAAGGCCGAGGAAGATCATGTATTTGATCGGCCAGAGTCGCTCGTGCAGGCCCCATGGCAATGTCCATTGCGGGATACGCAGCTTGCGTGCGATCTGGTTGGTCAGCTCCTGCAGTGCGCCGAAGGGGCAGAGCCAGCCGCAATAGGCTCCTCGTCCCCAGAACAGGAGTGCCGCGGCAACGGCAAACCACAGGATGAAGGTGAGCGGATCGAGCAGGAAAGCCTGCCAGCTGAACCCGTTGACGAGACTGCCGAAGAGCGCCATCAGATTGACGACAGAAAGCTGCGCGTTGGCATACCAGCCCAGAAAGACCAGCGTTACCGTCAGGAAGATGATGCGAAAGATGTAGAACGCTCGCGCGTTCCTGACCGCATAGGCCTGGAAGAAGAACACGCCCGTCAGCACGACCAACATGGCGCCGAGCACGACAATCTTCAGCTTCGAGTCGTCCCAGATGCGTTTCCACAGGTCGGACTGTGCAGTCCCCTCGTCACGATCAGCAACGGCTGCAACGTCCTTCACCGGTGGTGGCGCGACAGCACGCAGATACTTCTGCGGAAGCTGGTAACCCAGATCGAAGGTATGAAAGACTTTTTCGACCGGTCCAACCTCACGTTGGGCCAGGAGCTGTATGCGGAAAGGTTTTGTCGGGTCGAAGCCGAGGCCTGCCTTAATGCGGAACAGGTCCATCTCGTTGTATTCCGGCGCACCGGCAAGCGAGATTGCGCCCAGGCGACGGTGGTCGCGATCACGAAAGCGAACGGAAACATCGTCCTGGATCAGCACGATGCGATCAAAGATGCCGCCGCGCACATAGCCTGATCCCTTGAAGGAATAGAGCCCGCGTCCGACCACGGCGATCGCGTGTTCGCCTTCGCCAAGCCAAGCCTGAAGGTTTTTCTCTTCGGCTGCCCCGAGAAAGGCCTTGCCGATGGAAGGTACCGAGACCAGTGCCGCCTGCATCTCGATGAATGTCGTTTCCGGCGCTTGCGCAATCGCGCGCTCGCGGGCGCGCTCATCGGGATGGCCGGCGAAAGCAGCATTGACCTGCGCAACGTCGAGCGACAGGCGGCGCAGCGTGCCGTCACCTTCTGCCTCGACCCAGTCGGCCGGCGTGGTAGCCGCGGGATCGATTTCGAAGCGCGGGCCGGCATTGTCCGCTTCCGGTGTCAATCCGCCAAGCCCGAGCGCGCGCGCAACCTTTAGCCCGGACCGGACGATCGAATCGTCGATGACCATGACGGTCACCGTCGCGCCCGAGATGATATCGACTTCGTGGGTCGTGCCGCCGGATTTCGCCTCGGCGACGAGATCAAGGCCTGCGTAGCCGGCAACAAGCGCCTTCACCTTGGCGTCGGGAATGCCGATGAGGACGATGGGTTCCGAATGTTTCACCAGCCGGACGCCGACGATCTTCGCATCCTTGTCCACCGCCACGAGCGTATGGATGGGTTTGCCGGAATAGCCGGTCGTTCCGACGAAATCCGAGGTCACGAAAACCCACGCCACCGTCTGACCGCCCTTCAGCACCGGGGCCGCCGCCACATCATCACGCACAGCGCCAAAACCGTCCGCTCCTGGCACAAGATCGGAGGCTTTGGTGGTCGGCAAAAACTCCTGAAGCACCGATGCTGCGCTGGCGGATACAGCGCCCCACAGGCTGAGGCAGAGAAGAAGGACAAGACGGAAGAGTTTCATTCCAGGGTGTTTTCCCGCAAATCGTTGCCGGAGCATTGAAACTTTGGCGCGGGACATTCTTTGATCTAGCTCAAACAAAGACAGCTTCGTTGATTGCAATCCTTGATTGTCGCATGTCGTGCACGGATTGATGCTCAGGTGGAGCTGGGGAAAGGACTTCGCGCCAAGCCGGCGGCCGACCAGCGCAAGAACAATACCTTTGAAGTCGGATCGCCCGGCCCGTGGCCTGCCCTCCCCGCGATATCTGCCAGGGGACGGCAGGCAGCCCGCCACCCACAACTACTGCGCGTCGTGCGAATAAATTCCGCCCTGTGAGCTCGGCTCGCGAAGAGCAAATTGATGGCCGCGGTGCCTCGTGGGGGCACGTCGGCGCCAGCTCAAAACAGTGAAAGTGTGCCCGGCGCTAAGCGCCGGGTAGGGTTGCGTGCAAAGAGATGTGTGAAGCTCCGCCTCCTCCCGTTGGGCAAAGCGATGCCGGAAAGACCTGTCAGGGCCTCACCCCGCGGAACGCGCTGCTGGCGAGAGAGCGGAACCCTCAAATGCATCAATGCCAGCGAACCGCGGAAACAGAACGCTGTTTTCCAGATGCATATGTGTAACGAGATCGTCGCAGAATTTTTGAACTCCGACATAGAGCGCCGTCCAGGACCTGCAGGCCCCGTCCGGAAGCGTAAAACCATGCGTCAAATGCTCGATCACGGCGAGGCTCCGGCTCTCGCATGCATGATCGTCCCGCATGCCGGCAATCAGATGTCGGATGTCTGGATCGGGCTCATGGCGCATCATCGGAAAGAGCGCAAGCTCTTCCCGCGCCATATGGGGAAGAAGGTGGTCCTTGAGCTCGGCCAGCGCGTCGGCAAGACCAAGTGGCGCGGAGCGATGAGCACCGTGGACGTGCTCCACCTTTTGGGCAAGCGGGATCAACCATTCCAGATCGGTGCGGTGGGTCTGGTGATAACGCTCCAGAATATGAGCGATAAGCTCGCCTGTAGCATCCGGAGCCTCGCGTCTTGCGGCAAGCTCCAACGCCTGAAGCCGATCGAGCAGATCAGCGGCCTCTATGCCGGCATCCGCGGCCGCTTGCGCAAGCGGTACATCGCCACCACAGCAAAATCCGATCCCGTGCTGTCTGAAGAGTTCCGCGGCACCGGGAAGCTCGCACGCAATCACTCCGACGGCTGTGTCCAATGTGTATTCGGTCAATGTGCTCTCCTTGGCGCCTAAAAGGTCATGATCCGCAATCGATTTCAAAGCGGGGCGATCCATGATCGTTGTTCAAGGGAGAAGCTGGGGCAGTTCTTCCGATCGTTCTTTGTCGAAACGCAACTTTATTCCGGAAGGATCGCAATCGTTGAAGATCTGAATGACCGTTAAGGGCCCTTGCCGCTGGTGCCGTGGCGACGGCGCCAGTTCGCCAGGCGCTCGCGCTCGAACGTGAAGACTTCATCGATCACCGTACCATCGGAAGATACGGTTGCATTCCAGAGACGCCCGCCGCATCGAAGCGTCAACCGGAATGTGCCCAGGTGCTCCCCTTGACCGATCTCAACCTGGCTCTTGACTTCTCCCCGGTCGAGGCGATTTCTAAGCTCAGTCGGGGGCAGACGCAGCGCCGACGACATGGTCGCCGCCGGCACGGAGAAATCGCCACTGGCGTCGCGCTCGACGCGCAAAACTCGTCGGTTTGTCAGTGTCAGCATAGAGCTTTTCTTTTGGATGACGTGTCGTCCCTCGCGCGCGGATGAGGCCGCGCCAGACGGTCCCGTGATGCCTCAAGGCGAACGCTAAGAAGATCGAGCAAAAAGCAGTCGTCAATGCCAGCAGCCGGGATGCTGGCAAACAGTTCAGCAACCTCAATCGTGCAATCGCATAACGTTGGATCCCTCTGTTCCATCTCGACCATGATTTGAACCCTCCAATGTGCTCGATCCGCGAAACCCGGCTGCTCCTTGCTAGATGTTTGGCGTCAGGCCTCGTTGCGCTAACGCAAGCTTTCGGCGCGGTCGTCAAATTCCTCGCCATCATCGACATCCCGGTATCGCATCGGATCAAGCACGTCGGCTACTGACTATTCGACTTAAGTATTCTGCCGCAAAGCCGATACCGATGCCGGCTGAGACCGGCTCCCTTGCTGACCGCGCGGCAATCCGCGCGGAGCTTGCTTGGCCTCTTGGGATGGCGATCCATCGTCTAAGAGCGCATAGACTTGAAGCCTGCTCTGATCTCCTCGACGAAGATTTCGGGTTCCTCCCAGGCGGCGAAGTGCCCACCCTTTAAGGCGCGGTTGTAGTAGACGAGCTTTGGATAAGCCTTTGACAGCCATTGCTTCGGTGGCCGATAGACCTCGCCCGGAAAGACGGTGACGGCCACAGGAACCCTGGCTGGCGTGAGCTTCGCGCCTGCCTTGACGTTCTCCCAATAGATACGTCCGCTCGAGGGCCCTGAGTTGGTCAGCCAATACAAGGTGATATTGTCGAGGATGGCGTCCTTGCCGAGCGCCTGTTCCGCATCGCCACGCGTGAACACCCAGTCGGCGATCTTGTCCAAGAGCCAGGCTGCAAGCCCCACCGGTGAATCGGCAAGGCCGTAGCCGATCGTTTCCGGGCGCGTACTGAGGATCGAGGCGTAACCAAAACCGTTGTTCAGGAAGTCACGAGCCTCGTCGAAAACCTTCTTTTCATCGGCAGACATGGTCTCGGGAGCCGGCCCGCCGTTCTTCAACGCCTTGGCAGCGTCCGCTGGAAGCGTCGTCGAACGCTCCACCCTGTTGACGTGGATGCCAAGCAGTCCGGCTGGCGCCTGACGCGCCAGGGCATCGCTGATGATTGCGCCCCAATCACCGCCTTGCGAGACATAGCTGTTATAGCCGAGTCGCTTCATGAGGGCGTCCCAGGCACGTGCGATCCGTTGCGCCTCCCAACCGGTCGTGTCTGGTTTTTGCGAAAAGCCGAAGCCTGGGATTGAAGGGATGACGAGATGGAAGGCGTCTTCGGCCTTGCCGCCATGTGCAGTCGGATCCGTCAGCGGATCAATGACGTCAAGCAGTTCAAAGATCGAACCCGGCCACCCGTGGGTCATAATCAGCGGAAGAGCATTCTCATGGCGGGAGCGTACGTGGATGAAATGGATGTCGAGCCCGTCGATCTTCGTCAGGAATTGGGGAAACGCGTTCAGCTTGCGCTCTGCCCGGCGCCAATCATAGGAGGACTGCCAATACTGCGCGAGTTCACGAAGCTTGCGCTGCTGGACGCCCTGGGACCGATCCGAGACGGTCGCGCTGTCTGGCCAACGGGTTGCGACCAGGCGCCTTCTGAGGTCAATGAGGGCATTTTCGGGAATGTCGGACTTGAATGGTTGGATGGCATCGCCCGTCGCCGTCGCTTTCACGATGTCGGCTGCGATGCCGGTTCCGGGCAGCACGGCGGCGGCTACACCGATCGCGGCGCCCCGAAACAGAAACGAGCGCCGCGTGAGCGGCCCGTCGCCAGCCTTGTTTTCCAGGTTCATTTCAAAAAACTCCTGTCCGCTAATCCAGAAGGCACATTGGAGAGATCCGCGCAGAGCTCTTGTTCAAAAGATACGCAGAAACAGGTCGAGCGGGGGGCTCGCTCCGCGCGACGGCCCCCGCACTCCATTGATCATCAAACCTCGTCGGGGCCTTTGCGGTAGACGAGAAACTTGTTGCCTTCGGGATCTCGGAAATAGGCACAATAGGGGTCACCGCCGTCCGGGCCTCTCGGGCCGGGAGCACCCTCGTCGGAACCTCCTGCTTCCAGTGCCGTGGCATGAGCCTGATCGACCTGGGCTCGAGAGCGCGCTTCAAAGGCGACCATGGTGCCATTGCCGGCAACCGCTGTCTCTCCGTTGAAGGGCTTCGTCACACCGAATTCGAGGGTACGGTGGCCGTAATAGACAGCGCGTCCGGGCTGGACGAGCACGCGGCCGATGCCGAAGACGGCAAGGAGCTTGTCATAATAAGCCGCTGCGGCATCGAGGTCGTTCGTGCCGACGGTAGAGTGGCCGGCGAGCGCTCTTGTCTTTTCCGCGATCTCCTTGTGCGGGGAGGCCGTGATGTCGTTCATTTTCCTCAGTCCTTTCGTCGCGAGTGACGGTCTCGTCTCGCTGCTTCGTTCGGGATCGTCGCTAAACCCGGCGATCCATGAATGACGGGAATCTACGGATCGCACCTGCTGCCCGGTACTGAGCAAATCTGAGAGCCATCCTCTCGCTTGAATGCACTGGCGTCCACTCGAGAGCGAATTTGCCCGAGTTCAAGAGGGTGCCTCTCAAAAACTGCATCTGCCGACGGACTGCTCGATGCCCGATGCTCTGGTCACACTCACCATTCAGAGACCGGAAGGACTTAAAGACATGGCATCGCTCAAGACCGTCGTCGCAACAGCTTCTGCGATCATGGCATCGACCGCACCAGGACACGCGGGCCCAATCGGCTCCGCAACGCCCCTGAAAATCGACTTCATCACGATCGACGAGAACATAACGCTCCGACGAATGGTTTCCCGTCAGGGCAATCCGAACGGCACGGTTCTCTTCCTGCACGGCTTTCCCGAGACGCTGGGCGTCTGGACGAAGATCACGGAAACTATGGGCGCACAGTACGAAGTGCATGCGTTCGATTGGCCTGGCTATGGCCAGTCGTCGCGTCCTTCCCCGGAGCGGTTCTCCTATTCACCAAGAGACTACGCCAAGGTTCTCAAAGCCTATATCGACAGATCGGGCATCGACCGATCGAATCTGGCGATCTACGCCTCGGACATCGGCAGCCTTCCCGCTCTGCTTCTTGCGCTGGAAGAACCGACGGTCGCGAAGAAGATCATCGTCGGCGACTTTGCGCCGTTCAACAGGCCGCATTGGATGTACGAGAGCCTTCAAAATCTGAAGGCCGAACCGACGGCAACACCGACACGCGCCTATATGAACAAGACAAGCGACGAGATCTTGGAGAACGTACATCGGCGTGGCCTTGCACCGGAAAACCAGTTCGACTTGCCGTCCGAGGTGCAATCGGACATGAAGGAATCCTGGATGCGCGACGGTGTGACGACAGCCGACGCCTTCGCATTCTATTACGCCCACTTCACGCGGGATGAAGATTATCTTGAGGCCAATCTGTCTAGGCTCAAGACCCCGATCAAGGTGATCTGGGGCGAAAAGGACATCTACATCAAACCGGAGATGGGCAAGGAGTTCGCCGATCGAACCGGTTCGAAATTCGCCGTTCTAAAGGGTGTTGGCCACTTCCCCCACCTTCAGGATCCGTCACGAACAGTCGACGAAGTTCGCCGCGCCTTCGCCGACTAGGCCTTCAAGGCCTCACTCCGCCCGAAGACAGTGCGAAGGCGAGGCAGGGCCCAGTCAATGAAGGAGCGCACCTTTAACGTGAGCATGCCCTGACCGGAATAGACGATGTGGATCGGTCTCGACGCGCCGTCGAAACCCTCCAGAACCGGCACGAGGGCGCCTGACGACAACTCGTCCGGGATCTGGTAATCGAACAAGCGGGCGATGCCGGCTCCGCCGACCGCCGCGGCCACGCAATTGGCCGCGGTATTCACCTCAAGACGATTGCGGGGAACGGCCTCCATCGGGCGGCCGTCGACATCGAACGTCCAGAAGAACGTCCGCTTGTTGAAGAGTATTCCGTCATGGCCTTCAAGATCGCCCGGATGCGTCGGCACACCCCGGCGCTCAAGATATGCCGGGCTGGCGCAGGTCAGCAGGCGAAACTCTCCGGCCTTGACCGCATAGAGCGAACTGTCCGCGAGGTCGCCGAGACGAATGGCGATATCGACCTGCTCTTCGACAAGATGGACCGTTCTGTCGAGCGAAATGAGGTTCAGCGATACCTCCGGGTGCTTCTCCAAATAACCAAGGGCGATCGGCATGATATAGCGGGCGCCGAACTCGACCGGTACGGTGATCGTCAGCGTGCCGCGCGGTGTCTGGTATTCGCCCGAGGCTCGCCGCTCCGCCTCCTCCAGATCGCCCATGATCTTTCGGGCCGCCTCGACATATTCCCGGCCCGCATCGGTGAGTTGAAGGTTGCGGCTGGTGCGCACGATGAGGCTCGCCCCCAGGTACCGTTCGAGTTCGGCAACCTTGCGACTGACGCTTGGCAGCGGAGCATTCAATTTCCTGCTTCCTGCGGAGATGCTGCCGGCATCAACGACTGCGAGCAGCATTTTCATTGCTTCGAGGCGATCCATGATACCCCCCGCCAACGTGACCGCTGATTGTTTCGCGCCGTGACGCCCCTTTCGCCCTGCCAAAAGACAAGACACTCATGCGTCACTTCACTTGCAATTGTTCCGAAATCCGACCGGATAGTGCGCGCTGCCCTTGCTTCACGATCGTCTCGAGGAAATCGCCAACAACACGAATGCGTTTGGTGTCGCGAACCCCTTCATGAACGACAAGCCAAATGGCTTCCTCCTGCCTGCAAAGGTCGGGTTTGACCCGGACAAGCTCGTCCTCCGTGTCGGCAAGGATACACGGCAATACGCCGAGGCCGTTGCCCGCCTTCATCGCGAGCACCTGCGCCTGCATCGTATCGACCGTCAGGTTGGCGATGCCGCTTTCGACCCACGAGCGCAGGGTCTTGGGCACGACAAGGAACGACAGGGGGTCGCCCCAGGTAATCAGCCGATGGCCGGTAATCGGCAAGTGATCTTCCCGGATCGGGTGGCTCTCAAGATAGGCTTTCGAAGCGTAGAGGCCGAACGCGATCGTTCCGATCCGGCGTACCACATAGTTGCCCTGTTCAGGGCGGCAGAGCCGAAGGCCGATATCCGTCTCTCGCTGTGGAATCTGGGCGAAGGACGTGGCGTTGACCGAAACGCCCAACGAAAGATCGGGATAGGCTTCCTGCAAAGCAGGCAGGTTTGGCATCACAAGATGATGTGCGAGCGTGTCGACGGTGATAATCCTAACCGCCCCCGAGACGCGCCCGTCCTGGCCGCAGAAGCTGCCTTCCAGTTCGCGCATGGCGGTTTCAATCGCCGTTGCTTTCTCGACCATCGCCCGGCCTGCGTCAGTGAGCTCGTAGCCGTCCGGCCGGCGCTCGAACAGGCGCGTCTTCAGTGCGTATTCCAGGGTCTCTATCCGTCGCGCCACCGTCGAAGCGCTCGCTTTCACTTCACGCGCAGCGCCGGTGAGGCCGCCCTGGCGTGTCACTGCAAGGAAGTAGCGGACATCGTTCCAGTTCATGTTTCTATTTTTCGAAAACCCTCTTGCGAACTTATGCGTCGAAGCGCGCGAAGGGAAGGATTATCCCTTTAAGGATCGTGGAAACGGAGCTTGGCAACGAGAAATCAGCAAAGCTCGATCAGAACTCTGAGGCTATGCTCATGTTGAACAGGCAGTTTTCGGTCGGCGTGTTTGCGGCGCTCTTTGCAGCCTTTGCCTTCTCCCTCAATTTCGTCGTGCCGTTCATAATCGGCGACTTCTCCACGTTCGACTTTGCTCTTATCCGGCATGTGGTCTCGGCGACCGTTGGGGTCTTCATTCTGTTTTCAGAACGCGAGACGGCATTGCGCCACCTGACGTTCCAAAACGCCATGGCTGCCACGGGATTGGCCTTCATCGGCTATGTCGGCTACTTCCTGACGGTGACGGGAGCGGCAATCTACGCCGGCCCGGTCATTGCGCCTGCCTTCCTTGGCCTAGTTCCGATTGTGCTTGCCGTCATTGGAAACCGGGGTCAGGCGTCACTGCCATGGCGCTTCTTGATGACACCGCTTGCACTGGTGGCGATCGGTCTCGTGCTGGTCAACGGCACCGCGTTCACCGCAGATAGTCTCGGTTCCGTTCGCTCGCTCTGGATTGGTATTCCGCTTGCTCTGGCCGCGGTCGGTCTATGGGTATGGTTCGCGATCGCCAATCAGGCAGCGCTCGCAATCCGCCCGGCGATGCCTTCGGGCATATGGTCCGCATTGATCCTGATCGGCGGTGGTCTCCAGATGCTGGTTTTCTACCCGGTCGGTGCGGCGATGGACCTTTTCCAGCTTCCGAAGCTCGGTTTCGGTTGGGAAGCCGCCGGCTCCCTCTATCTATGGGGAACGTCGCTGGCACTGATGGCGACCGTGTGCGGGGTATGGGCTTGGAATGTCGCGTCGAGGACGCTTCCTGTTGCGCTCGCGGCACAGCTGATCGTGTCGGAAACGGCCTTCGGCGTAGTTGGCGGACTTGTTGTCCATGCACGTTGGCCAACGATGATGGAGGCAGCCGGCGTCGCGGTACTCATCGCTGGTGTCGTTCTTGCCATTCGCGTGTTCTACGGTCAGCAGGCCCAAATGAACGAGGCCATCGCGCAGCCATCCTGACGCTCGCGCGATGGGCTACCCCCCTGGTCATGGAGACCTCGGTCGGCCGCTTTTCTTTGATGCGCGTCCTCGCGCAAAACCGATCAACCGGCCGCCGTATCTAACCAGATCGTTACAGGACCGTCATTGGCCAGTTCCACCCGCATGTCCGCGCCGAAGACGCCATTCGCAACAGCAACGCCAAGGGTCGAGACTTGTGCAGAGAAATGCTCATAGAGGCGTTTACCCTCCTGCGGCGGCGCGGCCGTAGAAAAGCCTGGCCGGTTGCCTTTCGTCTCTGCGGCCAGGGTAAACTGGCTGACGACGAGCGCTGAGCCGCCCACGTCGACCAGGGAACGGTTCATGCGATCCTGATCGTCCCTGAAGATGCGCAGGTTGACTATCTTGCGCGCCAGCCATTCGCTTTCATTCTCGGTGTCGCCCTTCATCGCACACACGAGCACCAACAGGCCGCTGGCGATTTCTCCCGTGACCGCGCCGTCTACCGTGACACGCGCAGATGAAACGCGCTGGACAAGTGCTCTCATGGCAAGGAATCTCCCTATGGCTTGCCGGCGTTTATCCACTCCGAGGCGATCGCAATCAAGCTCTATGCGACCCGACAGCAACCGTCTGGACGACGTCGTCAGACCTGGTCGAACGATGGGCAGACCTGGCCGGCGCTCGCTACCGTGCCTGAAGGGGGTAGCATTTTCACGCGGTGGAATGGCCGTGGACGACGGCGAGCTACCACGTTTGATCGCGACCGTCGTTGGGCTTGTCGGATCGTACGCAATGTTGAGGCAATCCGGGCGCTGTGATCTCGCCAATCAATGGAAGATTGGCGAAGGCCGGTGCTCTGCATGAAGCCGCGCACTTCAAACAGGGAGCGAAACGGCCTTGAGCATTTGTGACAACGACACGACGCAAAACGGCACTCCGCGCGCAGAAAGAGAAACCAAGCGAGGAAATGGAATGCGCACGAGACTGGTGATGGCGGGTCTCGTGCTGCTGTTGACACCGGCAGATCCGGCCCGGTCGCAGGCGATCGAACCCGTTTGCCCTTCTCCGCACGACAGAACGGTTGCCATCACGTTCGACGATCTCCCTTATACCCGCGCAGGCGATGCGGGAGGGCAGGAACTCGCTGCGGTCGCGAGGGCCACGAACGAAGCCATTCTGGCCGGTCTCGCCGTTCGTAACGTTCCCGCTATCGGTTTTGTCGTCGAACGGCGTGTGCAGGCGCTGGGTGAGATCGGTCAGGCACTGTTGGAACCGTGGAACACTGGCCAATTCGAGCTTGGCAATCACAGTGCGAACCACCCCGATAGCAATACCTTGGACGTCGATGCGTTTCGTCGCGAAGTGATTGACGGAGAGGCGACCATTCGGCCGATGGTGGAAAAGGCCGGCCGAACCCTTCGGTTCTTCCGGTTTCCCTACAATCACCTGGGAGACACGGATCAACGTCGCGAGGCGTTCGAACGGGTACTTGGCGAACGCGGTTATCATCTCGCGGCATCCACCATCGATACGTCGGATTATGTGTTTGATGCTGCATATGAACGGGCATTGGCGCGATCCGATACGGCGATGGTCCGAAGGATCGAAGACGCTTACATAGACTATAGCCGCGTCGAGATTGCGTATTATGCGGATCTGAACCGCAAGGTCCTCGGGTGCGAACCGCCCGGCATTCTCCTGCTTCATGCCAATCGCATCAATGCAGCCACCATCGATCGAATACTCGGGCTTTTCAGAAGTACGGGCTACCGCTTCGTCTCCCTGGAGGAGGCGCAAGCCCACCCGGCGTACAGGCAGCCGCCTCGATTTGCCACCAAGTTCGGACCAATGTGGGGGTATCGCTGGGCAAGGGAGCGGGACCTCAAGGTGGATGGAAGCAAGGAGGAAGAGCCTCCGGAATGGGTGACCCGATACTCCGATCCCGACGCGCCGCTCTGATCCGCATCCGTGGCCAAGATCGAGCTCCAGCAATCGCTTGGCCGCGACGGCTTAACCCTGTGCTTCGCCGCAATGTTCTCGCAACGCCTGGCCGCAAGACTCCTGAACAGTCGATTCGATATTTGAAGGAGTATGTCCCATGCGTGCGTCGGTCTTCGGTAAGGTTCTCGCGCTGACCGCAGCTTTGGGCGCGACCGTGCCTGCAGCTCCAACCGTCCTAGCTGACGATTACGATGGAGGTTGGCACCATTGTCGGGACCTTCACGGAAGAGACCGGTGGCGTTGTGAGGAGGCGCGGCGCGATCGGTGGCGCGAGCGCCAGGAAAAACAGGACAAGAAGGATATGAAGGCTGGTTTGGCCGCCGGCGCGATCGGTTTGGCCCTCGGTGCCATCATTATCGGTGCGGCACAGGAGGCCGAGCGGAAGCGCGAGGCGGAAGCTTATCGGCGCAACGATCGCGATGCGCGGTGCCTTGCGCGCTACCGCTCCTATGACCCGCGCAGCGGAACATTCATTGGGCGTGACGGCCGGCGCTACGAATGCAGGTGAAGGCTGCGCCTCCGGCCGACAAGTCGCCCACACAGGCGTGGCGACCTTTCGCGCAGAAACCTTTACGGACGCCTGCTTCGGCCATAGATGTGCTGCAATGGTGGGTGCGTCCTGCGTGCCAATCGTAAGGCTGGAGGGAGTTTTGACGGATTTTACCTGGTTGAATGAGCCTCGAAACTGGAACGTCGAAAATGGCGTGCTAACCCTCAAAACGGAGGCGAATACCGACTTCTGGCAGACAACCTTCTATGGCTTCAGGCGCCATTCCGGTCATGCCAGACTGCAGGCGGTGAGCGGAGATTTTACCGCATCGGTGGTCGTGCGCGGTGATTATCGCGAGCTCTACGATCAAGCCGGGCTGATGCTTATTATCGACGAAACTCACTGGCTCAAGACCGGCATAGAGTTCACCGACGGATTGATGCATTTCTCAGTTGTCGTCACGAACGGAACGTCGGACTGGTCCGTAATCCCGCTTGCGCAAGCGCAGCCGAACGCGGAAGTGCATATCCGGCTGACGCGGCACGAGGCAGCGCTCAGGGTCCAGTTTCACCTTGGCGATGGTCCGTGGCAGATGGCGCGGTTATGTCCATTCTCCGGTGAAGACGCACGGATCGGTGTCATGGCCTGCTCTCCTGAGCGCGAAGGCTTTACCGCGCAGTTCGAACGATTTTGCCTGGGCGCTCCGATATCGCGCGACTTGCATGCCTCATAGGAGCCCTTGCTGCTAGCAGCGGCGATCCGCTCGCCTGGATCGGGCATTGAAGGGACGTCCGACCCGTCGTCGGTATTCCTTCGCGCGCGACTTACCGCAGTGGAACTTCAAGAGCGCATCGGGCGTTCCGCAACCTCCTGCGGCTCACAGATCGCGTCTAACCAGAGCCGCCGTCACAACATCGTCACGAAACGCACGAACAACTCGCTTCGTGTAAATGGCGGAGGCACAGATGGATTACTTCAGACGCTTCACCTTTTTGTTCGCGACACCCGCCTTCGACAACGAGGATCTCGAGGGGGCCCGGTACAAACAGATTGTCGAGGAGATCGAGCGGTCGGGTTTCGAGGTGGTCCGCGCACGGAGCCTTGAGGACGCGGAAATCGCCGTCCAGACGGACGCGGCCATCGGCTGCATGATGGTCGACTGGGGCAAGAAAGGCATGGAAGGCAAGACCGCCTCCCTCATCAATCTGATGCGGCGACGCGGTCTCGAATTCCCGATCATCCTTCTCATCCGACGCAAGCGCTTTGAGGACGTACCGGTCGAAGTGCTCGACTTCATCGACGGCTATGTCTTTCTATCCGAAGAGACGCCTGCCTTCATCGCGAAAAACCTCATCAGCCGCCTCAAGCAATATGCCGAGACGATGAAGACGCCTTTCTTTGGCGCGCTGGTGGATTACGCCGAGGAAGGCAACCAGCTTTGGACCTGCCCCGGACACAACGGCGGCGTGTTCTACAGCCGCAGCCCGGTCGGCCGCGTGTTCATGGAGCATCTGGGCGAAGCGGTCTTTCGCGATGATCTTGACAATTCCGTGCTTGATCTCGGCGATCTCCTGACCCATGAAGGGCCGGCGCTCGCCGCCCAGAAGGAAGCCGCCAAGATTTTTGGCGCGGAGAAGACCTACTTCGTCCTTAACGGCACCTCGACTTCCAACAAAGTTGCGCTTTCCGCTCTGGTCACCGATGGCGACCTGGTGCTGTTTGACCGTAACAATCACAAGGCGGCCCATCACGGCGCGCTGATGATCTCCGGCGGCATCCCGGTCTATGTGCCGACCGCCAGAAATGCCCATGGGCTCATTGGCCCCATGGATTTAGGCGCGCTCAATGAGGAGGCGCTGCGCGAACGCATCCGCGCCCACCCGCTGGTCAAGGACCCGGATGCCTGGCAGAAACCGCGCCCGTTTCGGGTGGCGGTGGTGGAACAGTGCACCTATGACGGCACGATCCACAATGCCGAGATGATCCTGAAAGCCATCGGCCATCTGTGCGATTACATCCTGTTCGACGAGGCCTGGGCGGGCTTCATGAAATTTCACCCGCTCTATGCCGGTCGTTTTGCCATGGGCCTTGCCGAACTCGGACCCGAGGCACCGGGCATCATCGCAACGCAATCCACGCACAAGCAGCTTGCGAGCTTTTCGCAGGCATCGCAGATCCACATGAAGGATCGGCACATTACCGGCCAGAAGCGCCGGGTCGAGCACCGACGCTTCAATGAGAGTTTCATGCAGCACGCTTCGACGTCGCCTTTTTATCCGCTCTTCGCATCCCTCGATGTCGGCGCGCAGATGATGAAGGGTCGTTCCGGCGAAGTGCTGTGGGACGATACGATCCGGCTCGGCATCGAGCTTCGCAAGAAAATCCGGGCGGTGCGTAGGGAGTTCGAGGAAAAGGAGCGTCGGCCCGAGCGCCGCTGGTTCTTCGAGCCCTTCGTGCCGGACCGCGTGGCCATGCCGGATGTGGCAAGCCCCGGAGCGGTACACGACGTGCCATGGGAGAGCGTCGCCACCGATCAGCTCGCCACCAATCCGGCCTTCTGGCACCTCACCCCGGGGGCTGCATGGCACGGCTTTTCCGATATGGCGCCGGGCTTCGCGATGACCGATCCCAACAAGCTCACGTTGCTCACGCCAGGCTTTGACAGGGCAACCGGCGCATATTCAGAGCACGGCATTCCCGCCCCGATCGTTGCGCAGTACTTGCGCGAGAACCGGATCGTCGCAGAGAAAAACGATCTCAATTCTCTGCTGTTTCTGCTCACGCCCGGCGTCGAGGCAAGCAAGGCGGGCACACTGATCAGCGGCCTCGTCGCATTCAAACGGCTTCATGACGACAACGCGCCTCTGGAAGAGGTCATCCCGGAGTTCTATCGCCGCCGCCCCGGCCGCTACGCGGGGGTGCGATTGCGTGATCTGTGCGGCGAGATGCATCGATTCTTCCGCGACGCCAATGTCAGCGTGCTGCAGGCCAAGCAGTTTTCCGAAGAGCATCTGCCGGATATCGCCCTTTCACCCCACGACGCGGCGCGCTGCCTTGTGCGCAACGACGTCGACTTTCTGCCGATCGACGCCATTGCCGGGCGGATCGCAACGACACCTTTTGTCGTCTATCCGCCGGGGATCGCCACAATCGTGCCGGGCGAGCGACTGACCGAGCGCGCACAGCCAATGATCGACTATCTCAAGATGTTCGAAACCTGCTTCAACACTTTCCCCGGCTTCGACGTCGAGATCCAGGGCCTTTACCGCCAAACCGACGCGTCGGGCCGCATACGACTTCATACCTACGTCGTCGCTGAATAGAATTTTGGAGTTTCGTGACCCCTCATGCCGCAGGATGAAACAATCATCATTCGCCCGTCGCGGGAGAGCGACGTTGATGCCATGCTGGCCATCTATCGCCGGCACATCCGACGCGGCATAGAAGAGGGTGTCGAAGAGGGCGACGCACCACAGCCGGACGACCTTCGCGAGCGGCGGAAGAACCTGAAAAGCCGCCGCTTGCCCCATCTCGTCGCGGTCAAGGAGGGCGTGGTGGTCGGATACGCCTATGTCGTGCTGTTTCGCAAGCGCCCCGCCTACCGTTACACGGTCAAGCACTCGATCTATGTTCACCACGAGCATCTCGGTCAAGGCGTCGGACGTCTGCTCATGCGGGGCCTGATCGACGCCTGCGCCGCAGCCGGCTTTCGCCAGATGATCGGCTACATCGACGCCGACAATGTCGCCTCCCTCACTTTGCACGAACGCTTCAACTTCGTACGCGTCGGCCTGCTTCCGGGTGTCGCCTATCGTTACGGGCGCTGGGCCGATAGCGTCATGGTCCAACGCTCTCTGGGTCCGGGCTCGACGACGCCGCCACCGCCGCCGCCTCTCTCCACCCGATGAGGGTCGCCCCTGTGCGCGCCGTTTAAACGTCAAAAAGCCCGCTGGATTTCTCCATGCGGGCTTTTTTTTGATTTGGTTGCGGGGGCACGCAACCACCGATACCGACATGAGATCAAGGTGATCATTTGAAGGATCGTGAGCCTGTCGCGAGCACCTTGGTTCACTGCTCCATTAGCCCGTCAGGATCCTCAGTCGTGAGTAGTCTTCATGCAAAATGACGACAACGTGGCGGCTAACACCAGTCTCCGGATCACCTCCCAAGCTGACCACGATCCAGACGTTTCAGTCGAGCAGATTCATCACTGCAAATAAGTTGACAAACATCCGATTCTGACAAATTATCTCGCTGGTGATCATGTTGACTACAAAACGCACTAAATGCTCACTCAGATATCGATCGAGTTTTTGGGAGAAGCGAAACAGATGGACCTGTTGCGGTTTGGAGAGAGAGACTTCAACTCATCGTACCTAGCCATATTCAGGCACGGTCGGCGTGCCCATGAGCTTTCGGAGGACTTGTTTACGATCTGCCAAAATGAACGTCTCCCCAGCATCGAGTCGCTGGTGGCTCCACTGATCGAAAACTGGTTCATTGCGGAGCGGTCCGTCCCAATGCTGGTAGGCGAACTCAATCAGCCAAGGGGTCTTTCCTTTCAACACGACTCCTTCGGTGCACTTGAATGCACGACACCACTACACTTGCTCTCGGTGCGTGGGAAATTGGCCAGATCTGCGAACCATTAGTATCTACTGGGACGACCGGCGGCACGCGCAACCGAGTCCTTGTATCGATGGGACATTCGAGCTGATGCTTCGACGACTATGCGCGCCGCTAATAAGGCGTCGCGAGGTTGAACGGCCGAGCACCTCCGCCGACGGCGGTCAACAACGACGCGCCACCACCATTGCTAATCCTTCGCGCCCCCCACCTACAAATCGCCGCAAAAAGGTTACTCCCATGAAATTCGCCTACTTGAGCGCAGAAGATGCGCAGAGACTGTCAGCCGATTTGCGCTCGATTGAGGCTGGAATAACCCATACACTGTCGCTCCACACCGCTCCCATCCTCGAAGCCCATCAGATGTATTCGCGCAGGACGGCCTGCCTCTCAGGATTCGTCTTTGGACATCCATCTCTGGGCGACGGCCGTGAAATCATGACCAGTCAGCTTATGTACATGGACACGGAGATCGGGATCGCGCGTACGCTCAACCGTTGGTACCGTCTCGGGCATCCGGCCCGAACCGGAAGCGCATGAGCGGGACAACTGACACTCCTCTGTCGCAGGTTTCGCCACCGGCGACGCCTCTACTGAGACGCCATTCTCGCGATCGGACGTCCCACCGCACGACATATTCGCCGCGGCTGCCTTGCCGCAGGGCTCGAACAGGCGGCAAAGGGGTGGCCTGTGACAGATAAACCGCCATCACTAGACCGCCACTTTCAACGCCGCCAGAAGGCGGCAATCGCTGGGCTGCATTTGCCAACGGCGGAGGAACTGCTTCGTGGGATGACCCTTTTCCGCGAAGACTTGGCTGAAGACATCCGCGAATATTCCAGCCGACTGTCCGGGCGCGTGAAGAAGCGCAAACGGACAGGACTCGAACTCCTCGCTGCCTGCCTGGACGAGCTTAGCGTCGAGCCGAGTGAGGATGGCGTGCTTGCGGTGGAGGCCGCCCTTGATCTCATCGTTGATGCCCAGGGATTGCCTATCGACGAGTGTCTTCTGCGGTGCCGGTTCTACCGGGCCTACTTTGGGAACGGCCAAGCGACGGCTCTGATCGCCGGTGAAATCGCGCATCTCGCTTCTGGGGAACTAGGTCGCGGGAGGGGGCACGCCCTTCTTTCACGTTCGCTCGGTTGGGCGATGCAAGCCCGTGAACTCGACCGGCGCCTGCGAGCAGGCGTCTCCGTTCAGAGGTATGCAGATTGGTTCGAGCCGGAGGTCCGAGCGTACGAGGTACACTTCAGAAATGCGATCGCCGCGTCAACGGTCGATGAGCCGGAACCCCAGGGTTCATCATCCGACGATCTTGCATTCGCAACTTGGGCAAAGGAGCCGTCGGAAAACTTTGAGCGACCTTCCGACGGAGTGGTCGTTATCAGTGGCATCGGAAATGAAGCGACGGCCGAGGGTAAGCGAGTGGCAAAGGAATTCGCGAAGTTCAAGCAGCGTCCGTTGCCGCTGCACACCATGCCTGAGCTGGCCGGAGTTCGTTCGCGGCTCGTCGCGGAGTTTCCCCATGCTGTGGCGGTTGTTGACAAAGTGCTCGAAGGCCTCAGCGGCCGGCGGACTGTCCACATGAGGCCGATCATCCTTCTCGGGTCACCCGGAGGCGGGAAGACGCGCTTCGCCCGGCGATTGTCTGAGGAACTAGGTACTCCCTATAACCTCATTTCGTGCGGCGGTCTCAGTGACAGTTCCATCGGCGGAACGGCCCGAAGGTGGTCGTCGGGCGAACCCAGCCTACCGGTCATGGTGGTGCGCCTGCACGAATGCGCCGGACCGGTGGTCATTCTCGATGAGATCGAAAAGATTGGGACGAGCCGGCACAATGGCAATGTGCACGACGTGCTGATCGGATTGTTCGAACCCGAGACGTCGAGACGCTGGCATGATCCCTACCTTCAGGCTCACTGCGATCTGTCGAACGTATCCTGGCTGATGACCGCAAACTCGATGGAGCCGATCCCGAAGGCTTTGCTGGACAGGTGTCGAATCCTGCGCTTTCCCGATCCGGGAGCTGACCAGTTGCCCCTCTTTGCAACGCGAATCCTGGAGCGGCAGTACATCGACGCGGGTCACGATCCGCGCTGGGCGACGCCGCTTGAAGGATTCGAGCTGGATGCGTTGGCGAACGTCTGGAGGGGTGGTTCGCTCCGACGGCTGGAGCGTCTTGTCGAAGGATTGCGGGAAGCGCGCGAGCGTGCAAGACGGCAACAATGAACCTTCCGGAGGCCGGGTGAAATTGCAAGTATGCTTGTCGCAGCCGATGTGCACCGCAGGCCGCTCGGCCAGGCTTCGCGCCGCCAATTCTAGCTGCGCCCTACGACGTCATGGAGGTGCTGAAGCTTTCGTCCGCTCGACAGCGTCCGATTCGATTGGAGTCTGGCATGCCCCGCGATGAAAACAACGATAAGGCAAAACCCATCGACGTCGGCCCCCTCGGAAAAGCTAACGACAACGAAACATTGGGCGAGGCGCTCTCGAGGGCGGGCTTCGAACCGGCCAAGGTCGGGCGCAGGATCATTTCCCAGGGTAGGCGCAGGGAGACGCTGAAGAAGCGCGTTCCCGACAACGAAGACAAGTAAAGTATCGCAGGAAAGCGTCTCCGAAACTTGAGACTTAGCTTCGAAGCGGGGGCCACGGTTGGCATCCTTAGGCGTCGCGCCCTCGTTCATTGCACCGAAAATCTAAACATGAAAGGTAGACATCCATGGGGTTACTCATCGACGCCGTCTGCGCAGGGTGTCAATAGCGTCCAAAAAACACTCCATATCGGCGCCGGACCGAGTTAGGATCCGCCAGGCGGTGCTTGCCGGCGTGAGTTTCACCTACCGTGGCATTTCTTGAATTTTTGTCCGCTGCCGCATGGACAGGGATCGTTGCGCCCTGGCTTTCTTTCATTGGCCGCTCGCGGAGCCCTTGCAGTTTCCCTGAGATTTATTGCTCTAGCAGGCTGCACCATGCGAACGGCATCCTCGTAGATGTGGGCATTCGCTTCGGTCCGAACCGTGGGCGAGGTTACGGGGAAAGCTTTTGCCGATTGGTAGCTCCCGTTTGCAAGTGCCGTTGCCATTACGCCGACAACGCGCGAAGCTCTCCCAGCCAGGGCAGCAGCGCTGGCTTTGTCATTGACCTTGCTCCAGTCCGTCGCTTGGCCATCCCGCTCGAGCCATACGAATAGTAGTTTTCCGTCCCCGGCGATGATGAAGTAGCGCGCCGGGTGCAGGTCGAGCGATTTCCGCATGTCCTGCAGTATTTTCGCAAGATCCTGCCTAGCTTTTTCACCGAAATTGCGAATGTGGCTTTCCGCTGAAAGCCATCCTGGGGCGCGGGTTGCGTGCAGCGCGCCAAGCAACTTCAGCACTTCGTCCGGAAACTCTTGTGCAGGAAACGGCCGGCTGTCCCAGTCGTCTCCTTCAAAACCTCGGTCCACCACATGGGACATGCCATCCCATACGAGCAGGTCGGCTTTGCTCTTGTTCATGCGGTCCGAGGTTTCGAGATCAATCCGATTCTTGGTCAGGTATGCGCCAAGGTGGTCAAACTCATCAAAAAGAAGAGCGCCACGTATGCCAGCCATCGCCTGACGCACCTCCATATAATGCGCGAATTGCCCCGGTGTGGGAAGAAACCGCTGGAGGACAAACAGGTCATCTATCGACATCGAAATGAAGGGGTGCTTTCCAAGCAGCGGTTGAATCTGCGGCAGATTCTTCGTGTACGTGGAAAAAGGCGAAAACGATTCCACCGTCAACCCGATTGGTATCAATACACGGTAGTCGGCGCGCCGAATTTGGCCACACTGTTCGTATTTCCCGTCCACCAGACGGTAGATCGGAACCTCGGTCGCCGAGTTCAAATAATTGAAGAACCGTTCGCACTGCTTGTATGCCTTGACTACTAGATCTTGTACCGCCTGGGCGTGGCGATTGAAGTCGAGCGCCGGAGACGCAATCGTCGCTGCGGCCCCCGCCTTCGCTTCTACTAGCAGCAGCATGTCATCGATAAGAATTACGGTATCGTTTTCGGACCATTGCTTCGTAGAGGGATCCTTGTAGTAGACCTCCTGATAGATGGTTGCCGCCGGTAACTGGACAGACAGGATATCGGCAAATGCGCTTTCGCTCATCACTTTTTGCCGGTGTTCGAAGGTCTTCTTATAGTCCGGCTTCCTTCGGAGCAGGTTGAACAATAAGGCCCGATACCCGGCATCGCGGGTGAAGCAGGGATCGACTGCGTAGTAATCTGTACCAAGCTGGATCAGCGGTTTCTTCCGAGCAGGCAGCGTCCTGTAAGGGGTTCCGACATACGTTCCCGGAGCGAAAAACTCCGTTTCTTCGCCGCGTTGGTACGCAAGGTCGGCAAGCAGGGTTGTTGGCAGCTTCGTGTGACGGCTGAAGTTGGCTACGCCACCCCGGAACATGTCGTCTATGGCTTGTCCCGCAGCCTTTGACTGGTCCGCGTTCGCGGCGGACCACTCCTCCATGACGTCTGCAAGCGGCTTACCTTTTGCCGCGGCGAAGTCACGAACCGCCTTCACCTGCTTCGTCATTTCTTCAATGGCGTTGGCCAGGCCCATGCGGGAAGCATCGGCCATGTGTTGAAAACCTGCCCCAATTTCAGCGGCACCAATACCATAGACCTCTTTGAGGACGTCGTCGTGAGGTGCCAGCACAAAGCTGTAAAACTCACCTTCAAGAACTTGGTAACGCTTTCCGCGCAGCAGCACCCAGCCCGTTTTTGCGTGGTATTCGATATCGGCAGTATCGGGACCGAAGAGTCCGTCCCCAGTATCGGGCGTTGAGGCCATCGCGAAGAACAACGCCTGATCCCTGAGCTTGCGGGAAAGTGCGAGGAGTTCCGCACAGGCAGCTTCGTCAAATTGGGTATGCGCGGGCTCAGCGTCAGATGCGAGAACCGCATGAACGTATTCAAGCAGAAACTGAAGGTCGTCGATACTGGTGTCGGGGACCTCGGCCTCTGGGTCGCCTGACGCCCGACGGGCATTCGCGAATGCTCTCCTCATATGTTGCGCGTACACGTATCCAAGAAGATTATACGCCGGCATGGTGACGATCAGATCGCGCATGCGCGCAGCAGTCGCCTCCATGTCTTTGAGCAGAGTCGCCGCGGCTTCCGCGCGTTGTGTTGCAGTCTTTTCAAAGCTTTGCATAGAACCCCCCCCCTGCAATCGTATCGCACATTCTATGAGACCACACCAGCCGATCTGCTCACGAGAAGGAGGGCGTTTGCATGGTGGTTGCACTCTGGAGCTTGCCTGCGCGCATTACGCATTCGAGACCGAGACCTTGGGTTGCATCAAGGATTCCCAACTGTTGGTCGGGGTCTTTACCAGGTCCAGCAGATTGTTGAACTTCGCGGCTCCCGCTACCTCCTTGTCACCGCGGATCGGTGCGATGGAGAAGGCGATCATTGGCTGCCTGATGTGCTCCGAGTTGACAGGCGACTGCTCATTTTCTGAATGCGGTCCGCTCGCGACAATGATCTCGTCCAATCCCTGCGCACGATTGTAGCCAACAAGCGTTCCCTCGCGCGCCCGCAAAGTCCTCCAGTTCCGTACCGAAGAAGGCGGCAGGCCATTTCGAAACGCCTTCCAGGACTTCGCCGGTCGGAAGGAACGGTAGTCGCAACGAATGCTCCTGGGATGATTGTAGGCCGTATTCGTTATCCAACTCGCGAGACTGGCCGAGATCCTCCCCAACCTCGTCAGCGTTATCGCAGACGCGCGACTCGTGCGCAGCGGATATTTCGGATAGGGAAAGCTCTGTGCGGGGGGCGCCCGGCGCTCAGAAGGCGATCTTCATGATCGCATCATTCGAAAGCGTGGTCAGTTTTGTCCAATGGAAGACGTTAAACATGCTTGCTGGACCGCCTTCCCGATTTTCACCCGCAGCTCTCGGAGTTGATGCGCGCGCCTACGACGCGTTCGTCAAGCTACGCCTTGGGCACTCCAGGCGCGGCAGTGTCATCGTTCCGGAACTTGTCTTCGGGAAATTGGGGCCGTGGCGGTTCTTCCAACCATCATTCTTTGGCCCCTGCCAACTTGGGTGGGACTTCGAACCCGGTGTCGACGTTGCCACATTCTCGGTAGACCTCGGGTCGCCCAGATCCCGTAGACCGGCCCGCTCGATCCTTCGGATCCGTTCAGATCAACGAGTGAAATGCTACGCGGATGGCTCGCAGCTCTACAAGTGCAAGCTTTCCGGACCACGTCATATCGCGCACATCGCCTCGGGACGCGCTCGCAGAGCAGCGGGTGGTGATTTCGAGATCCTGTTGTACCACCACACGACACCCGTCAATCTCGGCCCGATCCTACGCTCCAGAGAACTCTGGTCGTCGGCGTGGAATCTGCAGGGAACGCGCCGACTGGAGAACGTTGCCTACACCTATTTTACGAGTCTCGACAAGATCGGTGATGAGGACGATCTCCACAGAATCGCGATGGCCTCAAATGGACGGATCAGCTTTCAGACGACGTCTTTCCGGGAGACCGAGGCGACCCTGACGCTCGATGTATACCGCGGCAGCACGGAAGGCCGCACCAGCACCGTGGCCCGATATGTCCCTGTCCACATTCTGGCGGCTCCTCATCTCTATTTCCATCATTCGATCATGATGGAGCCAGCGTGGTATGAGATTGTATCTCCGGAGATTTACCGTGTCGGTGTCAACCCCGGTGGCAGACTGACACTGACCAAGGATGCGGTCGGATGCGACAGGGTCTCGTTGAAGTCTTTCGATCATGTCGCTCTTGGCGATACCAGCACTTTGCCCGGATTGGCGGCACCGTACGACGAGGAGACAACTGATCAGTTGATGCATACCGAGATGCTTGGCGAGGACATCGACTTGTTTCAATTCTGGCGTCGCAATGCCAATACTGATCAGGTTTCCGGACGAAATCCGGAAGCGCGCGTCCTTGAGCCTCGGTAGCCTGAAGGAATTCACCGGTGCAATCAAAAAATGGGAATATTCAAAATGGACCGCGGCGGCATCAGTAGCTGCGCGAGGCGATATCCAGCATCATCTGGATCTCCCGATGATCAATGCATTCCCGGATGTCGGGCGCAGTCTGCGAAACGTCCCGCCATTTGCCCTGAAATCCACGCGATCGACCTGCGACTTACCCAACCTCTCCACGCAGCAAATTACAATCTTCAAGCACCAACTTCTATGAAACCGATGATCGTCGTTCCCGATCGGTTCGGCCTGAACATCGCCTCGTGTTTCGAGGGGCTTCAAGAAACAAGGCCGATCAGGGATTTTGTGACTTGGTAGGGCCGGATCGGTTCGAAACCCTCGGCATGTTCTCTGTCCACGGCGTGGTGAAGGTGCTTGAAGTTTTCGCCCGCCAAGATAGAAGCGATGGAGAGAATACAACTCTTAACGAGGAAACGCTACAAGCATGGATGAAGACGAGGTGGACGCCCTTTACGATGAGCTTGTGACAATCCTGGCCTCACGGCGAGATGAAGACGAGCTTCAGGGTCGCGACGACTATCTGACACCGATATTGGCTGAAATCGAAGCCGGAAAGGCCGTCCAAATTAAACTTAAGGTGCCCGGCGAGCGGGAAATCGTCGATCCTGTCGCTGGTCGCCGAACAGCCGGCTCATCGAGCGCGGATTTTATCCAGAGGCAAGATTTCTCCGGCCGCGAGAAACTTGACATCCTGCTTCGCGGCATTGAGACGTCTGTCGTCGCCCCTACCCGGATGGCGGTCGAGATCAATCGATCACTCGAGGAGCTGGACGTAGATGAATTCGATGGCACTCTGTATTTTGGCAATGACGTCGCAAACGCTCCGACCCGGACGGTGACACCTGCTGGGCTACTCACTACCTCGATGGACGCATCAAAGTTGGAAGCGCTCATCAGCGAGATCCGAACGGAGCTGGCCCAACCGCGTGAGGCCACTGTCTAATGCCGTTGCGCCCCAATCTATTGACTGAGATCGACGCCGCGCTGGCGGGTCTTCCGAAAGCCAATCTGAATAGCGCATCAGCCGGATACGACCTCTACGAGGCGTACATCTGGGCTCTCGTGCTGAGAGCTGCGCGTAATGAAGGCGCCACGATCAGGTTCCGAGACAGACACGGCAACCATCCGGCCAGCTTCTGGTTCAGAACGTCGCCGTCCAACATATTCTCGCCAGCTCACGACTACTGCCACGCCGAAATCGATTTTCCCGGGCGACCTATATTGGAAGCGCACGTCGGCATCTTCGTCGCGGGTCGCTCCCATATCGCGCACGAATGCGATGTTGCCGTGCTCTACAAAAGCGAGGCCGACATCTGCCGCGCTTCCAACGTCGAACCCCGGAGTAGCAAGCTCGTGCTCGCCGTCGAGTGCAAATACTACCTGAATTCCGGGATCGGGATCGGCCTGGGACGCTCGTTTCTTGGACTGCTGAACGATGTCTACAAGGGCGACCGCTACTTCGTCGGAACTGCAGAGTCCGCAAGTGTTAAGACCCTGTTTGCCGCGCATCGGAAGAACAACGAGCTAGGCCTTACACCCTTGAATACGAGACGGGAGGCACGGCTCGTCAGTAGGTTCGAAACTACGTTCGATCATTTCAAGTCTTCACGACCTTAGGCATCGATGAACAGGCGAGCGCTTGGGATTCGGTGACGCGTTCCTCTTGGTGGTCAAAGTCTTGCTGGTGACATTGTTTACAACGCCAATCTCCGGATACCGCCTCAGGGCGCAGGCGTCGACCATTGAGTGCGTACGATTAGGTTACGGGCTCTGCCAGGATTTTACTGGCGAGCCAGTGACCTTCGAATTCGAATCCATCCGGATATGGCAAGCGTAGACCAATGAAGGCAATCAGCCGCCGGAACCGAATGACATGGACGAGAAACGTGGTTGCACTTTCGATATCCTTCTTGCTGAAGGAGTGAATTGCGTTCCTCTGGCCTTGAATGAAGGCGACCGCTGACAGATCCTTTGGCGGCAGCAGATCCTTCTTGGCGAAGTACTGCTTCATCTTCTCGAGCGAGATTTCGGTGGGATCATGAATCGTCCCCTTCTTTTCGCCGTTCTTGTGCATGGCATCTAGGCTCTTGACCGTCTCGTGGTCGGCAAGGAAATCGTTGAGATAGACGGCCAGGAAGAGCCGAAGCGAACTCTCCATGAGGCTGCCCAGATTTGCCCAGGCAAGGATCAGTTCTCCGTCCGTCATCGTGGTTTCTGGCGTCCACTTGTGCAGCGCCGCTGCGAGCGATGGCATAAGCTCGAGCCTCGCCGAGGTGAGCATTGCAGCGGCTTCGTCTGGAGCCCAGCCATGTGCGTTCTTCCAGAATTTGCCGAGACCCGTCTGAATCGTGACGATGTCATCGACCGCAGCAGAATAGCTGTGCATGGAGGCCTTTCGCTCGCCGATTTACTTTTAAAAATCCAGTACTTCCGATTGCGGAGACTTCCCGCCACTATAGACTCAAAACACACGCATCTGATTCTGTTGGCGACTTCAATGGACTTGACGATTAATTTCGCACCGATTTCCTTGGAAGGTAACTACAGCATTCTTGTCGGGCGCCAGGACTATGACAAGGAGCGCCTTGCTGAGCTGCGCGACGATTTCAGGGACACTCATCTCTTCAGACGCGACGGAGCGGACAGCATCGTCGACATTCCGATCGTGCTGGGCGCAGCCCCGCTTGGACATGTCCAGGAAACGATTGATCTGAGACAGCACCAGATCTTCTGGCCGATGCTCTTGCAGGAATCGCTTATCCAGCTTCTGGGCAAGCGGCCCATCCTGTCGAACAATCCCCTGAAGTTCCTCGGGGCGCGCGTTCCGCTGATCGAGCACGCCGATTTGCCGGACTGGCTCCAGCGGCTGTCCGTCACCGAGATCCATACCCGGCATATTACCGTCGACCGCAGAAGGATCTTTGGAATCGTGTGCGATGTCCGGGCAAAGTCCTTCATCTCCGCGACTTGCGATGTCCTTCTCGATGCCGGGGTCCACATCATCGGCAGATACGTCCAGATCGAACTGCCTCTGACCGATGACCGGATCATGCCCAAGCGAAAGCTTGTCGGTCGGGTCCGCAGTATTGACGGCGAAGAGCTCGTTCTGGAGGATTCCGAGCCGGGTTACGAAAAAGTGGCTGCGAGACTGGCCTTCCTGGAACCGCGCAAGGAAAACTTCGAGGAATGCGTGCGCAAGGTCCTTGGGCGCGACGCTGAACGCGTTCTTGAGAGATCCCAGCGGGCTTCGCAGAACCTTGCCTCCGGTCCGGGCAAGCTGGAGCACATCGACAGCATCGTAAAGTACCTGAGAGAGAAGAAGCCTGCCGCCGTTCCCGGCGCCCACTTTGCCATAGATGCGTTGTTGAACACCAATGGACGTCTGTTTCCTCCCGGAGAGATGATCGAGAAGCCTTTCCTGCTGTTCGATCCGAGCGGCAGCCGGAAGGACGACTGGGCGGAGCGGGGGCTGAAGGATCATGGCCCCTACGACGAGCAGGTCTTCAGTCCGAAGGGACTGAACATCGCCGTTGTGTGTCAGGCGCGCCTCGAAGGGCGCGTTGACGAGTTCGTGGCGAAATTCCTGAATGGAATGCCGAAGGTCCTTCAGCAGGGAAAGAACTTCGCGCGCTATGGGGACGGCTTCATCAAGCGCTTCCGCCTCAACAAGCCGACGGTCCACTATTTCCTCGCCGACGGCACATCGGACGAAGCCTACGCAATCGCCAGTCGCGAGGCGCTGGACAAGGCCCGCGACGGAGGCTTCGAGTGGGATCTTGCGATCGTCCAGATCGAAGAGGAGTTCAAGTCGCTCGCCGACAGCTCGAACCCTTACTACACCACTAAGTCTATCTTCCTCAGGCGGGACGTTCCCGTTCAGAGCGTGCGTCTGGAGACGATGTCGTTCTCGGACAACGATCTCGTGTTTCCGATGAACCATCTCAGCCTAGCAACATACGCGAAGCTCGGGGGCACGCCATGGCTGCTAGCATCTAGTCAGACGGTCGCCCACGAGCTTGTCATCGGCTTGGGTTCGAGCACCAGTTCTGAAAGCCGGCTCGGCCCCCAGATGCGGCATGTCGGGATAACAACGGTGTTTTCCAGCGATGGAAGTTATCTTCTCAGCGACCGAACCGCTGCGGTTCCGTACGACCATTATCCCGAGGAACTACGCAAAACGCTGAAGCGGACGATCGAGGCCATCCGGACCGAGGATAACTGGAGGAGCACAGACAAGGTCCGGCTCGTTTTCCACTCGTTCAAACCGTTCAAGGAGTCGGAGATCGAGGCGATCGACGCTCTGACGGGCGAGCTGGGCCTGGGCGATGTCAAGGCGGCGTACCTGCATATTGCCCCGGACCATCCATTTCTGGTGTTCGATCACGCGCAGAAGGGCATCGCGGCGAGAGGCGGGAAGAAAGGTGTCCTCGGCCCAGCGCGACAGCTTCATATCCGTCTCAGCGACTACGAGTCCCTGGTTGTTTTCGCGGGAGCCTCCGAACTGAAGCAGGTGACTGACGGGATGCCGCGGCCTGCCCTCATTAAGCTCCATCAAAGGTCGACGTTCAAGGACATGACCTATCTCTCCCGCCAGGCGTTTGCATTCTCCGCCCACTCCTGGCGGATGCTCTCACCCGAGCCATTCCCCATAACAATTCGCTATTCCGATCTCATCGCCGAGCGGCTTGCAGGTCTGGCTTCGGTGAAAGGCTGGGATCCGGACGCCGTGACCTTCGGAGCGATTGGTCATAAGCCTTGGTTCCTCTAACGATGATCGATCTGAGCACGATACGTCAGGAACTTGTACGCGCCGTCGCCGCCACCGACGCGGCGGTACACGTGCGGGCATTCAGTGCATGGGTTCTCGACGACGTTGACTGCCTGTCACAGGAGGTTTCGCGCGCGTTGGCTGCCTCGGAGAACAATATGCTTCCCGAGCAAGTCGCCGCTCTTGGATACGGCAAGGCCTGCGGTCTCCTCGCCGATGCCCAAAACAACCTCCTTCTGAACGAGATCCAGCAGTTCTCCGGGCGGAAGTTCTTCAGCGCAGGCAGGCCACTGCGTGTCGAAATCGATGGGATTGCATTGCTCGGTATTGCGCTCGCGGTCAGGGAGTTTACCGACCAGACCTGGTTGAGCGACCTGCTGTCCCGGTCGGCCAAGGAGGTTGGCCACAACACCTGGACGCTGGGGCTCGTCTCGGCGGCAAGGGATCTCATTGGAACCGGACCCACGCTGCAGGACCCGGCCGATCTTGCATTCGCACTGGCGCTTCGTGGCATCGGAAACGCAGACGATGGTTTGGCAACGAGCGCCTGGCAGATTGCTTCACAGCTTCCATCAAGTCCCAACCTCGGCCTCGACAGACTCTCGGTTCGCCTCTCAGCGTTTGACGGCGTCGTCGCAAGAAGCTCGCATGTACGGATTGCCAGCCCCGGGTTCGTTGATCTGCTGCTGGCTATTCGGGGCGTTCCTCGGGCAATGAAACACTGGGCATTCGAAACGAAGCCCCGTACCCCTCGATCAGAAATAGCGGTCTGGCACGTCGAGAACGAGTATCATGTGCAAGCGCTTCTTTGGACGATCCTCGCACCGATCTTTCCAGATCTCGAAGATGAGGAGAACCTTCCTTCGGTCGGCCATAAGCGGCCCAGAGTGGATCTTGCGGTGCCTTCGATCAGGACTCTGATCGAAGTGAAGTACATGCGGGGAGGCGCGCAGTCCGATTTCGCGAAAGTCATCGATGAAGTCGCCGCCGACGCCTCTCTCTATCTCAGCACCACGAAAGCATTCGACAAGATCGTCGCGTTCGTGTGGGACGACTCGGCCCATTCAGAACAACATCACGAACTGCAGACCGGCCTTGAGAAAATTAAGGGAGTCGAGGCCGCCGTGGTGGTGTCGCGACCAGGTCGAATGGGCCGGCGAAGCTGACCGATTGCCCTTCCTCCGCTCTAGCCCACGGCGAATCTCTCCACGGTATGGGTGAAATCAACCTCGACGATAGCGACAAGCGGTCCCTTCGAGAAATCGATGAAGCAACGTTGCGCGATCTGATCTACAGCGCGACTATGGAAGGACACCTGGGGGGAACCAGATTGCCGCTCTCGGTCTGCGGCCCGTTCGTTTCGTCGAAGCTCCATCATTTCAACGAAGCGTTAAAGCGGTATGGGTCCGCTCGCCAACACTCGGCAACTTAGCGCGATCGAAGCAGGCGTGGCCGACGCACTGCGCCGTGGCGCTAGCCTGCGGGCGGCACAAGGATTGGTAACTCGGGCCATTTCTATCAGCCCACGGTGCTCACGGACGTTCCGGACGACGCAACGCTCGTGATCGATGAGCCATTTGGCCTAATCGCCCCCGAGAATAGCTTCGACGTGTACGAGGAGATGATCAACCGATGCAACGCCCTGTTAGTCGGTCTCGCTGGTTATGCGTTCACCTCAAACGCTGCGATGGCGGACAGGATATCGCGAGACCTGAAGGTCGGAATGGCAGGGATCAACGTCGTCGGCTTCGACCTTCCTGAAACGCGTCCCGGAGAGCGCGTCGCCGTTATCACTCTAGCCGTTTGCTCCATTGTCTTTAGTTCACGGCGACAACGATATGCTGGTAAACCTCAGGCACCAACCGCCTCAAATGTCTGAAGCACCGCCTCCACCAAAGTCGTGATGGACGCGACGACCGGCCCCTCGACCAGCAGACCGCACTCGAGGTTCGCCCCCTTCGACCGATTGAGGAAGTTTGCCGATCCGACGTAGGCGTCGCTTCCATCTGCCAACACGATCTTCGAATGGAAGGTCTCGTCGGTTTCGCTGTCTCCGTAGACCAGAACGCGGGTCGCCGCCTTCCGCAAAGCGGCCTCGTCGACGCCCGGCTTGGAGAGCTGGTCGGCAGACTGCAGGATCAGGATCCGTTCTCGGGCGGGAGTATTGTCGAAGAGGTCGAGTACCCATGCGCACCCGACCGCATCAATGTACGGTGTCATGATGACGAGTCTACTCTGCGCCTTTCGCGCCAAATGACGGAACGCATCAGCGGTTTCGGTGGGTGCGAACACCTGGGCCGCCGGAGTCGACGCGAGGACGTTGCCGATGCGGCTCGGGGTCGGCGGCATCGTAACAATGAACCGCGCCTTCCCCTCCGAGGCGAGAGATACCGTCCTCATGCGTTGAACTCCGGCTCAAAGTAGCCGACGATGTCTGGCGAATTGGCGAGTTCCCATTCCGGCGCGGGGCCGCCCTTCAGCACGGAGCGCGACAACAGCAGGTTCGAGGCGGCACAGGAGACTTCTCCTACCATGATGCACGCGGGGCACGCGCCTCCCCGGCTGTCACACAGGCTTCCAGAACCACAGCGCAGCATTCGCGGATCGATCGACCTGCGCAGGAAGTCCATCGCATGATTCCGCCACATTGCGGAGATGTTGCCGAGATCGGGCGTCATGCCCTTGCGGTAGATGGTGAACGCAAAATCGGCAGGAAAGATGTATTCGCCAATCCCGTCGCGATCCAGACCGGAGGCGTCCGCCAGCGAATGGATGAGCTGGTGAGACAGCGAATGGAGCAGCATGTAGACGAACGAGGCAAGGGTACGGGGCATGCCCTGCCGCTCCTTGTCCTTGTAGTCGTCGAGGAACTGGCCGAAGTCCTGGTAGCGCTCGAGGTATGCCTGCGACAACCCCACATCGTCCGGCGGCATGTCGATGACATCGTTCCGCTTCAACCACCGCATTACGCGCTCCTCGTCAAGTTTCACGTACAGCGCCTCGTTCTTCTGCTGGGTGACGTAGATCGGGCGCTGATGGTTCTTCATCTCGTCGAAGGCGACGAGCCTGACGGGCATCGCCACCTTCCTGTTCGGTGTCTCGCGATGGTAGACGGGTGTGGAAGAAACTCGCGAAAAGCCGAAGCTGTACTCGCAAATCGGAAGACCGCGTACCAGGACCATCTTGCCAACGCCAGTCAGCCGAAGGACGTTCTGAACGTCCTTTCGGTATCTCTCAAGCTCGGCAGCGACCCCTGCGTTTTCGAACAGCGGCAGATCCGGGTTGACGACATCGACTGCGGTGTGGCGAGGCCCCTGCATCCCGGCATCGATATGCTCTTCGACAAACGCAGCGTGCTCGACGGTCAGGCGGATCGGATCAAACTTTCTCGCCCAAGCACCACGCGAACGAACTGCGGCGTCGATCGCCGGGCTTGAAAGCTCTCCTCGGCTCACCAGGCCGTCGACGAACCAGCTCTCGCGGATCTTGTCCATGTCCGATTTCAAGCCAGCCGCGTCCTGCCCCTGAGCCTGCCGCCTGAGGTACAGCTTCCGGAAGGCGACGAAGTCGTCCCATTCGTTCGAGCGGCCAACTGCCGTCACAGCGGCTTCGATCTCGGCGTCGGACGGTTCCCGGTACGGAATGGAATGGATTTCCGCTAGGCGCTTGATGAGGTCCTCCTGGCGGCCGGGGGCCATCAGCTCGACAACGGTGGCCTCCCGCAGTTCGATGAAGCTAGCCCTCTGCGGGTAGAAGGCGCTGCTTGCACGGTAGGAAACGGGCAGCATGTCGACTTCAATCCACTCGAACTTGCGACCACCCGGCTTTGCACTGTCGAGCTTTAGCTTTCTGAGGACGTTGGGCTCGGCCTTCTTCAGCTCGCGTGTCGTCTCGCATTCCTCGCACTGGAAGCGCCACTCGGAAAAGACCGGCGGCTTGTTCTTCAGCTTGAATTGCGTCCAGCCGCACGTGCAGTTCTGGATCGGCTTCACATCCTGAATCTTGTCATCGAATGTGTAATTGAAGGGATTGAGCGGTTCGATCGTGCCGTACCAGTGAGCGTAGACGACGTCCACCTGTGACCAGCGGGCGTCGTGACCGTTGCATTTTTGAGGGAGTCCGCGCTTTGCCTGGTCCGCGACGCTCTTGAATTCGCGAAGGGTCAGGCAGACGCCGCACTGGTAGAGCAAGGGATATGGTACGTATCCGACGACCGTCGGCTGGTTCATCATGAAGCGAGTGGGATCGATCGTGACATCGCCCGTGCGGTGATCGTAGAAGGGATCGTCGAGAACGAACTCCTCAGGTGCGTCCGGACAGGCATCGAGCGCCCTCTGCCGCCAGCTCTGGGCGAACTCCTTCATGCCTTCGAATATCGTCTGCGTGACGTTCGCAGGCAGTGCGGTAGGAAATTCACGAGGAATCGGCACGGCTTTGCAGATCCCCTTGCCGCCCTCCCATGTCATCAACACGCCGGGAGCGTATGCCGTCGCGATCTGCGAACGCGAACGGAGCATCTTGGGCGGCTCCGCCTTCCCTTCCTCGCCGTCGTTGTCGGAAGTCCGGTTCCGGCCATACCCGCTGCGCTCGAATTTAGTCGTTCCAAAAGCCATTATCAGAACTCCCCGCGGTCGTCGGCATCGGTTTCGGCGCTGTCGCCTCTCTGGTGACGTATGGATTTCATGACCTTAGCGACATCGCTCATGTCAACGGCGAGCGTCCGGTCTCTCGAGCCCCGGAAGAAGTCCGCAGCCGTGATGACTCCGGCCTCGTCGACATCGCGAAGGGAGGTCATCGGTCTCTTCAGGCGCGCCGCCTGATCCCAGTAGTTGCGCAGCCTGATTTCGATCTCGAGATTTCGCATGCTTATGCCCAGATCCTGTGCGGACTTGTCGATCATCTGCTTGTAGAAGTTCCGATACGGGGGACTTCCGAACTCTCCGTCGCCGCGTCCGTCCGCACCCATAGCGTCGAGCATGAAGCTTCCAAGATCGTTGGCGAATTCCAGAAGGTCGCGCTTCGCCAGATAGCCGAGGCGCGTCGTAAACTCGTAGGACTGGAGTTCGAACTTTCGGTTATCGGGAAGCCGAAGGAAGTTTTCGCCATCCTTCAGCATCGCCCACGTCTGCACGTAGGAAGCGGTCACGCGATCGATCGCCGTCTCTGCCCACCGCTCGACGGCAGGTGGTGAGATCATTCTTTCCAGGAACCGATGGAAGATGTCGTGGGTCTCGATAACGTAACGGTCTCGTCGGCTCTGAGGCGTCGGCAGAAGCATCACGAACCCGACATGGGTTCGTCCGACACGGCTGGACGCCTGGATGTATTCGGCAATGTCCGACGGCAGTCCGGCGAAGAACATCGAGTTGAAGCGGTCTACGTCGACGCCGTGACTGATCGCCGAGGTCGCGACGATGCTGCGCAGGGTCTCATCGATGTTCGGATAGCCTGCCCCAACGAAGGCCGTTTCGGCCTCCTTCATGACGCTTTGTATTTCCTGCATGTCCACGCCGCCTGAAATCAGGCGGCTGATGAACTTGCTATGGGGAAGCGCTGCCGTCCGGTGCTTATCGGCAACGGCGGAGTGCAAGGCATCGATGATTTGGTCGCCGCCCTTCTTGTTCGTGACGTAGGCCAGCGCGATGCGATGAAGATCGACGAGAGCCATGATCTCATCGACCCTACCCTCCGCGACCGCGCGATCGATGGCCGCCCCTCGCCAGTCGCCGCCTTCGTCGTGGGATACAGCCGCCCGGATATCCGCGACCGCGCTGGCTGAAGCAGCCGGATCGAGCAGCGAGGCCCATAGCTTCGAGATGATCGTGTGGAAGGAGCTGAGGACGCCGACCGTGGTCACGGTGTGAGTCGCGTCGTTTGTCATCAGGGAGACGTAGAGCCTCATCCACGGAGACGTGGCTTCTGGCGCGCGGGACGCATCCAGCTCTGCCGTCCTACGCGTACGCTCAGGGTTGCCTTCCGGCGGCAGCGCGGGTTCCGCGAAGAACGAGTGGTAGATGTCCGGTCCCGGGTAAGGGAAGCGCAGCGGCTTGCGCTGATAGAGGACCTTGAGCTGACGGTCGGGATCGCTGATCGTCGCGGTCGCCGCGATGATCTTTGGCAGACGCGGAACGACTCCCCCATCGGTCTCAGTATATCTGCTTGCCGAAATCGCGGCTCCGACGATCCTGTCGATCGTCTTGAAAGTCTTCTCGAGCAACGTGTCAAAGAGGCCGCTGAAGGTTCCGAGGCTGTCTTCGAGAAGATGGGCCTCGTCCTGGATTATGAGAGATGGGAATGGATCGAAGAACACCTTCTCGCCGTCGGCATATGCCGGCAGCACGCCATGCATCCCAAATGCTTGCGGGCCTTTCTGAAGATCTTCGACCTTGCGCGGATTCCTCAGATGCCCGGCGGGATCGATCCAGCGTGCGAGACCGAACATGCCGAGGATTTCGGTGATCGTCGACGTGCTCTGTCCCAGCATCGCCAGTTTGTCGACCGTTCCAAGCACGATGGCTGGCGCGCGTTGGTAGATGGTGTCGTCGGTCAGCAGGAATGGAAGCGGAGCGATCCCGCCGTGGGCCGTGTTCCACTTGCATTTCGCATTGAAGCAGACGATGGCTGCGCGCTCGGCATTTCCGACCGAAGACTTATGTCGTCGTAGTCCCGTCGCCTGACGGCAGCACGGGCATTGCGACACCTTGTTGTAGGCCGCAAGCGTCTCGCGATAGCGGTTGGCGCGCTTGTCCTTTCCGATATCGGGATCGAATGCGCTATCGTCCGGATGCTCGCTTAGCAACGGAAGATCGGGCTGAAGTTCGCTGTATCGGTTGGGTGTATTGGATGATCCGACCCAGAACCCGATCTCGATCGGCCACAGACCGACTTTCTTTTCCTTGCGGACGATCTCCGCCCACACGATCAGACGAAGCAGCCGCTGCGCCTGCTGTAGTGTCAAAAGGCGCAGCGGATAGCGGATCATCGCGGTCACTCCGCGGTCCTTGCCGCGAAGGCGGTCAAGAAAGATCGCGAAGACCAGGGCCCCGTAGAACGCCTCGGACTTGCCGCCGCCCGTCGGAAAGTAGAGGAGGCTGGCGGCCATCTCGTCCCGCTCGGCATCGAACTCGTGCGAGTATTCATCCATCCGCGAGACGAAGGTCGGGACATGGGCGAGGATGAACGCAAGCTGGAACAGTCGCCACTTGCGGCTTGGATCATCGTCGTCGCGTCTCGCGAAGGATTCGTTGGTCATGAGCCACGCGTTCCAGGGTGCAGCCTTCCTCCGAAGCCTCGGGCGGTCCGATGGATTGGCGCTCGATACCGCCATCGCGGCAGTGCGGGCTTCGATTAGGATCCTTACACCCCGCTCGATATGCCGCGCCTCGTTTCGCTGGCCCGCGATGTCCGCTTCGAAACGCTTGCGCTCGCGGATGACTTCATCCGGCGGCAGATTGGCGACCACCTTGTCGCTGAGGGCTGCCACCTGCTCGTCGATCCAAAGAAGATATCCCTCCGGAAGGGCGAGCAGCTTCGAGACGTCGTGGTCCCTGGACAACACGCTGAAACGGCATTCGACTTCCGGAATGTCTCTGGGAACGATCCGCGGCTGCGTAAAACGCGGCGACCAGGTCGTCGACAGCTCAAGAACGTCTTCCGCATCGACAGAGATGATGCCGCAGTTAAGGCCGATGGCCGGGTAGGAAAGAAAGTCGCGAAAGCGATATGAAGGCTCGACGCGATCGAGCTGGACCGGGCAGTGGTCCGCGTGTGCGACAAGGACCTTCAGCTCGGTCCCAAACAACACGTTGCACTTGATCGCCGCGTCCTGCGGGCTCAGCTCTTGGCACGAGTTGTCCAGGCTCACTCTGATGGATGCGCGAGACGGATCCATAAAGTCGCGCTGACGTTCGATCTTGAAAGCGAGACCCGAGAAGTCCGGAAGCAGCTTGATGTCGGGTGCTTCCTGACGGAGCGCTTCAATGAAGGCTGTCCAGCTAGCTTCGCTCTGGGCGTCCGTCGGTCGGACGGTGCGGTTTCGCCATGCCCACTCGACCCCGTCGCCGCTCTTCAGCCAATTCGAGAGCTGAGCTGCGATAGCGGCCCTTAGCTCTATCGAATACTCCTCGCAGCGCTGCTTGAGCGTATCGCCGGAAAGCGAGGCCGCCCACTCGAAGCTAGGGAGTTCGAGATCTAGCCTCTTCCACTTTCCGGGAATGTTCGCCGGGGAGACATGCTGAGCCGGGATCGATCGGCCTTCCGTAACCAGCTTGCCGATATCCGGCGACGGCGCGGCCTCTTCATCTGGCCGGTCCTCAGATCCGGAAGCGTCGGGATCGTCCTTCCCGAAACTCTTGATATCGTCTCCCCGGAGGAAGATTCCGAATTCACCATAGACGCTGCGCCGAAGCTGGTCCTGGATCTCACGCCTGCGCCGAAGAAGTTCACCCTTCTGATCCTTGTCCAACGCGTTCCAGTCACCTTGAACGAGGTTTTCCTTCTCGTAGAGCGCCTGCCGCTGCACCCTGATCTTCTCGTCGATCGCGTCCTTTGTATTCTTCGAGAGTTTGAAGTCTATCTCGATCCCGTATCGGTCGCTCGAAATCTCCTCCCACGTCGGCAGCACCCTCACGTAGACGGAAAAGCGCGGTGCCGCCCTGATCACGGAGGTAGCGTTGTTGGCTATGTTGAAGTCCATGCCGATCGCGGCAATCTTGATGTCGGATGTCTCATCCTCGTTCGCCCGCGACATGCGCGGCAGAAGCTGTCCCGAGAACACAGCTCGCCTGGGAGACTTTCCATACACGTATCGGCCGATCTCGTCGGTGCCGCTAGCCCTCCGGGTGACCATATTCACTAATGCGTCGCACACTGCCTCCTTCAGCTCGACGTCTATCTTCCCGAGTTCGTCTGCCGACTTGGGCTGGATCATGACTTGAATCTCCTGATGGAACGGACGGCGGACACGTGTTCTTCCGCAAGACGCTGCAGTCGCTTGATTTCGGAGGCCCTTTTGGCATCGCCCGCAAACGCCGCAGCCGCGTGCGGGTCTGTTAGAACGCCTCTGTAGGCTTCGTGGAAGGCCATGCCCGCCCGCATCCTGCTGTTTCTCTGCGCCTTCACGCCGAGATACCAGAAGCGGTTGGCGAGGCTCTGTCCGATGCCGAGCGCGGCGGTTAGCTTGAGAAACATGTCGCGGTCGCGCGGAGCGTGCGGCACGACCTCGTGCAACTGAGCCTGCAACTGCTTGTCGACGTGCACCCAGTAACGGACCCGCTGGGCATCAACCTCGGGATCGCCGATACGCTCGATGAGCGCTCGCAGCTTTTCGGCATCGCTGAGGCCCGGTAGCTTCCGGAAGCGCGTCAAGACGTCCTCGTGGTACTCGCGGATCGCCTCGGCGGCGTTCGCTGGGATGCTGAGTAGCAGCCGCGCTCGGTCGATGAAGCCGGAACTGATGACGCACAGCTCGTCGCGGTCCCTCACATCCTTGGCCTCGACATGCTTGAAGGTTTCTAACGATCTGGACCTATCGAGGCGAACCAGATCCGTTCCGGGTCTGGCGATCATTCTCTGACCGCTCTCCATCGTAAACTCGAGAAGCTCCACCCCTTTGGTGCCCGCAGCCCCGGCAAGATCGATGACGCTTTCCGACGGAAACTGGAGTTCGGTCGGCGGCGGTGGCGTCTCCGTGATCCTAATCTGGAACGTGCCGAGACCGCCGAGTTCGTCCGCGGCGACGGTGCCATACTTCCTAAGGCGCGATGCGATCTCCTGCTCCTCGACCTGGTCAGCGAGGCGGAACGCATCGCGGGAGGAGAACTGCAGCGTGTCGCCGTCGGCAAGCACGAAGATCTGGCTTGGCAGCCACTGGCGCGCGAAGAATGTCAGGACACCATCCCGCGGCGGTGCGACGACATAGATCCGCTTGAACTTGTTTCTGTCGGCCGGAGGCAGGGCCGCGATGTCGGTCAGTCCGCCCGGACCGGAGAAGACGATCATCTCGTTGTCTAGCCTGCCCTGCAAATCGGGGATCTTTCGAGCTAGATCGACGATAGCGAATTCGGCCAAGGGCTGCGTCCGAAACATGAACAGAGCCTTGGAGGACGAGTTGAGAATGCTTGTGACGATCGCCTGCAGCAGGTTTGCCATGGGCGTCTCGCGCACCAGCAGTCTGCTGGCCTCCTCCGCCTCTCCTAGCGCCGCAGCGAGTTCGGCGCCGCCGAGCTGATAGGCCGCATTGGCCGGGTCCCGCAGGTACTGGAGAGCTTCGGTGATCCGGTAGCTTGACATCAGATCTGCTGCGGCGGCATTGCCCTGCTTAGCCACAGAATAGTTGCTGAGTGAGGCGAGCGAACTGGGCAGCGACGCGTTCCGGCGAAGCTTGAAGATGATGTCGTCTACAGCCGAAGCACCAACGCCATCGTTGGCGCGAACCATCTTGCGCGCGGCGCTGCGCAGTTCTTCGGCGACCTTCGTTCCCGGTCCGTTGAAGCCCTTGGCTTCGACCTTGTCGCAGCCCGACCACGAGAAGGTCTCGCCGCCGGCCTTCAGGATAGATGACGATATCGCAGTGATCGTCTTCGAGCGCGCCTGCCGCGGCTTCCTGCTCATGAGGTCGGGAGGATGGTTGAATATTTCGAAGCGGGCCTTGTCGAACGTCCAGGGATCCTCGGTGAGGGCGACCACGCCGGATGTCGGAAAGGCCTTCCTCATGGCCTTGTATATCCGCGTCACGCGTTCCACCCACTCGTCGCCGAGCCGTCCCCGTCCGGTTCTTGTCAGGTCGAAGATGATGACATCCAGGCGGCCGCGGATCTTCCGCATCGAAACCTCGTCGCCCTTCTTGAGACCGTAAAGGAAATAGCTCGCTTCGTTGCCGTTGTCGGCATGCCTCCTGACGGTATTATGCTCCTTCAGATCGGTCCTGGAGCTGGTTCTCCACAGCAGAGTTCCATTGGAATGGGCACTACCATCGCATGTCCCGTGCGGAAGGATTTCGTCCAGCGTCGGGTGCTCAAATTCCGGATAGAGCCTGCCATCCCTCGCCCGGCCGTCGAGCGTTTTGACGCGGCTGAGTATCTGATGGTAGTCCTTCAATGCCGCAGGTTCGTTTTCGCTGGCGGCACACCGCATGAAGTGTGCCCTATGGGTTTCAGCGAGATAGCTGCGATCGACCTGTACGTCTCTGGCCAGTTCATGCGTGGTGCGCGCATATGGGTATATCAGCGCCTTGAATCCGCTGGGCCGTTCGAACGAAGGATGACGGCCACCATACTTCTCGACCGTCATCCCGGGAGCGACAGCGACATCGGCTAGCGCGAGCAGCGATGCGACTGCCGACAGGCAAATGTCGCGCGCAGGCCAAGTCATCAGGACAGTCGGCTCTCCGGAATTCATCGCAACGATGGCCTCCGTGAGAACCTGCACGTAGGCGTCGGAGAGCGGCAATTCCTCCTCGCCGATCAGGCGCAACGGTACTTTCGAAAGGGCGGAAATCCATGCATCGACATTCCTTGCACCCTCGATTTCTTCGACAGGACTCTCTTTCATCAAAAGCCTTGCGGAGCGCGCGGCGATCAACTCAGTCCTTCGAAGCAGTTGCTCGCGCTGCTGTCTCAACCGATCGGACAGTTCCGTTCCCGGGGCACGAGTGAATCCCGGCGGTCCCCACTTGCTCATGACGCCTCCGCAAGGCGACGCCTGTCTGCCCCCGCCCTGTACGCGAGGATCGCCGCCTCTTCGGGGTTGGACAACTTTTTCAGGGCAGCCTTGAATGCCTCCGGCGCCGGAAGGTCGAGTTCCCGCAGAAGCTTGACCGAGACCGTCGCAGTGCCTGACACGGCGCGGTATCGGTCATCGACCGCCTTGGTGTTCAGCAGAAGGGCGAGCAGGTCGAGCAGTTCGGCGTCTTGTCCCGTCATGACGATCGTATGGTTTTCGCCGACGAATCCTTGGGCGATCGATACCTCGTCGACCGGGGCAGCAATTATACGCCTTGACTGGCTGCTGTTCGTCGTGCGCTGGGCGACGACCGCCGGGGCCTTCGCGATGGACGTGCTCCCCTGCGGCACCTGCACGAAATCCACCCCGGTTCCCTTGCGGTTAGCCGGAACGCACTTCCGCCCGGCCCGGATGTTCTTGGCCCATATCAGCGGAATCGCATTTGGATCATCCGGACCACAGAACTTGTCCTTTTCGCGGTTCCAGACGAAATGCCCGGCTTTGGCAGCCGCGCCATAGTCTGCGATAGTGGCGCCCCCGATTTCCCTCTCGAATCCTGATGGGGCCAGCCATGGCGCGGACATGTCCTCACCGAGACTGGCTGCATGAATCGGGTGTCTGATCCCGCTTCCCGCAAAGGAAGGAAACTTGGTGGGAAGTACGGCACGATGGCTTTCGCCCTTGCGCACGAGCAGCACGCTCACGTCCTGCGCGACGTCTGCAAACACGTCATCGCGATTGACGACCGTTCCCAGCGCAAGGACTTGGCCCTGGCTTGCGATGTATGCACGCATGCGATCATAGAGCGGACCGCTTCGAAAGCTTGATGGAATGACGAGCGCGACGAGACCGTTCGGCTTTGCCACTCGAAGACAAAGTTCCGTGAAGACCGCGTACTTGTTGATGTGACCGGAGTGAGAGACCCTCTCCCAGGCGTTGCCCTGCAGATCCTTTGGTGTGATGCGGCCGTAGGGTGGATTGGCGATGACGAGCTTGTACGAGGCAAGCGGGTCCGTATGCAGGGCGTCGCCGACTTTGACGATGCGACGCTCCCGGAACCCTTCGAGTTCTCTCGCGATCAAGGATTCGGACATCTCGGCAAGGCTTGGATCGATTTCCATGCCATTCAGTCGATAGGCGATGTCCTTCACATGGGCGCCGGCCGCCCTCATTCGTTCTGCAATCAGCGACAGGAAGGCCGCGCCTCCCGCTGCAGGGTCAAAGACATCGTCTTTCTTGAGATCAAATCCCTGCTCGATTGCAAGGTCGATGACCGCTTCCGCCAAATCCGGGGGCGTGAAGTACGCTGCCTGGGAGCGTCGCTTTTCCGGCGAGATCATCAGCGTGTAAAGCGTGCCGATCCAGTAGTTGCGTTCGCTCGAAGGAAGGCCGCCGAGACGTCGTCTCAACTCGTTCACCGCCTTCATGTCGTAGAAACTAAGACAAAGGCAGACCTCTCCCAGATCCGCATCCGCTGGCAGCGCCTCGCGTAAAGCCCGCGCGGCCAGCTTCGTCGCCGTCAGCATCGGCAACGTCCCCTGCTCCCTACTCACGTCCCCAACCTCATGCGCCATAGCTCTGTGTCGCAGCCGGCTATTTTGCCCGCAACGAGCAATTCCGAATCAGGCCTAACCGCAACTATAAAGCTAATTACAACTTTCGAAACATTCGCTTAACGTGCATTTGCGAATGCTTGCCTGAGGTCTGGACCAGACAGCCCGTAATACCCAAAGCGCTGGCTTCATGTCAGTGTGGATGCGTGATCCATGGGAAAAAGCCAAGTAGCTTGCCAGATCTGCGCCGAACGACGCGACGCTTGGCGGCAGCGCCGGAATTGTGGTCGCTGTCGGCGAATGGGGAGCGTCACGTTCTAATCGAGTCGCTGTGGCTCCTCGAACGCTTCGAAGAGGTCCTTACGTCCATTACTGCCTGGCCCTTGGTCTACGTTCCAACAGGACTCAACGGCCGAGCATGGTCGGCCTCGGTCTTCCAGAAACGCCAGTCTGCGGCACCAACGGCGGATACCGACATGAAGGCGGTACGGAGGGGATGGCGGAATATCAGGTCACCAAGTTCGTGATGCAATCCGTTCTCTAGCAACACAGTCGTCTGGTGGCGGAAGAAATCCGGCGGCGGACCGCATTCGCCATACGAACAGTTTAATGAGCAACTACCGAGTGCTTTGAACAGGAAGCAGATAAACAGAGCGTCTACTGCGCGCGCCGGTTTTCCTCGCAGCTTTAAATTAAATCTTCGAGGCTCTCCGCTCGCTCGGCCGACATCTGCTGGCGAAGGCATGACAGACAAACACGTAATATCAGCGGACAGCTTCCACGGAGTCCTTCAGGACCCGATCTTTGAAAGGGCAACACCCGGCCCACGATCAGCAGTCGAGGGGATAAAGACGACTGATTTTCGCTCCAGTGCCGCACGTACTTTCTCGACAGCATCGACGGTAACGGTTTCGTCGGCGGCCTCAACTCTCACGACGATTTGCCGGCTGACGCCCGCTTCTTGAGCCAGTTCATCCTGGCTCGCTCCTGCAAGCGCTCGAGCAGCTTTGATCAATTTCATCAGTGAAGTGATTGTGTCCATGACAAGAGCAAGCACGAATCCTATGGCTGTTGTCAACAATATGGCGAGAAACAAAGACTCGTTTCTGGGGCACGATTCAACCAAAAGCTGCTCTTTGGATTCTAGCGCTCAGGGGGTGATCTTTTTGCTCACAGCATGGCCTTTTTCGCATGAATGACAATTTAAGGTAGATTTTGCCACACGCGGCTGTGGCAGTACGTGGGAGTACCGCCTCATGTCCTCCGGTCACGGAGATGTGAACTCGCGTGGAGCTGCGCTTCGCGCCCGGATCAAAGGATTGATTCCTTTCCATTGATACTCTTTAGCGTACATCTTGCGTTGTCAAATGAGCAAACAGAACAAGATTCAGTCTTTTAATTGACGAAGCATCCAATGAATTCGACGCCGAATCCATGCATTACTATCACACTTCAGAATTACAACTAACATGGATTCGATTATTGCACCGCACAACAGATTCATTACTTGATTTATTTTTGATTTACGCTAAGTGTCAAGTGCTTCGCGAACTCGCGGGGGAGTGACAATGGAGGTTTACCGTGATGGACGGGACCGACAGCAACATTGATTCGGCTGCTACTCCATGGCGCAATAAGCCGACGCCAGTGGCAATATACTGCCGGACTGCTCAACAATCAGAAACCGCTGTCAATCACCAGAGAACCGCATGCCAGGAGTACGCTCACGATATGGGGTGGTCGGTTACGGACTGCTTCGTGGACAACGGGTACTCCGGGCTATCGGCCTCCCGTCCAGGGCTAAAATCCATGCGGAGGGCGGCCAAACGGGCCTTCCCTCCATTTCAGATAATAATAGTAGCCGACCGAGCCAGGCTCTACCGGAACCGAGAAAAGTTTGCATCGCTCGTATCGTGGTTCACTGAACACGGCATCGAGCTTTGGACTCTTGATGGACCGGTGGGCTTCGCACGCCCCGATGCCGAGCGACAAATGACGAGATTTGGGGTCCCTCAAAGTGTTGGGCGGATCCAAGAAGTCACACTAGACCTCGCGCGCCTAATTGGACGTCAACTCGCTCGCGAGACGTGGAAACGCTCCGACCGAAACCGATAGTCCCACGCAGACAATACCCCAGAGCGCAACCGATATCTGTGCTGGCGCTCACCTTCCCGCTGCCGAACAGGCGGGTACGAGAGACGGAGAAATCTGATGAAGCGCGGCGTCTTATATGCCCGTTACTCAACTGATCTTCAACGGCCTGAATCCGTTGAAGATCAGTTTCGCGTTTGTCGGGACCTCATGAAGCGAGAAGAATGGGCGGAAGTTGGTACGTATCACGATTCGGCCATCTCCGGTTCGTCGCTCATACTGCGCCCTGGTATCAGACAGCTTATGTTGGATGCACGCCGCGGCAAGTTCGACATAGTGGTGGCGGAGGCCCTGGATCGTATAAGCCGCGACCAAGCGGACCTGGCCAACCTCTACAAGCACCTGAAATTCGAGAACGTGTCTATTTATACTCTGAGCGAAGGCGACGTCACCGAGTTGCACGTAGGTATGAAAGGAGCAATGAACGCAATTTTCATTACCGATCTGGCTGCAAAGGTACGCCGGGGCGTGCGTGGCCGTGTCGAGGCCGGTAAATCAGGAGGCGGCAACTGCTACGGCTACAAAGTAGTAAGGCAATTCTCCAGCAACGGAGATGTTATCTGCGGAGAGCGTGAAATCATCGCTGAGGAAGCTAGCATTATCCGAAGGATATTTCGCGAATTCGCGGCAGGAGCGTCGCCCAGAGCAATTGCCGCTCAGTTAAATAGGGACGGAATACCTGGTCCACGGGGAGAGTACTGGACTGACGGTACAATTCGCGGACAACAGGGTCGCGGAACAGGGCTGCTTAACAATGAGTTGTATGTTGGGCGAAGGATCTGGAACCGCTTACGCTACATCAAGGACCCCGACACAGGGAAACGCGTCTCCAGAAAGAACCCGCAGTCGGCATGGATAGTCTCAGAAGTTCCCGAACTTCGGATTGTCGACGACAGTCTTTGGCACGCGGTAAAGGAGCGACAAAAACAAGTCGCTGCGCGCTTTGCGAACGTCATTGCTAGCGTTCGGGGATTTCATGCGAAGAACCGCCTAAACCTCGCCCGAAGGCCCAAATCGCTACTTTCCGGCTTGATCTATTGCGGTTGCTGTGGAGGGTCATACTCAATTCGCGGCGCAGACCGCTTCGCATGTTCGAACCACGTCAACAGACGCTCCTGCCCGAATGGCCATGGCATTCAACGCAAAGCACTAGAGCGACGGGTGCTAATCGGCGTCAAAGACCGATTGATGGAGCAAGGCGCCCTGGCAGAAGCACTACGCGCCTACGCAGACGAATCGGACCGTCTCGATCAAGAGCGACGAGTGCATAGCGAGGGTTGGAAATCAGAGTTAACGAAAGTAAGCCGGCAGATAGAACACATGGTAGACGCCATTGCAGATGGCATGAACCATCCCTCTTTGAAGGAAAAGCTGACCTCTTTGGAGGACCGCAAAAAGGAGTTGATTGAACGCCTAGATGATGTGGAGGTGTTGTACGCAATTCCGAAAATCCCGCCTGACGCTTCAGCAATTTACGCCAGTAAGGTCGAGCACCTTCTGGAGGCCTTAAACCAGCTCGAGGAGCGGTCGTCAGCGAAAGAGGCAATCCGGAACCTAATCGAGAAGATAATTGTCACTCCTGGCCCCGGCCGCGGTGAAGTGGACGCAGTGATGTACGGTGACTTAGGTACGGTTTTAGAATGGTTGGGGAGCCAACCTGATGGAAATGCTACACAAATAGCAGATGGGCGATCACCGTATCCAGCTATGTCGGAATCGGTGGTTGCGGGGGCAGGATTTGAACCTGCGGCCTTCAGGTTATGAGCCTGACGAGCTACCGGGCTGCTCCACCCCGCGCCAAGCGTAAATCCCGATGGGATTTATCGCGGTAACGTAAATCCCGAAGGGATTTATGGTCTGTGCCGAGCAAATTGCGAAGCGATTTGTCTCGTGTAAGGGACGCACTGATGACTTCGGTCTAGCAAAACAAAAGGGCCGCTTGAGGGCGGCCCGTGTTCGGCAGGGCCGAAGTGGTTTGTGTCGAGAAGATTTCCGGTTTTGTTTTCGCCGCGACCTTATCCTTCTCGGCTATGCCTCGAAGGGGAGCGGCGTTTTATCTTGCGCTTTGCAGACCTGGCAGCGACCTACTCTCCCGCGTCTTAAGACGAAGTACCATCGGCGCTGGGGCGTTTCACGGCCGTGTTCGGAATGGGAACGGGTGCAGCCACCCCGCCAGAA
>NZ_JACVAO010000113.1:0-201 GCF_014851885.1 Ensifer sp. ENS02 | reverse complement strand
GCTTTTTGAGATGGCGCGATTCCGGACGGAAAACCGCTTCGCACTTTTCCTGGAATTGCTTTTTGAGATGACGCGATTCCGGACGGAAAACCGCTTCGCACTTTTCCTGGAATTGCTTTTTGAGATGGCGCGATTCCGGACGGAAAACCGCTTCGCACTTTTCCTGGAATTGCTTTTTGAGATGACGCGATTCCGGACGGA
>NZ_JACVAO010000112.1:0-234 GCF_014851885.1 Ensifer sp. ENS02 | reverse complement strand
GAGCGCTGATGCGGATATTGAGATCGACAAGGCTGAAGAAACGTTCGTTTCGAAGTCTGGCCAGAACCCACCTCTCGACGATTAAAACCGACCCTTCGGCGGAGGGTTTATCTCGAGGACGCCTCGGGCGTGCCGGCAATAATGTCGTATCGTAGTGATCGGCGAAGGCCGCAAATGTCGCATTCAACGTCGGTTCAAACCAAAGGGCCTTGGCCACCGCAGACTTGAGGTTGT
>NZ_JACVAO010000111.1:0-250 GCF_014851885.1 Ensifer sp. ENS02 | reverse complement strand
CGGTCCGGGTTTTGCGAAGCAAAATCCCGTTGTGTGTTTCGATTTTACCTACGCAAAAAGGCCGCTTGGTGGCGGCCCTTGCGTTTCGGCTTGGCCGAGTTTTGTGTCGAGAAGATTTCCGGATTTTATCTTGCGCTTTGCAGACCTGGCAGCGACCTACTCTCCCGCGTCTTAAGACGAAGTACCATCGGCGCTGGGGCGTTTCACGGCCGTGTTCGGAATGGGAACGGGTGCAGCCACCCCGCCAGAA
>NZ_JACVAO010000110.1:0-252 GCF_014851885.1 Ensifer sp. ENS02 | reverse complement strand
CTACCTGTATGAGCCACCGGGCAACGTCCGACTCGCAAAAGGCGTCGGCGGCCGATATGGTAGCCGCCAACCCCGGTTAATTGACGCTCAACAAATCCAACAAGGTGCATCGTGATGTCTGCTCCTTATCTCGAGGACGCCTCGGGCGTGCCGGCAATAATGTCGTATCGTAGTGATCGGCGAAGGCCGCAAATGTCGCATTCAACGTCGGTTCAAACCAAAGGGCCTTGGCCACCGCAGACTTGAGGTTGT
>NZ_JACVAO010000010.1:0-340212 GCF_014851885.1 Ensifer sp. ENS02 | reverse complement strand
TCGACATCCGCTCCGGCGAGCTGATCGCGCTGCTCGGCCCCTCCGGCTCCGGCAAGACGACGCTTCTGCGTCTCGTTGCCGGGCTCGAAAGCCCGACCGAAGGCACGATCTTCTTCGGCGACGAGGACGCCTCGCAAAAGACCGTGCAGGAGCGCAACATCGGCTTCGTCTTCCAGCACTATGCCCTGTTCCGCCACATGACCGTGCTCGACAACGTCGCCTTCGGGCTGAAGGTGCGGCCCTCCAATCGCCGCCCGCCTTCGGCCGAGATCCGCAAGCGCGCCCTCGATCTGCTCGACCTCGTGCAGCTCTCCGGCCTCGACAAGCGCTATCCGGCGCAGCTGTCGGGCGGCCAGCGCCAGCGTGTGGCGCTCGCCCGCGCCATGGCGGTGGAACCGAACGTGCTTCTGCTCGATGAGCCCTTCGGCGCGCTCGACGCGCAGGTCCGGAAAGAACTGCGCAAGTGGCTGCGCGACATTCACGACCGCACCGGCCACACGACGATCTTCGTCACCCATGACCAGGACGAGGCGCTGGAGCTCGCCGACCGCGTCGTCGTCATGAGCAAGGGTGTGATCGAACAGGTCGGCACCCCCGACGAGATCTACGACCATCCGGTCTCGCCCTTCGTCTACGGCTTCATCGGCCAGTCGAACTGCCTCAATGTTACGCTGCAGAACGGCGAGATCTGGTTCGAGGATCGGCCGATCGGGCTGCGCGCCCCGTCCGAGCCCGACGGCCCGGCGAAACTGCACTTCCGCCCGCATGACATCGAGCTGATCGACGGCTGCGGCGGTTGCCTTGCCGGCCTCGTTGCCGCCAGCCGCCGCGTTGCCGGCACCCGCCATCTCGAACTCGACCTTGGCCGCAACCATCCGCATGTCGAGATCGAACTCTCGCCCGAACGCGCCGCTGCCGGCGACCACAGCCGCATCGCCTTCCGACCGACAAAGTGGAAGATCTTCAGGGAAGGTCGACCGGAGATGAAGATCGCTCCGGCCGGAGCCACGGAATCCCAGCGCCAGACGGCCGATGAGGCCGAATCCATGCTCGCCGCTCAGGTCTCCTGGGCGACTCCCTAAGGAAGTTCAAGCGGCCAGACTTCGACCACGCCGTGAGCAACGGCGCAGGGTGTCTGCGAAACCAGGGCGATGGCTTCGTCGAGATCGGCCGCTTCGATCACCGCGAAACCGGCCACCGGCAACGGGGATGACAGGAACGGACCATTCTTGGTTTCGACCCGCGCCGCATCCGCATTGCGCACCTGCACGGGCGCGCCGGCAATCCCCATCAACACGCCATCGGCCTGAAGTCGCGCGTCATGCGCATGCGCCGCATCGCGCACCACCGCCGCCGTGCGATCGTAGCCGGCGCGATCGCCGTATCCGATGGTGATGAATTTCGGCATGAACCTCTTCCTTCAAGTTGCTCGATGAGAAACGCGTCTAGCTCTGACGGGCTAATTGACAGCCCGGCCTTCAGGCCGTTCCGTTGAAGGAACGCGGATGCGCCGGGAAAGTTGCGACGCCGGTGCACCGCGTCAAAAGAGGGAGGATCCGATGCCAACCATCATCGCCCATCACAACATTACCAAAGGCGCCGATCACTGGCTGAAATCGCCGAGACGCAAGGAACTCTTCGGCGCGCTCGGCATCACCAACATCCGGACCTTCGTCGATCCAAAGGACCCGACGCGCGTGGCCGTCATGATGGATGTTCCCGATATCGGCGCCCTCTCGCAGGCGATGCAAAGCCAGGCTGCGGCGGACGCCATGGCCTATGACGGGGTTGTGCCTTCGTCGCTTGTGATCCTGGTTGAATCGTAGCGCGCCTTCGCGCGGCGTGCCTCTGTACCTTGCCATGTAGGGTGAAAGACCGCGCTTCGGCCTCTCGCCATGGCGTCGAGATTGAGCCGCTACAATGCGGTACATATTGCGGCGAAGACCAACACATCCGGGATACCTCGCCTGAACAGATTGCGATCGTTGCCTCACGAACAGAAGAAGGAACGATCGCATGAGCCACCGCATCCTCCCGACCATCGCGCTTGCCTTGGCGACAAGCGTCGTCGCCTTCGCAGCGCAAGCAGCCGAGATCAAGAACATCGTCATCGTTCACGGCGCTTTCGCCGACGGTTCCGGCTGGAGAGAAGCCTCCGAAATCCTCGGGCGCCGCGGCTTCAACGTGACCGTCGTCCAGGAGCCGCTGACGTCGCTCGGCGCGGACATCGAGGCGACGAACCGCATCCTCGATCTGCAGGACGGCCCGACCCTGCTCGTCGGCCACAGCTATGACGGCATGGTCATCACCGAGGCCGGACACCATAGCAAGGTCGAAGGCCTGGTCTATGTGGCCGCCTTTCAGCCCGACAAGGGCGAAAACCTTGCAACGCTCGCCGGATCGAAACCTGCGGCCGCCATGAGCGTGCGCGAAACCCCGGACGGCAAGTATCTCTATCTCGACCCAAAGGCGTTTCCGGCCGACTTCGCCGCCGATTTGCCTGCGGCGGAGGCGGCCTTTGCGGCGAAATCGCAGGTCCTTGCCGCCAAGGAGGTCTTCGCCGCCAAGGTCGGCGACCCCGCCTGGCGCACCAAGAAAAGCTGGTCGATCGTCGCGACCGATGACCGCGCCATCAACCCGGACCTGGAGAGAAGCATGGCCAAGCGCGCCGGCAGCCAGGTGACCGAAATCAAGGCCAGCCACGCTGTCTTTGCTTCGCAACCGGAGAAGGTTGCGGGCATCATCGAGGCCGCAGCCAACGAGGCCGGCAAATAGCCCGAATGCCGTCCTCCGCGACCTGAGTGTGACCTTCGGCACTCAGGTCGCTTCCTTAACGGCAACCGAGATCTGGCGCCAAAGACCTGTAACAATCCTTCGGTAGTTTGCCTCGGATCACGCCTCAGCGCGAAGCGCTTTCGCCATGTCCCGTAAAGTCGCCGCCGAAGCGCGGCTTGACAGCGTGCGGCCAACGGCGGCAAACTTTGCTGATGGGGGTGCGATCACCCCATGAGGCGCCAGCCGAAGCATCGCGTCCATAGAACCGCTCATCCGGAGGACGCGTCATGTCGTCGTATCTCGAAATATCATCGGAAAAACTCGCTCGCCTCATCGGCACGCCGAACTGTCCCGCGCTGATCGACGTTCGCGTCGACGAGGACTTCGACGCCGATCCACGTCTCGTCCCGGGATCCGTCCGGCGCGACTATCGCACTGTGCAGGACTGGACACACGACGTCGACAAAGCGTCGGCGATCGTCATCTGCCAGCAGGGCAAGAAGCTCAGCCACGGCGTTGCCGCCTGGCTGCGCAATGCCGGCATCTCCGCCGATGTGCTCGAAGGCGGGTTCGAGGCGTGGGTCGAAGGCGGCAGCCCCGCCGTGCCGTCTTCGGCTCTACCGGAACGGAACGCCCAAGGGCACACGGTCTGGGTCACCCGGGCGCGGCCGAAGGTCGACCGCATCGCCTGCCCCTGGCTGATCCGGCGCTTCGTCGATCCGCATGCCGTTTTCCTTTACGTAGCGCCGTCGGAAGTGGAGATGGTCGGCGAGCGCTTCCGGGCGACACCGTTCGACATCGACGCGTCCGTGCGCTGGAGCCACCGCGGCGAGCGCTGCACCTTCGACGTCATGGTCGAGGAATTCGGGCTTGCCACGGCCCCGTTGCTGCGGCTCGCCACGATCGTGCGTGCTGCCGATACCGCCCGCCTGGAACTCGCGCCGGAGGCATCGGGCCTGCTTGCCGCCTCGCTCGGGCTCTCGCGCATGTATGCGGACGATCTGGATCAACTGGACGCCGGCATGCTGCTCTACGACGCCTTCTATCGCTGGTGCCGGGATGCTACCAACGAGACCCACAACTGGCCCTCGGCCAAGAAGGACGCCTGAGATGACCGACATCGCAGACAGGGCCGCGCCGGGACCGGCGCGGCAACGGGAAAGCCACGGCATCTCCTTCGGCGAAGCGGTCCGGGTCTGGGCGCGGATTGCGGCGCTGAGCTTCGGCGGGCCGGCTGGACAGATCGCCGTCATGCACCGCATCCTGGTCGATGAAAAGCGCTGGATCGGCGAACACCGTTTCCTGCACGCGCTCAACTACTGCATGCTTCTGCCGGGACCCGAGGCGCAACAGCTTGCCGTCTATATCGGCTGGCTCCTGCATCGCACCGCCGGCGGTCTCGTCGCCGGCATCCTCTTCGTGCTTCCGGGGTTCCTCGCGATCCTGGGCCTGAGCTACATCTACGCCGCCTTCGGCAATGTCACGGTCGTCGAGGGCCTTTTCTTCGGTCTGAAGGCCGCGGTGCTCGCGGTCGTCGTTCAGGCCGTCTTCCGCATCGGCGGGCGAGCGCTGAAGAACAAGGTGATGATCGGCATTGCCGCAGCCGCTTTCATCGCCATCTTCGTTTTCCGGGTCCCCTTCCCGCTCATCATTCTTGCAGCCGGGGTGCTTGGCTACATCGGTGCACGTTCCGGCTCGGATTTCTTTCGCATCGGCGGAGGCCACAAGGCCGGCACGGGTCCGGTACTCAAGGACGAAGACTCCGTGCTCGGCGACGAAATTCCCGCGCATGCGCGCCCGAGCCTCGCCTGGTCGCTGCGGATCTCGGCGATCCTGCTTGCCCTGTGGCTGGTGCCGCTGGCGTTGCTCGTCGCCATTCTCGGCACGGGCAACGTCTTCAGCCAGATTGGCCTCTTCTTCAGCCAGATGGCGGTGGTCACCTTCGGTGGCGCCTATGCCGTACTTGCCTATGTCGCCCAAGAAGCGGTGCAGCACTACGGCTGGTTGAAGCCGGGCGAGATGCTCGACGGGCTCGGCATGGCCGAGACGACACCTGGGCCGCTGATCATGGTCGTCCAGTTCGTCGGCTTCATGGGTGCTTATCGCGATCCCGGCACGCTTTCGCCCATGGCGGCTGCGACCCTCGGAGCGATGCTAACGACCTGGGTCACCTTCGTTCCCTGCTTTCTCTGGATCTTCCTGGGCGCGCCCTTCATCGAGCGGTTGCGCAACAACGTCGCGCTGACCGGCGCCATGTCGGCGATCACCGCCGCCGTCGTCGGGGTCATCCTCAACCTTGCGGTCTGGTTTGGCCTGCACACGCTGTTTGCCGAAGTCGCCCCCTGGACGCTCGGGCCGTTGGCGCTCGATATTCCGGTCCTAGGGTCGCTGGTATTGCCGTCGCTGCTGCTGACGCTCGCGGCCGGCGTGGCGATCTTCCGCTTCAATGTGTCGGTCATAACCACGCTGCTTGCCTGCGCGCTCGCCGGCATGGCCTGGACGCTGGCAACGAACTGAGGGCGGAGCCGGCGCTCAGTCGTCGTAGACAGATTGCGGCAGGTGAAATCCCTCCGGCAATTGCGATCCGTATTGGCGCTCTTCCGGTGGCGGCGGAGGCTCGCGGTGCTTTATTGCGCGAGCCGCAAGCACGGCCTTCAGCTGCACGGGCCGGTAGTGTTCGACAAGGCTCGGAAGTGTCTCTTGCTTGTCCGTCTGTCGCGACATCGCGGGCTCCTTGGAAAGGTCTCTCGCCACCGAGCGACAGTGCCAGTCAACCGACTGTGTTGCAACAGTTGCCGCGCGATCGACGGTCCCGAGGGGGCCATCGCCTCCGCCATACCTGCCGCGAGCGACGCACAAGATATTCGGGTGAACTGTGGCGCCTGCCCTTGCGTCCGTAACCGCTCACCCTACCTCTGCAGCGCTGCCAGATGGCAGGCAACACGCAGCGAGGACACGACTATGCAAGGCACCCTTTCGAAACTCGGCCTGAGACATCCCCTGATCGTTGCGCCGATGGCCGGAGGTCCTTCGTCGCCGGCGCTCGTGGCAGCCTCTTCCGCCGCCGGCGCGCTCGGCTCGATCGGCGCGGCCTATTCGAGCCCGCCGGCGATCGCAGAGTTCGCCCAGGCCGTGCGTGCCCGAACCGATTGTCCCTTCGCCATAAACCTCTTCATCCAGCATCCGCAGCCGAAGATCGACGCGGCGGCGCTCGAGCGCGCCCGGCGCGCGACGGCGGGATACCGCGTCGAACTCGGCCTGCCCACGCCGGAATTTGCAGCGCCCTACGAAGAGGATTTCGACGCGCAGTTCGAGGCGGTGCTGCGGGCAAAGCCTGCGGCGCTGAGCTTCGTCTTTGGCGTTCTGCCCGCCGAGCACATGCGCGCTGCTCGTGACGCAGGAATGCTGATCATCGGCACGGCAACGACGCCCGAGGAAGCCCTGGCACTCGAAGAGAGCGGCGTCGATGCCATCACGCTGCAGGGGTACGAGGCCGGCGGGCATCGGGGTATCTTCGACCCGTCCGCGGAAGACAGCGAAATCGGCCTTGAAGACCTGCTCGCCTGGAGCCTGGGAAAGGTCAAGGTACCGCTCATCGCCGCGGGGGGGATCATGACGGGTTCCGACATCCAAGCCGTTCTCGCAAAAGGCGCCAGCGCCGTGCAGATGGGTACGGCCTTCCTCAAGACCGCCGAAGCTGGGACGTCGGCCCCCTATCGCGCGGCGCTAGAGGGCACGGAGCGGAAGACGCGAACGACGCGGGCCTTTTCCGGCCGGTTTGCGCGCGGCGTCGAAAACCGTTTCATGAACGAGGTGGATGCCGCCGCCGTAATGCCCTTTCCGGCCCAGAACAAGTTCACGCGTGACATCAGAGCGGCGTCCACGGCGAAGGGGTCGCCAGACTTTCTGTCCTTGTGGTCGGGAACCGGCAAGGGCGAGCTTTGGCAGGGCTCCGCGTCCGATTTGATCGCTCGCCTCTTTCCGGCGTAGCTCAGAAGTTACAGCACTCTCCTATGCAGTGCTGTCGGCCCTTTACTTCCGCCGTCTTGCAGACGAATTCTTGCTGATTGACGTCATCTCTTGCGAAAGTCGGCAGAATGGATCGTATCGATGCGATGAAGGTCTTCGTCACGGCGATTGACGAAGGCAGCCTTGCGGGTGCGGCCCGTCGGCTGAAGCGATCGCCAACGGCCGTCAGCCGCGCGCTGAACCTGCTCGAAGCCCATGTCGGTGTCGAACTGCTGCACCGGACGACCCGCTCGCTGAAACTCAGTGAAGCGGGCCAGCGCTATGCAGCAGCCTGCCGGCGGGTGCTGGTCGATCTCGAAGAGGCCGATATGCTCGCAGGCGGCGAGCGCGCGGCTCCGCGCGGCACGGTAACGATCTCTTCGCCGCCGATCCTCGGTGAAGAGATGCTGCGCCCGATCCTCGACGACTTCCTCAATCTCTACCCGGCGGTTTCGGCCAGGTTGCTGCTGCTCGACCGCTTCGTGAACCTTGTCGACGAAGGCGTCGATATCGCGCTGCGCATAGGGCACCTCGCGGATTCTTCGCTGATCTCAACACGCATCGGCGGCGATATCAGGCGCGTCGTCGTCGCTTCCCCACGCTATCTCGCCAGTCATCCCCGCATCGACGAGCCGGCAGACCTCGCCAAGCACCAGATCGTCGCCTTCACCAATTTCGGCCTTGATTCCTGGGCCTTTACGCCGGCCGAAGGTTCGCTGATCCCGCGCACGGTACAGTTCACGCCGCGCTACATCGTCAACAGCGTGCGCGCAGCGGTCGATTCCGCCGTTGCGGGCACCGGCCTTACCCGGCTCTACTCCTACCATGTCGCGCGCCATGTCCACGACGGACAGTTGAAGATCGTGCTGGCCGATGCCGAGCATCCGCCGATGCCGGTTCATCTTCTGGCACCGCAGGGCCGCATGTCGGTTCCCAAAGTTCGCGCCTTCGCGGATTTCGCCTTGCCGCGGCTCAGGACCGAGTTCGCACGCATGGCGATGGAAGCTGGCACGCTTGACTGATTATGCCGAATTTCGGTTGATTGACCGCCTATTATCGTCAATTCTCCCACAGCTCGGATGGGTCTAAATCTGATTGCACCAACGCCGAGGGCGAAGGACGGGCTGCACGAACGCCCGTTGCAATCGAAGAAGGATCACATCTATGAGTAACGAACAGAAGGTCGCCATCATCACCGGTGCATCGCAGGGTATCGGCGCCGCCCTGGTGCAGGCCTACCGCGATCGCAACTACCGTGTCATCGCCACGTCGCGCTCGATTAGGGAGAGCGCGGACGCTGGCATCCTCGCCGTTGCAGGCGATATCGGAAATCCCGAGACCGCCGAGCGCGTCGTGCGCCAGGGCCTCGAACGGTTCGGCCGCATCGACACCCTGGTCAACAATGCCGGCGTCTTCACCGCCAAGCCGTTCACGGACTTCACCCAGGAAGACTACGACCTGAACATGAGCGTCAATGTCGCCGGCTTCTTCCATATTACCCAGCACGCCGCCCGCGAGATGCTGAAGCAGGGCTCCGGCCACATCGTCAGCATCACTACCAGCCTCGTCAACCAGCCGATCGCCGGCGTGCCCGCCGCGCTCGCCTCCATCACCAAGGGCGGCCTGAATTCGGTAACCCAGGCGCTCGCGATCGAATTCGCGACTTCAGGCGTTCGCGTCAACGCGGTTTCGCCCGGCATCATCAAGACGCCGATGCACGCGCCGGAAACGCATGCGGCGCTTTCGACACTTCACCCGGTCGGACGAATGGGCGAGATCCGCGATATCGTCGACGCCGTTCTCTACCTGGAGGGTGCCGGCTTCGTAACGGGCGAGATCCTGCATGTGGACGGCGGCCAGAACGCCGGACGCTGGTAGGCCAGTAACTCTCCAAACAAACGCGGCACCTTTGGGTGCCATCAAGTTCCAGAAAGGAGACGGCAATGCCGATCGTAACAGTTCAGGTGACCCGCGAGGGCACCACGCCGGAGCGTCAAACGGTGACGGCGGAGGAAAAGGCCGAGATCATCAAAGGCGTCAGCCAAGTGCTGCTCGACGTGCTCAACAAGCCGCTGGAATCGACCTATGTGGTCATCGAGGAAGTCGATCTCGACAATTGGGGCTGGGGCGGCCTGCCCACCGCCCAGTATCGCGCGCAGCTTGCTGCAAAAGCTAAAGCCTGACGCGATCAGCCACAGTTCCCACGACCCGCCGCTTGACAGCAAGCGGCGGGTTTCCTTTGTGAAATTGTGTCGAAATGTATCTGCAGGCGCTTGCATTACATTCGCATGCAAGTCTGGATGTTGCGAACACACCGACGACATATCCAGAGCGTCAACCAGACAGAGCAAGTGGCACAGCCCCCTCGCCCAGAAGCGGCGGCACCATGCGAAGACCAAACCGACTTGAGGAGTTTGCTCGATGGAGCATATCGACCATGTGCTGATTGTCGACGACGACCGAGAGATCCGGGAACTCTTGTCGAGCTACCTGAAGAAAAACGGCCTGCGCGCGACCGCGGTCGCCGACGGGCGACAGATGCGCAGCTTCCTCGAAGGCGATACCGTCGATCTGATCGTCCTCGACGTGATGATGCCGGGCGACGACGGGTTGGTGCTCAGCCGCGAGCTGCGCGCCGGCAAGCATAAAGCGATCCCGATCATCATGCTGACCGCCCGCTCGGACGAGATGGATCGCATTCTTGGGCTCGAAATGGGTGCCGACGATTATCTCTCCAAGCCATTCTCCGCGCGTGAACTGCTGGCCCGTATCAAGGCCGTGCTTCGGCGCGCGCGCATGCTGCCGCCCAACCTGCAGATTTCGGAGGCCGGGCAGTTGCTGCGCTTCGGCCGATGGAAGCTCGACACGACGGCGCGGCACCTGATCGATGCTGATGGCACCGTGATCGCGCTGAGCGGAGCGGAGTATCGGCTGCTGAAGGTGTTCATCGACCACCCCCAGCGCGTGCTCAACCGCGACCAGTTGCTCAATCTCACGCAAGGCCGCGAGGCCGATCTCTTCGACCGCTCGATCGACCTGCTCGTCAGCCGGGTCCGCCAGCGACTCGGCGACGACGCCCGCGAGCCGGCCTACATCAAGACGGTGCGCAGCGAAGGCTATGTCTTCTCGGTGCCGATCGAGATCGTGGAGGCGCGCGAATGACCGCGAACGCTGCTGAAAGAGGCTTTCGACTATGGCCGCGCACGCTCAGGGCGCGGCTCTTTGTTATTCTGCTGGCCGGCCTCGCCATCGCACATGTGATGTCGTTCACAGTTCTGTTCTTCGAGCGCTACATGTCAGCCAAGTCTGTCATGTTCAACACGCTCGAAAACGACATAGCGACCTCGATCGCAATCCTCGACCGCCTGCCCGCTAACGAGCGTGCCTCCTGGCTCAATCGCCTCAGCCGCGACAACTACGGCTTCATTCTCGGACCGGGCGTGCCCGGCAACGCGTCGGTCGATCCGGCCACCGCGGAGCTCTCCGCCAACATCCAGCGCGCGACCGGCCCGAAATATCCGGTCACCGTCGAGACGATCCCCGGCGATCGCCGCCACGTGCAGGCGCATCTGACATTGAGCGACGGCTCGCCGCTGACGATCGACGTCTATCCCAAGGGGGTAATGCCGCTCGCCGATTGGCTGCCTTACGTGCTGCTGGCGCAACTCGCGCTTCTGCTTTTCTGCAGCTGGTTTGCCATGCGGCAGGCCGTCCGCCCGCTCGTCAACCTTGCCGCAGCGGCCGACACGCTCGACCCGAACCGCAACACGCCGCGGCTCAGTGAAACCGGCCCGACGGAGGTCGCCTATGCGGCAACCGCGTTCAATGCCATGCGCGACCGCATCGCCCAATATCTCGAAGAGCGTGTCCAGATCCTGGCAGCCATTTCCCACGACCTGCAGACGCCGATCACCCGCATGAAGCTGCGCGCGGAAATGGCCGAGGATTTCGCCGATCGGGAGAAGCTGATCCAAGACCTCGGCCAGATCGAGAGCCTTGTGAAGGAGGGGGTTGCCTATGCCCGCAGCGCCCACGGTAATGTCGAGAAATCGACGCGCGTCGATCTCGCCTCATTTATCGAAAGCCTCGTCTACGATTATCAGGACACCGGCAAGTCCGTCAGCGCCAGCGATATCGATGGCGGCACGATCGCGACCCGGCCGCAGGCGCTCAGGCGCATTCTCACCAACCTCGTCGACAACGCGCTCAAATTCGCAGGCAGCGCCGAGATCGAGGCACGGCGGCTTGCTGACGATACGGTGGTTATCAGCGTGCTCGACCGCGGGCCGGGCATCCCGGATGATCAACTGGGCGCCGTTTTGAAACCCTTCGTCCGGCTGGAGGATTCCCGCAATCGCGAGACCGGCGGGACCGGCCTTGGTCTCGCCATCGCCCAGCAGTTGGCAGTCTCCATCAACGCGTCTCTGACCTTGCGCAATCGTGACGGCGGCGGCCTTTTGGGCGAGCTGGTGATCCGCCCTCAGTAGAGAGGAGTTTCATAGAACGCCGTATAATGCGATATAAAACAATCGAATATTTTATTTTCCTAATGTCACGATTGAGATCAAAAGCTCAAGAAGCCAAGGCTTACCGGGCTCGGCCAGCCCATGGCCGATGCAAAGAGCGGCGACCCTGATGGTCGCCGCTCCGGAGGTGACAAGAGCTAGTGCTGATCAGACGAGATTGATCGTCACGTCAATGTTGCCCCGGGTCGCCTTGGAATAGGGGCAGGTCTGGTGCGCGGCATCGACGAGCCGACGCGCGACGTCGGCGTCGATCCCCGGTAGGCTGACATTCAGCCGTGCCTTCAGGAAGTAGCCGCCGTCGCGGTTCAGCAGATCCACTTCGGCATCAACGGCGACGTCGGCGGGAAGCGCGACCTTCGACTGGCCGGCCGCCAGACCGATCGCGCCGATGAAACACGCGGACCAACCGGCGGCAAAAAGTTGCTCCGGGTTCGTCCCCGGCCCCGAACTGCCGGGCGTGGAAAGCTTGGTGTCCAGGCGTCCGTCGTCGCTGCGGGCAGCGCCGTCGCGGCCGCCGGTCGTGTGGGTCTTGCCGGTGTAGAGTACCTTTTCAGCTGCGCTCATGGTGTTTTCCTTTCGACAGGTTTGCCGTCCGGGCCCGATTGCCCTGCGACTGTCGAGACGCATCTGGCGCCCTCAAGATGTATCGAATGTTTCACCGACGCCCGAAAATGTATGGAAACCCGCCAGGCGCCGGCGCCGATACACGCTGATACGAAGCCCATCCGAAAGTGGTTGTCGCGCATTGCGCCACACCAGCATGACGCGGCGCCGCATCCGGCGGGCCCTGTCTCCAATCACCGCGCACAAAAAAAACGCGGGGCCGGCGAACCGGATCCCCGCGCCTCCACGCAATCTGCGGGAGAAAAACTAGAAACGATCGACGGCGACAATTGCCTCGGCAAAAGCGAGCGGCGCCTCCTGCGGCAGGTTATGGCCGATTCCGCCGGCAATCAGCCGATGCTCGTATCTGCCGGAAAAACGCTTGGCGTAGGTGGCGGGATCGGGATGCGGCGCGCCATTGGCGTCGCCCTCAAGCGTGATGGTCGGGACGGTAATGGTCGGGAACTGCGCCAGCCGCTTTTCGAGGTCGTCGTACTGTGCTTCCCCCTCGGCCAGGCTGAGCCGCCAACGGTAGTTGTGGATCGAGATATCGACATGATCGGGGTTTTCAAGCGCCTCGGCACTCCTGTCGAAAGTGGCGTCGTCGAAGTTCCACTTGGGCGAGGCAAGCTTCCAGATCAGCCGGGCGAATTCCTTTCGGTTCTGCTTGTAGCCCTCATAGCCCCGCTCGGTGGCGAAGTAGAACTGGTACCACCAGGCAAGTTCGCCCTGCGGCGAAAGCGGCTTCCTGTTCACCTCCTGGCTGCCGATGAGATAGCCGCTGACAGAGACCAGCGCCTTGCAGCGCTCGGGCCACAGGGCCGCGATGATGTTGGCGGTTCGCGCACCCCAGTCGCAGCCGCCGATGACCGCCTTCTCGATCTTGAGCGCGTCCATCAGGGCAATGATATCCGTTGCGATCACAGCCTGCTGGCCGTTCCTCGGAGTGTCGGCAGACAGGAACCGGGTCGTGCCATAGCCGCGCAGATAGGGAACGATGACGCGATAGCCGGCATTGGCGAGCACCGGCGCCACGTCCACATAGGTGTGAACGTCATAGGGCCAGCCGTGCAGCAGGATCACGGCAGGAGCATCGCTGGCGCCAAGTTCGGCGTAGCCGACGTTGAGCACGCCCGCATCGATCTGCTTGAGGACGGGGAAGGACTTGTTCGTGCCCGGGGCGACGGCCGGTAGGCGCGGCGCCTCACCGGCTCCCGCTTGCGCTCTGACCGCGCCAGCCGATGCGAACTGCGTTGCCGCCAACGAGAGTGCGATTGCGCCGATGAAACGGCGGCGCGGGTGGTTGATTTCGTCCGACATTGGAAGCCTCCGGTGAACTGAACTGCAGTCAGAAATGATGGGCTGGTGTATCCCGCGCGTGTGCTCTGCCGCCCCAATTGAAAGCGCATGTAGAAAGACACGTCCCGGATACACGGAGATACAATTGATCTCTCGAGGCAGTCTCGCCGTCAGGCAACGCCTTCGCGCGCATTGCGTCGGATCGTCTGGGGCGGCTGCCCGAGCGTGCGCAGGAAGGCCCGGCGCATGCGGTCGCTATCGGCAAAACCGGTCTGCTCGGCAATTACGTCCATCGAGTGACGCCCCTGCTCCATCAGGAGCCGCGCGGCTTCCACCCGCAGATGCTCGACAGCTTTTGCCGGCGACTGGCCGGTCTCCGAACGGAAGGCGCGACTGAACTGGCGCGCACTTAAGCCCGCGGCATCCGCGAGTTCGTCTACCGAGAGGACGTTTCGCAGGTTGGCCTTGGCGTAATTGACCGACTTCTGAATGCGATCCGACTTCGGATCGAGTTCCAGCAGGGCGGAAAACTGCGACTGGCCGCCGGCGCGCCGGTGATAGACGACGAGCTTGCGTGCCACCTGACGGGCGACATCCTCGCCATGGTCCTTCTCGATCATCGCCAGCGCCAGATCGATGCTTGCCGTCATGCCGGCCGAGGTCCACACGCTGCCATCGACGATGAAGATACGATCCTCCTCGACCTTGACCTCGGGAAATCGCTCGCGCAGTTGACGGGCGAACACCCAATGGGTCGTGGCGCGACGACCGTGGAGCAGTCCGGACTCGGCGAGGATGAAGGCGCCTGTGCAAGGGGCTGCCACCCGGCGCGAGACCTCCAAGGCATGGCGCGCGAACGCGGCGAGTCCCGGCGTTACCGGCTCGATCACGGTGCCCGCGCCGAACATGACGGTGTCATAGACCGCATCGTCGAAGGCTTTCGTGAGGACGCCGAAGCCGGCGGACGCCTTGACCTCGCCGCCGACCTCCGACAGCAATTCGATCGCATAGGCTGGTTCGCCAAGCGTCAGGTTGGCGATCTCGAAGGCGGTGACCGCCGCGAACCCCATAAGCTGAAATCCCGGAAAGACGACGTAGCCGATCCTGTGCATCTCACACCACCCCTGTCCGACTCTGTCTGGAATGGCCGCTTATAGCAGATTTACGCCATGGAGGAAACGCGACGGTCATGGCCGGCGCTCATTCGGGAAGCGGCTTGCCCGCATGTTCGGCCACCATGTAGGCCGCATACCAATCCGGCCAGTTATGGTCGTGCTCACCACCGTTGCGCTTTTCGTGGTCGCCATGGGCGGCAGCAGCGCGACGCAGGGCCGCCGCAAGGTCACCGACGGAAGCAAAGTCCGTCACCTCGGTATCCACACGCCCGGGCAGACGTTCGGTCACCTCTTGCAGCAGCCAGCCGTTGCCGTCGGGGTCGCTGAAGGTGGCATAGGAGCGGTAGCTGCGGCGCGCGGGATCGCGTCCGCTGATCGCTGGCTTTCCGGGGCCATCGCGGTGGAAGATGTCGCTGACCTCGGCGCCCCGTTCGACGAGTTCCGCACGCGCGGCTTCGATATCCGAAACGACCAGATAGAGGCCGCTCGCCGAACCGGGCGTAGCCGAGGTCAGCCCGGTGCCGAAGTGGATCGATGCCGGCGAGCCCGGGGGAGTGAACTGCACAACGCGAAACGCATCGCCGACGGGAAAGTCGGCATCGAGCCGCCAACCGAGGCGACCGTAGAAATTTTTGGCGCGATCGACATCCGCGACCGGAATGACGGCGACCTCGAACTTCAGGTCGACCGATGGTCCTCTGTTGTTGCTATCTGCACCTGTCATGACACTTCTCCTTTGTTGCGACGGTGGGGCGCGCTTTCGCACGCCTCTTCCTGTCAGCTCGGTTGACGCAGTGACTTGAATGAAGCCCTCAACTCGTCGACTAGGGCTTGCGGCTGTTCCCAGGCTGCAAAATGCCCGCCCTTGGCGAGACGATTATAATGGATGAGCTTGGGGAATGCCTTCTCCGCCCAGGATTTTGGTGCCTGATAAAGCTCGTCCGGGAAGGCGCTGACGGCCACCGGGATCTGCACGCCCTTCGGCTGGAAGAAGGCAAGCTTGTTTTCCCAATAGAGCCGTGCCGACGACACGGCGGTATTGGTCAGCCAGTAGAGCGTGACATTGTCGAGCACGTCATCGCGCGTCAGCCCTTCCGGCTTGCCATCGAAGACGCGGGCGATCAACTCGTAGCTGCGGGCATCGTGGTCGAGCATCCAGCTCGCAAGCCCGATCGGCGAATCCTCAATCGCATAAAGCGTTTGCGGACGTTTGCTCATCTCCTGCGCATAGGACAGCCCGTTCCGGTAGAAGAAGTCGAGCTGCTCATAGGCGCGGCGCTCGTCGGCCGAAATGTTCGCTGGTGCCGGCTGGCCGGCATCGAGGCTCTTCTGGATCTCGTCAGGCACGGTCGCCGGCATGTTGGTGTGGATCCCGAGCAAGCCCGCCGGCTGCTGCAGCGCCATCTGCTCGGTAACGGCGTCGCCCCAGTCGCCACCCTGCGCGACGTAATGGGAATAGCCGAGACGCTGCATCAGCACTGCCCAGGCGCGCGCGATCCGGACAGGGTCCCAGCCGCGCTCTGTCGGCTTACCGGAGAAGCCGTAGCCGGGAAGCGAGGGGATGACCACGTCGAAAGCATCGGCTTCCGTGCCTCCATGCTCGGTTGGATTGGTCAGGGGATCGATGATCTTCAACTGCTCGATGATCGAGCCCGGCCAGCCGTGGGTGACGATGAGTGGCATCGCGTTCTTATGCTTGGAGCGCACGTGAATGAAGTGGATGTCGACGCCGTCGATGTTGGTCACGAACTGCGGCAGGTCGTTGAGTGTCTTCTCCACGCGGCGCCAATCGTAGTTTGTTGCCCAATAGTCGGCGAGCTTCTGCATGGTGGCAAGCCGCACGCCCTGGGTGCCGTCCGCCACCAGTTCGCGATCCGGCCACTTGGTCGCCGCGATGCGCTGCTTGAGGTCGGCAAGTGCGGCATCACTGGCGTGGAATTGGAAAGGGCGGATGGATTCGTCCGTGGCCGGTTTGGCAGCCGACGTGATTGGGACGTCGCCGCCGGCGGAGACGCCCGCCGCTTGAGCGGCGAGCGGAGGAAGCAGGATCGCGATCGCGCCCGACAATGCCAAGGCGGCCAGTCGGCGGTTTTGGACAATGGGCATGGAACGTCTGAACATCATCATTCTCCTGGTTCGATTGGCGAGGCGAGGAACCGCCTCGAAAGTCCGGGTTGGGAGGTTGCCCGAAGGTGAACGGGCGCTAGCTCCCGATACGGTAGCGAGCGGCCGGCGTTTTCCTGGAAAGGTTCGGCATCAGCTTCTGCCGTGCGGCCTCATAGGCTGCCCAGTCAGCGGCATCCGGCAGCGCTGGGATAGTGATCACTTCGCCCTGGTCGAGGCCGGCAAGTGCCGCGTCCACCATGTCCTCGGCGCGCATGACGATCTCGCTCGGCACGTGTTCGATGGGGGTGCCGGCAATGCCCCAGAAATCGGTGGCGGTCGCACCCGGCAACACGGCCTGGATGCGGATATTCTTCTCGGCAAGTTCCTTTTGCAACGACAGGGTGAAGGCCAGGACGAAGGCCTTGGTGCCGCCATAGACGCCGTTCAGAACTTCCGGCGCCACGCCGACGATTGAGGCGATGTTGATGATCGTGCCAGTGCTGCGCGCCGCAAATCCGGGTGCCACCGCATAGGTCAGCCGCGTCAGCGCGCTGACGTTGAGCGTGATCATCTCGTCCATCTTGTCGACATCGGAGGCAAGCAGCGGCGCCGTCGCGCCGACCCCGGCATTGTTGATCAGCATCGTGATGCTCGCATCGCTTTCGAGGATCTTCTCGACCCGCCTGACATCATCCCTGTTGCCGAGGTCCGCGGCGACGACTTCGATGGCGCGGCCGGTTTCGTCCGCCAGCCGGCGGGCTAGATCGTCGAGGCGTACGCGGTTGCGCGCGACGAGAATGAGATCATATCCGCGATGTGCCAGGCGGTCAGCATAGATCGCGCCGATACCGGACGAAGCACCGGTGATCAGTGCAGTGCCTTTTGAGTTGCTCATTTCAAGCTCCTTTGCTTGGGTTGGAGCCTCGATGGTACGGCCGAAAGATCGCGTCTCAAATGTCGTAATTCCGTCTTTTCAGGACATAACCCGCCTGGGCGGACGCGAACCAAATTTCGCCGTGACCATGCGTGTGCTGTGTATCCGCGATGTGTTCGGAAGCGGCGTCTGTGTATCGCAATGTTTGAACGGCCGCGGACGGCGGCAAACCGATACGAAATGCCCTGGGGTTTCTGCCACTGCGCCTTAGCGTCAGAAAGCGAAACGGGGCCGACATGACGTCGGCCCCGCTATCGTCTGCAAGCAACTCCTTGAAAATACAGGAGGCTCAGAGATTGTAGAGACTGCGCGCGAACACGCCGATGCCCTTTGCGTCGAGCAGGCTGAGCGGGGCACGAAACGTTACCCGCGCCACGCCCGGATGGCGGCCGATCTCGATTGCACCTGCGATCGTTGCCCGGTTCATCACTTCGGGAACGCTGAGACCGAGCAGGTCTGCCGCCCGCTCCAGCCCGTTCGTGGTCGCATCGTTGAGGTTCGCGCCCGTGCCGATGAAGGTGACCGGGGCGTCAGCTTCGACCTCTCGGACACCGTGCTTGCGGGCAAGTGCCGCCACCCGCGTGCGTTCCGCCTCGTCGAGCGGACGTGCAAGGAACGGTACATCATCCAGAACCGGCAGAAGGATCGGCCCGTCGATCTTGAGCCCCTTGATGACATGGACCTCCAGCGTCACCGTGCCGGCGACGTCGCAGGTATGGCCGGCAATTTCGCCGTCGCCCTGCAGGGCATGCATGTCCCCCATATAGATGCCACCACCCGGCACCTTGACCGGGCAGATCAGGATCGCGCCTTCCCGCACGGTATTCACGTCCATGTGGCCGTCAGTCTTATGCTGGACGAGTTCGTCCGCGGTCAGGGAGTAAGCATGTGGTGCGTCGGTCAAAAACTGGCCGAAATCGCCGGCATTGTGCGAGTCCGGCATCGCCTTCGACGGCGTCGTGCCCAATTGGCCGAGGAATGGCCGAAGCCTTGTGGCAACACCGATGAGGTCCGCTGGCGCGAAGGTCAGGATCGGATGCTGGATCGAGCCGTCCGGCAGGGCCAGCAGCCGTTCCGCATCCGTGGCAAAGGTCTCGGCAGTCGCTTTGCCGACGGTCAGCCCCACCTGGCGCTCATCGTCGAAGGCGATCGTGTAGCCGTTGGTGAAGATGAAGGGCGTCGCGTCCGCGCCGCACTTCTCGCAGCGGATCGCAGTCTGGCCGATGCCCTCCACGCGCGTGCGCGGCCATTCCGTGCCGCAGCCCGGGCAAACGGCCGCGCAGAAGGGATCACCGTTGAAGCGACCAGCCACCACCTCGTCGTTGCCCGAGGCCGTCGCCGCGGACGTGACGATCAGCGATCGGATCCGAATGGCAACGGCGTCGCCGATTTCAGCGCCCGCGACCGCCACAGGGCGCGTCACCTCATGTCCGCCGCGGATCTCCGGCGTGATCATCGGCCCCCAACATCCCGGCGCCGTGTTCGCGATGATGACACCGCCATCGGCGACAGGCCCCAGCATCGGCTCGGCGGGGTCGAGTATCCCGTTGGTCAACTCGTTGACAAATACTGTCCGAGCCCCGGTCGTCTGGCGCTCTCTCGTTTTCTCCAGCATGTCACTTTCCTCCAGGTTGATTGGCATCAAAGGTTCGGGCCGCCCGTCTCGGCGGTACTATCGTCAGTCGAAGAACGGATCGGCAAACTCCTCGTGCGGCGCCTCTTGCAGCAATCCTGCTCCCTTCTCAGCAACCGTTGCAGATCCGGAACCGGAGACGAGTGCGGCAAGAAGCGAGGGTTCTCTCGGGTCGCTATCCCAGGCGCATGGTGCCGCCGCGAGCGCGGCGATGGCGAAAACTGTCGCGAAGATACGCATGATGGCTCCTTCCGTTATTGATGTCAGCAGCGGCGTTTCGTCGCCGAAGGCTCGAAACGTGCTCGCGGCCAGAGTGTCTCTTGGGCGTATCGCGGATGTGTGCAGCAGGCCGCGAAACTGTATCCTTTGTAAATGGCGGATCTGGCTCGGTCCTCTGGGACGCCTCACGGCGCCTCATCAGCTAAGAAGCGCTGTCCGCCACAAGCACCGGCTTCTGCCGATAGAGGCCCGGAAACAGACGATGCAGCGCGCCGATCTTCGGTTTCTCGTAGATGACCACATAGGGCTGGCCGGGATTGTTGTAGACGTAATCCTGGTGATACGCCTCGGCCGGGTAAAAGGTCTTCCCGTCCTCGATGGTCGTCGCAATCGGGCGGCTGAAAACGCCGCTCGCATCCAGTTGCGCGATATAGTCGGTGGCAACCTTCGCCTGCTTTTCATCGCGCGGAAAAATCGCCGATCGATATTGCGGTCCGCTATCGGGTCCCTGCCCACCAAGCTGCGTCGGATCATGAGCGACGGAGAAGTAGATCTCGAGCAGCTTGCCGTAGCTCACCTGCTTCGGGTCGAACGTGATCTCCACCGCTTCGGCATGCCCTGTGGCGCCGGTCTCCGTCTCTTCGTAGGTCGCCGTCGCGGCGATGCCGCCCGCGTATCCTGACGTGACGCTCGCGACGCCAGCCACGTGCTGGAACACCGCCTGCACGCCCCAGAAGCAACCGCCGGCAAAGACCGCCGTCTGGCGGCCGGCCGTCGGCGCGATATCGTGGAGCGCCTTCGGCACAGGCCTGGTCTCCTGTGCCGCCGACGGCGGCCCGTTGAAAACGAAGGTCAATCCGCCACCGACCATGGTCGCGGCGACGAGAAGGCGTCGCGTGAAGGCGGACCAGGTGCGCCTGCGCCGTTTTTCATTGTCGCTCATGGCAAACTCTCATCCAAAGGTGAAAACGAAGGCTTCTGCGCCGGGTGCGAGAAAGCGGATCTCGAAGGTCCGCTCCCGGGCTGCTCCGGACTGGCGGACGAGTTGATAAAGGCGGGTCGCCGTAACGGTACCTTTGCCGGCCGCATCGATATCCGCGCCATGGTCCGCGCCCGGCGCCACCCCATCGATGGTTATCTGAAACGGAACCGGCCTGCCGCCGGCGCCAGTGCCGAGCACCAGGTGCAGGTCCCGCGCGCGGAACCGGTAGGTGATGCCGCCGCCGGCCTCGTTGAGGCGCGCCTCTTCGGCGCCGACCGTCCAGTTGCCGGTCAGCCCCCATTCATTGAGCCCCGGTTTGCCGACCGTGTACCGCGCGGACGTATTGGCCGAGACGCCCTCGGGCGAGACGAAGTTTGCGGCTCGCGCATAACCGACATAGGTCTCGCCGGATCCGAGGCGTGCCAGGTCCGGCGAGGCCTCGGCACCCTTTGCCTCCGGCTTGACCAGATCGCCTTCGGCATTCTTCTTGCCGGCGGCTTCCGCCAGCAGGTCCTGGATCACCCGCTCGGATCCTTCATAGTCGCCCTCGCCGAAATGGGTGTAGCGGATCTGCCCCTCGGCATCGATGAAGTAGTGGGCCGGCCAGTAGCTGTTGGAGAAGGCGCGCCAGATGGCGAAGTTGTTGTCGATCGCCACCGGATAGGTGATCTTGAAGTCGCGCACCGCCTTCTCGACGTTGCCGATCTGCTTTTCGAAGGCGAATTCGGGGGCGTGCACGCCAATGACGACCAAACCTTGGTCGCGGTACTTCTCCGCCCAGGCCCGAACGTAAGGGATGGTGCGGATGCAGTTGATGCAGGAATAGGTCCAGAAGTCGACGAGAACGACCTTGCCGCGAAGCTCGGCCGGCGTCAGCGGCTTCGAATTCAGCCACTGAACCGCGCCGTCGAGCGACGGAAATTGCCCTTCCACCGGAAGATCGCTGCGATAGGCCGCCTGTCGCGTATCCTTTGCGGCAAGGGTCATGCGGGTGCTTGCGACGTCCACGGGCGAAGCACCGCTGCGCAGGCGATCGAGGATCGACTGTTCGACGCCCGACGTGCTGGCATAGGAAAGCTGCGCCAAAAGACCGGTGTCGAGGCCCAGCGCGATCGCGCCAACACCGGCGAGCACCGCAACGCCGAGACCCTGGCGGATGCGGTCGCCAAGGCCGAGGAAGCGCTTCATCGCCGCGAATACTCTGGCACCGGCCAGGACGGCGAGCGCCAGCGAGGTCGCAGCACCGGCCGCATAGGCCACAAGCAGCAGCGTGGTCTGCGCATTCGCGCCGTTCAGCGCCGCCCCGGTCAGCACCAGACCGAGCACCGGTCCGGCGCAGGGCGCCCAGAGCAATCCGGTCGCAACGCCAAGGAGGATCGAGCCGCCGATGCTGCCCTTCTCCCCGGTCGCAGCCTTTCTCGACAATCGGTTGCCGAGTTCCACGAGCGGACCGGTCACAAAGGCGGCAGCCCGCGTCGAGAGCAGCGTCACGCCGAAGACTGCGAGCATCGCGATCGCTGCGTAGCGGCCATAGGCGTTCGCCTGCACCGCCCAGTTGCCGCCTAGGGCTGCAAGCGAGGCGATACCCGCAAAGGTCACGATCTTGGCGAGCAGCATCGGAAGAATGCTGGTGGAAAAGGGTTGGCCGGCGCGGGCAAACACGAATGGCAGCACCGGCAGGATGCACGGGCTGACGATCGTCAGCACGCCGGCAAGATAGGCTACAACAAAGAGGATCATCACCGTCTCTCCGCATGGGATCAATGCCCGAGGCACAGATCGCTTGTCACGTGCGGCAGAGGACCATCGCGACGTATCGCGGATGTTTCCGACAGGAGCGGAATTGTATCTCAGTGCATCAGGGTGGCTCCCGATCGTCGCAAATCGCGCAATCAATATATTCCATGAAATATAACGACATGCCATAGTGCGGCCTGACCGATCCCTCTCGCTATCGTGGCCTTCATGTTGAAATCTCTTGCGATAATCTTCTCAGCCGTGCTCGGCCTTGCCTCAGGCGCAGCCGAGGCGCGTACGATCACCGATGCCGCCGGGCGGACGGTTGAGGTTCCCGATACCATCACCCGCGTGCTTGCTGCCGGCCCGCCGGCCTCGGTGCTCACCTATGTTCTGGCACCGGACAAGCTCGCCGGCTGGGTGCGCGAGCCGACGGAGGAGCAAAAAGCATATCTGCTACCGTCGGTCCGCGACCTGCCGACCTATGGCCAACTCACGGGCAAGGGCGGTAGCGCCAATGTCGAGGCGGTGCTTGCCGCCAAGCCGGACATTATTCTCGACGTTGGAACCGTCAACGACACCTACCGCTCGCTGGCCGATAAGGTGCAGGCGCAGACCGGCATTCCCTACGTGCTGATCGATGGACGCTTCGCCGATAGCGGCAAGACGCTGCGCGACGTCGGCGCGCTGCTTGGCGTGGCCGAACGCGCCGAAACGCTCGCAACCTATGCCGACCAGCGGATCAAGGATCTGAACGACAGTCTCGCCATGATACCGGCCGATCAAAGGCCGCGCGTCTATTATGGCCGCGGCCCGGAAGGGCTAGAAACGGGGCTTTCCGGCTCGATCAATGTCGAGATCCTGGAAGCCGTCGGCGCCGAAAACGTCGCGGCGGCAGCCGGCAAGGGCAGCCTGACCCAGGTGTCGCTCGAACAGATTCTCTCCTGGAACCCGGACGTCGTCATCGCAGCAAGCGGAAAGTTCGCAGCCTCGGCAAAGAAGGACCCGCTCTGGGCCGACGTGAAGGCAATCACGACCGGTCGAGTCTTAACCGCGCCGTCCCTGCCTTACGGCTGGTTCGACTCGCCGCCTGCGATCAACCGAGTGATCGGCGTCGTCTGGCTGCAGAACCTGTTTTATCCCGACCGCTTCAAGGGGGACCTGAAGGCTGAGACCCGCGATTTCTACCAGCTGTTCTACCAGGTCGACCTGACGGACGAACAAGTGGCCACGCTCCTGAAGGGGGCGGTGCCGGCTTCGAAATGAACCGGAGGCAGGAAACATCGGGCATGCTGGCCGACGGGCGCAAGGGCAATCTCTGGCTCCTCGTCGGCCCCCTCCTCCTGCTCGCCCTGGTGTCGATGTCGGTCGGCAAATATGCCGGCCCGTCGGAGATCGCCGGGGCGCTGCACGCGGCCCTATCGGGACAGCCGAGCGACCCCGTTCTTTCGACCGTGCTTTGGAACGTGCGGCTGCCTCGGGTGGGGGGTGCGATCCTGATCGGCGCAGCACTTGCCGCAGCCGGCGCCACCTATCAGGGGCTTTTCCGCAATCCCCTCGTCTCGCCGGATATCCTTGGCGTTTCCGGCGGTGCCAGTCTCGGCGCCGTCATCGGCATCTTTCTGTCGCTGCCGGTCCTGGCAATCCAGGCGATCAGCTTCGCAGGCGGGCTGCTCGCCGTCGCCGCAGTCTATGCCGTCGGCATGGCAATCCGCGGACGCGATCCGGCCCTGACGCTCGTTCTGGCAGGGATCGCCATCGGCGCCCTCGTCGGTGCCGGCATATCGCTGATCAAGATCCTCGCCGATCCCTATGACCAGTTGCCGGCGATCACCTATTGGCTGCTCGGCAGCCTCACTGCGATCACGCGTCTCGACGTCGTTTCGATCCTGCCGTCGCTTTTGATCGGGCTGGTGCCGCTGGTGCTTTTTCGCTGGCGCATGAACCTGATGACGCTCAGCGACGAGGAAGCCCAGACCTTGGGCGTCGACACGCGTCTTACCCGCGCATTGCTGATCGCGGCGGCAACGCTGATCACGGCGGCGGCCGTCTCCGTCAGTGGCGTCATCGGCTGGATCGGCCTCGTGATCCCGCACATCGCGCGCATGCTGGTCGGCCCGGACTTCCGCCGCCTGCTGCCGGCCGCGATGATATCTGGTGCTGCCTATCTGCTTGTTGTCGACATGCTGGCGCGCAGCATCGCGCTCATCGAAGTGCCGCTCGGCATCCTGACCGCTGCCGTTGGCGCGCCCTTCTTCCTTTGGCTGCTCGCGTCCGGCCGGAGGGCCTGGCAATGACGCTGGACATCAGGGATCTCGCCTTCGGCTATGGCGGACGCACGGTAGGCGAGAATGCCTCCCTGTCGCTTGAGTCCGGCGAGGTTCTGGCCCTGCTTGGCCCCAACGGCGCCGGCAAGACGACGCTGTTCAAGACCATCCTCGGTCTCCTGCCGGTCAAGGCCGGCGATATTCTCCTGGACGGTCGACCGCTTTCCGCCTGGTCGCGGCGCGAACGCGCCAGGCAGATCGCCTATGTTCCGCAGGCGCATGCGGCACTTTTCCCGTTTACAGTGCTGGAGGTGGTGTTGATGGGGCGAGCCGCTCGCCTCGCGCCGTTCTCATCGCCTGGCGCCCGCGACCGTCGGATTGCCATGGAAGCGCTTGGCGGCCTCGGCGTGGCCCACCTTGCCATGCGCCCCTATACCGAGATCAGCGGTGGCGAACGCCAGATGGCGCTGATTGCCCGCGCACTGACGCAGGAACCCGCCATCCTCGTCATGGACGAGCCGACCGCCAATCTCGACTATGGCAACCAGATGCGGGTGCTTTCGCATGTCCGAGCGCTGGCGGCACGCGGGCTTTCGGTCGTGCTTTCGACGCACAATCCGGATCACGCCTTCCTGGTCGCGGACCGCGTCGCCCTTCTCCACGCCTCGAAACTCATCGCGCTCGGCTTACCCAAGGACGTGTTGACGCCCGCCTCTCTCAAACAACTCTACGACATCGATGTGGTGATCGGCTCGATCGACGGCAGCGACGCCCGTCTCTGTGCGCCGCGCCTCACCACCCCCTCTATAAGGAAAGGAACTGACCATGGTCCGCCAGAACGAAATCCGTGAGAACGAGGTGACCGTGGCACCGCCCGCGGCAACCGACGCCGGTCTCGTCTTTATCGGCCGCATTTCCACGCCCTGGACCTCGCGCATGGAAACCCCTCGCCAGGGTCGGCATGACGGCCCGGTCTGCCGTATCGAAATCTTCGAACCCTGGGTCCTGGCGCTGAAAGGCGTGGAGGCGTTCGAGCGGCTGGAAATCCTCTACTGGCTCGACCGTTCGCGGCGCGATCTGGTGTTGCAAAGCCCAGCCAGCAACGGCGAAGTGCACGGAACATTTTCACTGCGCTCGCCGGTTCGGCCGAACCCGATCGGCACCTCGATCGTCAAGCTCGAAGCCGTGGAAGGCTCGAGCCTTCTCGTGCGCGGCCTTGATTGCCTCGACGGTACGCCACTCATCGATCTCAAGCCCGACCGGACGCTGTTCAAGCCGATTGCGCCGCCGCAACGCGGCGACTTCGAGACCGGCGACGGCAACGCGCATTACTGCCAGAAGGCGTGATCCGGTCGCGATTTGGCAGGGCGCGACGGTCGATCCGCGCGCCCTTGCCGCAAGCGTATCAGTCGATACCGACCATGACATCCGAGGCCTTGATGACCGCGTAGGCTTCGCCGCCGACCTTCAGGCCAAGTTCGTCCACCGACTCGTTGGTGATCGCTGCAGTCACGATCGAGCCGCCGACGTCGATCCGGACATGGGCGGTGGTTGCGCCCTTGATGACTTCGACAATCTTGCCCTTGAGGCGGTTGCGCGCGCTGATTTTCATGCGGTTCTCCTTCGTGTTGACCAGGCTGAATGTCGCGGTCACCGCATTCAGCCGCTAGGCCAGACGGGGTTTACCCCGGATCGCGGCTGCGAATAGCGGCGCTCGAGGCGAAACAGTATCACCGTCGCGCATGGACGTGCAGTCTCCCCGCAGCATTGTCAGGTCAATCGCGGAGCGTGACCCACACCGGCGCATGATCGCTCGCACCCTCCATGCCACGAACCTCCCGGTCGATGCCGGCACCGGTAAGCTTGCGGGAAAGCTTGCGGCTGAGCAGCATATGATCGAGCCGAAGGCCCGCGTCGCGCTGCCAACGGTTCCGGCGATAGTCCCAGAAGGTGAAAAGCTGGTCCTTCGGGTGGATCTTGCGCAGCGCATCGAGCCAGCCCTGGTCGAGAAGTTCGCCGAATGCGGCGCGGCTTTCGGGCTGGACCAGCGCATTGTCGTCATAGGAGGTTGTCGGGTAGATGTCGCGCGGCTCCGGAACTATGTTGTAGTCGCCGGCAAGCACGACAGGCAGATCGAGGGCGAAGAGTTCGGCGGCATGTTTGGCCAGACGCTCGTGCCAGGCAAGCTTGTAGACGAACTTGGGGCCTGGCTGTGGGTTGCCGTTGGGCGCGTAGAGACAGGCGACCAGGATGCCGCTGACGGCAGCCTCGATATAGCGCGCCTCGGCATCCGACGGGTCGCCGTCGAGCCCGACACGGGTCAGCACCGGCTCGCTGTCTCGGGCGAGGATCGCCACACCGTTCCACGCGGATTGTCCCTGCCGCACGGCGCCGTAGCCGGCCGCTTCGATCGCCGAGCGCGGGAACTGGCGATCGAGCGCCTTCAACTCTTGCAGACAGACGATGTCCGGCTCCGCCTCGCCCAGCCAGGCGATCAGGTTGTCGAGCCGCCTGTTGATGCCGTTGATGTTGAAGGTGGCGATCTTCATTCCGGCGATCGGATCAGCGTGTCAGCCGGGCAGCCCAGGCTGCCACCGCATCGGCCAAGGTCCTCAAATGATCGGCGGTCGAAAAGCCGGAAATGCTCTTGCGCGGTTTGAGATCATGGTCTCCGTCCTCGAGCCACAGGACTTCGATCGCATCGGAAAGCACGTAGTTCTGCACTTCCTCGCGCGTGCCGAATTCGTCGCGGGTTCCCTGGCAGATCAGCGTCGGCGTCTTGAGGCCGGCCAGGTGCTTGGTGCGCAGTTGCTCGGGCTTGGCTGGCGGATGGAAGGGATAACCGAGGCAGAGCAGCCCGGTGATCCTGCCGGCCGCATGCAGCGGATCGGCGATCATGCTCGCGACGCGTCCCCCCATCGACTTGCCGCCGATGATAAGTGGGCCTTTGACGTCCAGATCCTCGATGGCGGCGAGATATTCCGGATTGAGCGTGTCGGCGCGAGGCGGCGGCTTGCGCCCCTCAACGGTGCGCCTTGCCGCCATATAGCCGAACTCGAAGCGTGCAACGCGAAAGCCTGCCGTCGCAAGCGCCCCTGCGGTCGCGGTCATCGAAGCCGAATCCATCGGCGCGCCGGCGCCATGGGCAAGAAGGATGGTGACCGCGGCATCGTCGGGTCCGTCGAAGAGAAATTTGTCGCCCATATCAGCCTGTTCTCGGGCGGCTCTGCAGGTCGACATATTGCACGCCGCGCTCCGCCGTTCGCGCCCATTCGCTATCGCTATCGAGTTCGAGATAGCGGGTCCACCAACGCTTCGCCTCCGCGAGATCGCCGGCATCGAATTCGAGTTTCGCCAGGTTGAAGACGGCGTCGGCATAGTCGCCGTCAATCTCGATCGCCTTCCCGAGATGCCTGCGCGCGGCGTCGATCCGCCCCCGTTCGTTCATCAGCCCCGCGAGGTTGAACCAGGCCTCGACGAAGGATGGATCGAGCTTGATGGCGCGGGCGTAATCATGGGCCGCATCTAGCTCCCGTCCGGCTGCCTTCAGGCAATTGGCGCGGTTGAAGGCCGCGACCGAATCCGTCCGGTCCATGGCAAGATAGCGTTGATAGAAGGCCGCAGCCTCCAGGTAGTCGCCATTGGCTTCCGCCTCCTCGGCCAGATCGAAGAGATCTTCCAGGGCGGCATCGTCGGGTGTGTCGAGATCGAAGAGCAATTGCCCATTCAGCTCGCTCAGGCCCTCGGCGCTGCGGGCATAGATCGCATCGGTGCCACCGTGGTGCAGCGAAAGCGCCGTCAACGAGGCGACCGGTCCGGAGCGATGAACGGACCGGGCGATCGCAGTCCAACTCGCGCCGCTGGCAATCAGCTCGGCATATTTCCTGGCGAGAATGAGGTCGCGGAACGAGTAGGGCTCGCTGTCATGCTCGAAAGCGTCGAACAGGGAGAGCAAGTCGAAGATGCGCGGCGAGAGCCTCGCCTGATCGATCAGCGACTGGCGACTAAGCGCGGACGCAGCCGGCACCGACATCAACCCCAAAAGGCGAAGAAAGCCGTTCTCGCTGATAAGCCACCGCCCGGACGAATGTTCGGCATCGAAGCGGGCTTCGATCTCCGCCTCGCTCGATTTGGCAAGCAGGCTGCGGCCGAACACCAGATAGGTCGTCTGGCGCGTCACGCCGCGACGCACGTGGCCGTGCTGGCGCTCGACCTCGCGCGCCACAAGCCGGCGCGGGAAGGCCGACAACGCCCCGACGATACCGAATGTCTGGCCTGCAACAGCCATCAGGCTTTCTTCTTCGCGGCCGGCTTTGCCGCCGTCCGCTTGGCTGGCGCTGCCGCCTTGGTGGTTTGCTTGGCTGCCGGCTCGGCCTTGGGCTTGCTCTTTGCAGGCGGCTTCGACTGCGACAGGCTCGCCTTCAGCGCATCCATAAGGTTGATGACATTGCCGCGCTCAGGGGCTGCCGCAATGATCGGCTTATGACCTTTGAGCTTCTCGCGGATCATCTTCATCAGCGCGATCTCATAACGATCCTCATAGTTCTTCGGGTCGAAGACCGTCATCTTCTGCTGGATCAAGGCTTCGGCAAGCTGCAGCATTTCAGGGTCCGGATGACCAACGGGTACATTGCCGAAATATTCAGCGGTTCCGCGCACTTCGCTCGGGTTTCTCAGCGTACAGACGAACATTCCGGTTTCGCGCGCGCCGATGGTCACGACGCGTTCACGGCTCGAAAGCACCAGGCGCGCGATCGCCACCTTGCCGCTCTTTTTCAGCGCTTCGCGCAGGACGACGAAGGTTTCCTCGGCCATCGCGCCGTCGGGCGCGAGATAATAGGGCGCGTCCTGGTAGATCACGTCGACGGAGCCTTCATCGACGAAGGCCTCGATGTTCATCGTGTGATTGGATTCGATCCTGACGCTGTCGAGATCGCTGTCCTCGATGATGATGTACTTCTTGTCTTCGTATTCGTAGCCCTTGACCAGATCCGAGCGCTCGACGAGCCCGAGTTCCGGATCGACCGGCTTCATGTTGATCCGGTTGTGGGTGTCCTTGTGCAGCTGGTTGAAGCTGATGCGCTCGCTCGAACTGGTCGCCGGATAGAGCCTGACGGGGCAACTGACGAGACTGAGTTTGAGATAACCTTTCCAACTTGCCCTGGGCGCCATTGATGTCTCCTACGCGGCCAAACGCATTACGTCCTCGTTTCGGACAGAAGCGGCAGATCCTTGGCAAAGTCGTCGATATCCGCCCAGGGATCGCCGAAAGTATCCAGAAGTCCAGGCAGCGAAGAATAGTTCAAATCCTCCGGAGCGTCGATAGTCTCCAGATCCGCCCACTGAAGCGGGGCCGAAGCCGGCAGATTGGTGCGTGCCCGCAGCGAATAGGGAGCGGCCGCCGTATGGCTGCGCGCATTGCGATGGAAGTCGATGAAGATGCGCTTTTTGCGGTTTTCCTTGCCCATGGTCGTGGTGAAGGTCTGGGGTGCAGTCGCCGCCAGCCGCGTCGCTATCGCGCTCGTTGCCTGGTGTGCCTTCTTCCAGTCCAGCTTCGGCTTGACCGGCACCACGACGTGGATGCCGCTGCCGCCAGACGTTTTGACGAAAGGAACGAGGCCGATTGCTTCCAGCTCGCCGCGAATATGGACCGCTGCCTCGACCACGTCGCGCCACGAGATCCCCTCGCCGGGATCAAGATCGAAGACGACGCGATCGGGCTTCTCCAAGCGCGTGCGCCGCGAACCCCAGCTATGAAGCTCGATCACGCCGAACTGGGCGAGCGCCAGATAACCCTTCGTGCCCTCGATCGAGAGGAAGGACTTGCTCTCGCCCTCGGAATTGGTCGCGTTGAAGCTGACGATGGAGGGCGGCATGCCGGTGAAGGGATGGCGCTGGAAAAAGCAATCGGCCTGCTTCCCCGTCGGGCAGCGGAAAAGCGACACCGGTCGTCCGAGGATATGCGGCAGCATGAAATCGCCGACGAGCGCATAGTAGACGGCAATGTCGAGTTTGGTCGGTCCGGATCTTCCGAACACCCGGCGGTCGGCGTTGGTCACCTGGATCGTCGCCAGGTCGGCGTCCGTGATCAGCCGCTTGCGCGGCGCCGTCGCCGGGGCCGAAAGCTCGACATCGCGAAGCCCCTTGAACACCGCATGCCGCAAGACATTGTCGGTCGTGCGGTTGGAGTAGTGGATGCGGGCGGATAGCACCGGCCGCACCCAGAGGATTTCCTTGGGCGCACCGTCCAGCGCGGTCTCACCCCCGCGCAAGGCTTGCAGCCGGGCGAGTAATTGCTTGGCTGTCGCCGCATCGAAGCCGGTGCCGACCTTGCCGCGGTAGTGCAGCTCGCCGTCCACCCACTCCCCGAGCGCCAGTGCCGCCAGCCCCTCGGCCGCCTCGGAGACGGTGTAGCCTGCGATCACGAAGTCTTCGCTTTTGAGCGCTTTGGTCTTGGTCCAGGTCTGGGTGCGTCCGCTGCGGTAGGGTGCGGAGGCACGCTTTGATACGATCCCTTCCAGCCCCAGCTCGGCGACCTGATCGTAGAGCCCGCGCCCGTCACCTTCCACATGGTCGCTGAACTGAATGGCGGAACGGCTCGATATCTGCCCTTCAAGCAGCTGCGCCAGCAGACCCTTGCGCTTTTCCAATGGAACTTCGGCGAGATTCCAGCCGTCGAGATGGAGGATGTCGAAGGCATAGAAGACGAGCTTGCCATCGGTCCCGGATGAAAGAGCCTCCTGCAACAGCGAGAAGCGGCTAATGCCCTTGTCGTCGAGAGCGACGATCTCGCCATCGATCATCGCTTCCCGACAAGGCAACTTGCGGAATGCGTCTGGCAGATCGCCGTAGCGTTTCGTCCAGTCGAGCCCGCTGCGCGTGATTAGCCGTACGGAACCATCCGAGAGATCCGCCATCGTGCGGTAGCCATCGAACTTGATTTCGTGCAGCCAGGTCTGTTCTCCCGGTGAGGCCCCGGGCGGTTTCGGGGTCGGGCTGGCGAGCTGCGGCTCGATCCGCTGCGGCTTCGGACCTTTCACAGCGCCCGGCAACGAGCCGGGCTTGAGGACGGCCGGCTTCGCCGCTTTAGCCGGCTTCTTTGGCGGCTCGACCAATTCTTCGATGCGCCGCCCGCTTTTCACGCTCTCCGGGCGTGCCGTCAGAATGTCGACATCAGGATCGGCGGCTGGATCATGCTCTTTGAACAGCAGCCAGTTGCGCGTGTCGTCGTCTCCCGGTTTCGGCTTCAGCCGCGTCAGCATCCAGCCGCCATTGAGCTTTTCGCCGGCTAGACGGAACTTGAACGCGCCGGTTCTCAGGCTCTTTTCGATATCGTCCATCGGTGCCCAGACGCCGGTATCCCAGACGATCATCGGCCCACCGCCATATTCGCCTTCCGGGATGACGCCCTCGAAGTCGACGTAGTCGAGCGGATGATCCTCAGTCTCGACAGCCAGCCGTTTGTCGGCGGGGTTGAGCGACGGCCCCCTGGGGACCGCCCAGCTTTTCAGCACGTCGCCGACCTGTAATCTGAGATCATAGTGATCGGCAGTGGCATGGTGCTTGTGCACGACGAAACGATTGCCCTCCGCGCCACTTCTTCCGGCAGGCTCCGGCGTCCGGGAAAAGTCCCGCTTCGCACGATAGGTCGTGAGTTTCGACGTCGCCATGCAGCAAAGCTAGAACGTGTTCGCAAAGGTCGCAATATCCGCCACGGCCAGGACAGGCGGCACAGAAATTTCGGAAAACAATTGCTTTCTCAACTCGGCTCACCTAAAAATTCGATGAATTTGGAAAGCCGCCATGATCGAAAAGCAGAAGACGCCACGCTCCCGCGGCCGTCCCCAGGTCCGACCGGACGACGAGACGCGCCAGGTGATCGTCCTCGCCGCCGAACGGCAATTCTGCGACTTCGGCTACGAGGCGGCGAACATCAACGTCATAGCTCAGAATGCCGGCGTTTCCACCAAGACGCTCTATCGGCTGTTTCCCACCAAGGCCGATCTCTTCGAGCGCGTCATCTCCCTCAGGATCGCCGAGTTCGTACTGGAAGCCGATGAAGAGAACCTGGAAGATCTGGGCGTAAGGGGTGGCCTGGTGCACCTGCTTGCCGCCTACGGACATCTCGTGCTCTCGCACGACACGATCGCGATCATCCGCCTGGTGCTCGCCGAGGCAGAACGCTTTCCCGAAGTTGCTGCCACCTTCTGGGAACAGGCGATCCAGCGGACAAGTGCCACCTTGGAGCGATGGCTGAGGACGCAGGTGGCCCACGGCCGGCTCGCGGTGGCAGACCCGCGTCTGACCGCAGGCATGCTGCGCGGCATGATGGCGATGGAGCCGCAACGCGCCGTCATGATGGGTTGCCTTGGCACCATCGACGAGGCGACGATCACGGCGCGAGCAGAAAGCTGCGCCGACATTTTCCTGACAGGCGCCTTGCCGAGATAGAGCCGTCGCTCTTCACGGCAAACTTTGGCGATGTCATCCAGCTGTCATCAAGCTGTAACGTGAGACAGTATAACTCTCCGCGCGGAAGCCCTTCCGCCGGACGCATGAGGCGTCGCGACCAGCCTTCGGCATGGCCTCCTCCCCTTGCACGTCCGGTGATTGTTATGCGTTTGTCCGCGAAGCTTCCTCTCGCTGCGGCGGCTCTGGCCGCTTTTTCCATTGCTGCCACCAGTCTTGCCAGCCTGACCGTCAGCGGCAATCTCTCGTCACGCGCGGCAATCGAAAAGCTGGAGGCGCTCGCCGATGCCCGCCGCAACGAGCTACGCCATTACCTCACCACCGTGGAAAACGACCTGCGCAATCTGCAAGCACAGAAGTCCGTCGCCAAGGCGCTAACCGACCTCAATGGCGCAGCCGCCAAGTTCGGGGAAAAGACCGAAAGCGAATTGCAGCGCCGCTATCTGGCGGAAAACCCCAACGCCGAAGACAAGCGCGCCCTCTACAGCTCCGCCGGCGTCGACGACTACGACGCGCTGCATGCGCGCTATCACCCGTTCTTCCGGCGCTTCGCGGAAGCCCACGGCTATCGCGACGTGCTGCTCGCCAATCTCAGCGGCGATGTCGTATACGCCCTCAACAAGAAGCGGGATTTTGGCGTCAACCTCAAGGACGCGGCCTGGAAGGACACCGGGCTTGGCCGCGTCTTCCGGGAAACGGCCGAGGGAACGGACAAGAGCAAGCTCGCCTTTGCGTCCTACGAGGCCTATTCGCCGCTTGGCGGCAGCCCCGCTGCGTTCGTCGCCACCCCCCTGGAATCGATCGACGGCAAGATCGGCACGCTGATCCTCGAAATGCCGGATGGGCGCATCGGCGAAATCGTCGGCAACCGCACGGGCCTTGGCGAAACCGGCGAAACGATTTTGCTCGACAGTAACGGGTTCTTCCTCGCCGACAGCGCCGCCACACCCGGCAACGATATGCTGAACGCCCGGATCGTGGTTGAGCAGCCGGCGGAAGACGGCATCGTCAGCAGCAGGCTTGCGGATTTCCGCGGCGAGGAAGCCCAGATGGCGGCCACCAACCTTGATGCTTTCGGCACGCGCTGGACCATTGCTGCGGTCATGACCTCGCAGGAGGCCTTTTCCGCGGTTACCGCCTTGCGCAACTGGACGCTCGCGACCGCGCTTGCCGTCCTCGCGGCTGCGCTGGCGATCTCCATCTGGTACTCGCGCCGACTGACGCACCCGATTACCGGTCTCGTCCGCGACATGAGCAGGCTCGCCGATGGCGACACGACGATCAGCGGTGTTGGCGGTACCCGCAAGGACGAGATCGGTGACATGGCCCGCTCCGTCCTTGTTTTCCGCGACGCTCTTCGCGACCGTGCCCGCCTCGAAACCGAGGCAGCGGAGACGCAAACCATGATCGAGGAGGAACGGCACGGCCGCGAGACGACCCAGGCCGAGGTATCGCGCCAGATCAACGAGGCCGTCGAAATGCTGGCCTCGGGGCTCGAACGTTTGTCCCACGGCGATCTGACGGCCCGCATCGACCGCCCCTTCGGCGCCGGCTTCGATCGCCTGCGCTCGGACTTCAACCTGTCGCTGGAGAGCCTGGCGGTCACGCTCGGTGACGTGAAGGCGAGAAGCGCCGAGATCGACGGCGAGACCGGCGAGATGCGCGACGCCATCGGCCAACTCGCCAAGCGCACCGAACATCAGGCGGCGACGCTGGAGGAAGCGACCGCGGCGCTCGGCGCAATCACCGCCACCATCGGCCGCACCGCAGAACACGCCACATCCGCAACCACGATCGCCGCCGCTGCCAAGGCGAGTTCCGATCGTTCGGGTCAGGTGGTGATGAACGCCGTCTGCGCCATGGCCCAGATCGAGAAGGGATCGGTCGCCATCTCTCAGATCATCGGCACGATCAACGATATCGCCTTCCAGACCAACCTCCTGGCGCTGAACGCCGGGGTCGAGGCGGCGCGTGCCGGCGAAGCGGGTAAGGGCTTTGCGGTCGTTGCCCATGAGGTGCGGGAACTCGCGCAGAAGTCGGCGCAGGCCGCCCGGGAGATCAAGGCGATCATCACCGCGTCGGCCGAGGAAGTGGCGAAGGGCGTTTCTCTCGTCAGGGCCGCTGGCGACGCGCTCGACGAAATCTCCGGTCAGATCCACGCGATCAACGAGCAGACGCTGCAGATCGCGGGCGACGCGCGCAACCAGGCAACCGACCTGCAGCACATCAACCAGACCATGCTGTCGCTGGACGCCGTGACCCAGCAGAACAATGCGATGGTCGAGGACAGCACCGCCATGACCCACAGGCTCTCAGGCCAGGCATCCGGCCTGTTCGATCTGGTCGAGCGCTTCCGCACGACATCCAGCGGACGTCGATCTGAAACGGCCGCGGTGGAGCGGGCTGGCCTTCGCCGCACGGCCTAGCACCGCACATCGGCGCCGCCATCCAGACGCATGGCTGCCACCGCTTTGGCGCCGCGACCACGGCCTTGACGCTTCGCCGAACGCATTTTACGCCATGGCGGGAGTGCTCATGGAGCGCGGGGAAACCATGCGGATAGCCAGCCTTGCGATGTATGTCAGCCCTCAGCCGCTCGCGGCCGCAACGGCAACGCTCTGGGCGTTCCTGCGCGACGACCTGCGGCGCGAGGGCCTGACGGATGTGCCCGACCGATTGGACGCCGTCCTCCATCATGCCGATGCCTGGCTTCATCCGGCGCTGCTGCTCGCGCAAACCTGCGGCTATCCCTACGTGCGGCATTTGCGCGGCAAGGTTCGCCTTGTCGCTACGCCGGTCTACGGGCACCCGGGCTGCGACGGGCCCGACATGTGCAGCTTCGTCATCGTGCGAGCAAACGCACCGGTCCGTTCCCTCGAAGATCTCCGGGGGACACGGGCTGCCATCAACGATCCGATCAGCAATTCCGGAACCAACCTGTTGCGCGCCGCGATCGCGCCCCGCAGCCGCAATGGCCGGTTCTTCTCCTCTGTTGCCGAAACCGGCAGCCATTTGGCAAGCATAGATGCGGTTGCATCGGGCACTGCCGACGTGGCCGCCATCGACTGCGTGACCTATGGCAACACGCAACGTTTTGATCCGGAACGCGTGGCCGGTCTGCGGGTCTTGACCGCCACCGCCAGCACGCCGGGCCTGCCTCTCGTCACCCGCGGCGACGCCTCGGACGACGAGCTTTTGCTGCTGCGCAGTTCACTCGGACGGGCGATCACGGAGCCCCATTTGGCTGAGGCCCGCGCTGTGCTTTCCCTAAAAGACTTCGCGGTTCTGTCGGATGCCGATTACGAGCCTGTGGCGGAACTGGCGCGGTTCGCGCATCGTCTCGGCTACCCCGAGATCGCCTGAAGACGCGCAGTTGAGTTCAGGTACGTCAGCCTGCCTGTGCCAGCGCCACCGCATCGTCGCCGGCCGGGAAATGGAGCTGGCCGGACAAATCGTTCGCCGCTTGCCAGACGGCCTCCGCGACGTCGGCCTCGGTCGTCACCAGAGACGGTGCTGCAAATTGGGCGAAGATCGGCGCTGCGAATTCGGCATAGGCCTCGGGGATCAGGTCCTCGACCCGCATCGTCGTGTTGTGAGCAAAGCGCGTGGTTGGCGCGTAACCTGGCTCGACCAGCTTGACACGGATATCGAAGGCGGCAAGCTCGTGGGCAAGCGAACCGGTGAAGCCAGTGATCGCCGTCTTGCTGGCGGTATAGGCGGCAGCCAGCGGCATGGAAGCAAGCGTCACGCTGGAGGTGACGTTGACGACGACGCCGGACCGGCGAGCACGGAACTGCGGGATCACCGCCTGGGTCATCGCCATCACGCCGAAGGTATTGGTGTCGAAGACCTTGCGGATATGGGACATCGGCGTTGCCTCGAAGGCACCCACCACGCCGATGCCCGCATTGTTGACGAGCGCATCGATCGGACCGCTTTCCGCGATGGCGGCTGAGACGCTGTCGGGATCGGTGACATCGAGTGCCAGCAAACGAAGCCGCTTCGAATTCGGCAGAATATCGTGTCGGGGCGAGCGCATCGTGGCAATCACGCCCCAGCCTTCGGCATGAAAGCGGCGCGCAGTCTCCAGCCCGTAGCCGGAAGAGCAGCCAGTGATCAGTACGGTCTTCATAGCGGTATCCTTCGTGGTTGCGATGGAAACGGAGTACTGCGCGGACTGCGGACGTTCTACGGCTTGAAGTCCTGATTTTATTTGCTAGCATCCTGAAATGACCGATCCTCTCTCGCAGCTCATTCAGCTTCTCCGCCCACGCACAGTGTTCACCAAAGGCATCAGCGGTGCCGGCCGCTGGGCGGTTCGCTACTCCGAATTCGGTCATCCGAGCTTTTGTACCGCCATCGAGGGATCGTGCCGGCTGGCAGTCGATGGCGCGGCGCCGGTGACGCTGCAGGCGGGCGACTTCGTGTTGTTGCCTCGCACGCCCGGCTTCACCATCTCGGGCTTCGATCCGGTTCAGCCGACCTTCATCGATCCCAAGGCGGCGCCGTCACCGGTCGGCGAAGTTCGCCATGGCAGGCAGGACGGCGAACCGGACGTGCGCCTGCTCGGCGGCTATTTCGTCCTCGAGTCGCCCGACGCCGGACTGCTCGTTTCGCTGCTGCCGGCATTGATGCATCTGCGCGGGATAGAACGGCTTTCGACGCTCATCCGCATAGTGGGCGAAGAAGCACGCGACGTACGCCCGGGCCACGACCTGGTCCTCGCACGCCTTGTGGAAGTGATGCTTGTCGAGGCGCTTCGATCAATTGAAGGGGAGAGCGCGGCACCCGGCCTGTTGCGCGGGCTGGGAGATGCGCGGCTGGCGGTGGCCATTCGCCAGATCCACGCCGATCCCGCCCATCCCTGGACCGTGACGGAGCTGGCGCACGAGGCCGCACTGTCGCGCTCCGTCTTCTTCGAGCGCTTCACGCGCGCCGTCGGCGTGCCACCGATGGAGTATCTGCTCGTCTGGCGCATGGCGATCGCCAAGGACCTGCTGCGGCAACGCGAACTGGATCTTGCCGCCGTCGCCGAACATGTCGGCTACAGCTCGGCAAGCACCTTCAGCACGGCCTTCAGCCGCCATGTCGGGCAACCGCCAGGGCGCTACGCGCGCATGGCGGCTGCCCGATAACGCCGGCACGGCTTCTCGTGAGAATTGTCTCAAATACAGAAGTCAGCCACATTTACACCCTGCTCTCTGGCCTATAGACGAGCCTTGGGGCCTGTAAACGGACCCCGGGCCAACAGAGAACCGCACCTCATGCTCCGACGCCTGTACGATTGGACAATGTCGCTCGCCACACGGGAAACCGCCATTGTCTGGCTTGGCATCATTGCCTTTGTGGAAAGCTCGATCTTCCCGGTTCCGGCCGATCTTCTCTTGATCCCGATGGCGCTGGCGCGCCCGGAACGGGCCTGGCGCTATGCGCTCGTGGCGACGGTCTGCTCGGTACTTGGCGGCATCGCCGGCTGGTATCTCGGCCATTATGCCTTCGACACCATCGCAAGGCCATTGCTCGAGTTCTACGGCAAGCTCGACACCTTCGAGCACCTGAAGGCCTCGGTCGACAGCGAGATGCTGGCATTGCTGCTCGTCACCTCGGGCCTGGCGCATCTGCCGCCGATCAAGGTCGTGACCATCCTTTCAGGCGCCGCCAACATCAATCTCGGCCTGTTCATCGTCTCGGCGATCATTGCCCGCGGCGCGCGATTCTTCCTGCTCGCCTGGCTGCTGCGCCGTTTCGGCGAAGAGATCCGGGATTTCCTCGAAAGGCGTCTTGGCGCGCTGGCGGGCGCGGCGGCGACAGTCCTGATCTGCCTCTTCGCCGCACACCGCTTTCTGTCCTGACGGACCGCGGCCGGAATTACCTGCGCGGCAGTGAGAGCGGCGCAAGTGTCTCCATCGCGCGACCCTTCGTGTCATTCTCAGCCGCCTTGCGGCAAGCGCAGTCCTGCGCTTCCTGGAGCTTTGCGAGCGCGCCGTCATAATCGATCAAGGTCGGGCGGCCATCACTGACGACGCAAGTGCCGTCCACGTGGACACGCTCGATCGCCCGCTCCGCCGCGCAATGCAGGAGATTGCGCAAGGGGTCGTAGACCGGCTGCATGGCGTGGTGCCTGAGATCGACCACCAGGAAATCCGCCTTCGAGCCGACGGCGATCCGGCCGATGTCGTCCCGGCCAAGTGCCCGCGCGCCGGCGGTCGTCGCCGCCTCGAAGATGTCGCCGGTGGATACGTCGAAGACGGACTTGCCCGAGAGCCGCGCGCAGATCATCGCCTGGCGCATTTCTTCGAGCATGTTGAACGGATAACTGTCGGTTCCGAGCGCGACGTTGACGCCGGCGCGGCGGTAGCGGCCGACCGATTCCAGCGCCATGCCGCTGCGCGAGAAGGTGACCGGGCAATGGGCGACGGTCGTCTGGCGATCGGCGAGCAGACGCAAGTCGATCTCCGTGCGCTGTCGCGTCCAGGAATGGCTGTCGACGAAGATGCAATGACCAAGGATCAGGTCCTTGCCGAGCAGACCCAGCTTTTCGAGATATTGTACGGCCGTCAGCCCGTGCCGGCGCAAGAGTTCTTCGTGCTCGGTCATGGTCTGGGCAGCATGAATGGTGATCGGCATGCCGCGCTGACGCGCTGCCGCCACCGCATCCTGCAGCAGTTCCGGCGAGCAGGTCTCGATCTGCGACGGTGCGACGACGCCGCCAAGGCGGCCCGATGGGTGTGCATTCGCAGTATCGACGACCTCAAGCGCTCGCGCAAAGGCATCGCGCCCCCGCGCCCTGTCCCAACGGAAGTCAAGACGATGGCTGTCTTCGACGTGCCATTGCGCTTCGCGGAAACCCGGCGCGACGAAGGCGCGTGCACCACTCTTGGCAAGCGTCGGCAGCCAGCTCGCATGCGGGCCGGCAATATCGAGCAACGTGGTGACGCCACTACGCATCAGGTCGCCGACCATGACCGTCAGCGACGCCTCAATCGCATCGTCATCGATTTCCAGAAGGTTGGAGTATTCGTAGAGCGCATTGCCCCAGAGCGCTGCCGTCCCCATGTCCTCGAAGATGCCCTTGGAGATCGGCTCCTCGCCGGAATGGCAATGCACGTTGACGAAGCCCGGCAGGATCATCCGGTCGCGGCCGGAGCTTTCGCTGACGAACGGACCGTCATAGTGGCCGCCGACATGCACGAAGCCCTTCTCGTCATAGGCGACGTCGGCGTCGTTGAGATAGACATGGCCATTAAGCTTGCGGTCGAAGGCGACGAGCGTATGCGCTTTGCGGATGACGTGGATCTCTTTAGTCATGCGTGGTCCTGAAATATTGCTCGAGGAAACGGCTGTAAGCCCCCATGAGAGCGCTGAAAACGAAGTATACAACAGCCGCGAAGACATAGCCCTCCAGCACCGCGATGCCCTGCCATTGCGGGTCGCGCATGGCGGTGCGGACGGTGTCGAGGAAGTCGAGCAGACCGACGATCGTCACCAGCGTTGTATCCTGGAAGAAGCCGATGAACAGGCTGACCAAGGGCGGAATGACCTTCTTCAGCGCCTGCGGCAGCACGATTTTACGCATGATCTGCCAGTAATGCAGACCCAGCGAATGGCCGGCCTCGACCTGCCCGTTGGGAACCGCCTGCAGGCCGCCGCGCACGATCTCGGCAATATAGGCGGCGGCAAAGAGGATGATCGCCACCTGCGCCCGGACGAGCTTGTCGATGGTGATGCCATTGGGCATGAACAGGGGCAGCATGACCGTCGCCATGAACAGGATGCTGATCAGCGGCACCCCGCGCACGATCTCGATGAAGCCGACGCCGAGGACGCGGATTGCCGGAAGGCTCGATGCGCGGGCGAGCGCCAGCGCAATGCCAAGCGGGAGCGCGCAGGCAAGCCCGATGAAGGAGAGCATGAAGGAAAGCGGCAGCCCGCCCCATTGCGTCGTGGGCACGACCGTGAGGCCGAAATAGCCGCCCGCCATCAGCACATAGAGCACCGGCAGGACGATGGCGACCCAGGCGATCAGCAGTCCCCGCCCCCAGACCTTCGGCATCATCGAGACGAGGCAGGCGCCGAGAAACAGAAGCATCGCCGTCAGCGGGCGCCATTGCTCTTCAAAGGGATAAAAGCCGAAAAAGATGTAGCGCATCTTCGCCGACAGGAACGGCCAGCAGGCGCCGCTCGTCGCCTTGCATTCCGCCGGCGTGCCGACAAAGGTGGCGTCGACGAAGAGCCAGCCGATTGCGAGCTTGGCGAGCGCAAAGACCGTGCCGAGGCAGAGGATGGTGATCAGCGCATTGCCGGGCGTGCCGAAATAGGCGCTGAACCAGCGGCTGCGCGATGCCGGTGGCGCTTCGCGGCTCGGCGCAAGCGTCGCATTGCTCACGAGGGTGTCGACCTGTGTCATGGCTCAACGCTCCCTCAGCGCGACCCGCGCATTGTACCAGTTCATCACCAGCGAGATCAGGATCGACAGGCCGAGATAGACGCCCATGAAAATGGCAATGGCTTCAATCGCCTGGCCCGTCTGGTTCATAATCGTGTTTGAGACCATCACCAGATCCGGATAGCCGATGGCGATCGCGAGCGAGCTGTTCTTGAACACGGTCAGATAGGTGTTGGTGAGCGGCGGAATGATGATGCGCAGCGCCTGTGGCAGGATCACGAGCTTCAGCGTGCGTGCCCGCGACAGGCCAAGTGCCGTCGCCGCTTCCCACTGCCCCTTGCTGACTGCCTGGATGCCAGCGCGAACGATTTCCGCGACATTGGCCGACACGCTGAGCGTCAGCCCTAGCAGAAGCGCCACGAATTCGGGGCGCAAATGATAGCCGCCGCTCAGGCGGAAGCGGCCGAGTTCCGGCACATCCCAGGTGACCGAGATGTTTGCGAAGAGGATGGTTGCGGCGAGCGGCAGCAGAAACGCGATCGTCGCGAACAGGGCAATCGGCCGCTCCTTGCCGGTTGCGATGCGGCGGCGGCCGAGAATGCGCGCGGTAACGACGGCGGCAGCGACGCCGGCAACAAAGGCCGTGACCAGCGCAGCGAAACCGCTCTGCCAGTGCAACGCCGGCGTGACCAGGCCGCTGTTCGAGAGAAAGACGCCGGGAAGCATCTCGATCGCCTGCTTGACTGGCGGAAACACGGAGATGATCAGCGAATACCAGAGCAGAAGATAAAGCAGCAGCGGCACGTTGCGCAGCGCTTCCACATAGGCAAGCATCAGCCGCGACAACACCGGATTGTGCGACAGCCGCCCGATGCCGACCAACAGCCCGAGAACAGTGCCGAACAGGGCAGCGAGCAGCGAAACCTTGACCGTGTTGGTGATGCCGACGAGGATCGCGCGGCCGATCGTATCCGTCGGCTCATAGGTGATGGCAGATTCGGTAATGACAAATCCGGCCTGGCGCGCCAGGAAGCCGAAACCGGTCGCAATATCCTGCTTGGCAAGATTGGCGCTTGCGGTGCTGAACATCACCCAGGCGATGAGCAGCACGACGCCGACGGCGATCACTTGATAGAGATAGGCGCGAATGCGCGCGTCATAAAACAGGGGCATCGGCACCCGTCCCTTGGAGCACAATGATCTCGGGCCGGCGCGACCCAAGATCATAACTTGATCGATTTCTATCGTTTATAGTACGGCGGCATACCGCGCGCACTCTCCACGGGCCGATTAGGCACCATCTGGAGACGTGGACCCGAGCGAAACGCGCGGGCCCGTCGATTCTCAACGGAACGGCGGTGCGTAGAGTAGGCCACCTTCGCTCCAGCGCGTGTTCGGGCCACGCGTCAGGCCAAGCGCGGTCTTGGTGCCGAGGTTGCGCTCGAACACTTCGCCGTAGTTTCCAACCCCCTTGATGATGTTGTAGCCCCACTTGTTGTCGAGGTTCAGCATCTTGCCGAGTTCTTCGCTGACGCCGAGCATGCGCTGGATCTCCGGATCCTCGCTCTTGGTCATCTCGTCGACATTGGCCTGGGTGATCCCACGCTCTTCGGCAGCCATCAGCATCCAGGCAGACCAGGAGACGATGTCACGCCAGTTGGAATCGTTCTGGCGAACGGCCGGCGCCAGCGGCTCCTTGGAGATCGTTTCCGGCAGCACGACGTAATCGTCCGGGTTGTTGGCAACGGCGCGGATCGAGGCAAGGTCCGAACGGTCGGACGAGATCGCCTCGCAGCGGCCGGAGAAGAAGGCGTTGCGGTTTTCGTCCGGGCTTTCGAAGACGACCAACTCGAACTTGCCGCCGATCGTACGGAAGAAGTCGCTGAGGTTCTGGGCGGTCGTGGTGCCCGGCAGCGTGCAGATCGCCGCGTCGGTCAGTTCCTTGGCGCTGCTGACGCCGAGCGACTTCGGCACCATCAGACCCTGGCCGTCGTAGAACACGGTCGGGCCGAAATCGAGCCCGAGTGAGGTTTCGCGCGAAAAGGTCATGGTCGTCTGGCGCGACAGCATGTCGATCTCGCCGGACTGAAGCGCCTGGAAGCGCGTATTGATGTTGGTCAGGACGAAGTCGACCTTTTCCGGATCGCCGAATACGGCAGCCGCCACGGCGCGGCAGACATCGACGTCGAAGCCCTCCATGTGACCCTTGGCATCGGCCGTCGCAAAGCCCGGCGTGCTCATCGAGACGCCGCAGATCAGCTTGCCGCGGGCCTTGACGGTTTCGAGCGTCGTCGCGGCGTTGGCAGTGGTCGTGGCCACCAGGCCGACGGCGATGCCGGCAACTGTCGCACAGAGCTGCAGAATCCTGCTGTTCATGAATTCCCTCCCATTGGCTGTTCCCTTTCAGGCCTTCTCAGGTCGCGCGGTCCTCTCCGCACGCCTCCTCCCGAACCGGCCGGCACCGGCCTTTTTTTGTCGGCGCCTGCAATTGCATACGACAAGAGAATACAAACATCAACATTATTGTATACAATATTGACGACCATTTGGACGGGCGCTATCGAAGACAAGGGGCATGTTCGGCCGGTCCCCGATCGGCCCGTTGGGGAGGCAACCTTGTCTGAGAAATCTAGCCGCAGCGAAGTGGTCTACAAGCTTTTGCGCCAGGCGATCCTGGAACAGGCCCTGAAGCCCGGAACGAAACTTTCCGAAGATACGATCGCCGACCATTTCAAGGTCAGCCGTACCAGCGTTCGGGCGGCCCTGGTCCGGCTCAACGCAGAAGGCATTGTCGATTTACGCGCCAATAAGGGCGCCTGCGTGGCCGAGCCGACATTGGAGGAAGCCCGCGACATCTTCGCACTGAGACGCATGCTCGAAGCCGAGGTGATCCGACGGCTCGTCGCCGATCTCGACGCCGCCGGCGTCAAGCGGCTGCAGCAGCATGTCCGGCAGGAGGAGACGGCGCTTACAGATCACGGCCCGCTTTCGATCCGGCTCGCTGGCGAGTTTCACATCCTGCTTGCCGAGCTTACGGGCTCACAGGCGCTGACGCGGTTCGTCCGCGAGATCGTCTCACGCTGTTCGCTGATCCTCGCTCGCTTCGCGCGGCTGCATTCGCCGGAATGTGCCGTCGACGAGCATGTCCAGATCATCCGCGCCCTGCAATCGCGCGACACCGCCACGGCGGAACGGATCATGCTCGAACACCTCGACGCGGTCGAGCTTCGCGCCGAACTCGACACCGACAAGACCGAGCCGGATATCTCCGCGATCCTGCAACGCTACGCCCGCAAGGGGTGACGGCGCCTCAACTATTCGGTCGAGAATACGACTTTCTTTCGCCGATCTGCGCCACCATCTGTCGCGCGGCAACACACCAGGCGCGGCATCTGCCTCCAATATCTGCAACGATACCGGTTACACCGGGTGGGTCTTGCAAGAGAGGGAGTAAGACATGCCAATTGAACTGGAATTCATGAGCAAGCAGGTTGCCGCGGGCCGGCTGTCGCGACGGGAGTTTCTCGGACGCGCCGCGGCACTCGGGATAACCGCCGCCTCGGCGAACCTGCTGCTTGGCCAAGCGGCCCGCGCCGCAGGGCCGGTCAAGGGCGGAACACTCAAGGCGGGCCTCGTCGGCGGGGAATCGACGAACAGCCTGGACCCGGCAACCTGGGCAAGTCAGGTCCCCTACACGCTCGGGCGCTGCTGGGGCGAACAGCTCGTCGAAGTCTCGCCGACGGGCGAGATCGAGTACCGGCTTGCGGAAGCCTACGAGGCGACGCCGGACGCCAAGACCTGGCGCTTCAAGATCCGCAAGGACGTGACCTTCCACAACGGCAAGGAACTGACCCCGGCCGACGTGGTGGCGACGTTCGAGCGTCATGGCGACGCGGACTCCAAGTCTGCGGCCCTGCCCTTCGTTCAGGACTTCGAGACGATCAAAGTCGATGGCGACAGCGTGGTCATCACGCTGCGCGCGCCCAATGCCGACCTGCCCTATATCGTCAGCGATTACCACCTGATGATCCAGCCGAACGGCGGCAAGGACGACCCGACGGCGGGCATCGGCACCGGCCCCTACAAGGTCGTGTCCAACGAGCCGGGCGTCAAACATATCGCAGAGCGGCACGAAGGTTATTGGGGCTCGGCCGAGCGCGGCCATGCCGATCAGATCGAAATCGCTGTCATCAACGACTCGACCGCTCGGACCGCGGCCCTCCAGAGCGGCCAGATCCACATGATCAACCGCATCGAGCCCAAGGTGGTCGCCCTGATCAGTCGCCTTCCCGGCGTCGTCATACGGAATGTGCCGGGCAAGGGTCACTATGTCTTCATCGCCCATTGCAACACGGCGCCCTTCGACAACAACGACCTGCGCCTGGCGCTGAAATATGCCGTCGACCGCGAGGAGATGGTGGCAAAGGTGCTCGCCGGCTATGGCACCGTCGGCAACGACACGCCGATGATCAAGGGCTATCCGCTGTTCGACAACGATATCGAGCAGCGCGTCTTCGATCCGGACAAGGCGAAGTTCCACTACAAGAAATCCGGGCACAGCGGCTCGGTTCTGCTTCGGACCTCCGATGTCGCCTTTCCCGGTGCCGTCGATGCGGCGCAACTCTTCCAGATGAGCGCCGCCAAATGCGGGATCACCATCGACCTGAAGCGCGAACCGGGCGACGGCTACTGGTCGGACGTCTGGAACAAGCAGCCCTTCAGCATGTCCTATTGGACAGGGCGGCCGACGCAGGACCAGGTCTATTCGATCGCCTATCTCTCCAAGGCCGAGTGGAACGATACCCGCTTCCTCCGGGAGGACTTCGACAAGCTGATCTTTGCGGCGCGTGGTGAACTCGACAACGCCAAGCGCAAGGCACTCTATCATCAGGCGGCGATGATGCTGCGCGACGAAGGCGGCGTCATCGTACCGATGTTCAACAACTATATCGACGCGACCAACGACAAGGTCGGCGGTTGGATCGACGATCCGAACGGCGAACTGATGGGCGGGCACGCGCTGACGAAATGCTGGCTCAACGCCTAAACCAGCGACGCGAATGACGGGAGGTCGGCACGCGGCCTCCCGTTCTCATCGACGGGTTTTCAAGCGGTACGGCGCAGTGATACCGTGCCGTCTGTTGCGCGCTCCACCGCGATGTCGTGGTAGCGGGCAAGCGTCATGTGCGGCGTTCCCTCGGCGGCCGCATGCGCACCGGTGACGACGACGACATCGGCCCCGGCTGCGAGCCCGGCCAGAATTCCGGCCGGTGCGTCCTCGAACACCAGGCAATCCTCCGCACGCACGCCCAGCCGCTCGGCCGCCATCCGGTAGCCCTGTGGATCGGGCTTGCCGATGGAAACATCCTCACCGGTGATCATCAGTTGGGGCGTCGGAATGCCGGCGGCCGCGAGACGGCGCACGGCGAGATCCAGCGGCGCGGACGTCACGATCGCCCACCTTTCCGGCGGCAGAGAATTCAGGAAATCAACCGCACCGGGGATCTCGACAATACCTTCAACGTCGGCGATCTCGGCCAGCGCCAGGTCGTAGGCTTCCTTCTCCGGATCGATGTCCGGCAGCTCGAGATTGCGGATCGTATCGACGGCGCGCACGCCATGTACGGTTTTGGTAAACTCGACTGGGTCAAGACCATTGCGCTCCGCCCATGCGCCCCAGACACGCTCGACCACGGCCATGGAGTTCAGCAACGTGCCATCCATATCGAACAGGAGGGCAGCAAAATTCTTCGTGAAAACGGATGAAGGCGCGGCGTCCAAGGCAATCCCCTGAGATGATGAGACGGGCGGCAAAGGCTTCGCCCAGCGGAGAAGCCACACCTACTACCGGAGAGCCGCCCGCACAATGCCATTTACGCCACCGATGCCAACGCTCACTCGACGCGCCAGGCAGCCTTGCTCGCCGTCAGGAAGTCGATCGGCCCGCCCGCCTGATCGTCGTCGAAGATGGCGCAGGAGAGGATGCCGCTGAACACCGCGCCGGAATCGACATTGGTGCGGTTTCCGACCGTGCGCGGATTGGCCGTGCTCGGCGTGTGGCCATGACAAAGGTGCCGGCCCCAGTACTCGCCGGAATAGTCGTCGGGCGGCCGGATCCAGAGGAAAACCCCGTCGTCCTGCTGTTCCAGCGGCCGCGTGTCGTCGACGCCCGCATGAACGAAAATGCGAAAGCGCTCGACCAGGATCGTCGGCAGCTCCTTGATCCATTTCAGGTGCCGCCCGGGAACCGTGCCGTCATAGGAGATCAACGTCTCTCGGCCACCGTTGACCAGCCACCAGTCGACATCGCTTTCACCACTGCTGGCACCCCAAAGCATTTCCTCGTGGTTGCCCTTGAGGGTCAGCCAGGTCCAGCCGGGCTTCGTCGGACCAGCCATGATCAGTTCAATGACGGCGCGGCTGTCCGGCCCCCGGTCGATCAGGTCGCCGAGAAAGATCACCCGCCCCGTTGGCGCATAGTCTTCGATTTCATCCAGCAGCGCGCGCAGCTGGTCGAGGCAGCCGTGAATATCGCCGACGGCGAACGTCAGATGCCGGACGGCCATGCATTCACTCTCCAAATTCCGATAGCGGGCGCCGGCCGGTTCGAGGCCGAAAATATCGCCAGATCAAGGCGCTATAACATGCCTTTTGCGGAAAGGATGCAAGATGCGGCGGCCGCGACGCGGACCCGTGCGACAATTAAGAATGAGGGCCGCCGTGTAAGGAGCCACGGGCGAGATGCCCGCACTTGGGAGCCACTATTGTGCCGTCCTGATGTCAGCGTCGGGAATGGCCTTTGGCGATGGTCGAGCTGGCGATCGACACCGGGTCGCTTGCCGGAAAAGTATCCTCGAGCCCTTCGTCGAGTTGCTCTTCCATCGCATCGCGATCATGCGCCCGGCGCGCGTTCGGCAGGGTGCCGCGACGCACCCCTGCCTGGTCGCCGGCGGCCGCGACCGTTTCGTCGGCCGCAATGGCCGCATGCAGAATTTCCTTTGCCTTCGCGATCGCGTTCAGCCGGTTAAGGGATCCGGCCTTGTCCTGGGGACACATCACTGTCACCACCTCATCGCCGTCGCCTATGAATTCGACGGTGAACCCTGAGCGACCGGCTCTTTCGGCAGTGACCTGCTGGCCGACGATGCGCATCGGACCTCTCCTTCCTTGGGCTGTCCCGAAGGGCCGAGGCCGCGTTGGCCGCCCCGGCCGTGGCGGGAACGAAATCGGGGTGTGTTTTCAAGGAAGCGTCGAGGCCGGGTTTTGTTCCGACCGTGGGCAAATTTACGGGCCGTTAAAGGGCGCCTGGAAACCCTGAGGAACGCACGGGGCTTGCCGGCAAGTCGTTGGTCGTATCCGCGGCCTGGAACGCCGCCCCGCCGCCCGGCTTCTTCGTGCAGCTCGCAAAGGCATCAAGGCCCGGCTTGTAGACCTTGGTCTCGACATTCATCATGCCGAGCACGGTATGAAACAGGTTGTCGTGGGATTTCGGCTGCGCCGTATCCTTGGCGAGGCACGCCGTATCGACACCCATTGCCGCCTGGTAGGGCTTCGAGAACCACGCAATAAACGGCACCTGCGTCTGTTCGCGCGGGGCGATGGCATAGGGCGCGCCGTGCAGATAGATGCCGTTCTCGCCGAGCGACTCGCCGTGATCGGACATATAGATCATCGCGCCCGCGATCTGGTCCTGATGCTTTTCCAGCAACCGGGCGACACTCGCCACCACGTAGTCGGTGTAGAGGATCGTGTTGTCATAGGCGTTCGTGATTTCTTCAACCGAACACTTCATCAGTTCGGGCGTGCGGCAATCGGGCGTGAAACGCCGGAACTTCTCGGGATAGCGCAGGTAATAGGACGGTCCGTGGCTGCCGAGTTGGTGGAGTACGATCACGCTGTTCTTCTTGGTCGCCGAGAGCTTCTTGTCGAGCTCGCCGAGGAAGATCTCGTCCAGGCATTCCCCGTTCTTGCAGAGCGGGCTGTTCTTCTGGTCGGTCATGCTGGCGAAGTTGATGAGGTCGGCAATGCCCTTGCTGCCGGTGTTGTTGTCCCACCAGGTGGTCGAAACGCCGGCGCGCGTCAGCACGTTCATGAGGTTTTCCGTCGAGCGCGCCTTCCAGTCGCTGTACTCATCACGCGGGTAGACGGAGAACATGCAGGGGAGCGACGTTGCCGTCGCCGTGCCGCAGCTCGTGGTGTCGGTGTAGTTGACGACGCCCAGAGCCTTGAGTTCCGGATTGGTCTCGCGCCCATAGCCGTTCAGCGAGAAGTTCATCGCGCGCGCGGTTTCGCCGGCAACGACGACGACAACCACGGGCTTGCCGGCAGCGGCAATCCGCGCACCCTGTCGGGCATCGGTTGCGAGTGGCTGCACGACGATGTTGCGCTGCTTATAGGTCGAGGATGCATATCGCACGGCAGCCGAAACCGGCCCCGTCGGGTTGAACCGCTTCATCAGGTCCTTGTGTTCGCGGATCACGTAGGCGACGTTTGCAAAGTTCGCGTAAACCAGCCCCCCGCTGACGAGGAGGCAGGGAATGATCACCGCCAGGTTGACCGCAGCATTCGACAGGAAGGGCCGGTAGCGGAGCTTGAACCAGATCACCAGCAGCGACGGAAGTACCCCGTAAAGCAGCAGATGCGTCGCCAGACTGCCGGTCAGGAGGTGGCTGGCTTCGGCCTGCGTCGTCACCGCCGCGTTGCCGATCATGTCCTTGTCGATGATGACGCCGAAAGTATCGATGAAGTAGGAGGCGGCGGCCGATACCATGATCAGGAAGATCATCACCGGCTTCATCACATATTTGACGGAGGCCAGCGTCAGGCCTGCGAAGGTCAGCAGACACAGAGCCGCGCTGAAAGACAGACGCGCCGTGAGGGAATCGTCGAAATAGGCAACCGTGTGTGTCCAGAAGGATTTGTTGGTGGCGAGGAGCAGATAGGCACTGACAAGAGCGCTGAGCGCAATACTGCCGATTTCGGGGCGGCGAATACCTGAAAATCTCAAAACTGTAGTCTCCTGCGGTGACTGCAAGAGCGCCTGGGAGGGGCGTTGCAGGCACGGGCATTCAATCGAGATGGAGGCCGCGTGGCGGCCACCTGCTAGGTTGCAGCCTCCCCCTCAGCCGTTGAGATACGACGGACAAGCTGTCCAAACCCCGTCAAGATTGCTCATTGTTGCGCCGATACGCGCGCTGGTAGGTGTCGCGCAGGCAGTTGGCAGTCCCGGCGAAAGCCCATATGGTCGGCGGTGGCCCTGTAATATCGAGACGAATCAATGCGCCTGCTCCTGGTCGAAGACAGTCCGCGACTGGTTGAACTGGTCGGTGAAACCATGCGGGATGCGGGCTGGCGCCTCGATGCGGTTTCAAGCGTGGCCGATGCCGAAACGGCGATCGCGGCGCGCGAGCATGACCTGGTGCTGCTTGACCTCGGGCTGCCCGATGGCGACGGCCTGTCGCTGCTTCGCCGCGTCCGCCTGGAGTATCCCGGGCTGCCGGTGCTGATCATCACGGCCAAGGGCTCTGTCGACGAGCGCATCGCCGGGCTCGACGCCGGGGCCGACGACTATCTCGTAAAACCGTTCCACCATCGCGAGCTGCTGTCGCGCTGTCGCGCGATGCTGCGGCGCAATCCCCAGGCCGTACAGCCGGTACTGGAAGCTGGGACATTGCGCTACGACCCGGCAACCGCCGACCTCACCTGCGACGGCACGGTGGTGCCTTTGCCGCCGCGCGAGCGGTCGTTGATCGAGATCCTGATGCGCGAGGTCGGTCGCGTCGTGCCGAAGCGGAAGCTCGAAACGGCCCTTTCGGAATATGGCCAGGAAGTCACGCCCAATGCCCTGGAACTGGCTGTTTCAAGGGTGCGCAAACGCCTGCAGCCGCTCGATAGCGGCGTTCAGATCGAGACGGTGCGCGGCATCGGCTACCTCCTCAGGCAAGCTCCATGAGGAGCCGAAACCCTTCCCTGATCGGTATCGTAGCCCGCCGCATCATCGCCTTCTCGCTGTTGGCCATGGCGATCCAGATCGGCGTCGTCTTCGCCGACTACTGGTTCGACGACGACAAGCTGAGCGTGCTCATGCTGCAGCAGGAAACCGAAAACCTGATCGAGTATGTCCAGGTGCGCGACGGCGTGGCGCGTTACGAGCCCAATCGCGACGTGCGCGAACGCTATCTCGACCGGTCCGACGACAACGGCGCGATTTTCCTGCGTATCCGCACTGCGTCCGGCGAGATGATCCATTCGAACTGCACGGCCGAATGTGCCCAGCACTTCCTGCCGCTCAACGTCGACGCGCCGCAATTCTGGAAACGCCTGATCGCGCCGGGCAAACCTTTCAGCGTTGCCGGCGGCCAGACTTTCGAACGGGGCGGCCTGGTCGTCCTGGTCGAACTCGCGATCCTCAACGATCCGAACGGCTTCATGTACGGCGCCTTGCTGCACGAGATGTTCGATTCGATGATCGTGCCGATGACGCTAATGTTCTGTCTCGTGATCGGCGCGACGATCTGGTCGGTGCGCAGCGCCCTGCGGCCGGTCGCCATGGCCGCGCAGGCCGCCGACGCCCTCGACCCGCGCGACAGCAATGCGCGCCTGCCGTTGACGCGGATGCCGCAGGAAATCGCCCGTCTCGTCACCGCAGTCAATCGGATGCTGACCCGGGTTGCCGATCTCATCCAGTCGCAAAAGCTGTTCTCGTCGTCGATCGCCCATGAAATCCGCACGCCGGTGTCGATCGCCAAGATGGAACTGAGCCGCATCGACGACCCGCGGGCGCGCAATGCGGAGCGCGACCTGGACGCACTCACCCATATTCTGGAGCAGTTGACCTCGCTCGCGCGCGCCGATGCCGTCGATCCCTCCGCCTACCAGCGCACCAGCCTGTCTCAGATCGGCGCCGCCGTTGCGGAGGCGATTGCACCTTTCGTCTTCGACCACGACAAGTCCCTCGAATTCGTAAACGAAGGCACGCCACAGATAACCGCCATTCCGGCGCTCGTCGAAAACATGCTGCGCAACCTCATCGAGAACGCCGTCAAGCACAACCCGCCGGGAACCCGGATCGTCCTGACCTGTGGCCCCGGCCCGGTCGTCTGTGTCGAGGATGACGGCAAGGGGCTGATCGACCTTCCGGAGCACAACGAAGACCTCGGCTATGTAAAAAGCTCCGGGCAGCTCGGCCTCGGCCTGAAGATCGTGCGGCGCATCAGTGAATTGCACCAGGCAACCGTCGCGGTCGACACGACGCCCGGCCGTGGCACCCGGTTCTCGATCGATTTTTCCGCCGCCCTGTCGGGCTGACGAGCCCGACGACAGGGACAGCACGCGCCCGCGTGTGCATCGCACATTTTTTAGGCGCGATGCATATATTTCAATCCAACGCCGGTTTTTGGATGCGGATTTCATGCCCAATGCTGCGCCATGTGCTAATGGCGTGCCCAAGTCCGTACCTCCCCTCCCGAGAGGCTCCATGTCGAAGGCCCGCGCGTACATCAAGCGTTTCATCCCATCGCTCGTTCCGATCAGCCATCTGGAACGCCTGCGTGCGTCTTTGGGCGCGCTTCTTGGCATCCTGCTTACCGGCTTGATCAGCAGCTATGCCCTCGGGGCGGGCGCCAGCCTGCCGCTGCTGATCGCGCCAATGGGCGCCTCGGCCGTCCTTCTCTTTGCCGCCCCGGCCAGCCCGCTCGCCCAGCCCTGGTCGATCGTCGGCGGCAACACCATCTCTTCGCTGATCGGCGTGACCGCGGCGTTGCTGATCCCGGATCCGGTCGTCGCAGCCGCAGTCGCCGTCGGGCTCGCCATCGCGATCATGCTGCTGCTCGGCTGCCTTCATCCGCCGAGCGGGGCGGTTGCGCTGACCGCCGTGCTCGGTGGCCCGGCGATCCACGAGGCGGGCTACTGGTTCGTCCTGTCGCCGGTCGCCATCAATTCGGTCGTCATCCTCTTGATCGCGCTGGCGTTCAACAACGTGACCGGTCGCCGCTACCCGCATCTTGCGCAGGCGCCGACGCTGCATGGAACGAGCGACCCCGCGCCGACGCACAGGCTCGGCATCGTCCCCGAAGACCTGCAGGCCGTTCTCGCCCAATATGGTGAAGTGGTCGACGTCAGTCCCGAAGAGCTCGACGCGTTGATCCACCAGGCGCAGATCCGCGCCTTCAACCGCCGCTCCGGCGAAATCACCTGCGCCGAGATCATGTCGCGCGACGTCGCCACGGCCACGCCCGAGACGACCTTGCGCCAGGCCTGGCAGACCCTGATCAAGCATCACATCAAGGCGCTACCGGTCGTGACTGAAAAGGACGGCCTCGTCGGTATCGTCACGCAAACCGATTTCATGAAACACGCGATGCTCACGCCGCAGGGCGGCATCCGCCAGCGGCTCGGAAACGTTATCGGCTTCGGGCCGAAAACGCCGCGGCTCGTATCCGACATCATGACCCGCAAGGTGCAATCCGCCCTGCCGGAAACCATGATCGCCAAACTCGTGCCGCCGATGTCCGACATGGGGCTGCACCATATGCCCGTGGTCGATCCGGATAACCGGCTGCTCGGCGTCGTCACCCAATCGGATCTCATCGCCGCCCTCTTTCAGCGCCGCCTCGAACGGGGCGAAGAGCGCGACGTCGCTTAGGCCAAAAAGGTTCACCGGAGGTTCCTCGCCCGCAAAATAGAGCGCCACAGCAAAACCGCTGTGCGCCTTTGCGCGACTCGCTTTCTGCAACACGACCTCATCGAACCAAGGCATGTCGTCATCCGTCGCATCCATTCATTCGATTGACTTAATCAATGGAATGATGTAATTTCAGTATGCCATGAAAAAAGAAACCTCGCCCCGTCCGACCAAGCAGGACCGCGGAGATGTCACCCGCGAGAAACTGTTGACCAGTTCCATCGACGTCTTTGGCCGCTACGGCTTTGACGGCGCAACCACTCGCATGCTCGCCGAAACGGCAGGCGTGAACCTCCAGGCAATCCCCTATTACTTCGGCGGCAAGGAAGGCCTCCATATCGCCGCTGCGGAGCACCTTGCCTCGATCATCATCGACCACGTCGCAGACCTTCGAAACGCGGTTCTTGCTCGCCTTGCCCACCTCGACAGCCAAGGCCAGCCGTTGGAACCCCGGGAAGCCCGCGACATGCTCACCCAGCTGGCGCAGCACATGGTCGCCCTCTTCGTGAGCCGTCAGTCCGAAAGCTGGGCGCGCTTCATCATCCGCGAACAGATGGAGCCGACGGAAGCCTTTGAGCGCGTCTATTCCAACGTCATGGGCCCGATGATCGGCATGGCCGGCAGGCTGGTTGCCACCATCCTTGGCGAGCCTCCTCAATCGGAACAGGTCCGGCTGAAAACCCTGTCCTTCGTCGGCAGCATCCTGGTCTTCCGCATGGCCCACGCAGCCGTGCTTCGGCAGATGAAATGGCAGGCGGTCGGTCCTGACGAGCTCGACCTCTTGCGCCGACATGCTGCCGAGCTGGTCGCGGCCATTGGAAGCAAGCGGGAGGACCGATCATGAACAAGCCAGCAGTAGCCCTTGTATTGCTTGCCGGCGCCGCGGCCAGTGCCTGGTGGTTCGACGTGCCGCAGCGGCTCGGCTGGATCGGCACGGAGCAGACCTCGGTGCTCTACGGCAATGTCGACATTCGGCAGGTTTCACTCGGCTTCCGCGTCAGCGGCCGCATCGCAAGCCTTGGCGTCGACGAAGGAGACGTGGTCAAGCCCGGGGACGTTCTGGCGACGCTGGACGCCGTCCCGTTCGAGCAGGCGGTCGCCGCGGCGCAGGCCGATCTCGGTGCGCTCAGGGCCAACCTTGCAAAGCTGAGGGCGGGGGCACGCCCGACCGAGATCGCCCAGGCGCGCGCGACCCATGAGGAACGTCTGGCCGATCTCGAAAACGCCAATCTCGCTTATGAACGCGCCCGGCAATTGCGCCCGAACGGCACCATCTCCCAGGCCAATCTCGACGAGGCGAACGCCAACAGGGCGGCAGCCGCAGCGCGCGCCACCTCCGCCCGCGAGGCCTTGGCGCTCATCGAAGAGGGAAGCCGGATCGAGGATATTGAAGCCGCCCAGGCGCAGGTGCTTGCCGCCGAAGCCAAGCTCGAAAGCGCCCGCACCTCGCTTGCCGATACCCAACTGTTCGCGCCGAGCGCCGGCACGGTCCTGTCGCGGGTGCGCGAGGCTGGTGCCATCGTCGCGCCTTCCGACACCGTCTACGTCGTCTCGCTGAACGAACCCGTCTGGGTGCGCGCCTATGTGGCGGAACCGGACCTTGGCCGGGTGCATCCCGGCATGGCCGTCGAGGTCACGTCCGACAGCGCCCCGGACCACCGCTACAAGGCGACGGTCGGGTTCATTTCACCGGTCGCCGAATTCACGCCCAAGTCGGTGGAAACGCCGGAACTGCGCACCGATCTCGTTTATCGCCTGCGCATCGTGGTCGACAAGCCGGGCCCCGATCTCCGGCAGGGCATGCCCGTGACCGTGCATCTGCCGGAAAAGGCTGGAGCCGCGCAATGAGCGACGAGGTGCCGTTCGTTCGCATCGCGGATGTGGTCAAGCGCTTCGGCGATGCTCCGCCGGCGCTCGACCATATCGCTGGCGAAATCTTGGGCGGGCGGATCACCGGGCTCGTCGGCCCGGATGGCGCCGGAAAGACCACGCTGATCCGCCTGATGACCGGGCTGATGGTGCCGGACGAAGGCAAGGTCGAGGTTCTCGGTTTCGATACGGTGGCGAATGCTGCCGATATCCAGGCGGCCATCGGCTACATGCCGCAACGCTTCGGCCTCTATGAGGACCTTTCCGTTCAGGAAAACCTCAATCTCTACGCCGATCTGCGCGGCCTGCCGCTTGGCGAGCGCACAGCGACCTTCGACGAACTGCTCGAATTTACCGACCTCAAGCGTTTCACTAGCCGCCTTGCCGGCAAGCTCTCCGGCGGCATGAAGCAGAAGCTTGGCCTTGCCTGCGCCCTGCTGCGCAAGCCGAGGCTGCTTCTCCTCGACGAACCGGGCGTCGGCGTCGACCCGATCTCGCGCCGAGATCTCTGGAAGATGGTCGAAAACCTGACGAAGGAAGGCATCGGCGTCGTCTGGTCCACGGCCTATCTGGACGAGGCGGAGGCCTGCGACAGCGTTCTGCTCTTGAACGAAGGCAAGCTCCTGTTCACGGGCAGTCCCGCCGAATTGACCGCCAGGGTCGCCGATCGCGTCTTCAAGATTTCCGGCATTCCCCATGGGCGGCGCCAGAAGCTCGCAAGCTATCTCGACGACGACGATGTCGTCGACGGGGTCATCCAGGGCGAAGCGATCCGCCTGGTCATGAAGCCAGGGACCAAACCGCCAACCCCAGACGGACATTCGTCCGCATCGGGCGTGGCGACGACCACGCCGCGTTTCGAGGATGCGTTCATCGACATGCTCGGCGGCGGTCCCGGTGGCCGCTCCAAGCTCGCGGAAACCCAGACCCCCTTCCCGACCGACGGCGAACGCCCGGTCATCGAAGCGCGCGGACTGACGAAACGCTTCGGCGATTTCACCGCCGCGGATGCGATCACCTTCGACATACCGCGCGGTCAGATCTTCGGGCTCTTAGGCCCGAACGGCGCCGGCAAATCCACGACCTTCAAGATGTTGTGCGGGCTGTTGAAGCCCACGGCCGGCGAAGGCCGCGTCGCCGGTTTCGATCTACGGCGAGACGCAGCGGAAGCACGCAACCGGCTGGGCTACATGGCGCAAAAATTCTCGCTCTACGGCGATTTGAGCGTCGGCCAGAACCTCAGCTTCTTTGCGGGCGTCTACGGTCTTGCCGGCGCGCGCAAACGCGAACGCATCCAGTTGATGACGGAAATCTTCGGCTTCGCCCGCCTGCTCGACATGTCGGCGAAAGATCTGCCGCTCGGCCTCAAGCAGCGTCTGGCACTCGCCTGCGCCGTATTGCACGAACCGGAAGCGCTGTTTCTCGACGAACCGACCTCCGGCGTCGACCCCATCACCCGGCGCGAATTCTGGACCCACATCAACGGCCTTGTCGAAAAGGGCGTCACCGTACTCGTCACCACCCACTTCATGGACGAAGCCGAATATTGCGACCGCATTTCGCTGATTTATCGCGGCCGGTCGATCGCGCTCGGCTCACCGGACGAATTGAAGGCGCAGGTCGCTAGCCCTGAGCTTCCGGACCCGACGATGGAGGATGCCTTCATCGCTCTGGTTCAAGGCTCAGAGGAGAAGGAGGCCGCATGAGCGCGCGCGCCGCAACGACCGAGGGCCGGGCCACGAGAGCCAGACGCTTTGCCGCGTTGGTGCGCAAGGAAAGCTATCAGATCGTTCGCGACCCGAGCAGCATCCTGATCGCCTTCGTGCTGCCGATGATCCTGTTGTTTCTCTTCGGCTATGGTGTTTCGCTCGACACGACGCAGACCCGCATCGGCCTCGTCGTCGAAGAAGAGGCCCCGCTGACGCGCGATCTCGCTGCGGGATTTCAGGCCTCGCGTTATTTCACGGTGGCGGTCGGTCGGGACCGCCGCGAGTTCGAGGAAGACCTAGTGCTTGGCCGGGTCCGGGGCATCGTTGTAATCCCCAAGAGCTTCGTGGCCGACTACTCGGCCGGTCGGCACCCCGCCTTGCAGGTGCTCGTCGACGGCTCCGATCCCAACACCGCGAACTTCGTCCAGAACTATGCGCAGGCGACCGTAGCCAATTGGGAGCGCCAGCGGTTGAGCGACAGCGCCGGCCGGCCGCCGGCGATCTCGGCCGAGCAGCGCTTCTGGTTCAACCCGGAGCTGACCAGCCGGAACTTCCTGGTGCCGGGCTCGATCGCCATCGTCATGACGCTGGTCGGGACGCTGCTCACCTCGCTCGTCGTTGCACGTGAATGGGAGCGCGGCACGATGGAGGCGATGATGGCGACGCCGGTTTCGGCAGCCGAACTCCTTGCCGGCAAGCTGCTGCCCTATTTTATTCTCGGGCTCACCTCGATGACGCTCTGCGTCCTCCTTGCCGTCTTCCTCTTCGGCGTTCCTTTTCGCGGCTCGGTCGCAGCGCTCTACGCGCTGTCAGCGACTTTCCTGATGCCGGCGCTCGGTCAGGGCCTGTTGATTTCCGCGGCGACCAAGAACCAGTTCCTCGCCTCGCAGCTCGCGCTGATTTCGGCGTTTCTTCCGGCCTTTCTGCTTTCGGGATTTCTCTTCGAGATCAATTCGATGCCGACGGTCATCCAGTGGATCACCTTTATCGTGCCGGCGCGCTATCTGATCCCGAGCCTGCAGACGGTGTTTCTGGCTGGCGACATCTGGCCGATGTTCGGCAAGTCCATTGCCGCCATGCTCCTGATCGGCAGCGTGTTCTTCGCGCTCGCCGCCCGCAGTACCCGCAAGAGGATCGGCTGACATGTGGTGGACGAGACTGAAGGCCCTGATCGTCAAGGAGTTGCTGGCGGTGCTGCGCGACCCCAAGGGGCGCACCGTGCTGATCGTACCGCCGATCCTGCAGCTTCTGGTGTTCTCCTACGCTGCGACGCTGGAGGTCACGAATGTCGACGTGCTGGTGCTGAACCGCGACAACGGCCACTGGAGCCAGGATCTGATCGAGGGGATCGACGGCTCGCCAACCTTCCGAAGCATCCGCTTCACCGACAGTCAGCAGGAGGTGCGCCTGGCGATCGACACCCAGCAGGTCATTGCGGCGATCGAAATCGGCCCCACCTTCTCGCGCGATATCGAGGCCGGCCGGCCGGCGGAGGTGCAGGTCATCCTCGACGGCCGCCGCTCCAATGCGTCGCAGATCGTCTCCGGTTATCTCGGCCGTATCGTCGGCGCGCTTGCCGCCGAGACGCCCGCAGGCAAGCGCATGGCATCGGGGGCGGTCACCGTCGTTGCCCGCAACTGGTTCAATCCAAACCTTACCTACCAGTGGTTCATGGTTCCGAACCTCGTCGCCAGCATCGCATTGTTGATCGGTCTTATTGTCACGGCGCTATCGATCGCGCGCGAACGGGAGCTCGGCACTTTCGATCAACTGATGGTCTCGCCGCTTCGAACCCACGAGATCCTGATCGGCAAGCTGATCCCGCCGATGATGATCGGCCTCTTCCACATCACCATTTACATCCTGGCGGCCGTCTTCATCTTCGGCGTGCCGCTGCGCGGCTCGCTGCTTTTGCTCTACGGCAGCGCGGTGTTCTACCTCGCCTCCGTCGTCGGCCTCGGCCTGTTCATTTCTGCCCTGTCGATGACGCAGCAGCAGGCGATCCTCGGCGCGTTCCTGTTCATGGTGCCGGCGATGCTGCTTTCGGGTTTCGCCACGCCGATCGAGAACATGCCCTCCTGGCTGCAGCCGATCACCTATGTCAATCCGCTGCGCTACTTCCTCGTGATCGTGAAAGGCGTGTTCCTCAAGGACATTCCGGCGGTCGAGGTGGCGCGACAGACGATCCCATTGTTTCTGATCGCCATCGTCACCCTCTCGGCCGCCTCCTGGCTCTTCCGTCGCCGGCTGGAGTGATCAATCCTTCAGGAAGCGCGCGATCGCCGCGATTTCATTCTGGCGGATGTCGTGCCCGCCCGAATGCCACTCGATCTCGGTTGCCGCGCCCTGCCCCTGGAAATAGTCCGCGAGCGCCTGGGTCAGCGGCGCCGGGCAGATGGGGTCACGCTCGCCGGCGGTGATCAGGACGCTACGCTCCTTCAGCCCCGCATTGTCCTTCGGGCGGAACGGGATCAAGGGATGCATCAGCACCGCCTTGTCGAAAACACCACCTTCGATCAGCACGTTGGCAAGGATGTTCGCGCCGTTGGAATAACCAAGGCCGATCACCTGAGAAGCCTGATGCTCCGTAGCCAGCGCCTTGACGAAGCCCGTCATCTTTTCGGTGGCGCGAGCAAGGTCGGCCATATCGTAGACACCCTCGCCGGTGCGCTTGAAGAAGCGTGCGGCGCCAAATTCCGAAACGTCGCCTCGTGGCGAAACGATCGTCGCGTCGGGCAGCAACTCGGATGCGAAAGTGAAGAACTGGTTCTCGTCACCGCCGGTCCCGTGGAACACGAAGAAAATCGGCTGGCCGGGCTTTCCGGCCTTCAGCTTGTGAACATAGCCATGATCTACCATTTTTGTCTCCTGGGGCAGGCCTCCGACGGGTCGAAGCCTCGTGCGAACCTGCCTGATTTCAAAGCGTTGGCTTCACGGTTTCGACGAAACTGTGAACCGACCTGTGCAAGATCGGGTAGCGAAGGCTCGCCGCGGCGGCGAGCCTTCTTGGCGTCTTAGTCGATCTTCTGCAGGTGATTTTCGAGGATCGGGCGCAGGTGCTTGTGCTGCTGCGGCAGCTTCAGCGCCTCGCCGAGATGGGCGAGGTCCTCGTCCCGGTCGAAGCCAGGCTCGTTTGTCGCGATCTCGAACAGGACGCCGCCCGGCGTGCGGAAATAGATCGCCCAGAAGTAATCGCGGTCGATGACCGGCGTCACCTGATAGCCCGTGTCCATCAGTGCCTTGCGCACCTCGAGTTGCTTTTCGCGGTTATCGACCGCGAAGGCGATGTCGTGCACCGAGCCTGCCCCTTGCGAGGCGCGGCCGATATTCGGCATCGTTTCGAGGTCGATGACGCGGGCATCGTTGCCGCCGGGCACGATTAGACGAGTTACACCATCCTTGCGGTCAAGCTCTTCGTAGCCCATGAACTTCAGAAGTTCCGCCGTCGCACCTTCGTCACGCAGGCGCAGTGCTGCCGAATGGAACCCGCGGATCGCATGATCAGCGGAAATGCCGCCTTCCGTCCAGGGCGTGCGCCCATCGTCCCTGACCTCGACAAGCGCAAAGCCGTCACCATCAGGACCGGCAAAGTTCAGGCGCTTTTCACCGAAGGTTTCTTCATCCTTGAGACCGGTGGCGCCGAGCGTCGCCAGCCGCTCTTTCCAGAAACCGAGCGAACCTTCGGGCACGGAGAAGACGGTGGTTCCGACTTCGCCAGTACCGGCGCGGCCACGCGGCATCTGCGGGAACGGGAAATAGGTCATGACGGTACCAGGCGTGCCGGCTTCGTCGCCGTAATAGAGGTGGTAGACATCCGGCGAGTCGAAGTTGACCGTCTTCTTGACACGGCGCAGGCCGAGCGACTTGGTGAAGAACAGGTTGTTCTCGCGCGCATCGTCCGCCATCGAGGTGACGTGATGCAGACCCTTGATCTGATTGAGCATTGCCGTGATCCTTTCTCTCCGGCGCCACCGGGCGCTCCGTTGGGTCTTAGATGCGCCTATCCGCTTCTCGGCGAAAGACGGCCGCAACCAAACGCATTGTCAACAGATCATTGACGACGCCTAAAACTCGTCAACAGAAGCGAGTTGCAGCGGCGACTTGTGAGCCCTCGCCCCGATGCTTAAGATCGGCGGGCGGCATTTGCTGCAACGACGCGAGGAGGGGCGCGCATATCTGTGAAACATCGCTTGGTCCTTGCGTTCCTGCTGTTGCCGCTGCTTGCAACCATGCTGGCATGGAAAGGCTATGCGGTCACGACCGACAGCTATTTGCGCGAGGCAGGTGCTCAGGCGACCACGGCGCTGCGCCTCGCCGTCACCGCGCTCGACGGCCACCTCAACCGCTACCAGGCGTTGCCGGCACTGATCGCGGATCATGACGATGTCCGCGAGCTCGTCACCCGCCCACGGGACCGGCGACTGCGGGAGGCCGTCGACAGCTACCTCAAGGACATCAACGGCCTGTTGCAGTCCTCGGACATCTACGTGATCACGCCGGATGGCAACACCATCGCCGCCAGCAACTATGACGGGCCGACGAGCTTCGTTGGGCAGAATTTCAGCTACCGGCCCTATTTCCAGGAAGCGCTTCGCGGCGAGCAATCACGGTTCTATGCACTCGGAACCACGTCGTTGAAACGCGGCTACTTTTTCGGCTCCCCGATCCGGGTTGGCAACGAGATCCGCGGCGTCATGGTGTTCAAGGTCGATGTCGAGCGCATCGAAGCGTCCTGGCAGGGCGGCGAGTACAAGATCTTCGTCTCCGACCCGGAAGGCATCGTCTTCATGTCCGGCGATCCGGAATGGCGCTACGCGTCGATCCTGCCGCTGACGTCGGACCGGCTTGCACGAACCGAGGCCTCCAGGCGCTACGCCGATGCGACCGTACATGCCCTTCCCGTGTCGGAGCGCGTTTCGTCCGACCGTCATTTCCTCACCGTCTCGGCCGAAAACTCGAGCCGCGAATACCTGATGCTTTCGCAGCGGATGCCCGACGCCGACTGGACGGTGAATGTGCTGGTCGACACCGCGTCGGTGCGAACACAGGCGCTGACGACTGTTATCGCCGCTCTGCTTCTGCTCTGCCTTGCCGGTCTCGGCGTCGCCATCATTCTCCAGCGGCGCGCGCGGCTCAACGAGCGCCTGTCGATGCAGGCGGAAGCACAGGCCGAGCTGGAACGCCGCGTAGACGAACGCACCGCTGACCTTGCCCGCGTCAACGGCCAGATCGAGGAAGAGATCGCCGAACGGCGGCTGACGGAGAAGCAACTGCGACGGACGCAGGCCGATCTGATCCAGGCCGGAAAACTGGCAGGGCTCGGGCAGATGTCCGCCGCCCTCTCGCACGAATTCAACCAGCCGCTCGCCGCCGCAAAGACCTATGCTGACAGCGCCGCACTGCTGATCGAGCGGGGTCGGTCCGACGAGGCGACGGACAATATCCGTCGCATCTCCGGGCTTGTCGACCGCATGGCGGCGATCAGCAAGCACCTGCGCAATTTCGCCCGCAAACCGAACGAGAAACTCGGGCCGGTCCCGGTCGAGGAAGTGGTGCGCGACACGATGGAGATCGTGTCGGTTCGGCTGAAGGCGGCGGCGGCGACCATCGACATCGATCTCGGCAACGAACCGCTCGTCGTCCGGGCCGGCTCGGTCCGCCTGCAGCAGGTGCTCGTCAACATCATTTCCAATGCCGCCGATGCCGTCGAGGGCCTTGACGACCGCACCATCCGCCTGCGTGCGAAGCAGGAAGACGGCAAAGTCGTGCTGACCGTCAGCGACCGCGGCCCCGGCATTGCGCCGGCGATTGCCGAACGTATCTTCGACCCATTCTTTTCCACAAAGGGCGTCGGCAAGGGGCTGGGCCTTGGCCTTTCGATTTCCTATAACATTATCAAGGATTTCGGCGGAAGCCTTGTCGCCACTAACCTCGCGGAAGGCGGCGCCGAGTTCCGCATCGAACTCGCTGCCGACAACAGCAATGCCCGGGAGGCCGCCGAATGATCGAGAGCCGGATCCTGCTCGTCGATGACGAAGAGGATGTGCGCCATTCGAGCGCCCAGGCGCTGGAGCTGGCCGGTTTCCGCGTCGATGCCTTCTCGGCCGCCGAACACGCGCTCGAATTCATCAGCTACAGTTTTCCTGGCGTGGTGATCAGCGATATCCGCATGCCGGGCATGGACGGCATGACCCTCCTGCAGCGCATCCGCGAAATCGATGCGGAGGTACCGGTCATCCTCGTCACCGGCCATGGCGATGTGCAACTCGCGGTCCGGGCCATGCGCGAAGGCGCCTATGACTTCGTCGAGAAACCCTTCGCAGCGCAGATGCTCGCCGGCACGATCCGCCGGGCACTGGACTGGCGCGCGCTCGTTCTTGAAAACCGCCGGCTGAAGGCGGTTGCCGGCAAGCGCGACGACATCGAGCAGCGGCTGCCCGGTCGAAGCCAGGTCATGGTCGACCTGCGCTACCGCATCCGCGCGCTCGGCGCGGCCGATGCCGATACCTTGATCATCGGCGATACCGGCGTCGGCAAGGAGGTGCTGGCCCGCACGCTGCATGATCTGAGCACCCGCGCCAACAGCCCGTTCATCGCCATCAACTGCGCCGCACTGCCCGAAAACCTGATCGAAAGCGAACTCTTCGGCCATGAGCCCGGCGCCTTTCCCGGCGCCATCCGTCCGCGCTACGGCAAGTTCGAACATGGTCGCGGCGGTACGATCCTGCTCGACGAGATTGGCTCGATGCCCTTCGACCTCCAGGCAAAGTTTCTGCGGGTGCTGCAGGAACGCGTCATCACCCGTCTGGGATCGAACGAGCAGGTCCCGCTCGACGTCCGTTTCATCGCCACCAGCAAGGTCGATCTCGAAAAGGAAGTCGCCGCCGGGCGCTTCCGGGCGGACCTCCTCTATCGCCTCAACGTCGCGACGCTCCGCGTCCCCTCGCTTGCGCAGCGGCGCGCCGACATTCCGCTGCTCTTTCTGCAACTGGTCAGGGAGTCGGCCGCTCGCTACGGCCGGGATGAGGTGGAGATCTCCCAATCGATGCTGGCCGAAATCGCCGAGCGCGACTGGCCGGGCAACGTGCGCGAGTTGCGCAATGCCGCCGAGCGGCTGGTGCTCGGGCTCGACGCGGCTCCCGACGACAGCGCGCGATCGGAAAACGGCAACCGCCTTGCCGACAAGGTGGCGGCATATGAAAAAGGCCTCATCGCCAGCGCAATCGCCGCCCATGGCGGCGCGCTGAAGCCGGTCTACGAGACCCTCGGCATCTCGCGCAAGACGCTCTACGAGAAGATGCAGAAGTTCGGGCTCGACAAGAAACTCGTCGCTTCCGATTTCTCCGCAGAGAACGAGAGCTGACGTTTCCGAGCCCGAGAACGGAAACGGGGACGCGATCGCTCGCGTCCCCGCCAAATTTTGAAGGCCTGTGCCTGCTCAAACGTTGAAGGCAGCGCCGATCAGCGTCTTGGTATAGGGCTGCTTCGGCGCCTCGAAGATCGCATCGGTCTCGCCTTCCTCGACAATCTTGCCGTTCTTCATGACGATCACATAGTCCGACATCGCCTTCACCACCGAAAGGTCGTGGCTGATGAAGATGTAGGAGAGCCCGTGTGAGCGCTGCAGGTCGCGCAACAGCTCGATCACCTGCCCCTGGACCGAACGGTCGAGCGCCGACGTCGGCTCATCGAGGATGACGACCTTGGGCTTCAGGATCATGGCACGAGCAATGGCGATGCGCTGGCGCTGGCCGCCCGAGAACTCGTGCGGGTAGCGGTTGCGGGAGGCGGGATCCAGGCCCACTTCCTTCAACGCTTCCGACGCCCGGCGGTCGCGGTCGGCGCGGGTGAGCTCGGGCTCGTGCACGTGCAGGCCTTCGGTGATGATTTCGCCGACGGTGCGCCGTGGCGAAAGCGAGCCGTAGGGATCCTGGAAGACGAGCTGCAGGGTGCGCCGCAGCGGCCGCATCTGCCCGCGGTCGAAGCCGGAGATATCCGTCGTGCCGAAGCGGTAGTGGCCGCTGCTCGGCAGGAGCCGAAGAAGCGCGCGGCCGAGCGTCGACTTGCCCGAACCGGACTCGCCGACGACACCGATCGTCTGCCCTTCCTTCAGGCGCAGATTGACGCTGTCGACCGCACGGAAGACGGACTTGCCGCCGCGGAAGAGGCCGCCACCGATTTGGTAGTCGACGCAGACGTCGCGACCTTCGAGAATGATCGGCGCACTGTCGGGCGGAGACGCCTTGCGGCCGCTCGGTTCGGCGGCAAGCAGCATCTTCGTATAGTCGGCCTGCGGCCGTTCGAAGATGTCGGCCGTCGTGCCCTTTTCAACCACTTCGCCGCGACGCATCACGGCGACACGGTCGGCGAAGTGTTTGACGATGCCGAGGTCGTGGGTGATCAGCACGATCGCCATGCCGAATCGCTTCTGCAGCGATTTCAGGAGATCGAGGATCTGTGCCTGGATCGTCACGTCGAGCGCCGTCGTCGGCTCGTCCGCAATCAGCAGATCCGGGTCGTTCGCAAGTGCCATCGCGATCATCACGCGCTGGCGCTGGCCGCCCGATAGCTCGTGCGGATAGCTGTCGATGCGGCGCGCCGGTTCCGGAATGCCGACGAGCTCCAGCAGTTCGAGCACGCGCGCCCGCGCCTGCTTGAACGTGCCGCCGCGGTGGTGAACGATCGGCTCGGCGATCTGGCGACCGACCGGATAGAGCGGATCGAGCGAGGTCATTGGCTCCTGGAAGATCATGGTGACCTTCGCGCCGCGGACCTGGTTCAAGGCCTTGGCCGGCAGTCCGACGAGTTCCTGCCCGCGGTAGGTTGCCGAGCCGGTCACGGTGCCGTTCTTGGCAAGCAGACCCATGATGCCCATCATCGTCTGACTCTTGCCGGAGCCGGACTCGCCGACGACCGCGAGCGTTTCGCCGGTGCGCACATCGAGGTCGATGCCCTTGACCGCTTCGACCGTGCCGTCAGGCGTCGAGAAGTTCACCTTGAGACCGCGAACGGCCAGGATGGTTTCCTTGGTATCTGCCATGTCAGCGATCCTTCGGGTCGAGCGCGTCGCGCAGGCCGTCGCCGACGAAGTTCAGCGAGAACAGCGTCAGGACGAAAAAGATGGCCGGGAAGATCAGAAGCCATGGCGCCGACTGGATGTTGTTTGCGCCTTCCGAGATCAGTGCCCCCCAGCTCGTCAGCGGCGCCTGAACGCCGAGGCCGAGGAAGGAGAGGAAGCTCTCGAGCAGGATCACCTTGGGCACGACGACTGTCACGAAAACGATGACCGGGCCAATCGTGTTGGGGATAATGTGCCGGCGGATGATCTGCCAATCTGTGAGGCCGAGCGCCTGAGCGGCGCCGACGAATTCTCGACGTTTCAACGCCAATGTCTGGCCGCGCACGATACGGGCCATGTCAAGCCATTCCACCGCCCCGATCACCAGGAAGATCAGGATGAACGAGCGGCCGAAGAACACGACGAGAACGACGACCAGAAACACGAAGGGCAGAGAATACATGATCTCAACCAGACGCATCATGACGTTGTCGACGCGACCGCCGATGTAGCCCGATGTCGCGCCGTAGACCACGCCGATCCCGAGAGACACGAGGCTCGCAAGCAGGCCGACGGCGATCGAGATCTGGCCGCCGAGCATGACGCGAACCAGGAGGTCGCGGCCGTTGGAATCCGTGCCGAAGGGGAAGTATTCCCGGTCGACCTGACCGGTCACCTTCAGCGTCTTCCCGTCGTTTTCCGTTGCCACCACCTGCGTGTCGCGGAATTCGTTGGCGCGGTCGAAGTAGCGCGTGGCGCGGGAATCGATCGGCTGTTCGGAGGTAATCGTCGCGGTGAAGGTTTCACCCTCGAGATTGAACTCCTTGAGCGTGACGCGTGCCCGTGTGGCGACGCCTTCCATCACGTCCTGAAGCGTCGACGTATCTGGACGCGGCTCCAGGCTCGGGCTGATCGAGACGTAGGACGGAAACACCTGATCGTAGGTGTGCGGGACGAAGAACGGGCCGAGGAACGAGAACAGCGCGATAAGCGCCAGCATGAAGCAGCCGGCCATGGCGGCGCGGTTGCGCTTGAAGCGCATGGCGGCGAGCTGGAAGAGGCTGCGCCCCTTTGTTTCCGGCGTCGCCGCCGGGGTCTGGGCGATATCAGTCATGGCGAACCCTCGGATCGAGCAGGCCGTAGAGAATGTCGACCAGGAGATTGAAAACGATGACGAAGATGGCAACGAGGATAACTGTGCCCATCACCAGCGTGTAGTCACGGTTGATGGCGCCAAGGACGAAGTAGCGACCGACGCCCGGGATGGTGAAGATCGTCTCAACGACGGCCGAGCCGGTCAGAAGGGCCGCAGCACAGGGCGCGAGATAGGACACGACCGGCAGCATCGCACCACGCATCGCATGGGTAACGACGACCGTTCGCGATGGCAGGCCATAGGCCTTGGCCGTTCGGATATGGTCGGTATGCAGCGCCTCGATCATCGAGCCGCGCGTGAGCCGCGCAAAAACTGCAAGCTGCGGCAATGCCAGCGCGATCATCGGCAGGATCAGGAAGCGCAGCGATCCATCCCCCCAACCACCGGCCGGCAGCCATGCGAGCACGATCGCAAAGACCAGTGTCAGCACCGGGCCGACGACGAAGTTGGGCACGGTGACCCCTATCGTCGAAAACGACATGATGGTGAAATCGAGGACGCTGTTTTGCCGAAGCGCGGCGATCGTTCCGGCGGTGACGCCGCCGATCAGCGCAATAAGCAACGCGTAGAAGCCGAGTTCCATCGAATAGGGCAGACCCTTGCCGATCAGTTCAGCGACGTTGTTGTCCTTGTAGACGTAGCTCGGGCCGAAGTCGCCGGTCACCGCATTGCTGAGATAGTGCGTGTATTGGCGCCAAAGAGGCTGGTCGAGCTGGTACGTCTTCATCAGGTTCGCCATCGTTTGTGGCGGAAGAGGACGCTCGAGGTTGAAGGGGCCACCAGGGGCGAACCGCATCAAGAAAAACGAAATGGTGACGACGATAAACAAGGTCGGCACCGCACTCGCCAATCGGCGAAGGATGAAGGAAATCATGGACGTGCTCCGGAGGCGACGCGCGACCTTATGACCGCGCGTCGTCTCTGTTCGTTATTCGGCGATGCTCAGGAACTTGCTGAGGTGCTCGTTCGGAGCATTGTCCGCCCAGCCCTTGACGCGGCTGGCAACCAACCACAGGTCGGCCTGGGTCAGAAGCGGAGCGATCGGCTGTTCCTTCATCAGCAGCGCTTCGGCTTCATGCATCAGCTTCGAGCGAGCGGCCGGATCTTGCTCGTCGTAGGACTTCTTCATCAGGCCGTCGAACTCGGCGTTTTCGAAATGGCCGTAGTTGAAGGTCTTGTTGGAGCCGACGCTGAGCGCCAGGAAGTTCTCGGCATCCGCGTAGTCAGCCTGCCAGCCGGCGCGGGCAACGTTGAACTTGCCGCCTTCCTGCAGGTAGGCGTAGTGCGAGGACACGTCGAGGTTCACCAGCGACACCTTGGCGCCGAAGGTGTTCTTCCACATGTCGGCGACAGCCGTTGCGACGCGCTCGTGGTTCGGGTTGGTGTTGTAGCGCAGCTCGATGTCGAGCGGCTTGCCACCTTCGCCGTAGCCGGCTTCCTTCATCAGGGCGATGGCCTTGTCTTCGCGGTCGAGCTGCGACAGCGTGCCGAACTCGGCCTTGGACGGCTCACCGTAGCTCTCGATGCCCGGAGGAACCATCGAATAGGCGGGGAGCTGCGAACCGGCGTAGATTTCCTTGGCGAGGAAGTCGCGGTCGACGGCCATGGAGAGAGCCTGGCGGACGCGAACGTCGCTATAGGGCTCCTGGCGGGTGTCGAAGGCGTAGTAATAGGTCGCAAGCGACGGCGAGACATGGACCTGCTCGCCATAGGACGTGCGCAGACGGTCGATCTGGTCAGCCGAGAAGTTGTAGACGAGGTCCATTTCCTTGGCTTCGAAACGACGAACCGAAGCAGCCTGGTCGTCGATCGGGTAGAAGATGACCTTGTCGAGCTTGACGTTGGCCGCATCCCAGTAGTTGGCGTTCTTGACGACGGTCAGGCTGTCGTTCGGAACGTGGGCCTGCAGCGTGAAGGCGCCGTTCGATACCATGACGCCCGGCTTGACGAAGTCTGCGCCGTTCTTTTCGACGCTGGCCTTGCTGACCGGAAGTGCCGTCTGGTGTGCGAGCAGCTCCAGGAAGAACGGGGTCGGACGCTCGAGCGTGATTTCGACGGTCTTTTCGTCGATCGCCTTGATGCCGAGCTGATCGGTCGGCAGGTCGCCCTTGTTGACCTTTTCGGCGTTCTTGATCGGGAAGAGAATGTTGGCGTAGCCGGCAGCCGTCTTCGGATCTTCGACGCGGCGGAAGGAGAAGACGAAGTCTTCAGCCGTTACCGGCGAACCGTCCGACCACTTTGCATCGGCGCGCAGCTTGAAGGTGTAGACCGTGCCATCGTCCGAAAGCTCCCACGTCTCAGCAACACCGGGGACGATCTTGGCAGAGGCGTCATAGATCGTCAGGCCTTCGTAGAGGTCCTTGAGGATGAACGCTTCAATGTTGATCGAGGTGTGGTGCTGGTCGAGCGTCTGCGGCTCACCTGCGTTGCCGCGATGCAGGACAGCTTCGGCAAGTGCCGGGCTTGCTCCGATGAGCAGCGAGCCAATCAGCGCGGCAGCGCGGAGGTTGAGTTTCAGTGATGCCATTTTGTTTCTCTCCTTCCCCTTGTTTTGGGTTTGTGATCGCAGGAGAGAAGTGCAAATCGTTCGCGAACGCAAGGCGGATTCTGCGGCTGTCTGCATCTTTATCTATAGGAGGGGAATCGACCTATCCCATAGGTTGTATTTTGTTTGCGATTCTTTTCGTCGCCTTTGCGACGGGCATATGACGTGAACAGGGCATTTTTGCGAAATCTACTGCAACGTTTTAGGTCCGCGCTTTTTGTCGGCCGGATTGGGCCTCGAATCATCCGCGATGCAAAGTTTGTGAATTTTAGCGGCAGTTTACGTAATCTGCGCAAAGAAAGAGGGGCGTTGCCGCAATCTTCTTGCGAGACGTTCACCTCCTGTCGACAGACTGTTTCCGAGAGGGCATCCACCACGATGGTGTAACAGACAAAATCAGCGCCCAATGGTTGTATCTACTGCCCTCGACTCCCCCTCCTCTCAGGCACCACCAGAAAGTGAAAACACTTCACACTGAAGGTGTTGCATCCAGTCCACAGTAAAATCGATTGAAGCGAGTTTCGACCTCTGGCAACCTGCCTTTTGCCCGGTTGTCAAACCACTTCGATGAACTATTGTGCGCCTGACTTCGGTGGGCGCGACCAATTCGCGCGCGCCGTCACGCCGCACGAAAAAGCCGGCCATCGACTTTGCCATCGATGCATTTCGTGCGGTTCAACGGCCGGATTGTTTTTGTGGTGCGCCGCATAGGTTGCACCGAGTATCCAAAGGGAGATAGCGAATGGCATTGATCACATTGCGGCAACTGCTCGACCATGCGGCGGAGAACGACTACGCGCTGCCGGCGTTCAATGTGAACAATCTGGAATACATTCAGGCCGTCATGCGCGCCGCCGATGCGACCGACAGTCCGGTCATCCTCCAGGCAAGCCGTGGCGCCCGCTCCTACGCCGGTGACGCGTTCCTGCGCCACCTCATCCTCGGCGCGGCGGAAGAATACCCGCATATCCCGGTCTGTTTGCACCTCGACCACGGCGACCAGCCGTCGACCTGCATTTCGGCCATCACCAACGGCTTCACCTCCGTCATGATGGACGGCTCACTGGAGAAGGACGGCAAGACCGTTGCCAGCTATGAATACAATGTCGCCGTCACCGCAGAAGTCGTGAAGATCGCACATGCGGCCGGCGTTTCGGTCGAAGGCGAACTCGGCTGCCTCGGCAACCTCGAAACTGGCGCCGGCGACAAGGAAGACGGCCACGGCTTCGAAGGCAAGCTGTCGCGTGAAGAACTGTTGACCGATCCGGAGCAGGCGCTCGACTTCGTCACCAAGACCGGCGTCGACGCACTGGCCGTCGCCATCGGCACTAGCCACGGCGCCTACAAGTTCACCCGCGAGCCCGATGGCGACATCCTGTCGATCGAAACGATCGCCAAGATCAATAAGAAGCTGCCGAACACCCACCTCGTCATGCACGGCTCGTCGTCGGTGCCGAAGGATCTGCAGGATCTCTTCAACACCTATGGCGGCAAGATGAAGCCGACCTGGGGCGTTCCGGTCTCGGAAATCCAGAAGGCGATCCCGCTCGGCGTTCGCAAGGTCAACATCGACACAGACCTGCGCCTCGCCATGACCGGCACGATCCGCAAGAACTTCGCCGAGAACCCGGAAAACTTCGACCCGCGCACCTACCTGAAGCCGGCAACCGCGCTGATGACCGAAGTCTGCAAGGAGCGCTTCGAAGCCTTCCGCACCGCTGGCAAGGCCTCGAAGATCCGCACGCTGCGCCTGCCGGAAATGGCAAAGCGCTACGCGGCCGGCTGATCCGACAATCCCTCCCCGCTCCGGGTCACCGGATCGGGGAGCAGACGGCTTGCCTGGGCTCACAACACCAATCGGCGCGCGGTTCTATTCGGACCGCGCGCCGATTGCGTTTCAATTGAGAAATACCGCGTGATCGGCCGACAATTAGAACGTCGGCGGCGTGTTGACCCAGAGCAGCACGGTTTCGCCGTCATGCCGGTTCGTCCAGGCGTGCCGCCTCTTGCTCTCGAAATAGAGCGAGTCGCCGACACCGAGGTCGTAGAACTGGTCGCTGTCGAGAATGAACTCGACACGGCCGGAGAGCACATAGACAAACTCCTCGCCCTCGTGCCCGTAGGCGCCTTCGCTGGACGCGCCCGGCTCCAGCACGAAGCGGTGGCAATCCATCTGGTTGCGGCCATCGGCAAGCAGTTGCACCGTGACGCCGGGGGTCGTGCGCGGCCATGTCCGCCATTCGCCGGCCCGAACGACGGCGCGCGTATCCGCCTCCTCTTCACCAGCAAGGCTGGAAACGGTGGTTCCGAAGAATTCCGCGATGTTGTGCAGCACAGCGACCGAGACGCCCTGCGACGTGCGCTCCAGCGTCGAGAGCACCGAGGCGGCGATGCCGATCTCGCCGGCGACCTGCTCCAGCGTCTTGCCGGCGGCGTGCCTGAGGCTGCGTAGCTTGCGCCCGATCTGGTTTTCAGGCCCGTCGCTCGTCGCCGATGGGGGCTGGTCATCCGCAGCCGCTTCGGCGTCCAGCGCCTCACGGATCGCAGCCGGATTGAGACCACGCTCGGCCCGGAACCAGGAGATGCGCTTCAACCGGGCAAGATCGTTCTCGGTATACTGCCTATGCCCCGTCGGCGAGCGCTCGGGCACGACGAGACCTTGCGTCTCCCATAGCCTCAGCGTCGAGGCGGAAACCCCCGCCAGTCGCGCCGCTTCAGCGACCTTGTAGCGCACTGCGCCCATTCCAATTTCCCTTTACCGCCCAGCGGCGCTGCCCGAATCCTTGCAATTCCGGCGTGTCCGCAACCTTAGCCGCCGCGATCGAGATCTGACAAGAACGGCGCATCAGCAACCGTGGTGTCTCGATCACCAAATTTGATTTGCAATCGACAGTGAAAGGTGTACCACTTCCACAATAAACTTGCAGAAAAAATGCAATATATTAACTCCAGACGACAGGAACGCGCCATGACCAGCCTCCCCGACCGCAAGAACGCCGCCATCTCGCGCGGCGTCGGCATGACCACCCAGATCTACGCCGACCGCGCGGAAAATTCGGAAATCTGGGACAAGGAAGGCAATCGCTACATCGACTTCGCCTCCGGCATCGCGGTCGTCAATACCGGCCATCGCCACCCGAAGGTGATCGAGGCGGTCAAGGCGCAGATCGATCGCTTCACCCACACCTGCCACCAGGTCGTTCCCTACGAATCCTACGTGCATCTCGCCGAGCGCCTCAATGCACTGACGCCCGGCGACTTCGCCAAGAAGACCATCTTCGTGACCACCGGCGCCGAAGCCGTCGAAAACGCCGTCAAGATCGCCCGCGCCTCGACAGGCCGTCAGGCGGTTATCGCCTTCAGTGGCGGCTTCCACGGCCGGACCTTCATGGGCATGGCGCTCACCGGCAAGGTCGTTCCCTATAAGGTCGGCTTCGGCGCGATGCCGGGCGACGTCTTCCACGCCCCCTTCCCGATCGAATTGCACGGCGTCACCACCGAACAGTCGCTCGCTGCGCTGAAGAAGCTCTTTGCCGCCGACGTCGATCCGGGTCGCGTCGCCGCGATCATTCTCGAGCCCGTGCAGGGCGAAGGCGGCTTCTATCCGGCGCCTGCCGCCTTCATGAAGGCGCTGCGCGAAATTTGCGACCAGCACGGCATTCTCTTGATCGCCGACGAAGTTCAGACCGGCTTTGCCCGTACCGGCAAGATGTTTGCCATGGACCACCATGATGTCGCGCCCGATCTCATCACCATGGCGAAAAGCCTCGCCGGCGGCTTCCCGCTTGCCGCCGTCACCGGCCGCGCCGAAGTCATGGATGCTCCAGCGCCGGGCGGCCTTGGCGGCACCTATGGCGGCAACCCACTCGGCATCGCCGCAGCGCACGCCGTCCTTGACGTTATCGCTGAGGAGAAGCTCTGCGAGCGCGCCGAGCAGCTTGGCGGCCGGCTGAAGCAGCGGCTTGCCGCAATCCGCGAGCAGGCGCCCGAAATCGCCGACATCCGCGGCCCCGGCTTCATGAACGCCGTCGAGTTCAACGACGTGAAGACCAACCTGCCGAGCGCTGACTTTGCCAACAAGGTGCGCCTGATCGCTCTGGAAAAGGGCCTGATCCTGCTTACCTGCGGTGTGCACGGCAACGTCATCCGCTTCCTGGCGCCGATCACCATCCAGGACGAAGTCTTCGCCGAAGCGCTCGACATTCTCGAAGCGTCGATCCTCGCAGCGCGTGCTTGATCCTCGACCGGGCGACCAGCAACGCGGGTTGCCCGGTGCATAATTCCTCAATTCAGGATCGACTTGAGGGCAAAATTATGCAGCAATTCAAAGTGCTATGGCGGCCTTAGCGCATCCTGAGGGATTCGCTGCGCTGTAGGTGCTGCGCGCCAATTCAGACGCGCAATTCTCGGGTGCCGGGATTGATCGGCACCCGCAAGAACAAGCAAAAGCGGGCCTGCCGTCTCGCGGCAGGCCATCGCCGGAGGATGCCCGCCATGACCTTGACCCCCGCCTTGACCAAGCACTTGCGCGACGCCGACCTGTTCGCTTCGCTTCACTCCATCCCCGCGGCCGGCAAGAATTGGGCTGGCGCAACCTTCGACGTCTTCAATCCATCGACCGGCGAAAAGCTGGCGACGCTGCCGGATATGGGCATCGACGAAGCCCATGCGGCAATCGAAGCTGCGGCCAAGGCGCAAGTTCTCTGGGCGGCAAAGCCTGCCAAAGACCGCAGTGCCGTGCTTCGCCGCTGGTACGACCTGATCGTCGCGCATGCCGACGACCTTGCAGCCATCCTGACGGCCGAGATGGGGAAACCCATCGGCGAATCGAAGGGTGAAGTGCTGCATGCCGCGGCCTATGTCGAGTGGTATGCGGAAGAGGCGAAACGCATCTATGGCGAAACCTTCCCCGCCCCGGCCAACGACCGCCGCATGCTTGTGATCAAGCAGCCCGTCGGCGTCGTCGGCACGATCACGCCATGGAATTTCCCGGCCTCGATGGTCGCCCGCAAGATCTCGCCGGCGCTAGCCGCCGGCTGCACCATCGTGCTGAAACCCGCCGAACAGACACCGCTCGTTGCCGGCGCGATGTTCTTGCTCGCCGAAAAGGCAGGCTTCCCGACCGGTGTCCTCAACCTGCTCTATGCCGCAGAAGGCGCTGCAATCGGCCGCGAACTTTGCAGCAACCCGAAGGTGCGCAAGATCAGCTTCACCGGTTCGACCGAGGTCGGGCGGCTGTTGATGCGACAATGCTCCGACCAGATCAAGAAGGTCAGCCTGGAGCTTGGCGGCAACGCCCCCTTCATCGTCTTTGACGACGCCGACATCGACGAGGCGGTCGATGGCGCCATCCAGGCGAAGTTCCGCAATGCCGGCCAGACCTGCGTCTCGGCCAACCGCATCTATGTGCAAGCGGGCGTGCATGACGCCTTTGCCGAAAAGTTCGTCAGGCGCGTCGCCGAGCTGACTGTCGGCGACGGTTTCACGCCTGATATCACCATCGGCCCGATGATCGACAAACACGCGATCGAAAAGATCGAGGCCCATGTCGCCGACGCCGTTTCGAAGGGTGCCAAGGTGCGCGCCGGCGGCCACAGGATCGGCACGTCCGGCACCTTCTTCGAGCCGACGGTGCTAACAGGCATTTCGACAGACATGCGCGTCGCCCAGGAAGAGACCTTCGGTCCGATCGCCCCGATCATCCGCTTCGAGACCGCCGAGCAGGTGATCGCCGAAGCCAACGACACGATCTACGGTCTTGCCGCCTATTTCTACGCCGAAAATCTGAAGCGCGTCTGGCATGTGGCCGAGGCGCTCGAATACGGGATGGTCGGCATCAACACCGGCCGCATGTCCTCCGAAGCCGCGCCCTTCGGCGGCATCAAGCAATCGGGCATCGGCCGCGAAGGCTCCCGCCACGGGCTCGAAGACTATCTCGAGATGAAGTATCTCTGCATGGGCAATATCTGACCCATGCGGAGACCCGGCGGTTAGTCGATGATGTGGTAGCCGCCGTCGACATAAAGCACCTGGCCCGTGATCAGGCGGGCGGCGTCATGCGCAAGGAAGGCGGTGGCCGCGCCGACGTCGTCGATGTCAATCAGCTCGCGGCTCGGCGATTTGACCTTGGTCTTTTCGAGCAGCGCGTCAAATTCCGGAATGCCGGAAGCGGCGCGCGTCGCCAGCGCGCCAGGCGAAATGGCGTGCACGCGGATCCCCTTCGGGCCGAGTTCGGAGGCGAGGTATCGGACGGCACTTTCGAGTGCGGCCTTGGCGACACCCATGATGTTGTAGTTTTCCACCACCACCTGTGAGCCATGATAGGTCATGGTGAAGAGCGTGCCGCCGTTCTTCATCAGCGGCTCGGCGAGATGCGCCATGCGGATGAAGGACCAGCAGGAAATGTCCATAGTCTTCAGGAAGCCCTCGCGCGGGACATCGACGACGCGGCCGCCGAGCGTATCCTTCGGCGAAAAGGCGATCGAATGGACGACAAAGTCGAGTTCACCCCAGGTCTTCTCGATCTCCTCGAACACCGCTTCCATTTGCCCTGGCACGGCCACGTCGAGCGGCAGGAAGATCGGCGCTTCGATTTCACGCGCCAGGGGTTCGACGTGAGGTTTCGCCTTGTCGTTCAGATAGGTGACCGCCACCTCCGCCCCGAAGGCGCGGAAGGCACGGGCGCAGCCCCAGGCGATCGATCGATCATTGGCAATGCCGACGATCAGGCCCTTGCGGCCGTCCAGAAGTTTGGCCTTTGCGACAGGAATGGACATCAATTGTCTCCGATGGATCAGGCTGCGCGGGTTTTAAGCAGTGCAAGCGTGTGGCGGGCGATCATCAGTTCCTCGTCGGTCGGGATGACGTAAAGCGCAACGCGGCTCGAAGGCGTCGAAATCAGCGTCGCGCCGGCCTCGTTGGCGGCTGGGTCGAGTTCGGCCCCGAGCCAGGCGATGTTCTCGGCGATGCGGGCGCGGATCTGTGCGGAGTTCTCCCCGACGCCCGCCGTGAAAACCAAGGCGTCGATGCCACGGAGCGCGGCTGCAAGCATCCCGACATTGAGCCCTGCGCGATAGACGAAGTGGTCGATCGCGAGCTTGGCATGGGCGTCTGCGCTTGCGAGCAGGTCGCGCATGTCATTCGAGACGCCAGAGAGCCCCTTGAGGCCGGCCTCGTGATAGAGCAGGTCAGAAACGGCCTGAGCGCTCATGCCGCGTTGCAGGATCAGATAGAGCACGACGCCCGGATCGAGCTGACCGGGCCGCGTTCCCATCGGCAGGCCGTCGAGCGCGGTGAAGCCCATGGTGCTCTCGATGCTGTGACCATCGCGCAAGGCGCACATAGAGGCGCCGCTGCCGAGATGGGCGACGATGACGCGACCACCTGCGACCGCAGGCGCCACATCCCGCAGACGCTCTGAAATGTACTCATAGGAAAGGCCGTGGAAGCCGTAGCGCCGCACACCGTCCTCATAGAAGCTGCGCGGCATGGCGTAGCAGTTCACCTCTTCCGGGTGGCCATGATGGAAGGCGGTATCGAAACAGGCGACCTGCGGTACATCCGGATTGATCGCCATCGCCTGACGGATCGGAGCAAGATTGTTGGGCTGGTGCAGCGGTGCCAGATCCTGGTAGCTCGCGAGGCGATCAAGGACGGTCGCATCGATCAGCACCGGCGCCGCATAATCGGGGCCACCATGTACTACGCGATGGCCGACCGCCCGTAAGGTGAAGCCTTCGAGCGTCATCAACCAGTCGCGTGCCGCCGCGATCGCCGCCGGCAGATCGCCAACGACGTCGGCATCATAGCTCTTGTCGATCAGAATGGTGCCGTCGGCCGCTTTCGCCTGCAGGCGGGGACGCGTGCCGATGCCACCGATCTGGCCCTTGATCTGGCGTTCGAGCCCTTGATCCGTGATCCCGAAAACCTGGAACTTCAAGCTCGATGAGCCGGCGTTGACGACGAGAAGCGCATCCATGGTCATACCGCCGCAACTTGCGAGGTCCGCCGGCGCGCCGCATAGAGCGCGGCGACCGCGCAGGAGGCGAGGCGCGTGCGCACGGAGTCCGCCCGCGACGTCAGCACGATGGGCACGCGCGCTCCAAGCACGATGCCGGCAGCGTCGGCATGGGACAGGAACGTCAGGTTCTTGGCGAGCATGTTGCCCGCCTCAAGGTCCGGCACCACCAGAATCTGGGCGCGGCCGGCCACGGGCGACGTGATGCCCTTGATCCTTGCTGCCTCCGGGTCGATCGCGTTGTCGAAGGCAAGCGGACCATCGAGCAGGCCGCCGGTGATCTGGCCGCGTTCGGCCATCTTGCAGAGTGCTGCCGCCTCGATCGTTGACGGGATCTTCGTCGTTACCGTTTCGACCGCAGAAAGAATGGCGACGCGCGGCTCGCCGAGGCCGATCGTCACCCAGAGATCGATGGCATTCTGCACGATGTCGCGCTTGGCTTCGAGGTCGGGAAAGATGTTGATGGCGGCGTCCGTGATGAAGAGCGTCTCTGAATGCCCCGGTACGTCCATGATGAAGACGTGGCTGATCCTTCGATCGGTCCTGAGCCCGGTCGCCGACGCCGCGACCTCCTTCATCAGTTCGTCGGTATGCAGGCTGCCTTTCATCAGCAACTCGCCACGACCCTCGCGGATCATCGCCACCGCTTTCGCTGCGGCCGCATGGCTATGCGGCGCGTCGACGATCTCGCACCGACCGAGGTCGAGGCCATGTTCGGCGGCCACGCTGCGGATCTTTGCCTCTGGCCCGACGAGAACGGGCGCGATCAGCCCCATTTGCGCGGCCTCCAACGCACCGCGCAGAGAGGTCTCGTCGCAGGGATGCGCGACAATGGTGACCGCCGGCGTTTCGTCTCGCGCGGTGGCAATCAGGAGATCGTATTTGGACTGCTCAATCGGCAGTTCGGTTACCTCGGACACGTCGATACTCCCTCATCAGGTAGCGGTGCGATTGCGAATGATCTTGCCCGCCGCGATCGGAACCGGCGGCTCGCGGTCCAGGCGGAAGAGCGCGGCAACCTGCTGCAACCGCTCGGCAGCCACGCCCGTCACGGCTCCGGATGCCTCCAGTACCTCACGAAGGGCCGTAAAGGCACTGCGACGCTCCTCGACCGCCTCCGGTAGCAGCTTCGGAAGAGCGGCGAGCGCCGCCGCCTCGTCGATCAGCAGCATGAAATACTGCTCCCGCATAACGGTCTTGAAGTCGGCCAGGCTCAGTTGCTTTGCTTCCGGATGGGAAAGCCGGAGCCGGCGCACAGCCTCGAACCCGCGTTCGTCCGCGCCTCCGCGCGCCATGCCGACGAAGGTCAGGGCTCTGGCAAGACCTTCACAGGTTCCGCCCACGGCCATTCTGGCCTTGAGTTCGGCGATCCGCGCCTTGACGAGTTCGCGGTGCAAGAGGCTCTTCTCCGCTTTGCGCGGCGGCTGGTCTGAGTTCGTGTCGATGCCGAGTGCCGCTTGCAGGGTCGGAGCGCCGTAGATGGCGTGGAAGCTTTGCTCCGAAAGATATTCAGCCGTCCGTCGCCAGGTCTCTAACCCGTCCACGATCTGCTGCGACAGCGCCTCCTGCCAGGCGATGAACGGGTTGCCGGCGGCAGCAGGTTCGCGGTTTTCACGGACATAGTCCGCCAGCGCCGACGTCCAGGCCATGAAGGGGTTGTCGGGCCCGAAAAGCGCGTATTGCAGACGCAGCGGGTGCATGTTGCGCATCGCCTCCGCCACGGGCGGCGTTGCCGCTGCCTTGACCATTGGCTGCAGATAGGTGCGATAGAGCGCCAGATTGATCTCCGAAAGCTTCGCCGCGGTGGCAAAACGCCTGTCATCCTCGATGTCGTTGCCGCCATGCGCGCGGATGTCCTCGAGGGTGCGCGGCTCGCAGCGCATCAGCCATTCTCCGGAGACGAGCGCCCTGCCCTCGGCCGCCTCGCTCGCCGGCGTCAGCACCGCCTCGTAAAGCCCAGGCGGCAGCACGTCGATCAACTCGATATTGGAGGCGAATTCGTCATGTTCCTTCCGCGCGACGCCGGCGGAGACGAAAATGCCGAGATGTCCCACGGTCTCGTGGACGGTGTAGACGATCGTCTGGCCGTAGGCCCGGATTTCGTCGACGCTGTCATAGAGGTCGAGGATCCAGTCGAGCGCCTGCTGCGGCGGGGTGATGTTATCGCCCTTGGAGCAGAAGACCACGATCGGCGAGCGGATGTTGCGAAGGTCGATCGCCGTGCCGTCCGATGTTCGGATTTCGCCCGCGGCAAGCTTGTTGCCCACGAAGAGTTCGTCGACGATGAACTGCATCTCCTCGGCATTGAGCGTGACGTGGCCACCCCACCAGCGTTCGAACCCGAGGTAGCGCGCGGCTTCCGTGTCGATCTTCGAATAGAGATTGTATTGCTTGGTCCAGAGGGTGTTGGCCGGATTCTGGTTCTCGAAATTCTGTACCAGCCAGGCACCGTCGAATATGCCGCCGCCGAGGTCGCCGGTCAGCGCCGTCAGCCAGCTGCCACCGAGAAGCCCGCCGGAATAGCGCATCGGGTTCTGCCCGTGCACGCCTGCCCAATAGGACAGCGGCGCGCCGGCAATGATGATCGGGCCGAAGAGTTCGGGACGCAGCGCGGCGACGATCGTGACCGCCCAACCCGCCTGGCAGTTTCCGATCACACAGGGCTTTCCGTCCGCTTCCGGATGGCGGGCGATGACGGTTTCGAGAAAGCCGGCTTCGGCCAGTGCGATGTCCTCGATCGTTTGTCCAGGAACCGGATCCGGCAAGAAGCCGATGAAGTAGCAGGGATGGCCCGCTTTCAGCGCGACACCGATTTCACTGTCGGCCTTGAAGCCGCCAATGCCGGGGCCGTGGCCGGCCCGGGGGTCGACGACGACGAAGGGACGCTTGGTCGGATCGACCGTGACGCCCTCGGGCGGAACGATGCTGACCAGCGCATAGTTCACCGGCCGGGCGAGCGTGCGCCCATCGGTAACAAGCTGGGCCTCGAACTCCAGCACGTTCGGCGCGGTCTGCGTGCGATGTTCCTCGTATTGCGCGCCGCGCTGACGCATGACATCGAGAAAAAGGATCGAACGTTGCCAGGCATCGAGCGAAAAGGAATAGGCATCTGCGAAAGTCGGGATTGTCGGGCTCGTGGAATGCTTGGGCATGATGTCCACTCCTCGGTGCGATTGAAGGTCAGCCCCGTCGCCAAGGCCAATAGAGCAACGCAATTTGTCGCGCATTGACCTTAGTCAAATCGACTGGCGGCAGAACGCGATATGAACTCGGCATGGTGACCCAGGACCATCTGTCCGGGTCGCAGGAACATAACAGCGGAGTGTTACGGCGACTTGTCGCCCTTTGCGAATTCCTCGCCTTCGACCCCGTTGAAGAAGCATCGTTTCGCTGGTGTTGAGTGATCTTTCGCAGTGCAGCATTGTCCAGAAATGGGGAGTGCGCAAGTCGGGCCTTGAAATTCAGGACACAGCTTGCCAATTGGGGCGAAACCCAAAGGAGTTGCCAGGCAATGAGCGAAACCGAAATGTCCGTAGAGAAACATGTCTTCGAAGCCGATGTGGCGCGACTGCTCCATTTGATGGTGCATTCGGTCTATTCCGACAAGAACGTCTTCCTCCGCGAACTGATTTCGAACGCGGCGGATGCCTGCGAGAAGCTGCGTTATGAGGCGATCGTCTCGCCGGAGCTTCTGGCCGGCGACCCGACACCCCGCATCACCCTGACGCTGGACGAGGAAAATAACCGGCTCATCGTCGAGGACAACGGCATCGGCATGGGTCGCGACGAGCTTGTCGAAGCGCTCGGCACCATCGCCCGCTCGGGCACACGCGCCTTCATGGAGCGCATTGAAGCCGCCCAGGGCAAGGAGGGCGCGCAGCTCATCGGCCAGTTCGGCGTCGGCTTCTATTCCGCCTTCATGGTCGCCGACAAGGTCGATGTGGTCTCGCGCCGCGCCGGCTCGGAGCACGCCTTCCTGTGGTCGTCCGACGGCAAGGGCAGCTACACCGTTTCCGCAGCCGAACTTGCGGACGCCCCGGCGCGCGGCACACGCATCACGCTGCACCTGATGGAAGACGCCAAGACCTACACGTCGCGCTGGACCGTCGAGCGCATCGTCAAGGACCAATCCGGCCACGTGCCGGTGCCTATCTCGATTCTCGAAAAGCCCGATGCCGAGCCTGTCCAGGTCGGGGACGGCACCGCGCTCTGGACCAAGCAGAAGAGCGAGATCAGCAAGGAAGACTACGCCGATTTCTACCGCGGCGTCGCCGGCCAATATGACGACCCAGCGCTGACCGTGCATTTCCGCGCCGAAGGCCGCCATGAATATACGGCCCTTGCCTTCGTGCCCGGCTCCAAGCCATTCGATCTGTTCGACCCGGACCGCAAGGGCCGGATGAAGCTCTACGTCAAGCGCGTCTTCATCACCGACGAAGCGGAATTGCTGCCGCGTTACCTGCGTTTCGTGCGCGGCCTCGTCGACACGTCGGACCTGCCGCTCAACGTTTCGCGCGAGATGATCCAGGAAAGCCCGCTGCTCGCCAGCATCCGCAAGGGCGTCACCAATCGCGTGCTGACGGCGATCGAGAAGCTTGCGGAAAACGAGACAGAGACCTTCGACAAGCTCTGGGAAAACTTCGGCAGCGTGCTGAAGGAAGGCATCTATGAGGATTACGAGCGCCGCGAGCAGCTGGTGGCGCTGTCGCGCTTCCGCACCACTACTTCGGATGCGAGCCAGCGCAGCCTTACCGATTACGTCAAGGACATGAAGGACGGCCAGTCGGCGATCTATTACTTGACCGGTGACAACCTTGCCCAGCTCAAGGCCTCACCACAGCTCGAAGGTTTTCGCGCCCGCGGGATCGAGGTGTTGCTGTTGACCGATCCGGTCGATAGCTTCTGGGTCACATCCGCGCCCGATTTCGACGGAAAACCGTGGAAGTCGATCACGCAGGGTGCGGCCGATCTCAGCGCCATCGCCAAGGCCGAGGGGGCCAAGGAAGAAGCGCCGCAGGCCAGCCAGCTGGTCATCGACTTCGTCGCGTTCGCCAAGGAGACGCTCGGTGCGTCCGTCTCGGACGTGCGCACCTCCGACCGCCTGACGGAAAGCGCCGTTTGCCTGGTGGCACCCGAACACGGCCCCGACCGCCAGCTCGAAAAGATGCTGCAAGGTGCTGGCCGTCTCGACGACGCCCCCAAGCCGATCCTTGAGATCAACCCGAGCCACGCTCTGATCACCGCCATGGCCGCGAGCCCCGCCGGCGATACGGCGTTCCGCACGGACGCCGTCCAACTCCTGCTCGACCAGGCGCGCGTGCTCGATGGCGACAAGCCGCAGGACCCGCGCGGCTTCGCCGAACGGCTGTCGCGCGTCTTTGATCGCGCCCTCAAGGCTTAACAAAGAAGCCCTGGAAATCTCTCCGATTTCCAGGGCTTTCGCTATTTTCTTCAGGTCACGCCTAAACGAGACACTCAGCGTCTCACGTCGCGTTAATCGCTCTTCGACGCGTCCATCCCGATTTCGGCCAACACCTCGGCCGTATGCTCTCCAAGTCGCGGCACGCCACGCTCGAGCGCAAGCTCGGCGGCCGAAAACCGGATCGGCGTCCGGACCCCGGGCGACGTACCGGCAGCGGCCCCCGAATGCGGCGTATCCACACGCATTTGCCGATGCTCGATCTGCGGATCGGCAAAGACGTCGGCAACGGTGTTGATCGGTCCGCCGGGCACGCCTGCATCTTCCAGCAACTTCAACAGCGTATCGCGCTCGATCTTCGCGGTTTCGGCGGCGAGTTCCGGCGTCAACGTGTCCCGGTTCTGCACGCGAAGCGCGTTGGTCAGATAACGCTCGTCGGTCGCAAGATCCGAACGCCCGAGCAGGGTGCAGAACTTCACGAACTGCCGGTCGTTACCAACAGCGACGATCAGGTGACCGTCCGAGGTCGGGAAGACCTGATAGGGCGCGATGTTCGGGTGCGCATTGCCGAGCCGGCGCGGCGCCTTGCCCGAGACGAGGAAGTTGAGCGCCTGGTTGGCAAGCACGCCCGTCATGCAGTCGAGCAGCGCCATGTCGATCTGCTGCCCCTCGCCGGTGCGCTCGCGCTGGGCAAGTGCTGCCTGCACGGCAATCACGCCGTAAAGACCGGTGAAGATATCGGCGAAGGCGACGCCGATTTTCTGTGGCTCGCGATCGGGCTCACCGGTCAGGTCCATGATGCCGCTCATGCCCTGGACGATGTAGTCGTAGCCGGCGCGGTGCGCATAGGGACCATCCTGGCCAAAGCCAGTGACCGAGCAGTAGATCAGCCGCGGATTGATCTTCTTCAGACTCTCGTAGTCGAGCCCGTATTTCGTAAGCCCGCCAACCTTGAAGTTCTCAAGCAGCACGTCCGACTGGGCGGCAAGGCGGCGCACGGCCTCCTGCCCCTCCTCGGTCGTGAAGTCGAGCACCACCGAGCGCTTGCCGCGGTTGCAGGCGTGGAAATAGGCGGCATCGAGCTTCTCGCCTTCCTCGCCCGCAACGAAGGGCGGGCCCCAGGTGCGGGTGTCGTCGCCGGCCGGGCTTTCCACCTTGATGACGTCGGCACCGAGATCGGCCAGCGTCTGGCCGATCCATGGGCCCGCCAGAATGCGGGCCAATTCCAGGACACGAATGCCCTTCAGCGGCGTTTCCATGACGGCACCGCTCAGAAGAAGGCCTGAAGGCCGGTCTGGGCGCGACCGAGGATCAGCGCATGGACGTCATGCGTGCCCTCGTAGGTGTTGACGGTCTCGAGGTTCACCATGTGGCGCATGACCTGGTATTCCTCCGAGATGCCGTTGCCGCCGTGCATGTCGCGGGCCATGCGGGCGATGTCGAGCGCCTTGCCGCAATTGTTGCGCTTGACGATCGAGATCATTTCCGGGGCCATGCGGCCTTCGTCCATCAGGCGGCCGACGCGCAGCGACCCCTGCAGGCCGAGCGTGATCTCCGTCTGCATATCGGCAAGCTTCTTCTGGAAGAGCTGCGTCTGCGCCAGCGGCCGGTTGAACTGCTTGCGATCGAGACCGTACTGACGCGCCGCATGCCAGCAGAACTCGGCAGCGCCGAGCGCACCCCAGGAGATACCGTAGCGGGCACGGTTGAGGCAGCCGAACGGGCCCTTGAGACCCTCGACGTTCGGCAGCAGCGCTTCTTCGCCGACCTCGACACTGTCCATGACGATTTCGCCGGTGATCGACGCCCGCAGCGACAGCTTGCCGGCGATCTTCGGGGCGGACAGACCCTTCATGCCCTTTTCGAGCACGAAACCGCGGATGGCGCCTCCGTGCGCTTCCGACTTTGCCCAGACAACGAAGACATCGGCGATCGGTGCGTTAGAGATCCACATCTTCGAGCCGACGAGGCGGTAGCCGCTCTCGGTCTTGATCGCGCGCGTCTTCATGCCGGCCGGGTCAGAACCGGCGTCCGGCTCGGTCAGGCCGAAGCAGCCGATCCACTCGCCGCTGATGAGCTTCGGCAGGTACTTCTGCTTCTGCTCCTCAGAACCATAGGCATAGATCGGATAGATCACCAGCGACGACTGCACGCTCATCATCGAGCGGTAGCCCGAATCGACGCGCTCGACTTCGCGAGCAACGAGGCCGTAGGCGACGTAGGAAGCGCCGACGCCGCCATAGGTTTCGGAAACGGTGACGCCGAGCAGACCGAGCTCGCCCATCTCGCGGAAGATCTCCGGATCGGTCGATTCTTCGCGGTAGGCGTCGATGACGCGCGGCTGCAGCCGGTCCTGCGCATAGGCCCGCGCGGTGTCGCGGATCATACGCTCGTCCTCGGTCAACTGATCGTCGAGGAGGAACGGATCATCCCATTGAAATTGCGTCTTGCCGGCCATGTTTCTCTCCCATCGGATTATTCGGCTCACGTTATCGCAAGGGGTGCATGCCGTTTCAAACGAAATTGAGGCACCGCCTCATGCGTCCGGGGAATGGCCCCTCGTGCGCCATCGAGCAGCCCATGTTGCAAATTCGCTGGAATATGACGACAAGAACGGACGTCCTTCGCTCCGCTTCCCTCAGAACAAAGGGCCAGTTCAACGCCAGAGATCAGAAGCAAGCCACGACCATGGCCAATGACCGCCTCGAACGCTTTGCCCACAATCTCGACTGGAATCTGCTGCGCACCTTCGTCGTGCTCGTCGAGGAAGGCAGCATCACGGCCGCCGCCAACCGGTTGCTCCTGCAACAGCCGGCCGTCAGCATGGCGTTGAAGCGGTTGGAGCAAACCGTCGGCCAGAAACTCATCGACCGGCGTCCCGGGCGTTTCAACCTGACCGACGCCGGTGCGCGCCTGCATGCGCAGTGCCGCGATATCTTCGCAGCCGTCATCCGCCTGCCGAATGTTCTTGAAACCGCCGGCGAGGAGATCACCGGCCATCTCAACATCCACTCGGTCAGCCACGCGCATAATCCCGCCTGGGACCGCAAGCTCGAAAGCTTCTTTCGCCTGCACCCCAAGGTCACGCTGTCGGTCACGGTCGCAACTACCGTGGATGTGTTGAGCGCCGTCGAGCGCAATGTTGCGACCATGGGCCTATGCGACGGCAACATTCCCGACTGGCTGAACAGGCGGTTTCACGTGCGCGAGCGCTATGCGCTCTATTGCGGCAGAAGCCATCCGCTTTTCGGGGTCGAAGGTGTCGACTTCAACGACCTCAGGGGCAATCCCTATATCGCTTTCATCGCCGACGTTTTGGGCGGCCAGCACATGAACTCGGTAACCGCCGTGCGCGCGATCGGGTCTTTTGGCCAGCAGGTCCGCGCCGTCTCCTGCAATGTCGAGGAGGTGATGCGGCTGATCGCCTCCAATGTCGGCATCGGCATGCTGCCGGATCACTTGGCATCGCCAGCCGTCGCGGCGGGCCAACTGTGGCAGCTGCCGCCCTATAGCGATCTGCCCAGCACCGATGTCTTCCGCATCTCCAATCCGAATGCGATCCTCAATCCGGCAGAGGCCGCATTTCTTGCCCATGTGGCCGATACGGAGCCGCTGGACCACTGCCTCGACGATCGGGCCGACCATCATCAGGATTGATAGCCACCTTTCCAGTTATAAATTTGAACACAGATGACGCCTTGCCTATGGTCCGGCCGACAACCAACGGAGGCGGGACATGCAAGACTACGACGTGGCGATCATTGGCGCTGGAATCGCCGGCCTGTCGCTTGCCTATTTCCTGGCACCGCATCGCTCCGTCGTGGTGATCGAGCGGGAAGAAGGGCTCGGCTATCACAGCACCGGCCGCTCGGCGGCAGAGTTCGTGCTGCGCTATAACGCGCCGGAGGTCTGTGCGCTGGCGGCGATATCCAAGGGCTTTTTCGATAATCCACCTGAGGGCTTCTCCGAAGTGGCGCTGCTCAAGCAGCGCGGTGGCGTCATGATCGCCAATGCCGAGAAAGTTGCCCGGTTCGAAGAGGTGTTTGCCGCGGAGAGCCGTGCCAACGCCGAAATTGAACGGCTGACCGTCGACGAGGCGATCGCGCGTGTGCCGATCCTGCGCCGCGACTATGTGGCTGCGGCCTATTACGATCCGCAATTCTGGGACATCGAAGTCGAGAACCTGCTGCAGGGTTACGTCCGGGGCGCGCGTCGCCATGGCGCGGTAATTATCGAGCGCTCGGACGTGCTGGCGCCGCGCCGGAACGGCGACCGCTGGGTGCTGGCGACGAGTGCCGGCGAAGTCAGTGCAAAGACGATCGTCAATGCTGCCGGCGGCTGGGCCGATCCCGTCGCACAATCGTTCGGCGTCGCCCCCATCGGCATCGTGCCGCATCGCCGCACCGCAATCACCGTCGACCTGCCCGAAGGCATCGACGCGCTGACGCTGCCCGAAATCAACGAGATCGATGAAGACTTCTACATGAAGCCCGAAGGCGGGCGGCTGCTTTCCTCGCCCGCCGACGCAACGCCGTGCGAGCCGGCCGACGTCCAGCCGGAGGAGATCGACGTCGCCTGGGCTGCGCACTACGTCGAGGAGGCAACGACCGTGCCGGTGCGCCGCATCTTCAAGAGCTGGGCCGGCATGCGCAGCTTCTCGCCGGACAAGCTTCCGGTGATCGGCTTTGCCCGCGAGCGACCGGATTTCTTCTGGCTCGCCGGCCAGGGCGGCTACGGCATCCTCACCTCACCGGCGCTCGGCGCATTCGCCGCAAGCCTCCTCGTCGGTGCACCAGCGCCCGAGGCCTTCGAAGCGATCGGCCTCGATGCCGCAAAGTTCAGCCCGGCTCGATTGGAACGCTAGCCCGAGCAGAGTTGGCCGCAGGCGAGGGAGGCCACGCCCAGCACGATACTGCGGCGCGCGACGGGGTCGAAATACGACTGTGACGAGGTCTTCGGCAACGCCGCGATCGATGAAGGCCTGCGCGCGCTCAGCCGAAGATACCCGGGCGCGAAGTTGCCCGCTCGCTCGCGCGCGGCCCCGTCTGGAGGGCCCGCGACGCAGCAGCCCGCGGCGAGATCAAGCGCGGTTCTCGGATTGCCAGGCAGGCCTGTCGCTAGGCAGCGGCGGCCTGGGGCTGATCCGCTGAACACGCGCCCCACTCCGGCGGCACGCTCGGTGACGCCGTCCGCACGACGAGGCGTTGATGCGGCCGGCAAAACCTGACACGAATACGCGCGGGAGGACGGTTCATGTATTACGCAATCTTGGCCTACCATACAGCAGGCGTCGTCGAATCCTGGACCGAGGAGGAGGACGCAGCGCTGATGTCCGACCTGCTTGAAGTTCATGACCGGTTCGTCCAGCAGAAGGCCTTTGGCCCGGCCGCACGGCTCGGGCCTACAGAAGGTGCTGTGACGCTGAGGGGCAAGGGCGAAGGCATTGTCACCGATGGCCCCTTCGCCGAAACCAAGGAGCAATTGCTCGGCCTCTACGTCGTCGACTTCCCGGCCATCGACGCGGCAGTTGACGCCGCGCGCGAATTGCGCCGCTCCAATCCGACCGCGATCTACGAGATCCGGCCGATTGCGCTCTATGTTCCCGGCGCGACGCTGGACCCCGGTCCACAAAGCTAACGACTGCGCCGGCCGCGACGGCGGCTCCGACCACAGATATCCGCTCGATGTTGATACGCGCCCCTTGAAGTTGACGGGGAGTGCAGGCGCCTGCGCGCAGCCATTCAAATTTTGTTAACCAAACATGCGGGGCTGTGAACTGTAACAGAACTTACAACAAACTGACATTCCGGCTTCATGAAGCGCCGATATGGCAGGGTCATACCGATGACCGGTCTCCCCGGAAGAGGACCTGCTAGACATGTTTCAGTTGAAGAATGTAACCCGCCAGTTCGGCAAGAAGACAGCCGTGAGTTCGGTTACCTTCGACATACCGCAAGGGCAGATGGTCGGCGTGATCGGCCGCTCGGGCGCCGGCAAGTCGACGCTTCTGCGTATGATCAACCGCCTCGTCAATCTGTCGTCCGGCTCGATCGTCTTCGATGGCACGGAAGTTTCGTCGCTGCGCGGTGCTGCCCTTCGCACCTGGCAGCGCGACTGCGCGATGATCTTCCAGCAGTTCAACCTGGTGCCGCGCCTCGACGTGCTCACCAACGTGCTTCTCGGGCGTCTCAACCACCGCTCGACCGTCTTGAGCATCCTCAACATGTTTACCCGCGAAGAACGCATCATGGCGATCGGCGCACTTGAGCGCCTCGGCATCGAGCAGACCGCGCTCCAGCCGGCCGGCACGCTTTCCGGCGGCCAGCAGCAGCGCGTCGCGATCGCCCGCGCGCTGATGCAGCAGCCGAAGGTTCTGCTTGCCGACGAGCCGATCGCCTCGCTCGACCCGCTGAACGCCAAGATCGTCATGGATGCGCTGCGCGATATCAACGAGCGCCATGGCATCACGGTGATCACCAACCTCCACACGCTCGATACCGCCCGCAACTATTGCGAACGCATCATCGGCATGGCGCATGGCCGCGTCGTCTTCGACGGCCAACCCAAGGATCTGACCGCGGCAGCGGTTGCCGAGATCTACGGCGCCGACACAGGCATCGAGGAATCGATGACCTCCACCAGCATCAACATTCCGGCGGCAGTACCGCAGGAAGAAACGGCATCGGCCGGCCTCAAGCCGCTGGCACTGGCCGGCATCTGACGCCCGCCATGATCGAAAGCCCGCGTCAAGGGCACCTCTTTGAAACCCAATAGGATCCGGCCAAGCCGGACACGGGAGAACCTTATGCTGAAGAAAGCTCTTCTGGGCGCCGTAGCGCTCCTCGCCCTCGTCGGCCACGCCCAGGCTGAAGACCTGAAGGAATTCCGCATCGGCATCCTCGGCGGCGAAAACGAAGCCGACCGCCTGCGCAACTTCCAGTGCCTGGTCGACAAGCTGCCGGCCGCCATTGGCGTCGAGAAGGTCTCGCTGTTCCCGGCCGCCGACTATGACGGCGTCATCCAGGGCCTGCTCGGCGGCACGCTCGACTACGCCGAACTCGGCGCTTCCGGCTACGCCAAGATCTACCTCGCCAAGGCTGACGCCGTCGAGCCGATCCTGACGACCGTTCAGACCGACGGTTCGACCGGCTACCACTCGATCATGGTTGCCCGCAAGGATTCCGGCATCACCAAGATCGAAGACCTGAAGGGCAAGAAGCTCGGCTTCGCCGACCCGGACTCGACCTCGGGCTACCTCGTCCCGCTCGTCACGCTCCCGGAAGCGATCGGCGCCCCGGTCAAGGAATTCTTCGGTGAAACCGGCTTCGGCGGCGGTCACGAAAACCTCGTTCTCGAAGTCGTCAAGGGCACCTTCGATGCCGGCACGACCTTCGGCTCGGGCGTCGGCGAATTCAAGGACGGCTACACCTCGGGCAACCTGAAGAAGATGGTCGACAAGGGCATCCTCGACATGAACGACCTGGTCGAGCTCTGGAAGTCGCCGCTGATCCCGAACGGCCCGATCGTCGTGCGCAACACGATGAACGACGACATGAAGGCGAAGTTCAAGCAGTTCATGCTGGACCTGCCGAAGACCGACGCGGCCTGCTTCTCGGCCATCCAGGGCGGTGACTTCACCGGCTACACCGAAGTCAACGCCGACTTCTACAAGCCGATCATCGACGCCCGCAAGGCGACGATCGGCGGCTGATAGACCCGCACCACTCGGGAACGCTGGCCGCCCAAACGGCCAGCGTTTCACTGTTTGAAGGGGTGCTTTCGCATCCTTCGCCGCATTGTTTTCACGCATTTCCGGGGCGGAAAACCGCTTCGCACTTTACCTGGAAATGCTCAAGAGGCCGGCGAAAGCCGGAACGGTCATGGCAACTTCCCTGCTCCCGCGACATCTGAGCGACAACGGCGCCGTCATCGAGCGTCACTGGCAGGAACTCAGTTCCCGCCGCCGGCTCTATTCCTGGCTTGGCTTCGGCGTTCTCCTCCTGGCGCTATCGGGCTCGCTCTGGTTCGCCAACGATTCCAATGCCGGCAAGTTCTTCGACCGTTTGCCGCATTTCTTCGATTTCGTCGGCGATCTCGCGCCGCGCGACGGGCTAGAAATTTTCCGCGCCATGTTCGACCTGCCCTCGCCCTATGACGATGGCAGCTTCAAGTACAACTACCCCGAGGGCCGGCTGTACCTGACCGAAAGCTTCTACATCCCCGAATACGTGCACAAGATGCTGGAGACCGTGAACATCGCGATCTTCTCGACGGTGATCGGTACGGCCCTCGGTTTCGTGCTCTGCTTCCTTGCCGCGCGCAACCTGATGCCCAATCCGTGGATCCGCGGCATCGTTCGCCGCATCATGGAAGTTCTCCGGGCATTTCCGGAGGTGGTGATCGCCGGCTTCTTCCTCGCGATCCTCTCGCTCGGCCCCATTCCGGCGATCGCCGCGGTCTCGATCCACACGATCGGCGCGCTCGGCAAGCTCTTTTATGAAGTGGTCGAAAACGCCGACATGAAGCCGGACGAGGGCCTGCGGGCTGCCGGCGGCAACTGGATCGAGCGCGTCTGGTTCGGCATGGTGCCGCAGGTGCTGCCCAATTTCACCAGCTATTTCCTGCTGCGCCTCGAGATCAACGTGCGCGCCTCGACGATCATCGGCGCCGTCGGTGGCGGCGGCATCGGCGAATTGCTGCGCCTTTCGATCGGCCAGGGACACCAGGCCAAGACCCTTGCAATCGTCCTCCTGCTGTTTGCGACCATTTTTGCCGTCGACCAGTTTTCCGCCTGGCTTCGCCGCCGCCTCGTTGGCGAGCAGGCCTTCCAGCTTGCCCAGTAGGTGCGTACCATGACCACGACCACACGATTGAACCCGATGGAAATGGACGCGATCGCGAGCCGCCATCCCGACCTCCTCAAATCCTCGACCTCCAGCCGCGTGCGCACCGCAGCCATCGCCGGCGGCGTCGTCGTCTACCTCATCTTCAGCTGGTGGTTCTTCTCGATCGGCCACGTGCTCGGCAATGCCAATTGGGGCATCGCCGGCACCTACCTCGCCGACTGGGTTTCCTATGAGGTACGCCCGGAAATCCACGTCGCCCCCGACCGTACGATGCGTCTCAACTATCAGCGCAATTCGCCGCTCGGGCCCAATCCCAATCCGGATTGGGTGGAGCTCGACAGGCAGACGGTGACGCGCCAGGTCGAGATACCGGCCTCCACCGCGCAGGCGGTCAAGCCGAAGGCAAGCTCGTCGTTCAGCTTCATGGCGCCCGGCTCCGCGCTCGGTGGCACAGCCGCTGCCGAAACGCAGAACCGTATCGAAACCCGGACGGAAGACGTGCTGACGCGCGTCGTCGTAACCTACGACCGCTCGACCAGGATCGAGATCGCCGATGGCCTGGTGAAGGCTACCCATGGCGGCGACACGTTTGTGATGACCGTAGACGGCGTCGACACGGTGAGGCCGCAGGGCCAACTGCCCGCCTGGGCGACACAGAAGCGGCCAGGCGAAAAGATCGTGCTTGCCTTTGGCGCCACCGGGTGGGCTGAAGTGGAAGGCGACGAGGTTTCCGTCCGCAACCGCTTCTTCGGTTGGGCGAACTTCCTGTTCGACACCAACTCGCCATTCTTCGGCAAAAGCTATGGCGAGGTCGTCGCGCTCATCACATCCGGCGAACAGATCGACCCGACGCGTTCGAACCTTTCGCTCGCCTGGAACAACATCCTCTATAACGCCGAATGGCAGCATCTGGACGTCTGGACGAAGCTGTTGCAGACGGTCGTCATGGCTTTCGTCGGCACGCTCTTTGCGTCGCTGATCGCCTTCCCGCTCTGCTTCCTTGCCGCCAGAAACATCACGCCGAGCTTCCTGACCAACCAGGTGGTCAAGCGCTTCTTCGACTTCCTGCGGTCGGTGGACATGTTCATCTGGGCACTGTTCTTCACCCGCGCCTTCGGCCCCGGACCGCTTGCCGGCATCTCCGCGATCTTCTTCACCGACACCGGTACGCTCGGCAAACTCTATTCCGAGGCGCTGGAAAACATCGATGACAAGCAGCGCGAGGGCGTGAAGTCGGTCGGAGCGACGCCGCTTGCCGTGCAGCGCTTCGGCGTGCTTCCGCAGGTGCTGCCGGTTTTTGCCAGCCAGGCGCTCTACTTCTGGGAATCGAACACTCGCTCGGCGACGATCATCGGCGCCGTCGGCGCCGGCGGTATCGGCCTCAAACTCTGGGAAGCGATGCGTACCAATTCCGATTGGGAAAATGTCGCCTATATGGTGCTTCTGATCTTGCTGGTTGTCTTTATTTTCGACAGCATCTCGAACGCGTGCCGTTCGCGCCTGATGGGCAGCAAGGCACATTGACGACAGCCAAGCATTTGCGTGTCCGCCATCATGATGTTGTCATGGAAATCGGCTAGCTGCGCATCGCATCCCGCAAACAATCGATCCGCCGCCCGGCGGACCGGTCGCTACAAGAAAGTGAAGACCGTGCGTTATGCCATCTATTTCGCGCCGCCGGCGGACGACCGGCTGTCGCAGGTCGCGTCCCGTTGGCTGGGGCGCGACGCCTTTACCGGTGAGGACCTCACGCTTCCGACGATCGCCGGGATTGACGAAGAGACGCAACGCACATTGACGGCTGACCCGCGGCGCTACGGTTTCCACGGTACGCTCAAGGCTCCCTTCGAGCTTGCCGAAGGCCGGGACGAAGACGAGCTCCTAAGTATTTTCGAGTGCTTTGCCGCCGACCTCGACCCGTTCGAGATCCCCGAAATCGTGCTGCACCAGTTGGGCCCGTTCTTCGCACTCGTGCCGTCCGCGCCTTGCGTCGACCTGCTGGATTTGGCCGAAGACGCCGTTCACCGCTTCGACCCGTTCCGCGCGCCGCTGTCGGACGCCGACTTTGCCCGCCGCAAGCCAAACAGCCTGCCTGAGCGCCAGAGGCGCTACCTCAAAGAATGGGGCTATCCCTATGTTTTCGAAGAGTTCCAGTTCCACCTGACCTTGACTGGCCCGGTGCCCACGGAAACCAGCGGCGTGATGCGTACCGCGCTCGAAACCACCTTTGCCGAGCATATCGGCAAGCCACTTCACGTCACGTCAGTCGCGCTCTTCGTCGAACCGGAGCGCGGCGCACCCTTTACTGTCCGCTCCCTGCTGCCGCTCGGCAGCGACACCCAACGAAAGATCGCATGAGATGAGCAAAGAACAGGTTTTGACCAACGCCCGCATCGTCCTCGAGGATAGTATCCTCGACGGTTCGGTGCTGATCCGCGACGGCAAGATTGCCGACATTTCCGAGGGCACGGTTGCCAGCGGCGAGGACTTTGAAGGCGACTATCTGATCCCCGGCCTCATCGAGCTGCACACCGACCACCTCGAAGCCCACTACTCGCCGCGCCCGGGCGTGCGCTGGCTGAAGATCGCGGCAATCCAGGCCCATGACGCACAGGTGGTCACCTCCGGCATCACCACGGTCTTCGACTGCCTGCGTCTCGGCTCCGACGAGGATGGCGGCTTCCAGAAGGGCGAGATGCGCAGCATGGCCGACGCGCTGGCCCAGGCCAAGGAAGAGGGTCGCCTTCGCGCCGATCACCTGATCCACCTGCGCTGCGAAGTTTCAACGTCCGACGTGCTCGAACACTACGAGGACTTCCAGAACGATCCGCAGGTCAAGCTCGTCTCGCTGATGGACCATGCGCCGGGCCAGCGCCAGTTCCAGACGATGGACCAGTACACGCTCTACTACAAAGCCAAGCGCGGCTTCTCGGACGAAGAATTCGCGCGCTTCGTCGAGCGGCAGCAGGCGTTGTCGGCCAAGTATGCCGGTCCGCACCGCACCGCGCTCGCCGAGGCCTGTGCGGCCCGCGGCATCACGATCGCCAGCCATGACGACGCGACCGTCGACCACGTCGAGGAATCGATCGGCTTCGGCATCAAGCTTGCGGAGTTCCCGACGAGCTTCGAGGCCGCCGAGGCGTCGCACCGCGCGGGCCTCAGCGTTCTGATGGGCGCGCCGAACATCGTGCGCGGCAAGTCGCACTCCGGCAACATCGCCGCCCGCGATCTCGCCGAGCGCGGCGTGCTCGACGTGCTGTCGTCGGACTATGTGCCCTTCAGTCTGATCCACGCCCCCTTCGTGCTCTCCGACGAACTCGACGCCGTCGACCTGCCAAAGGCAATCGCCATGGTGACGTCGACGCCGGCGCGTACCGTCGGTCTCGATGACCGCGGCCGCATCGGCGTCGGCCTTCGCGCCGATATCGCTCGCGTCCATCGCAAGGAAGGCATCCCGGTCGTGCGCTCCGTCTGGCGCGAAGGACGGCGTGTCGCATGAGCGCGAACAACCAGGGCGGCGCGCTTGTCGTCGTTGTTGGACCGAGCGGCGCCGGCAAGGACAGCGTCATGGGCTTTGCCGCCCGGCATTTCGCGGATTGTCACGACGTGCATTTCGTCCGCCGCGTCATTACCCGTCCGTCGGATGCCGGCAGTGAGGTACATGAAAGCGTCTCGGAAGACGAGTTCGTCGAGATGCAGAAGGACGGCGCCTTCGCCGTTTTCTGGGATGCGCATGGGCTGAAATACGGCATCCCCGCCGTCGTGCTCAGGAATGTCAGGGACGGCATGACGGCGATCGTCAATGGCAGCCGTGGTGCCCTGCCGGCGTTCCGCGAAGCCTTCGGCGAGATCGCCGTCGTCGTTGTTACAGCCGAGACGCCTGTGCTTGCAAAGCGGCTTGCCGAACGCGGCCGCGAAAGTGAAGAGGAAGTTTTGCGACGCCTCAGCCGCCAGGCTCCAGACGTGACCTCAGGCCCGGATGTCAGCGTGATCGACAACAGCGGTCGCCTCGACATTGCCGGAAATCGCTTCGTCGAGGTGGTTGAACGGCTGCGCACTAAGGCGGATCACGCGGTTTAGCGTGATCTGTTTTCGCGGCCCGGCAGGATTTCGGGTCGCGGGCACGCGTCGCGATCCCCATTCCAAGGACACAGACAAAGGTTCCGAACCTCATGGCTCGGGGCCTTTTCTTTTTGCCTGCGGTGATGACGAACCCGGGGTGAGAAATTCCCGAGAAATCAGAGTTCTACGGTCATCTCCTCAAAGCCCCCGTTCTGTTTCACTCGGCCGATCACCCTTTCCTTTTCCGCAGGCTCCATAAATTTCCCCTTGTGGAGCGAATTAATATGTATATACATTATATTCAGTGGAGGCGACCTGATGAACGAACTCTCGACCCGCAGGCAGACATCCGGCATCTGGCGCAATGTGCGTCTCGTGACGCTTGGCGAAACCGTTGACGGTCTTGGCCTCGTCGAGAATGCGGCCGTTGCGGTCGTCGATGGGCGTATCGCCTATGCCGGGCCGGAGAGCGGACTGCCCGCCGACCTCGCACGCAGCCTTGAAGCGACGGACTACGAGGGCCGCGTAGTGACGCCCGCTCTCATCGACTGCCACACCCATCTCGTTCATGGCGGCAACCGCGCCCGCGAATTCCAGATGCGCCTCGAAGGCGCCACCTATGAAGAGATTGCGCGTGCCGGTGGCGGCATCGTTTCCTCGGTCAAGGCGACCAATGCGCTGACCGTCGACCAGCTTGTCGAAAGCACCCTGCCGCGGCTCGACACGCTTCTTGCCGAAGGCGTCTCGACCGTCGAAATCAAATCCGGCTACGGACTGAACGTCACGGCCGAGCTCAACATGCTGCGTGCCGCCCGCAAACTCGAAACGCTGCGGCCGGTGCGCGTTATGACGAGCTATCTCGCCGCACACGCAACGCCTGTGGACTACAAGGGCCGCAACGATGACTACGTCACCGATGTCGTGCTGCCCGGCCTCGACGCCGCCCATGCCGAAGGCCTGGTCGATGCGGTCGACGGTTTCTGCGAGGGCATCGCGTTTTCGACTGCCGAGATCGCCCGCGTCTTTGACCGCGCCAAGGCACTCGGCCTGCCGGTCAAGCTGCACGCAGAACAGCTCTCCAACCTTGGCGGCGCAAAGCTCGCGGCCTCCTACGGCGCGCTTTCGGCCGACCACCTTGAATATCTCGACGCCGAAGGGGCTGCGGCCCTGGCCAAATCAGGTACGGTCGCCGTGCTTTTGCCCGGCGCCTTCTATGCGCTGCGCGAAGAGCGCCTGCCGCCGGTCCAGGCTTTGCGTGATGCCGGCGCGCGTATCGCGATCGCCACCGACTGCAATCCCGGCACCTCGCCGCTGACCTCGCTGCTTCTCACCATGAACATGTCGGCGACGTTCTTCCGGCTGACGGTTGCCGAATGCCTTGCCGGTGCGACGCGCGAAGCCGCCCGCGCGCTTGGCCTACTGGCCGAAACCGGCACGATCGAAGTCGGAAAATCCGCCGATCTGGCAATCTGGAACATCGAGGATCCGGCCGAGCTCGTCTACCGCATCGGCTTCAATCCGCTTCATGAACGCATCTTTAGAGGGCAAAGGATCGGTCAATGACCATCACTCTACACCCGGGCTCCGTGCCCCTCCGCGATCTCGAAACCATTTACTGGACCGGCGAGCCGGCCCGCCTCGATCCGTCCTTTGACGCCGGCATCAACAAGGCTGCCGCCCGCATTGCCGAGATCGTCGCCGGTAACGCGCCGGTCTACGGCATCAACACCGGCTTCGGCAAACTCGCCTCGATCAAGATCGACAGCGCCGACGTTGCAACGCTGCAGCGCAACCTGATCCTGTCACATTGCTGCGGAGTCGGCGAGCCGCTCGCCGAGAACGTCGTTCGCCTCATCCTGTCGCTGAAGCTCGTCTCCCTCGGTCGCGGCGCCTCCGGCGTCCGCCTCGAACTCGTGCGGCTGATCGAAGCCATGCTCGAAAAGGGCGTCATCCCTGTCATTCCCGAAAAGGGCTCGGTCGGCGCCTCCGGCGACCTCGCCCCGCTCGCCCATATGGCCGCAGTCATGATGGGCCACGGCGAAGCTTATTTCGAAGGCCGTCGCATGTCCGGCGGCGAAGCGCTGTCCGCCGCCGGCCTCAAACCGGTGGTGCTGGCCGCCAAGGAAGGCCTTGCGCTGATCAACGGCACCCAGACGTCGACGGCGCTGGCACTCGCCGGTCTCTTCCGCGCCCATCGTGCCGCACAGGCGGCACTCATCACCGGCGCCATGTCGACCGATGCGGCCATGGGCTCGTCAGCGCCCTTCCATCCGGATATCCATACGTTGCGCGGTCATCGCGGCCAGATCGATACGGCCGCGGCTCTCCGCGCGCTGCTTGCCGGCTCGGCAATCCGCGAAAGCCACATCGAAGGCGATGAGCGCGTGCAGGATCCCTATTGCATCCGCTGCCAGCCGCAGGTCGACGGCGCCTGCCTCGATCTGCTGCGCTCGGTCGCCCGCGTGCTTGAAACCGAAGCCAACGCCGTCACCGACAACCCGCTCGTTCTTTCAGACAACTCGGTCGTCTCCGGCGGCAACTTCCACGCCGAGCCGGTTGCCTTTGCCGCCGACCAGATCGCCCTTGCCGTCTGCGAGATCGGCGCGATCTCGCAGCGCCGCATCGCGCTGCTCGTAGACCCGGCTCTCTCCTACGGCCTGCCGGCCTTCCTCGCCAAGAAGCCGGGCCTGAACTCTGGTCTGATGATCGCTGAAGTCACCTCGGCGGCGCTGATGTCGGAGAACAAGCAGCTCTCGCATCCGGCGTCTGTCGACTCGACGCCGACGTCGGCGAACCAGGAAGACCACGTTTCCATGGCCTGCCACGGCGCGCGCCGCCTGCTGCAGATGACCGAGAACCTGTTCTCAATCGTCGGCATCGAAGCACTGACCGCCGTCCAAGGCGTCGAATTCCGCGCGCCGCTCGCCACGAGCCCTGAATTACAGAAGGCCGCTGCCGCCCTTCGCGCCGTCTCGCCGACGATCGAAGAGGACCGCTACATGGCCAACGACCTCAAGGCCGCCGGCGACCTCATCGCCTCGGGCCGTCTGAACGCCGCCGTCTCCGCCGGCATCCTGCCAAGCCTGGAGGCCTGAAATGGCGGTCGTCGAAGTCAGACAAGGCAACTCGCCGGTCATTCTCGGCTTTCCGCATACCGGCACCGACGTGCCGGCTGCGATCTGGGATCGGCTGAACGATAACGGTCGGATCCTCGCCGATACCGACTGGCATATCCATCAACTTTATGATGGCCTGCTGCCGGAGGTGACCGTCGTTCGCGCCACCTTCCACCGCTACGTGATCGACGCCAACCGCGATCCCGAGGGCGTCAGCCTCTATCCCGGCCAGAACACGACCGGATTGATCCCGGAAACGGATTTCGACGGCAAGCCGATCTGGAAGGACGGAGAGGCACCGACTGAAGCGGATATCGCCGAACGGCTCCGGTCATTCCATGCGCCCTATCACGCGGCCCTTGCCGCCGAGATCGAGCGGGTCAAGGCGATCCATGGCGTGGTCGTGCTTTATGACTGCCACTCGATCCGCTCGCGCATTCCGTTCCTGTTCGAAGGCAAGCTGCCGGATCTCAACATCGGCACCGACATGGGCAAGACCTGCGCGCCTGACATCGAGAAGGCGACGGCCGCAATCGCTGCCGCTGCGGAAGGTTACAGCAGCATTCTCAACGGCCGCTTCAAGGGCGGCTGGACCACCCGCCACTATGGCCGCCCGGAAACCGGCGTGCATGCCATCCAGATGGAGCTCGCGCAATCGACCCATCTCGCCGCCGAAGAGCCGCCTTTCGCGCTCGACGCCACACGATCCGCCCTGTTGCGAAAGCCGCTGGGTGCGATCCTGAACCGCATCGAAACCATCGCATTTGACCTCAAGACGCTGACAGGGAGCGAGGCATGACCATCAACAATCCGCGCCACAATATTCGCGACGTGCGCGCCCCTCAGGGCACCACGCTCAATGCCAAGAGCTGGCTGACCGAAGCGCCGCTTCGCATGCTGATGAACAATCTGGACCCGAACGTCGCGGAAAACCCGCACGAGCTGGTCGTCTACGGCGGCGTCGGTCGTGCCGCCCGCACGTGGGCCGATTTCGACAAGATCGTAGAGACGCTAAAGGACCTCAACGACGACGAAACCTTGATGGTGCAGTCGGGCAAGCCGGTCGGCGTGTTCCGCACCCACAAGGATGCGCCCCGCGTTCTCATCGCCAACTCCAACCTCGTGCCGCACTGGGCGACCTGGGATCACTTCAACGAGCTGGATAAGAAGGGTCTCGCCATGTACGGCCAGATGACGGCCGGCTCGTGGATCTATATCGGCACGCAAGGCATCGTTCAGGGCACTTACGAAACCTTCGTTGAAGCCGGCCGTCAGCACTATGGCGACAACCTTAAGGGCAAGTGGGTGCTGACCGGCGGCCTCGGCGGCATGGGTGGCGCCCAGCCGCTCGCCGCCGTCATGGCAGGCGCTTCGTGCCTGGCCGTCGAATGCAACCCGGACTCGATCGATTTCCGCCTGCGCACCCGCTACCTCGACGAAAAGGCCGAGACGCTGGACGAAGCGATGGAGATGATCGCCCGCTGGACGAAGAACGGCGAAGCCAAGTCCGTCGGCCTGCTCGGCAACACCGCCGAAATCCTGCCGGAGATGGTCCGCCGCGGCATCCGTCCCGACATGGTCACCGACCAGACCTCGGCGCACGACCCGGTCAACGGTTACCTGCCGAAGGGCTGGACCATGGGCCAGTGGAAGGAGAAGCGCGTCAGCGATCCGAAGGCCGTCGAAAAGGCCGCGCGCGCCTCGATGCGCGACCACGTCGAAGCGATGATCGCCTTTCAGGACATGGGCATCCCGACCTTCGACTACGGCAACAACATCCGCCAGATGGCCAAGGAAGAAGGCCTCGAAAACGCCTTTGCCTTCCCGGGCTTCGTTCCGGCCTATATCCGCCCGCTCTTTTGCCGCGGCGTCGGCCCGTTCCGCTGGGCGGCCCTGTCCGGCGATCCGGAAGACATCTATAAGACCGACGCCAAGGTCAAGGAACTGCTTCCCGACAACAAGCACCTGCACAACTGGCTGGACATGGCACGTGAGCGCATCGCCTTCCAGGGCCTGCCGGCGCGCATCTGCTGGGTCGGCCTCGGCGATCGCCACCGCCTCGGCCTCGCCTTCAACGAAATGGTCAAGAACGGCGAACTGAAGGCGCCGGTCGTCATCGGCCGCGACCACCTCGATTCCGGCTCGGTCGCCTCGCCGAACCGCGAGACCGAAGCGATGAAGGACGGCTCGGACGCTGTTTCGGACTGGCCGCTGCTCAACGCCCTGCTCAACACCGCATCGGGCGCCACCTGGGTGTCGCTGCACCACGGCGGCGGCGTCGGCATGGGCTTCTCGCAGCATTCGGGCGTCGTCATCTGCGCCGATGGTACCGACGATGCGGCCAAGCGCCTCGAACGCGTGCTCTGGAACGACCCGGCAACCGGCGTCATGCGCCATGCCGATGCGGGCTACGACATTGCGCTCGATTGCGCCAAGGAAAAGGGCCTGCGCCTGCCGGGCATTCTCGGCAACTGATCCGCTCTCGACCGACATACTCACGGACATACTGATTGGGGCGCCGAAAGGCGCCCCAATCACTTTTTGATGAGACTAGCGTCAGGACTGCGTCTTCCTCGCTCCGGCGCCTTGCAGCTGTTGATAGCAATGCTAGAAAAATCGAGATGCCATCGCATTGCTGGCGACGCGTTGCAGAACATCTCTGTTCGCTCACGCGAGCGCTGGTTTTTTATGAGAAGGCTTCATGCGCTGGGGCGGGTACGGGAGAAGAACCATTAGACATCTTATGTTTGCCACCGGGCTTCTTGCGAGCGTCTTTGTTGCCTCGTCTGCGGTCGCTCAAAACGTGAGTTTCTTCGGCCCTGTTCGCAACGGAGAACGGCACTTTACCGCCTTCCCGGAATTTATTGGCGTCGGAATGAGCCAAGGGGAGACCAAGAAGAGGGACGTGGTCTTCTCGACAATTCAAATGATCGCCATGGCCGCCGGAATTGAGACCAAGGCCCAACCGGGCCTCGGAAGAAACACCATCGGCGTGATCTTCAGAAAGGATGTCGTCAAGAATGGCCGGGTCGACGTCAGCAAAATTGAAGATTTCGGCTTCGACCCCTACTACGAGCGGCTGCTGAACGATACTGCAGCAACTGGCGTACCAAATTGCGCTTCCGCCGTGAACTATTCCGCGGAAGGGCGATTTGACCGCGCTGTCATCGTTGCAAACAGCGATGTCCCCGATCAGGAATTGGCGACCTGCGTGGCGCAGGCCCAGGCGCACGCTTTGGGGATAGCCACGTTTACCTCCAGCAAGGCCGACTTTTCGCGCTTCTTCGCGAGGATCATGATCCTCGCCGATCAAAAGAAGAGATGTCTCCAGGACAACCAGACAAAGTTCACCTGCAGTTTTGTCGATGAGCCCTGGGACTAATTCACGAGCGGCGGAATGTTTTCTTCCCTGTTTTATCGCCGTCGAGCGCGAGCAGCAGCACCAGCCCGGCAAGGCCTGCGGCGCCGCCAAGCAGCGCCGTGCCCGAATAGTCGCTGATCCGCGTGCCGAGCGCAAAAAGCCCGGCGCAAAGGCCGCCGCTCAGGAAGAGGTTCACGGCGAGCAATGAGCTTCCGAGGCCCGGGCGGTCGGCAATCAGGTCCTGGAGGTAGCTGATCGGGATCGTGATCAACGCGGCGGCACCAAAGGCACTGATCAAGGTGAGCGCGTAGATCTGCCAGGTCGCCGTCGAGAAGCCGAGCAGCACCATGTAGCCGATGTAGATCGCGGTTCCGAGCGCCAGCGCCTTGAATGGAACAAGGCTCAGCTGGATGCGCGCCCAGACGAAGATGAACACGACTTCGAGGAAAGCGACGATCCCAACGATGATGCCGATATCGGTGACGCTGCCGCCGATCTCGTCAGTCATGATCAGGGGCAGCACGGCGGCGTTGACGTGCAGCGACGAGGTGATGATCGCAACGGCGATGACGCGCAGGAAAATCCCTGGCGCCAGGATCTCCCGAAAAGACGTCCAGTAAGAAAGCCGCTTGCCGAGCGATGCGTCGGCCCCGCTTTCGTTGGGCAGTTTAAAATAGACGATCAGCAGATTGGCGAGGCAGCCGAGACAGGCGAGCAGATAGGCCGGCAGCATGCTGTCGCCGCCGGCGAGTGCAAAGCCGACCAGTCCTGGCACCAGAACCCAGGACACTGATATGGCCGCGCGGGCGCCCGTCGTGAGCGAGGCGGCGTCATGGCCGCTCATCCGCCGGGCGATGCTGCGCACATTGGCAAAGAGCAGCGTGTAGACCGCGCCGTAGATCGGCAACAGCAACAAGACGCTAACGACGAAGCTCATCTGATGCGGGAGCACATAGACGATGCCGTAGCCGACAACGCCGAAAAAGATCGCCGTCGACATCAGCAGCCGGTAGTTGCCGACGCGATCGGCCAGAATGCCGATCGAAACGCTGACGATGACGTTCACCGTCGAGGCAAGCAGGATCAGCAGCGAATAGACGGCATCGCTGAGCCCCAGCTCGTTGATGCCGACGACGGACTGGTAGGGCGAGGTGGCCGCACCGGCAAACCCGAACAGGAAGATTGCCAGCATGCTGATCCGCATGGCCGGGTTGCGCATGGCGCTGAGAATGGTGGAGGTCATGCTAGAATGTGTCCGCGAAGCGGGTGGAGGATATCGCACAATCGCTTAAATTGTGATCGATTTAAGGACGGTGTTATGCGGAAGGCTAAGGCGTTTCAGCGCCCATGCGCGTCGAACGACGCGCGGTGCTTTGAGGGAAGCCCCTACCCGAAACTCGGGTAGGAAATGTGCGAAGCATGTCTCAGGCGCCGCTCGACCAACGCGCCGAAAAGCGGGCGACGGGTTCAAAGGAAAAGTCCTGATCGAAGGGGTAGGCCGGCCGCTGACGGCGGAGGCTCGCGAGCCCTTGGATGTCCTGATTGACGACCCCTTCAGTCAGGGCCATCAGGTTGGGGTTGGCGATCGGCGCCAGTTCGGGCGACAGGTAGCCCGATTTGACGACGAGCAGCCGCACCGCCTCAGGGTCGAGGCCCAGCCGCCGGAAGTCCTCGATGTTGTGGTAGGGCCTGCGCCGTGCCGCGATAACGACATCGATCGCGCCGACCCGCACCACCGCCTGCCGCTCTTTCGCAGGCCCGGGATCATCCAGCGTGACGACCTCGGCCAGCATCTCCGCACGGGGGCTTGCCGGATCGAGGCTGCCGCCGATCTTGAGCATCAACGTTTCGCCGACCCCAGCGGCAAAGCAGGCTTCGACCGCCGGCAGGTCCGTGATGCCGGCGATCAACGCGCCCCGCCAGCCGCGGGCGAGCAGCGCCTTCAGCACGTCTGCGCGATCACCAACGCCGCCGCCGGTCGGGTTGTCGCCGGAGTCCGCAAGAATGATCGGCGTCGTCGTCGCCCGCTCGGCGATATCCAGCATTTCGTTGAGCGGTCCGGTGACCGGACCGAAGCGGAAGTTTCGACGTTTCGACCAGTAGCCCGCGGCAATCTCTTCCGCTGCCCGTTTGGCCGCCGCCCTGTCGGTGGCCGTTACGACCGCACAGGCGGTCGCCCGCGGCTCGTCGGCCCAGACGTAGCCCACCATCAGGTTGGCATCGAGAACGCCTGGCCGCTTATCGATCTCGGGCAGTTGCACGTAGAGCGACTTTGCCGGCTCGTCCTCGGTCGAGGTGCATTCGCCGGGAAGCAGGACCGGGACCGGTGCCCAGGCGATGCCCGGGCGCGTCCCGTCTCTCAGCGCAGATACCAGCATCGACCAGGCACGGGTCATGGTCTCCGGCGTATCGATATGCGGCGCGGTGCGGTAAGCGGCAAAAATATCGAGCTGGTCGATGATCTCCTGGCTGACATTGCCATGCAGGTCGTAGCTCGCCGCCACCGGGCAATTGGGACCGACGACAGCGCGGGCGGCGGAGATCCAGTCGCCTTCGGCGTCGTCCATCCCGTCGACCTTGATGGCGCCATGCATGGCGAGATAAAGCCCGTCGATCGGCAGCGCGTCACGCAGCATTTCGAGGAACTCGGCCTTGAAGGCGTCGTAGGTTGGGCGCGACACGGGGCCGCCGGGCACGGCGCGGGCATGCAAAAGCGGCAGATGCTCGACACCCTCGGCCTTCATGAAACTGAAGTACTCGGCGTCCAGCAGCGTTTGGCCGCGCAGAACGCGAAAATCTTCCTCTGTCATCAGAACAGGCGAATAGGTGCTGCATTCGGTATGGATGCCACCAACGGCGATGCGCATGAGCGTTCCTCTCAGAGGTTCGGGCTGAGCGGCGCGATGGCCGCAAAGCGCAGCCAGTCCTTCGCCGACTTCGGTGTCCATGCCGCCTCGGCGATCGCCGGAAGCCGCGGGAAGACGAGCCGGTTGAAGTAGCCGCGCGAAAGATAATGCTCGGACCAGATGCACGCCTGCACGCCTCTGAGGCGGGCCTTCAGCTCGTCCGGGAATTCGCCCTCGGCCTCGTAGCCGTAGGTGTGGGCGGGTGTCGCCGTGCCGGCCCAGCTTGCACCTGGCTCCTGCCAGGCATCGGCCTGCGCCATGTCGAGGTAATAGGCCTGGCCGGGGGTCATCACCACGTCATAGCCTTCGCGGGCGAGCTCGATGCCGACCTCCGGCCGCTCCCAGGCCATCAGCAGCGTATCTTCGGTCGAGACACCGCCGCCATGCGCCACTTCGTTCCAGCCGGCGAGCTTGCGGCCACGCGCCGTCAACATCTGCTTCACCCGCTTCAGGAAATAGGACTGCAGCGCGAAGGTGCCGGAGATGCCCTCCTGCTCCATCAGCTTCTTGGCCAGCGGCGAAGCGAGCCAAGAACCGTTCGCCACTTCGTCGCCGCCGATATGGATGTAGGCGCTCGGGAAAAGCTCGACCATTTCGTCGAGGACCTTCTCCAGAAACTCGTAGGTAAAGGCAACGGCCGGGTTGAGCGCGTTATTAGGATAGCCCTGAACCGAATGGTAGCTCTCCGGGGCCTCCTGACCGTCTGTCAGATCCGGCAGCGCCACCAAGGTCGCCGTGCTATGGCCAGGGATATCGATCTCCGGCACGACATCGACATGCAGCGCCGTCGCCTGCGCGACGATCGCCCTCACGTCCGCTTGGCTGTAGAAGCCGCCGACAGGCTCAGCGCCATTACCAAGCTGCGGCAGAAGCGGCTCATCCGGCCCGCGCAGGACGCCAAGCGTCGTCAGCTGCGGGTAGGCCTTGATCTCCAGGCGCCAGGCCTCGTCGTCGGTCAGGTGCCAGTGGAAAACGTTGAGCTTGAACCAGGCGAGAATGTCAATCAGCCGCGCCACATCCGCCGTCGGGTAGAACTGGCGGGAGACGTCGAGATGGCAACCGCGCCAGCTGTAACGCGGCGCATCCGAAATTTTGCCGCTCGCCGGAAAGCGGAACTTTTCCGGATGGTTGCGTGCCCCATCCAGAAGCTGGGCCAGACTGGTCAAACCATATTGCCGGCCGGCGCTGCCGCCAAAGCTAAGCCGGATTTCGGTCTCAGAGAAGTCGAGCCGATAGGCCTCAGCCTTAAGACCAGCGTCGGCGGTAAAGACAATCGCCCGCCCCTGCTTCGAGGCTGCCAGGCTGAAGGGGGCGTGGCCCGCAGGGAACAGCCGATGGTACATCGCCAGAACCGTATCGATGGCAGCGACATCCTCGCCCGTCGAGCCGACCGCCGGATAGAGCACCACTGGAAAACCGTCTCCAGGACGAAGCTCAAGCTTCGCTGGCCAGGGCTGCAACGCATAGGGCTGATCGAGCTTGCCGTCCGGTAGCCGCACCGGCGGCGGTTCACTGACGGCATTTTCAAGCAACAGATCGGAGACAGCGACCGGCACGTGACCGCCATCGGCAAGCGTCAGATAGGCGGACTTGGCACCGTCGGTGCAGTGGCGCGCGTTGCGGTGCAGGCCGCTGACGGTGAAGGTCCAGCTCCCGCCGTTTTCGATCGTCAGCCCCACAGGCGGCGCGAATTCGTGAAAATTGGCGTTACGGCGCAGGAACACGGCATTGTCGCAGGCCTTGGGATCGATCACCCGGGTGAGCGAGGTGTAGACGATCCTGAAGCCGGAAAGTGGCGCGCCGGAGAAATTGAACAGCGTGAAGGTAAACCGCCCGAACGGCCCGCCATCCGGCTGCCAGGACGCCTCGAGACGGTAGGAAACCGGGTGCATGCTCTTCCTCCAGAATGCTCTATGTCAGTAGTGGTTTGATTGCGAGAACGTGCGGGCCAACTCAGCCTGTCCGGCGGTCAGGCCGCAATCGACAGGCAGGCAGACGCCCGAAATGGCGGCCGCGAGCGGGCCTGCGAGAAAATGCACGGCATTGGCGACGTCATCCGGATTGACGATGCGCTGCAGCGGATACCAGCGGCGCGCCTCTTCGAAGACATCCGGGTTCGATGCCGCCCTCGCCTCCCAGGCCTGGGTGCGAACCGTGCCGGGTGCCACCGCATTCGAGCGGATGCCGAACTTGCCGTATTCGACCGCAATCAGCCGGGTCAGGTGCAGGAGCCCGGCCTTGGCGGCGCTATAGGCCGGATGGCCGAAGACGTTCATGCCGTTGACCGAGGCGATGTTGACGACCGAGCCGTGGGTCTCTTTCAGCATGTCCTCGACGGCGCGAAAAGTGAGGAAGGCCGCCTCGAGGTTCAGCGCATTGTCCATGCGCCAGATCTCCGGCGTCGTGTCGTGCAGGCTGACGGCACGGGCAGCACCAGCATTGTTGACGAGGGTGCGGACAGCGCCCTTCTCTGCGGCCTTCGCTGCCATCGCCGCCACGCTTTCGGCATTGGTGACGTCACAGGCGACTGCGACGAAGCGCTTGCCGTCGCCAAGCGCCCGCGCTGCCTTTTCGGCGGCCTCCGCATCGATGTCGACGAGCAGAACCACGTCATGGTCGTCGGCAAGCTTGCGGGCGATAGCACGGCCGATATCGCCGGCGGCGCCGGTGACGATCGCGAGAGATTGCGTCATGCGTTGACCTTTCGCGGCACGTCAGTCTCCGAGCAACTGGCGGTCGTCACCGTCGCGGTGGGTCACCAGCTGCTGTTTGATGCGCCGAAGTGTGGCTGTCGCCTGCGGCTGAACCCGATAAGCGACGAGACTGGAGAGGATGTCGAGCAGCGCCAGATAGGCGATGCGGGTGGAGGTGGGGCGGTAGATATTGTTGCCCTCCGGCAGATCGACCGGAACGGTGATGCTGGCAGCGGTGGCCACCGGGCTGCCGCTCTGCGTCAGCGCGATGGTCGGCACTTTCAGTTCGCGCGCAAGCGTGAAGGCGCGCACGAGTTCGGCGTTGCGGCCGGAAAAGGAGGAGCCGATCAGCACGTCCGTCGGCCGGGCCGCCGCCGTCATCATCAACTGCATGCTGTGATCCGAGCTCGATGTGATGCGCAGGCCGAAACGAAAGAGCCGGTTTTGAAGCTCGCCGGCGATCATCGACGAATTGCCGCCGGAACCAAAGGCGTAGATCATTTCCGCTGAGGCAATCCGCTCGACCGCCTGCTCGATCGCGGCGAGATCGAGCGAGCGATGCAGAAGAAACAGCGCGTTCTGCGACTTGGTGATGATGTCCTGGGCGACATCGCCGGTCTCCCGGCTCTTCGGCTCGGGCTTCAGGTAGCGCATGCCGATATAGGCGGTCCGCGCGAGCTGCACCTTGAAGTCGGAGAAGCTGTCACAACCCAACCGCCGACAGAAGCGGGTGACGGTCGGCGGCGAAACGTCCGCCTTGCTCGCGAGCTCGATGATGGAGGCGTTTACCGCGAACTCGAAATCGTTCAGGAGAATATCGGCGATGCGGTTTTCCGACTGGGAGAGCCGCCCCTTTTCTTCCTGCAATGTCGCGAAGATGTCCATCGCCCGCTTATGCCTTGCTTCGGATCACGAGTGAGAGCGGGATGCGGGCAGAAAACCGCTCCCGCTCCAGGATCAGCCTTCTTTCGGCTTATAGGCGACGCAGTCGATCTCGACCTTGCAATCGACCATCATCGACGACTGGACGCAGGCCCGCGCCGGCGGATGAGCACCGAAATACTCCTGGTAGATCTTGTTGAATGTCCAGAAATCCCTGGGATCGTCGAGCCAGACGCCGCAACGAACCACATGCTCCGGACCGTAGCCGGCTTCCGTCAGGATGGCCATCACATTGGCGATCGTCTTGTGGGTCTGGGGGATGATCCCGCCCTCGATGATCTCGCCGTTTTCCATGGCAACCTGACCAGAGACATAGAGCCAGCCGTCCGCCTCGACAGCGCGCGCGAAGGGCAAAGGTTTGCCGCCAGCGCCGACCTGTTCCGCACCATAGCGCTTGATCGTCATCATGAGCCTTCTTGCAAATTATTTTCTTTGATCGTTGACAAGTGACCATAGAAAGCCGAATTTGGCTAGCGAAAAACGCCATTCATGAAAAGAATTTCAATCCAGGGCGCGAATATGCGGGATCCTTTTCTCAATCCATTCCCCTCTTCCGATGCTGCACGCCACTCGATCTGGGAGATGCTGGTCTCCCGCGACATCACTGCCTTTCTGGCAGCCGACTGGTCGATGGTTGCAGACGATTTCGTCGGGGAGAGCTTCATCGGCATCGACGGCCGCCGCGAAACCAATCCGGACAATTGGCGGCTGACCTTCCCGTCGCTGGCCGCCTATCGCGAAGAGTGGCTGCGCCAGGCGCAGGATTTCGCCACACAGAGCTTCGCCGAAGACCCGCGCACGGCGATCTTCACCACGACGACGCTCGAGGACATCGAGATCAACGGTGACCAGGCGTTGGCGCGCAAGAAGTTCGATGGCACCCTGAAGAAGACGGACGGCAGCGTCGACATCCTGAAATGGCAGACGGTCTATTACTGCCGTCTGCACGAAGGACGCTGGAAGATTGCCGGCTTTACCGGCTACCTGCCGAACCCGATGGGCGCGGCTTCCGCGTAGTTTCCTGGATCGCCATGCATCCGGGAAAAATCATGCGCCAGACTTAGAGCCCGCAGCGACCTTAGCACATCCGGCCGGATGAGCGGCGCTGCAGGCGTGACGCAATAGAAAAGGCAACGGCATTGCGGATCTTCACAGCGGCGCTTGCGACCGAGACCAATACCTTCTCCCCGATCTGCATCGACCGCCGGGCCTTCGAAGCCTCGCTCTACGCCCCGCCGGGAGAACACCCGGAGACACCGACGCTTTGCACGGCGCCGATCACCGTCGGCCGGCGCGTCTGCGTTGAGAAGGGCTGGGAACTGATCGAGGGAACCGCGACCTGGGCGGACCCGGCTGGCCTCGTCAACCGCGAGACCTATGAGGGCCTGCGCGACGAGATCCTCGGCCAGTTGCGCGCCGCCATGCCCGTCGATGCCGTGGTGCTCGGCCTGCACGGCGCCATGGTCGCCGACGGCTACGAAGATCCCGAAGGCGACCTGCTGACGCGCGTCCGTGCGATCGTCGGTCCCGATATCCTCGTCTGCGCCGAGCTTGATCCCCACAGCCACCTGACGGCCAACCGCGCCGCCGCATCGAACTTCTTCGTCTACTTCAAGGAATTCCCGCACACCGACTTCGTCGACCGCGCGGAGGACCTCTGGAAGATCGCTGTCGACACGCTCGAAGGCCGCATCACGCCCGTCATGTCGATCTTCGACTGTCGGATGATCGACGTCTACCCGACATCTCGCGATCCGATGCGCTCCTTCGTCGACAAGCTGATGCGGATCGAGAAGGAAGACGCAGACGTGCTTTCGCTCTCCGTGATCCACGGCTTCATGGCCGGCGACGTCCCGGAAATGGGAACGAAGCTGCTCGCCGTCACCGACGGCAAGCCGGAGAAAGGCGCGAGCCTCGCACGGGAATTGGGTCTGGAACTCTTCTCCCACCGCGGCACCTTCATCATGCCGCAGATCGACGAGAGGCAGGCGGTCGATGAGGCACTCGCAGCAACCAAAGGTCCCGTCGTCATCGCCGATGTCTGGGACAACCCGGGCGGTGGTACGGCCGGCGACGCGACAGTTCTGCTCGAAGAACTGCTGGCTCGCGGCGCAACCGACGTTGCGGTCGGCACGATCTGGGACCCGATGGCGGTGCAGATCTGCATGGCGGCCGGCGAAGGCGCCGACATCCCCTTGCGCTTCGGCGCCAAGTCGGCGCCGGGAACCGGCAATCCGGTCGATGGCACGGTCAAGGTGGTCAAGCTGGTGCGCGACGCCGAGATGCGCTTCGGCGAGAGCTTCGCCCCCTTCGGCGATGCGGCCCACATTCGCTTCAAAGGCATCGACATCATCCTCAACTCGACCCGCGCGCAGAGCTTCGATCCAAGCCTGTTTTCGGTGATGGGCATCGACCCGACAAGCAAGAAGATCCTGGTCATCAAGTCGACCAACCACTTCTACGCCTCGTTCTCCAAGATCGCGTCCGAAATCCTCTATTGTTCGGCCGGCACGCCTTACCCGAACAATCCCGCCAAGACCGACTACAAGCGCGCGCCGAAGAACATCTGGCCGAAGGTCGACAACCCGCACGGAACCGAGAAGGGCGCGGCCTGAGGTTTGCGGCACCGTCGCCGGGCGCAACCGACCCTTCAGCGATCGGCAGCCTCGCGAGCCATCTTGATGTATAGCGCGACTTGTTTCTCATCTATATCCGCCGGGCCCAGGAGCTTGATGTGGCGGCGAAGCTTGCCTGAACCCTCCAGGACGGCATGTGGATCGGGCAAAGCGGCGCCCCGGCTAAACTCCAGCGTCACGTGTTGGGCGTAGGAAAAGACGCCGCAGAAGCTGTCCTTGGACGAAAACAGGATGCCGCCATACTTTACCTCTGACTGCAGGACCCGAGGCAAGCGCGATTTCCCGTAGTCGGGTGACGATCACGAACTGATCGCCGCGATGAAGCTCGATCTCCCGCAGAAGGGTCTGGATCCGGTCATCCATCATGCCGCACCCGAAGCGATGACAAACGGCTTGAACTCCGGCGCGGGTTCGCGATTCGAGTAGATATAGAGCAGGACACCGTTCGGATCCTTTACGGCGAAGCCACGATCTCCCCATGGGTGATCCTCGATCGGCAACGCCGGGGCAAGGCCTGCTGCCCTGATCCGGCTATACTCGCCGTCGACGTCTGCGACGCAGAAATTGTAGGTGAGGCCTTCGGTGTTGCACACAGGCTGCCCCTGTTGCGGTTCCATGAACTGGAGGGACAGGCCTTGGCCGAGTTCCAGGCTGATGTACCAGCTGCAGTCAAACGTCAGCCGTGCGGCGAAATATGTCTGATAGAAGTCTCGCGACGCGGCGATCTGGGTGGTCGTGATGCAGGGCGAGGCAGTGGTCGGGCGCACAGGTGGGCTCCTCCTGAGTCATGGCGTTCGTGGGTTGCGTGGTCGGGCCGGGCGGCTAGGCGGGCGTGCCGGAACAGAGTTCGACAAGGCAGCCGTTGAGATCGCGAACATAGCCGACCACTTGCCCCCACGGCTTTTCTTCCGGCGGCTTCACCGGCGATGCTCCGGCCGAAACAGCCTTTTCATAGGCCTCGTGCGGTGCAGAGCAGACCAGCGCGATTTCGAACCCGGCGGCAAGATCGCCTGCGGTTCGCGCGAACAGCAAGACCATTCAGCTCCGCCATGGTTTCGCTGGCAAAGGCCAGAGCCGTCACACCCGTCTCCATCTCCGCATAGAGGCTGCTTTCGTGTACGAACCTGCGCTTCAGACCAAAGGCAGCCTCATAAAACGAGACCGTTGCCGGCACATCGGGAACATAGAGGATTGTGTATCCGAAACGGACGGCCATGGTTCGTCTCCAAGGGTTACTCGCCGCCGAAGTCGGCAACGCGCTAAGCGCGCTACCCGAAGCAGCGCGAACGGTTACGGGCGATCATCATTCATTGCCAGGCTCTGATCTTGAACAATTCGGACATCAGTCCGAGATCGTCACCAGTGTGACTTCGGGCAAGCGCGCCGGCGAGAACCCGCCCAGGCGCCGGAAGACCCGGGTCATGTGGGATTGGTCGGCGAAACCGGCTTCGAACGCGGCATCCGCAGGACTGAGATGGTGATCCCGCAACAGCCGCAAGGCGCGATGGAACTGGATGATGGCGGCAAACGCCTTCGGCGTGAGCCCAGTTGCGCGAAGGAGAACGCGTCTGGCGGTGCGCTCGGAGACACCGTGCATCGCGGCAAGCTCGGCGATGCGCAGCCGCCCGCCCGAGGCGTGCAGCGCGCTTATGATGTTGCGGCCGAGCGGCGCCACTTCAAAGTCGCTCTCGGCATCACGCTTGCGGACAAACCGCACCAGGCGGCCGGCAAGCTCCTGCTGGTCCGATGCCGGCACGCAAAGGGCGGCCATGTCGGGCCATTGACCCAGAACCGCTGCGCCGATCAGGGCGTCACCGTGCAACCGGATCGGCTCCAGGCCCAGAATTCTCTGGAAATGGCCAGGTCGCAGGCGCACGCCGACGAAGGCGGCGCCGGGTTCCAGCGGAACATCGCAATAGCCCGTGGTTGGACCGGTCACGATCGGCGTCAGCTCGCGGAGTGGCAGGGAAATCGGAGGATGATGTCGCATCGCCCATCCGGCAGGACCCGGTAGCTGCCCTCGTTGCGACTGACAGACGCCCAGACGGCTTCGATCCCGGCATTGGCGTCGGCCAGATGGGGAAGTTCCGTATAGCGGCCAAGCGTCATGATGCTCTATCCAAGTGCGCTTGATCGCCTTTGAATAGAGGGCGTCGGCGACCGGCAATCCTTACAGGTAGAGCTGCCGGATATCCAGCCACAACGGCCAAACACTGGCCGCGCCCTGATTGGCCGCGACCATGATCCTGGCTTCGACGACGTCAGGCAGCCGCGGGGTCGAGCACGCCCATATCGATGTCGGTCAACTCGACGCGACGTTCGAGCGCGAGGCCAGCCTCGTCGAACAGGTGGCAATCGACTGCCTTGATGCCTGTCTGGATGGTCTCCTCCGGTCGCACAGCTGCTGTTCCCGGCAGCATGGCACAGAAGTTCTCGCCCTCACCACCGATAGCCGCATAGGCGACCGTATGGGCGCCGAGCCGTTCGATGACCGTTGGCGTCACCTTGAGGGTCAGGTCGCCGGACCCGAGCATGATATGCTCCGGCCGCACGCCAAGCGTCAGCGTGCGCCCGGCAAGGCCGCTTTGCGGGGTGACGGGGATGACCGCCGTCTGCCCCTTGTAATCGACCTCGACGCCGGCATCGCTGACGCCCTTGCAGGTGACCGGCAGGAAGTTCATCTTCGGGTTGCCGATGAAGCCGGCAACGAAGGTATTGGCCGGCTTGTGGTAGAGCTCGAGCGGCGCGCCGGTCTGGGCAATCTCACCGGCATTGAGAACGACGATCCGGTCCGCCATCGTCATCGCTTCGACCTGGTCGTGCGTGACGTAGATCATCGTTGCTTTCAGTTGCCGGTGCAGTTTCGCCAGTTCGATGCGCATGTCGGCCCGAAGGGCCGCATCGAGGTTTGAGAGCGGCTCGTCAAATAGGAAGATCTTCGGCTCGCGCACGATCGCCCGCCCGATCGCGACACGTTGGCGCTGGCCACCCGAAAGCATGCCCGGCTTCTGCTGCAGCCGCTGGTCCAGGTGCAGGATGCGCGCGGCATGCTCCACCTTGGCTTTCAATTTCTCCTCGGCCATCTTTTCCACGCGAAGCGGAAAGGCGATGTTCTCGAAGACCGACATGTGCGGATAGAGCGCGTAGGACTGGAAGACCATGGCGATCCCGCGCTTGACCGGCGGCAGATCGTTGACGCGCTTGTTCTCGATCAGGATGTCCCCCGAGCTGGTCTCGTCGAGACCAGCGATCATCCTGAGCAAGGTCGATTTGCCGCAACCGGAGGGCCCGACGAAAACGACGAACTCACCGTTCCTGACTTCGAGATCGATGCTTTTCAGCACCTCGAACGTCCCGTAGAATTTCTGAACCCGATTGAGATTGAGCTGTCCCAAGAAACTGTCTCCGGCCACCGGCGAGAAGCGGCTCATTTATAGCAGAGTTAGGTGGGGCCGCGAACCGATCTTGTCGGCGCGCGGCCCCGGTGGCCTTACTTGTACTCTTCGAGGCTGGAAGCCGCCTTCTTCAAGGCGTCGGCCGGCTCGGCCTTGCCGGTCACGACCGACTGAACCATCTCGATGATGACGTTCTGGAAGCCCTTGTAGTCGGTAAAGAGCGGCTCGGGACCACCATAGGTGATGCCGTCGATGAACGGCTTCCAATAGGGATCCTTCTTGACGAACTCATCGACCATCGGCGACGGACGCAGCGGCGTCAGGCCGGCGCCGCCCTGAAGCTCGTATTCGCCCTGCGGTCCTGGCGAGGTGATGAACTTGGCGAATTCGATCGCCTTCTCCTCAACGCCCGAGCCCTTGAAGATCGCCAGGCTGTCGGTGATGAGCAGCGTGCCCTCGCCCTTTGCTTCTGGGCCGAGCGGCAGCGGTGCTACGCCCCAGTTGACCTTGGTTTCCTTCAGGCGCGTTGCGGCACCCGAGCCCGCCTGGATCATGCCGACCTTGCCGTCAAGGAAGATGGCGCGGATTTCGTTCTGTTCGTAGGCGGTGGCGCCTTCAACAGAGAAAGGCGTGATGTCCTTGTAGGCCTGCAGCGCTGCGAGCACCTGCGGGCTGTCGATGACGATCTTGTCGCCGTCGATGACCTTGCCGTTGTTGGTGTACACCCAGTGCATGAACTGGTGCATGGTGTTGTCGAAGGTCTTGGCCGGCAGGCCGTAACCGGCAATGCCGGTCTTTTCCTTGATCGTCTTGGCGAATTCGATCTCTTCAGCCCAGGTTTTCGGCGGCGTTTCCGGATCGAGGCCGGCCTGCTTGAACAGGTCCTTGTTCCAGTAGAGCGCCTTGGTCGAGAAGGCGATCGGAACGCCCCACTGGTTGTCGTCGAAGGTCACGGTATCGACGATGTTGGGGTAGTAGGTCTTCTTTTCGTCGTCCGTCATCGGCACGGGAACGATAAGGTCGTTCTGTGCAAATTCCTTCAGCGTGCGCGACCCGACATAGGCCATGGCGACCGGTGTGCCGGCGGCGGCAAGGGTCGTTGCCTTGTCCTGGCACTGGGCCCAGCCGACGACTTCAGGCGTTACCTTCCAGCCCGGGTTCTTCTCTTCCCACTGCTTGATGTACTTCTGGTGGACCGCATCCATGGTGTCGCCGCAGTAGATCCAGCTGATCTCCTGGTCGGCCGCCTTGGCGGTCACGGCGCCCAGCGCGGTCGAGCCGAGCAGGGCAAGGGCGAGCACCCCCGTCTTGAATTGAATAGACACGTTTTTATGCTCCCGTTCTCTGGTGGTTGACTTAAGTCTTATTGTTTCACCGCGCCCGCGGTGAGCCCGCTGACGAGATAGCGTTGCAAGAGGAAGATCACGACGACGGCCGGCGCGATGCCGACGAAGCTTGCCGCCATCAGTTCGTTCCAGACCACCTCCTGGCGTCCGAAATAGGCAAACAGCCCGACGGGAAGCGGCATGTATTCGCTCTTGGAATTGAAGGTCAGCGCGTAGATGAACTGCTGGGCATAGGCACCGATGAAGGTGGTGATCGCCACCACGGTGATGCCGGGCATGGCGATCGGCAGGATCACCCGGCGCAGCGTATAGAAGTGGCTGGCGCCGTCGACGAAGGCGGCCTCGTCCAGTTCACGCGGGATGCGCATCATGTAGGTGCGCAACAGCCAGATCGCCGACGGGATCAGGAAGGCAACGCCCGGCACGATCATGGCCAGATAAGTGTTGAGGACGCCGAAGGTGCGCATCAGCCGGAAGAGCGGGATCAGCAGCACCGCGCCCGAAAACATGTTGACGGCAAGGAATGCCCCCAAAAGCACGCCGGCGCCACGGAAGTTGAAGCGGGCGAAGGCATAGGCAGCGGGTATGACCAGCACCAGCACGATGGCCGTGACGATGGTGGAGATGAAGAAGGAATTGAAGATGTAGCGGGCAAAGCCCGGCACGCTCTCCCACATCGTAAAGTAGGCGGCGAACGAGCCGTTTTCCGGCCAGAAGCGATAGGGTGACGAGAACAGCAGCCCGAGCGGCTTCAGCGACACCAGAAAGCCCTCGACGAAGGGCGCCAGGATAAAGCACAGGAACACGAAGATACCGGCATAGATTCCGACAAGCTCGTACCAGCGGTAGCGATTGATCAGGGCAGGCTGGCTCATTTCTGTTCCCCCTGAGAAAGGCGGCTCGTCACCCGGAAATAGGCAAAGCAGAAGATCGACAGGAAGATGCAGATCAGCACGGCGCGCGCTGCCCCTTCGCCATACTTCTTCGACCCGATCGCGGTGCGATAGGTGTCGATGATCATCGTCGTCGTCTCACCGTTGGGTCCACCCTGGGTGAGGATCCAGATGATATCGAACGAGTTGAAGGTCGCGATCAGCGACAGCATCGACATGGTGATCAGCGACGGCACGAGCAGAGGCAACGTGATGCGGCGGAAGCGATAGAAACGCCCTGCCCCATCGGTCCACGCGGCCTCATAGAGATCCTGCGGGATCGCCTGCATGGCTGCCAGCATATAGAGCGTCACTAGCGGCACGCCGATCCACACGTCCGTGATGATCGTCGCCCAGAAGGCAGTCTCTCCGCGGGCGAGGAAGGCGATCGGCCCGTTCGACAACCCCATGTTCTGCAGCACGCCGGAGATCATCCCGAACTGGCCGTTGTACATCCAGCCCCACATGAAGATGCCGATGGCCATCGGCACGATCCATGGCGGCATGGTGAGCAGGCGGAAAAGCGCCCGGCCGGGCACGGCCGCGTTCAGCATCGTTGCGCCGAAAACGCCGATGATCATCTTGATCGACACCGAAAAAAACGTCCAGATGAAGGTCCGGAAGATGACCTCGGCGAAGGTCTCGTTGAAGATCTTGTCATAGTTGGTCCAGCCGACCCAATTGGTCGTCTTCTTCAGCGACGCGTCCGTAAACGACAGGATGAAGGTGTCGACCAGCGGATAGGCGACGATCACCGTGACGTAAAGAACAGCAGGAAGAAGCAGGATCCAGGCGAAGATGACTGTGCTGCGTTGAACACTCATCCGTCGCCTCCCCTTACGCCGCGCGGGAATGCAGGGCTTCGTCGAAACGGTCCCATATGGGCCGGAGGTCTATGACGCTCTTCTTGCGCCGAGCCTCGTCCATGGAGAGCGCCAGAATGCCGGCTTCCAGCGCATCGCGCGTCGAAACCGGCAGAGGTCGGCCGTCGCGGACGTGGCCGATGATGTCGGTTGCCATCTGCTCGTCGGCACCATAGTGCTGCGACAGTTCGGTGGCCTTGTACTTGTTCTCGATGACCTTCTTGCCGGTCAGCATCTCGTGCACGTCGAAGTAACCGCGGATGAAATCGCCCTCGGCCATGCCGCGCGAGCCCATGATGCAGAAGCGGCGGAACTGATCCGGCACGTTGAGATTGGTGTGGAAGTTCATGCCGACGCCGTTGGCGTATTCGACGATCGCCACCTGGTAGTCGATGATGTCGCCGTCGCTGTCGAAGACCTTGTCGGACCCCATCCAGCCGCTCGGCTTGCGATGGAAGAGTTCGAGGTCGTTGATGCCTTCGCGGGCCGGGTCGTTGGCAGGGATGAAGCTCTTGCGGCCGCCGAAGCTTGCGACGCGTTCCGGCCGGGCTCCGACGACGCCATTGTAGAGGTCGAGGTCGTGGCAGCATTTCTCCAGCATAAAGCTGCCGGAATAGCGCTCGTAGCGGCGCCAGTCGCGCATGAAGAAGGCGCCATGGTAGGGCTCGATGTGCTCGGAAGCCTCGATCGAGACCACCTGCCCTAGCTTGCCTTCGGCAAGCGCCTGGCGGAGGTCGCGGTACATCGGCGCGTAGCGCAGCACGAGACCGACCATCAGCCGCTCATGGCCAAACTTCGCCATCAGCGCTGCGAGTTCCAGGCTTTCCTGGATCGTGGTGACGATCGGTTTTTCGCTGAAGACCTTCAGGCCGGCTTCAAGGCCGATCCGGATGTGGTCGAGGTGCATGTGGTTGGGCGAGCCGATCATCAGGAGATCGAGCTTCTCGTTGGCGATCAGTTCTTCGGGCGTCGCGTAGGCCTTGCCAGGCGAGATGCCTTTTTCGGTGAGCGTGGCCAGACCGGCCGGGTTCGGATCGACGTATCCGGCGATTTCGAAGCTCTCGTCCATGGCCTTGAAGACATAGCCGAGATAACCCAAACGGAATCCGAGTCCGATGATGCCAACTTTCATGCTCGTCCTGTTCCCCTGCCTTTTGGCGTAATTTATTTTCGCAGACTGGGACAGTTTTTTCAGGCCGTCAACTCAAATCCGCATATTTTGTAAAATTGTGAAATTCATTTTCATATCTCAGGCAAATGCCGACAAAGCAGGCATTCTACAGACAACCAAGAAGGGTGCACGCATCGCAACTCTACGGCAGGAGGAAAGCGGTCCAGACCACTGCACGTTGCGTGAGGGGTCGCTGATCCACTTAGCTCCTCCGTCGGAGACGATCGCGCAAGCGTAGCAGTGTCAGCAAGGTCCGCGCCAGAACGGGTGACGGGATCTTGGGATGATCGCCGACCGTCCCCTTGCGCGCTAACGGCGCCCGCGGATCGATCAGGAACGCGACGATCAGCGCGTTGCCGATGCCGACGAGGTCCAATGGTCCGTCCGACTGGTGGAGCCCCTGATCTCCCTCGTCAAACCGGACGCCCCCGACTTCCACCGAACCGGAGAACACATAGAAGTAAAGGTGCCTCCCCTCCTTCCGGGGAAACGCCACCTTTCCCGTCGCCTCGAGCCTGAGATCGAAGAAATCGATGGCGTTGCGGAAGTAGAATGGCGCTCCCTCCCCCTCGGCCCCAACGAGATGCCGCCAGCAATTGAGGGGCGCCGGCTCGATCGGACCGTACTGAATGTTTGGCGGGAGATCGACGCTATGGGGGCGCACGAGAATTTGCAGCATGCGCAGCGGAGGATCACCAGACAAGGTTTCCTCCGAATGCCAGAAGCTTTGCCCGGCGTTCATCACCATCAGATGCGCGCGATCGGTGACCAGTCTGCCGGTCGCCCGGTCGTCGTGGCGCATGACCCCTTCCGGCACCCATGACAGGATCTCGTCGTTCCTGTGCTCGTGCATGGCGACCAGCCTGCCAGGATCCAATATCGTTTCAGCGACCATCGCGAGCGGTCCGTAGCCATGATCGCGCGGCCATGGCAACAGCCAGCCGGGCATGTTGAGCCTGACCTTGAATCCACCCATGTCCCTGACAACAGGACTTTTGGCGCCGCGGTAGAGCATCGGCCATCCTAACACGGGTGACCGCAGTTTGCTGCGACAGCCGGCCGATTGCCCGGCCGCGCGTCGCCACCGCCTGCGCCTAGCGCCCCATCCGCGCAGCAAGCTTCCGCTCCGCCGCCTGCAACCCATCGTGCAAAAGCACCGCAAGCGTTGCGACGATCAGGCCGCCCTGGACGACGAAGGAAAGGTTGTTCGATTGCAGCCCGGCGATGATTACTTCGCCGAGTGTTTTTGCGGCGACCGTCGATCCGATCGTGGCGGTTGCCAGGCTGATGACGACCGAAAGCCGGATACCCGCCAGGATCACCGGCATCGCCAGCGGCAACTCCACCTTGAGAAGCCGCTGGCCGCTGGTCATGCCGGCGCCGCGCGCCGCCTCCATGACGGAGGAAGGCAAGGTCGTCAGCCCCGTCAGCGCATTCTCGAAAATCGGCAGCAGGCCATAGAGAAAAAGCGCGATCAGCGTCGGCTTTTCGCCGAAACCGAAGATCGGAACAGCGAGCGCAAGAACCGCGACGGGCGGAAAGGTCTGACCGATATTCACCAGGCTGCGCGACAGCGGCAGGAATTCTGCTCCGGACGTGCGCGTGACGAGAATGGCAAGCGCAAGCGCAACCAGCGCGGCCGCTGCCACCGCCAGCGCCACCGTGCGCAGATGCAAGAACGTCAGCTGCAGCAGGCTTCCCTGGTTGTAGATGACGGGGGCGTTGTCCTGCACCAGCGGCCGCAGCAGCGGCTCGAACCAATGGGGCTGCAGCAGGAACGCGACGAGAACCAGGAAAACCGCGATGCGAATGAGAGTGGCGAGCTTCGGCATCAGGCTGGACCGGCCGCGCGTTTGGCCAACCCCTCCAGGCTGACCCTGCCGATTACGGCGCCGTCGGGACCTGCCACCGGCAACGCATCTCGTCCGGACCAGAGGAGTTCGGCCAGGGCTTCCCTTTGGCTGGCATCGCTCGATATCGGCGCGCCTTCGGCGGCCCCGGGCTCAACCGCGCTCGAGACCGGCGCGATCGCGAGCAGGCGGTAGGGCCGTTCGCCCGCCCCGATCAGGCTTTCGACGAAGGGCGTGGCCGGTTTCAGCAGCATTTCGGCGGGGGTCGCGTACTGCACCACTTTGCCCTTGTCCATGACGGCAATGCGATCGGCGAGGTGAAAGGCCTCTTCCATATCGTGGGTGACGAGAATGATCGTCGTCTGGAAGTGTTTCTGGATGGCAAGCAGGTCGTCCTGCGCCTTGGCGCGGATGATCGGATCGAGCGCCCCGAAGGGCTCGTCCATCAAGAGCACCTTCGGCTCGGCGGCAAGCGCCCGGGCAACGCCCACACGCTGCTGCTGGCCGCCGGAAAGCTCGTGTGGGAAGCGTGGACCGAAATCGGCGGGATCGAGTTGGAAAAGGCGCAGGAGTTCTTCCACCTTCGCATCGATGCGCGCCCGTTCCCATCCGAGCAAGGTCGGCACGGTCGCGATGTTCTGGGCTACGGTGCGATGGGGAAACAGACCGTGCCCCTGGATTGCATAGCCGATCCGCCGGCGCAACTCATAACCGGGCAGCGAACGATTGTCCTCGCCATCGAGACGGATCGCGCCCGAGGTCGGCTCAACCAGCCGGTTGACCATGCGCAAGAGCGTGGTCTTGCCGGAGCCGGAGGTGCCGACGACGACGGTGACGGTGCGCGGCGCGATCGTCAGGCTGACGTCGTCGACAACGGTGCTTTCGCCATATCGCTTGGTGATGTTCTCGATCTCGATCATGCGGCCTCTGCCTGCCTGGTGTTGGGTGTGGCCATCTCGATCACCGCGTCGAGTACGATCGCCGCGGCGAACGCCAGCACGACCGTCGGGACGGCGCCGAGCAGCACGAGGTCCATCGCGGTCTGACCGACGCCCTGAAAGACGAAGACGCCGAAGCCGCCGCCGCCGATCAACGCGGCAATGGTCGCAAGGCCGATATTCTGGACGAGCACGATGCGGATGCCGGTGAGGATCACCGGGAAGGCCAGCGGAAATTCGATGCCGACCAGCCGCTGCCAATCGGTCATGCCGATGCCACGCGCGGCATCATTCGCGTCCCGCGGAACGCCTGCCAGACCGACGACGGTGTTGGCGACGACAGGCAGCAGCGAATAGAGAAAGAGCGCAACAAAGGCCGGGGCAACACCGATGCCACGAATGCCGATCGCAGCCGCACCCGGCACATGGAGGGCGATCCAGCCGAGCGGCGCGATGAGAATGCCGAAGAGCGCAATCGACGGGATCGTCTGGATCGCGTTCAGGACGCCGAGCAACCCATCGCGCAGCCGCGTGACGCGGTGGCAGAGGATGCCGAGCGGGATGCCGACGAGGGTCGCAGCCACGAGCGAACCGAGCGCCAGGGTCACATGCTTGCGGCCCTCCGCCCAAAACGTGTCCACCCGGCTTGCATATTCCTTGAGAATCGACAGGCCGTCCCAGGCGCCGGCAAGAAGGATGGCCGAAGCAAAGGCCAGCACGACGGCGAGAACGACGATGCGCACGAAGGGCGCCGGGCGCAGTCGCGTCAAGGCGTCGGCAGCGAGCAGCCCGAAGGCAAAGAGCATGATCCAGAAGCCCGAAGCCGGCGAGACGCGGGCATAGGTGTTGGCTTCGGGTGTCAGATGCGTGGCGGCAACGCCTATGCCGAGCGCCAGCGCGGCGAGCGCGACAAAGGCGGCAGCGAGACGCAGGTAAGCGGGCGATCGGACCAGCGCGACGATGACCGCGCAGACCACGATGCCCAACAGCACGGCACTCCACCCCGAAGGCAGGCCGTCGGCCACCGACTTGACCTCACCGGCGACGATACGGTTGGCACGAAACGTTGCAAAAGGCGCTATGAAGGCGCCGCCGAGCGCCAGGGCCGCAATGATCGCTCCGAGCTTGTCAAAGCGGAGTGCTTTCAAACCACATTCCCTCCCCGCCTGTGCCGGCGCATCTCCGGCACCTGCAGGCCTATCCCCGGAACGCCAGCCATCCGACCAGCGTCCCGGATCTCCGTCAACTTATTTCAGAAAGCCGTTCTTCTTCAGGAAGTCCTCGGCGACCGCCTTGGCCGGTTCGCCGCCGACCTGCACGCGACCGTTCAGGTCTTGCAGCGTCACCAGGTCCAGTTTCTCGAACACGGGCTTCAAGAGTTCCTCGATCTGCGGGTTTTCCTTGAGCACCGCTTCGCGAATGATCGGGGCCGGCTGATAGACGGGCTGGACGGCCTTGTCGTCTTCCAGGACCACGAGGCCGGACGGGGCGATGCCGCCGTCGGTGCCATAGACCATGGCTGCGTTCGCACCGTTGGTCTGGTTCGCCGCGGCCGCGATCGTTGCCGCGGTATCACCGCCGGAAAGCGTGATCAGTTGGTCCTGCTTCAAGGTGAAGCCGTAGGTGGTTTGGAACGCCGGCAGTGCGGCGGCGGAATTCACGAATTCCGACGACGCCGCAAGCACGACCTTGCCGCCGCCAGCGATGTACTTGCCGAAATCGCTCAGCGTCTTCAGCTTGTTTTCGTCAGCGACTTCCTTGCGCAGGCCGATCGCCCAGGTGTTGTTGGCCGGCGATGGCGTCAGCCAGACGATCTTGTTGGCATCGTAGTCTAGCTTCTTGGCCGTCTGGTAACCCTTGGCAGCATCCTTCCAGACCGGATCGTCGGCCTTTTCGAAGAAGAAGGCGGCATTACCCGTATATTCCGGATAGATGTCGATCTCGCCGGCGGTGATCGCCTTGCGTACGACCGGCGTCGCCCCAAGCTGGACGCGATCGACCGTCTTGATGTTGTTGGCGTTGAGCACGGCAAGGATGATGTTGCCGAGCACCCCGCCCTCCGTGTCGATCTTCGAGGATACGACCACATCGGCGCTCGCCGCGGCGGCAGTCAAGGTGAAGGCAAGGGCAGTTCCGATAAGCAGTCTGGTCAGGCGCATAGGTTTCTCCTCGGATTTCGATGCGCAAGTTTGATCACGGAACGTCCGCTCCGTCGGGGCAAGCCATTCCATATATGTCAGCCCCCGGCAAAAAATAGGGTTGCATCCAGAGACTGTGGCAGGCGAATATTTTCCTACATTGATAAACACGATCGAAAGCATAGACTACCGTTTTTGGCGGTAGCTGATTGGGCGTTGCAATCGCCGGCGTTGTCGGCCACTCTGATCGCGGCCCGCCAGAAACATCCGCTTTCACTCTTGGTTGCGATGCCGCTCGACCCGAACCGCTTGGGGGCTGGTGGCTTGGGTTCGCCCGGCGAACGTTCGGGGACACGATGTCGATCTATTTTCTGACGCTCATTATCGGCGTGGTCGCTGGCCTGCGCACCATGACCGCACCCGCCGCCGTCAGTATTGGCGCAGCCGCGGGATGGCTGCCGCTCAGCGGTACCTGGGCGGCCTTCATGGGCTTTCGCTTCACACCTTACATCTTCGGCCTTCTGGCCCTAGTTGAGTTCGTCACCGACCAATTGCCGAGCACACCGAGCCGAAAGGTGCCGCAACAGTTCGGCGCCCGCATCGTCAGCGGCGCCTTCTGCGGGGCCGCGCTCGGATTGACCGGACATGCTATGCTCCAAGGAATGGTCGCCGGCGTCATCGGTGCCGTCATCGGCACGCTCGGCGGCTATGAAGCCCGCAAGCGCCTCGTCGCGGCCATCGGCGGCAAGGACCTGCCGATCGCCCTTCTCGAGGATGCTGTTGCCGTTCTCCTCGCACTCTGGGTGGTGTCCTCGGTCTCATGACGAAACATTTCGACGCAATCATCATCGGTGCCGGCCAGGCCGGCCCATCGCTTGCCGGCCGGCTGACGGCAGCGGGCAAAACCGTCGCGCTGATCGAGCGCAAGCACTTCGGCGGCACCTGCGTCAACACCGGCTGCATGCCGACCAAGGCGATGGTCGCGAGCGCCTATGCCGCGCATCTGGCGCGACGGGGCGCGGACTATGGCGTGACGACCGGTCCCATCACCATCGACTTTACCCGCGTCATGGCGCGCAAGGACACGGTGCGGTTCACGTCCCGGGGAAACATCGAAAACTGGCTGAAAGGCATGGAGAACTGCACCGTCTTCGAAGGCCATGCGCGCTTCGAAAGCCCGCATGAGATCCGAGTCGGCGACGCGCTGCTCTCGGCCGACCAGATCTTTCTGAATGTCGGCGGACGCGCCGCAACCCCGGATTTCCCTGGTGTCGCCGAGGTGCCCTATCTCACCAACGTCTCGATCATGGATCTCGACACCCTGCCCCGCCACCTGATCGTCGTCGGCGGCAGCTATATCGGACTCGAGTTTGCGCAGATGTTCCGTCGCTTCGGCTCCGAGGTTACCGTAATCGAGAAGGGGCCGCGGCTAATCGGCCGGGAGGATGCGGACGTTTCCGACGCCATTCTCGCGATCCTCGAAAAAGAGGGCATCCAGTTTCGCCTCAATGCCGAATGCATCCGCTTTGCCAGGAGCGGCGACGATGTCGTCGCCGGCGTGGATTGCACGGCGGGCGCACCCGAGATCGTCGGCTCTCACCTGCTGCTGGCAACCGGCCGCCGGCCGAACACGGACGACCTCGATCTCGGCCGGAGCGGCGCCAAGACTGACGCCCGCGGCTATGTTGAAGTCGACGAGACGCTCAGGACCAACGTGCCGCACATCTTCGCGATGGGCGACTGCAATGGCCGCGGCGCCTTCACCCATACGGCCTATAACGACTTCGAGATTATCGCCGCCAATCTGCTCGACGGAGAGGCGCGGAAGGTCAGCGATCGCATTTCAACCTACGGCCTATTTATCGATCCGCCGCTCGGCCGCGCCGGCATGACCGAGACCGAGGCGCGCAAGTCGGGGCGCAAGCTGCTCATCGGTACGAGGCCGATGACCCGCGTCGGCCGCGCCGTGGAAAAGGGCGAGACCGAAGGCTTCATGAAGGTGATCGTCGACGCCGACAGCAAGGAGATCCTCGGTGCATCGATCCTCGGAACGAGCGGCGACGAGGCAGTGCAGAGCATCCTCGACGTGATGTATGCGGGCAAGCCATACACGACGATCACGCACGCGGTTCATATCCACCCAACCGTGTCGGAACTGATCCCGACGGTCTTTGGAGACATGCACCCGGCGACCTGAGCGGCCGGGCAATTGATGCCGCGCGCTTAAACGAGCGCTGCGCGTGCGAGCTGGTAGAAATAGGTCGCGCCGCGCTCAAGGATGTCGTCGTTGAAATCGTAGCGGGTTGTGTGCAGCCCGCTGCTGTCGCCATTACCGATCAGCACATAGGCGCCCGGCACCTTTTCCAGCAGGAAGGAGAAGTCCTCGCTGCCCATCAGCGGCTCGGGCAGTTCGACATAGGCATCCGCGCCGAATGTGTCGGCGATCACCGCACGCGCATTCTCGACCGCCTCGGCATCGTTGATCGTCGCGGGATAACCGACCTGCCAGTCAAAGACGGCTTCGGCGTTGTAGCTTTCCGCCTGCAGGCGGGCGATCTGCTCGACGCGCTCCTGCAACTGCTTGCGGACGACAGGATCCATCGCGCGCATGCTGATTTCCAGCACTGCGGTATCCGGAATGATATTCGAGGCCGAACCCGCCTGGAACGAGCCGACCGTCAACACGGACGGCTGGTGCGGCGACACATTGCGCGACACCAGCGTCTGCAGCGCCATCACCACGCTGGAACCGACGACGACCGGGTCGACCGTCAGTTCGGGCTGGGCGCCGTGGCCGCCCTTACCCTTGATCGCCAGCGTCAGCACGTCGATCGATGCCGCCATGGCACCGGCGCGGCTGGAGAACTGGCCGACCGGAAGACCCGGCCAGTTGTGAAGCGCATAAACCCGCTCGCAAGGGAAGCGCTCGAAAAGGCCGTCTTCGATCATCAGCTTGCCGCCGCCGAAGTTTTCCTCGGCCGGCTGGAAGATCAGATGAACCGTACCGTTGAAGCTTTCGTCCTTCGACAGCGCCCAGGCGGCACCGAGCAACATGCTGGTGTGGCCGTCATGGCCGCAGGCATGCATCGCGCCCGGATGCTTGCTCTGGTAAGCAAGACCGGTTTCCTCCTGCATCGGCAGCGCGTCCATGTCGGCGCGAAAGCCGATGGCGCGGTTGCTGTTGCCACGCTTCAGCGTCGCAACGATGCCGGTTGTCGCAAGACCGCGGGTGACCTCGAAGCCCCAGGACTGCAGCAGTCCCGCAACGAACTCGGAGGTCTTCACCTCGGAAAGGCCGATCTCGGGCATTTCGTGCAGCTTGTGGCGGATATCGACGAGTTCGGGCAGGAACTCGGAAAAATTGGTGTCGCGCATCGGGGCCTCCTCAAGCCATCTGCAGGAACTGGCGCAGGCGCGCCGATTGCGGGTCACGCATCATCTGCTGGGGGGCGCCGCGTTCTTCGACCAAACCCTTGTGCAGGAAGATCACTTCGCTGGAGATATCACGGGCGAGTGACATTTCATGGGTGACCATCACCATGGTGCGGCCCTCTTCGGCGAGCTTCTTGATGACGAGCAGCACCTCGTTGACGAGTTCCGGATCAAGCGCCGAGGTCGGCTCGTCGAAAAGCATCACCTCAGGCTTCATCGCCAGCGCCCGGGCAATTGCCGCGCGCTGCTGCTGACCGCCCGAGAGCTGATTCGGATAGTGGTCGCGCTTGGGCGTGATGCCGACCTTCTCCATCAGCAGTTCGGCTTCGCCGATCGCATCCTTCTTGGTCATGCCGAGCACGTGGATCGGCCCTTCGATGATGTTTTCGAGAATGGTCTTGTGGGACCAGAGGTTGAAGCTCTGGAACACCATGCCGAGGCGCGTGCGGATATGTTCGAGCTGCCGCTTGTCGGCTGCATGGAACTTGCCGTCCTTGCCCTTGACGGTGCGGATCACCTCGCCCGAGACGGAGATCTCGCCCTCGTCCGGCGTCTCCAGATAGTTGATGCAGCGCAGAAGCGTGCTCTTGCCCGAGCCGCTGCTGCCGATCAGCGAGATGACGTCGCCGGACTTCGCCTCGAAGGAGACGCCTTTCAGCACCTCGACGGACCCGAAGCTCTTGTGAATGTTCTTCACCGAAAGCGCTGATGCGACCATGTTCATTCCTCTCGCGCGCCGTGGCGCGTCTCCTCTTTATGCCTTCGCCGTGCGGTAGCGCGTGAGCCGCTTCTCGACGACGCCCATGATGCGCGTCAGGATGAACACGACGGTGAAATAGATGATGCCGGCGGCAATCAGCGGTTCGAAGATCAGCAGCGACTGGCGCTGCAGCATGCGGGCGGTGCCCATGACCTCAAGAATGGTGATGGTCGAGGCAAGCGACGTCGTCTTCAGCAGGATGATCAGGTCACCCGTCAAAACCGGCAGGCACGAGCGGAACGCCTGCGGCAGGGTGATGCGGCGCAGGACCATCGACGAGCGCATGCCGATCGATTTTGCCGCCTCGATCTGGCCGCGCGGGATCGCCTTGATCGCGCCGCGGATGACCTCGGCATTGTAGGAAGCCTGGTTGAGGCTGAGTGCAAAGATCGCATACCACAGGCCGTCACGCAGATAGGGCCAGAGGAAGCTATGGCGCACCCAGGTGCCGGGTAGGATTTGCCCGAGGCCGTAATAGATCAGGTAGATCTGCACCAGAAGCGGCGTGCCGCGGAAGGCGAAGGTGAAGACATAGGCCGGAACCGAAAGCACGCGGCGACCGGAAAGCCGGGCGAGCGCCACGAGCGTGCCGATGACAAGGCCGAAGACGCCGGCGACCGCCGTCAGAAGCAGCGTGAGCGGTGTCGCCTTGATCAGCGCCGGCAGGAAGCCGACGACGTTGGAGATCGTTTCCATCAGTTGTGCCCCCGATTGAGGCGGCGCTCGATCTGGGCGATCACCAGGACGGAAACGAGCGTAATTGCCAGAAACAGAATGGCCGTCAGCCCGTAGAAGAAGATGTACTGCTTGGTGCCTGCCGCCGCGCGATAGCCCGTGTAGAGCAGCTCGCTGAAGGAGCCGAGCACGCTGATGATGGCGCTTTCCTTGGTGATAGACAGCCAGAGATTGCCCATGCCGGGGACCGCGTGGCGCATCATCTGCGGGAAGATGATGCGGGTGAAGACCTTGCGCCTGTTCATGCCGATCGAAACCGCCGCCTCGATCTGGCCCGGCGGCACGGAGAGGAAGGCCGAGCGCAGCACCTCGGTCATGAAGGCGCCGGAAACAAAGGCGAGCGCGATGATCGCCGCCCAGAACGAGCTGAACTGAAAGGTTTCGGCAACGAGCCCGAAGTGCTTCAACAGCCGCTCGGCACCGCTCGCGACCGAGAAATAGAGAAGCAGGATGACGAGCAACTCAGGCAGCGAGCGCACGACCGTCGTGTAGATATCGGCAAGGAAACGCGGGATCCGGTGCTTCGACAGTTTGCCGGCAGCGCCCAGGAAGCCGAAGAGAACCGCAACCGCATAGGCGACCACGGAGACCTGCAGGGTCATCACCAGGCCCCAGGCGAAATCGTCGCCCCAGCCCTCGCCGCCCCAGGCAAGCAATTGCCAGTAATAGTCCATCCGTCGTTACCTGTTCCCGATTGTCTCGTCAGCCCCTACGCCGCTGCCCGATCGGTGCGGGCAAGGTGGCTGTAGCGGTTGCTGCGATGGTGCCCCGGCGCTGCGGCCGGTTTTGGCGAATGAGGGCGGCGACGCTGGCCGCCGCCCTCCGAAATTCGGTTTACTTCTTGCCGAAGATCCACTTGTCGACGAGCTTCTGCGTCGTGCCGTCCTTTTCGAGCGCGGCAAGGCCGGCATTGACCTTGTCGAGGGTCGCAGCGTCACCCTTGCGGACGGCATAGGCGACGCCTTCGCCGAGCGTGACGTTCTTCGGCACTTCGACCTTGACCTCGTAGTCGGCGCCTTCAGGCGTCTTCAGGAAGGTCTGGATGTAGAGGTCGGGGATGAGCACGTAGTCGACGCGACCGGCGATGAGGTCGGCGACCGAGTTGTCGGCGGTGTCGTAGCTCTTGGCTTCGGCGCCGGTCAGGTACTTGGCGACATAGGCCGACTGCACGCTCGACGTCTGCACGCCGATGATCTTGCCCTCGACGCTTGCCGGGTCGATGATCTTGCCAGAACCGTCGGCGGCGTCGGCCGTCTTGATCTCGCTCGTGTCACCCTTGGAGCCAACGAAGGACGTGCCTTCGGTGTAATAGGGCGTCGAGAAATCGACGACCTGGCGGCGCTCGTCGGTGATCGAGAAGGCGCCGATGATGAAATCGACCTTGTTTTCCTTCAGCGACGGGATGAGACCGTCCCAGGCCATCTGGTTGATGTCGCACTTGACGGCCATCTTCTCGCAGAGCGCGCGGGAGAGATCGGCTTCAAGGCCCTCCCACTCGCCGCCGGCGTTCACCTGGGTGAAGGGCATGTAGGGCTCCGGCGTCATGCCGAGGCGCAGCGTCTCCTCGGCAAACGCGCTGCCGGCAGCCATGGAAAGGGCGATCCCTGCGAACAGGGCGGTCTTCAACGTCTTCATAATGTTCCTCCTCGGGGATTGCGTCGGGTCAGAGCGTGTTGCTGAACCAGCGTAGCGACATGCAGGAAAGACCTGCGTCGATCTTGCCGATCTCCGTCGTCTTCATCGGCACGACCTTGTAGCCGAGCTTGTGGAGCATCTCGATCGTGCGCGGGAAGTCCGAGCCGACCATGACGACGTCGTTGACGCGCAGCGCATTCGCTGCCGGCTCTTCGCCTTCGGGAATGATCACCTGCTTGAAGCGCTCGAAGGCGCCGGACTTGGCGAGGCGCGCGGTCGAAAGCACGGTCTCGTCGTCGAGCAGCGAGCAATCGGTCTTGAAGTGCAGCACGCCTTCAGGCGTGGCGACGATCTCGCTTTTGCGACCGAGCTTGGTCAGGCAGGCCTGAAGTGCTTCGGCGCCAACCTTGTTGGTACGGGCCGAAAGACCGATCATCACGCTTTCGCGGGTGGTCAGAACGTCGCCGCCATCGGCAAAGCCGGTGCCTGGCAGATCGAGAACCGTTTCGAACATGGCGCGAAGCGTCGGCTCGATCTCCGGCGTTTCCTTGACGCGGGTTTCGGCACCCGGACGCAAGAGGATCGCGCCTTCGGTGAAGACCAGCGCCGGATCTTCGACGAAGATCGAGTCCGGGAAGGCTTCGAGCGCCGGCAGCACCGTCACCTTGACGCCCGCGTCCTTCATCGCCGCGATATAGGCATCGTGTTCTGCCTTTACACCTTCGAAGGTGGGGTTGCCGCGGTCATCGGCGCGAAGGCCGTTGACGACCGACTTCGACGGGGTGCGGACGATGATGTTGTTGAACTGGTAGACGGGGCGTGACTGCGACATTTGTAGACCTTTGGCTTGGATGAGGTGCTTCTATCGATCGGACATGGCGGCGTAAAGCGGTTGCTTGTTCACGTTTTCCCGACGTGACAGGTGAACGCCAGCGAGCATGCAGCGCACGGAGCCGCCCGCGAGCTCGATGGTCGGAACGTCGAAGGCGAGAACACGGGCAGAGACTTCGAGCGCCTTGATCTGGTCGGCGCGGAGCGAGGCGAGCGCGCGAGCCGACATGACCACGACGCGGCCATCGGCACCGTCGAGTTCGATGGCATTGCCGGCGAAGTTCTCGATTTGCTCCAGCGTCAGATCGATGACCTGGCGGCCGGTTTCCTCAAGCCGCAAGCAGATCTCCTGGCGACGGGCGAGATCCGGGATCATGCTCGTGCCGATCAGCGCAAACTCGGTGCCGATGCACATCAGCACGTTGGTGTGGTAGATCGAGTTGCCCTGGCGATCGACCGCGCCGAAGATCATCGGCTCGAAATTGAAGTGGGTGCAGAAGCGTTCTAGCGCCACTTCATTGGTGCGGTTGGAACGTGCGGCATAGGCGACGCGACCGATATGGTCGAGCACCATGGCGCCCGTGCCTTCGAGATAGACGCCGTCCTTTTCAAGGCCGGAGTAATCGATCACGTCCTGAACGCGGTACTCGTTCTTCAGCATCTCGATGATGTCGGAGCGGCGCTCGCTTTGACGGCTTTCCGAATACATCGGATAGATCGCGACATGGCCACCCGAATGGGTCGAGAACCAGTTGTTGGGGAACACCGAGTCCGGCCGCGTCGTCGTCTCGTCTTCGAAGAGATGGACTGCGACGCCGGCGTTCGAAAGCCCGTCGGCCATGCGGCTGACTTCGTCATAGGCGGCCTTGGCGATCGCAGTCGGCTGGCGCGCCGCGTCGGTCGCCTGGAAGGCATTGTCCTTGGCCGTCATCGGGTTGGGGCCGAAGTGGTGCGGGCGGATCATCACGACGCCCTTCGGCGCCTGTACGGACAGTCTCTTCATGTTATGCGGCACTCCGCTCGGCAGGGACCGCCGGCTGCTGCCGGAACAGGCCGTAGAGATCGCGCGGATGGTCCGGCTGGGTCGTCAGGTCGAGCTCGGTGTAGAATGCGGTACCCTGGATCTTGTCGCGCAGGAAGCGCAGGGCCGAGAAGTCTTCGGTAGCAAAACCGACGGAATCGAAGATGGTGATCTGGGCGCTCGAGCGACGGCCTTCGGCCTCGCCGGCAATCACCTGCCAGAGTTCGGTGACCGGGAAGTCCGGCGCCATCTGCTGGATCTCGCCCTCGATGCGGGTCTGTTCCGGATATTCGACGAAGACGTCGGCGCGGCGCAGGATGTCCCCCTGCAACTCCGTCTTGCCGGGGCAATCGCCGCCAACGGCGTTGATGTGAACGCCGGCGCCCACCATGTTGTCGGAGAGGATCGTGGCATTGCGCTTGTCGGCCGTGACGGTCGTGATGATGTCCGCGCCAGCAACCGCTTCTTCCGCCGTGGTTGCGACGACGATGTCGAAGTCCATATCCGAGAGGTTGTTGCAGAACTTGGCGGCGGCTTCCGCATCGATATCGAAGACCTGAAGGCGCTTGACGCCAAGAAGGGCGCGGAAGGCGAGCGCCTGGAATTCGGACTGGGCGCCGAGACCGATGATCGCCATCGAGCGGGCATCAGGACGTGCGAGGTACTTCGCGGCAAGCGCCGATGTCGCCGCCGTGCGCAGTCCCGTCATGATCGTCATTTCGGAAACGAGACAGGGGTAGCCGGTGCTGACGTCGGAAAGAACGCCGAAGGCGGTCACCGTCTGCAGGCCGACATTGGGGTTCTTCGGATGGCCGTTGACGTATTTGAAGCCGTAGTGCTCGCCGTCCGAGGTCGGCATCAACTCGATGACGCCGGTCTTCGAGTGGCTGGCCAGCCGCGGAGTTTTTTCGAAAACGTTCCACCGGCGGAAATCGTCTTCGATGTATTCCGCAAGACCCACAAGAAACGTCTCAATGCCGATCGATTTGACCAGCTCGATTACGTTGCCGACACCGACATACTGAACCACGTTTAAAACTCCATCGGAGAAATTCGATGAAGTCAGCCTAGGCTTGCAAGAAGTGAGTTGAAATTTTAAACCTGCGCAAAATTACAGGACATATTGAGCAATTTGCGCAATCGTAATATACACCTTTCATGCATATCTTCGATGACCTCGACCACCAGCTCATCTCGCTCCTGCGAGAAGACGGGCGCGCGCCCTACTCCAAGATCGCTGCGGTGCTCGGCATATCGAGGGCGACCGTGCAGACTCGCATCGACCGGCTGCTCGAAAGCGGCGCGGTCCTGGGCTTCACGCTGCGCGTGCGGCAGGATTATGACGATCGCGCCATCCGTGCGATCATGATGATCGAGGTGAGCGGCCGAAACACCACCAAGGTGATCAAATACCTGCGCGGCCTGCCGGAACTTTATGCCCTGCACACCACCAACGGCGGTTGGGACCTGGTCGCCGAAATCCGCGCCAACAGCCTCAGCGATTTCGACCGCATCCTGCGCGAAGTGCGCGACGTCGAGGGCGTGTCGAACAGCGAAACGAGCATTCTGCTCAGCACCGTCTGACGCTCCTACCCATCATCTGCGCAGCTCGCGCACGACCAAGACAGGCATGACCATGAGCCATATCCCCCAGATCGACTACGACACCGCCTCGGATGAAATCCGCGCCGCCCACGACGAGGAGGTGCGCGTGCGTGGCCGCATGACCAACATGAAGCGCACGCTTTTACATTCGCCGGTCGCGCACCGGATCTATGCGGAATGGTTCACGCTCCGCGAGGAACTACGCCCTACCCTCGACGACAGGGCGATCTGGTTCCTCTCCCATTCCATTTCGGAGGCCATGAAATCCCCAATCGCCATGGGCTTCTTTCGTCGCGCCTTCGCCAATGCCGGCATCGATTTTCACACGGACGTGCCGAGCGAAGACGAACAGCGCCTGATCGCGTTCGGCCGCGCCATCGTCGCCGACAGCAATGCCGTTACGGAGGAAATCTGGGTTGGCCTCAAGGCACGCTACGACGCCAAGGCGCTGGTCGACCTCGTCGCTTTCTCCGGTATCATGGTGGCGACGGCGCTTTTCAACAATGTCGTCGAAGTGGAGTTCGACAAGGAACTGGAACCCTTCGTCGATTGAGACAGTGAAGAGCAGCGTGACAAACGATATGACAATCAGGCGCGCGACCGTCGCGGATGCGTCAAGCCTTGCGGCGATCAGCCTGGAAGTCTGGCTGAACACGTATATCAGGGATGGCGTCAACGCATTCTTTGCCGATTATGCGCTGCAGCACTTTACCACCGCGCGCTTCGAAGAAATTCTGGGCGACCGCAACGAGACCGTCTGGGTTTCGCAGAACGTTGTCGGTATCGACGGCTTCTTGCGCATGTCCGCGAATTCGCCGGCACCGGTCGATATCGCCTCCGACCTGGAAATCACGACGCTCTATGTCCAGCCCCGTCACCATGGTCGCGGCCTCGGCAAGGCACTCCTGAAGACCGGCCTGCAATTCTGCCTGGACACGGGCCAGCTAGGCACCTGGCTGGCGGTGAACGCCGAAAACGAAAAAGCCACGGCCTTCTACCTCGCGAGTGGCTTTGAGATGGCGGGACAAACCCATTTCACGATCGGCGACAAGGCTTACCCCAACCACGTTCTTCAGTTTCGCTTGGACCGCTGATCGCTTCGAACAGCGCCTTCACACCAAGAAACGGTTGACGTCGATCGCTTGCGTGTATATACACACATTATGTCTCGTTGCTATTGTGCCCTCTTACGCAAAGCCACCCGGCGAGTGACGTCAGTCTATGACGACGCGCTGCAGCCGATTGGTCTTAACCTTGCCCAGTTCAGCCTGCTTCGACACATCGCGCGCGATGAACCGATCTCGATGACCGAGCTTGGCCGCAAGATCGAACTCGAGCGATCGACGGTCAGCCGCAACGTCAAAGTGCTGGAGGGAATGGGATTGACCGCAACTGGAAGCGGAAAGGATCAGCGGGAGGCCATTGTCGAGCTTACGGAGAGCGGCCACCGGATACTGGCTGACGGCGCGCCGCTCTGGCAGGCCGCTCAGGACAAGATCGAGGCGCGGCTGGGAGCCGACGCCGCCGCCCAGCTGGAGGACCTGCTGCTGGCGCTCTAGCGCCTCGTTTCCAGACCAACTTTCTGGTCGCAGTCTGCGACTTGAGGCCAGAAGAATCCGGGCAGCCTAAGCTGCCAGGAACCGGCAGAAAACTGCCAAACAACAGTTCAATCTGCGACCTGCGCTCCGAAAGCCCGCGCAGCGCTGTCGCACGCCCTAAAAACACCGACGAAAGGAAGTCGACGATGCTCGGTCCGGCGCTTGCGCGTTATCTTGCCAGACGCAATATCCACTACGGCTGGGCTGTCGCCGCCGTCACCTTCCTGGTCATGCTTTCGACAGCGGGCGCCATGGGCTCGGCCGGCGTGCTCATCAAACCGCTCGAGACCGAATTCGGCTGGACCAATGCGCAAATCTCGCTGGCGCTCGCCATCCGGCTTTGCCTTTTCGGTCTGCTCGGTCCGTTCGCAGCCTCGTTCATGAACCATTTCGGCGTGCGCCCGGTCGTGTCTACGGCGCTGATCCTGATCATCTCCGGCATCGCCGCCTCGTTCTACATGACGGAACTCTGGCACCTGGTGGCGATCTGGGGCGTCGTGCTCGGCGTGGGTACCGGCATGACGGCGCTGGTGCTCGGCGCGACGGTCGCAACGCGCTGGTTCGACAAACGGCGCGGGCTCGTCGTCGGGCTGATGACCGCCAGCAACGCCACCGGCCAGCTGGTCTTCCTGCCGTTGCTCGCTTCTCTCACCGAAACGATCGGCTGGCGCTCGGCGCTGACGCTGATCATCGTCATCCTGCTTGCGGCCTTCACCCTGGTCCTGCTTCTGATGCAGGATCGCCCTGGGGACCTTGGCCTTGCGCCCTTCGGCGGCAAGCAAATGGTGGCGGCGCCGCCGAAGGCGAAGAGCTTCGGGGAACTGCTGATGGCACCGATCCGGGCGCTTTCCGACGCCGCCAAGACCAACACCTTCTGGGTGCTGTTTGCGACCTTCTTCGTCTGCGGCTTCAGCACCAACGGGCTGATCCAGACCCATTGGGTTTCGATCTGCGGCGATGTTGGTATTGCCCCCGTCGCAGCAGCCAGCCTGCTGGCGCTGATCGGCGTATTCGATCTGATCGGCACCATCGGTTCCGGCTGGCTCTCGGACCGTTATGACAACCGCTGGCTGCTCTTCTGGTTCTACGGCCTTCGCGGCCTGTCGCTGATGTTCCTGCCGTTCAGCGGCTTCAACATCTACACGCTGTCGATCTTTGCGATCTTCTACGGCCTGGATTGGGTCGCGACGGTACCGCCGACGGTGAAACTTTCGGCCGAACGCTTCGGTCCGGAACGCGCCGCCCTCGTCTTCGGCTGGGTCTTCACCGGTCACCAGCTGGGTGCGGCCAGTGCGACCTTCCTCGCAGGCGCCAGCCGGACGTCGCTTGAAACCTATACGCCGGCGCTGATTGCCGCCGGGATGCTCTGCATTGTCGCGGCCCTGCTGGTGCTGACGATCGGTCGGCGTCAACCGGAGGCGCTTACGCCGCAACCGGCCTGAGTCCTTCTGCCAGTTGCATCGAAAAGGGCGGGCTGCCAATGGCAGCCCGCCCTTTTGTTGGACGCTGAGACCCAATGAACGTCAGTGGGCAAACTCGGTCACGAATTCCGGATTGCCGCGGATCGTATTGCTAACGGTGCAGATCTCGTTTTCGGCGGCTTCCGCGATCGCATGGCGGACCGTGTCGTCAAAATCACCCTTGATGTCGAAGACGATGTTGAATTTTGCGACGCGGGACGGCTCGTCATGGGCTTTCTCGCCCGTCACCTTGGCACTCACTTCCGTCAGCCGGTCGAGCACGCCAAAACGGCTGGCGGCGATGCGGGCGCTCAGCACCAGGCAGCTTGCGAGCGACGCATAGAGCAGATCGAGCGGGCCGTAGCCCGCCTGCGACGGGCCGGTGACGATATCGAGTTCACCACCGGTGACCGAGGTCACATGCGGAAAGCCGGTCTTGCCGACCACAGCCGTCGCACCGGTTTCCCGCGTTCTCACCTTCACATCCGCCATGTCGTAAAACCTTCCCAGAACTTATCAAACCGATCGGTAGAAACACGTCGCCCCAGGCCGGAAGGCCCAGGGCGTTTTGATATGTGCGCCTTTTTCTCATCGGCGCAAGGGCGATCGCTGGCGGATCAGTTCTTCTTCACCAGGCGGTAGAAGACATAGTCCGAGATGGCGCCATTGACGTAGCCTTCGACCTTGTCCTTCATCGCGACCTGGGTCGCGGCCTGGAACATGATCACGATCGGCGACTTTTCCTGCACCTTGCGCTGCAGGTCGACATAAAGCGCGTCGCGCTTGGCCGGATCGGCTTCCTTGAGGGCTGCCTTGGTCGCTTCGTTGAGTTCCGCCGGAACCGCCCAGCCGTTACGCCAGGTGGTCGTCGACTGATACTTGTCGTCGGCGTTGTCTTCGTTATAGGCGAAGGCCTTGGCGTTCGAATGCGGGTCCATGAAGTCCGGGCCCCAATAGAGCAGCATCGCTTCGTGGGTGCGCGCGCGGTACTTGGTGATGACCTGGCTACCGGTGCCCGGGATGATCTCGAAGTTGATCCCGGCTTCGGCGAAGGACGCCTGCAGTGACTGCGCCATGTCGGTGAACGGCGTCGAGTTGATGACGTCGAGGGTCACCTTGATCGGCGTCTTGATGCCGGCATCGGCCAGGATCTTCTTCGCCTTCTCGACGTCGTAGCTGTAGGGGGTCTCGTCGAGCGAGCCCGGGAAGCCCTTCGGCCAGAAGGCCTGGTGAACTTCCATCTGGCCCTTGAGGAAGCTGTCGGTCATGCCCTTGTAGTCGACCAGGTAGCGGGCGGCTTCCCAGACGGCTTCCGGCTGCAGTGCCGCGTCCTTCTGGTTGAACGACAGGAAGTGTACGGCGGCCTGCGGATAGGATTCGACCTTCACGCCGTCCTTGCCTTCAAGACCCGAAACCTGGTCCGGGGTCAGGTTCTTCGCCATGTCGACGTCGCCGGTCTGCAGCATCAGCTGCTGGGTTGCGGCTTCGGCCACGTGACGGATGATGACGCCCTTGATAACAGGAGCGCCACCGAAGTAGTTCGGGTTGCTCGCAAGGTTGAGCAGCTCGCCGGCGCGGAAGGCCTTGAGCACGAACGGGCCGGTGCCGGCCGAATTGGCCTTGAGCCACGCATTGCCGAAGTCGCCATCGGCCTCGTTGGCCTTGACGGTTTCCGCGTCGATCACCGAAGCCGGGCGAGCGGCGAGAACGTTGAGAACGAAGGCCGACGAGAAGTCGCCGTCATACTTGACCGTGACCTTGTTACCTTCGGCGGTCACCATCTTGTCGATGTTTTCGGGCGTCCAGCCGAGCTGCGTCAGGATGAAGGCCGGCGCCTTGTTGAGAACGACGACGCGCTTGAAGGAGTAGACGACGTCTTCGCCACGCAGCGGATTGCCGGAGGAAAAGGTAACGCCATCACGCAGCGTGAAGGTGATCGTCTTTGCCGCATCGTCGACCGTCCATTCGGAGGCAAGACCCGGCGCCAGCTTCTTCACGTCGGGCGCATCGTACTGCACCAGGCGGTCATAGGTCTGGGTGACGTATTCGCCCGAGGAGAACTCGTAGGCCTCGGCCGGGTCGATGCTGACGATGTCGTCGATATTCTGGGCAACGACCAACACATCGGCTGGCGTTTCGGCGAGTGCGGCCGGCGCCACGCTCATCATCAGGGACGCCGCGAAGACCGCGGCCTTGAACATTCTCATCATCATTCTCCTATTTTCGATGAGGCTTGGTTTTTGTCGGTGCCGGCTTCAGCGCCGATTGCGGCTGACCGGTCTCGTTGGATTGGGAAGCGCGGGGCCGGAAGAGCGGCAGGGTGCCGGTCCAGATCAACCGCACGGGTGCGTCTGTCTTGTTCCACCAGTAGTGGGGCTGGATGCCGCGGAAGTGCAGGCCGTCGCCAGGCGAAAGCATGGTGTCGTCGCCATCGAGCCCGAAGAGGATCTCGCCTTCGAGCATGTAGACGAGCTCTTCGCCCTCATGGCTGAAGACCTCGGAGCGATGCCCCGGCGGAATGGTGATGACGAAACTCGAAAGCTGGTTGCCGGCGAAATCCGCGCCAATGCGCTCATAGGAAACAGGCGAGCCGCCGACCGAAAACACCATGCGCCCCTCGGCGCGCGAAAGCCCGGTGTCGATCGCCGGTGCCAGGATGAAATGGTTGAGTTCGGCGCCCAGGCCTTGCGCAATCTGGGCCAGTGTGCCGAGCGAGGGCATGGCAAGATCGCGCTCGATCTGGCTCAAATAGCCGACCGAAACGCCCGCTGCGTCGCTGAGCGTCTGCAGGGTCATATGCATCTGCCGGCGGCGCGCACGCACCAGCGCGCCCACCTTCGGCTGCCCTGCCCCGGCCGATTTGCCCGAAGCGGCCTGCGTATCCTCTGACGGATCGCTCACAGCGGTTATTCCTCCCGTTTCCGCCCCAGTAAAATTTTTTTGATTTAAGCAAACTTATTTATATACTCCAAGCAAATTTTTGCGGTATCGACAAGTGAGACCGCAAGCGAAGAGGGATGGTGACGCCACGTGGCAAACGACAGCACGACAGCAGCAGCGCCGGCGCGCCGCGCCGCCAGACCCAGTCGGGGACGGCAGCGCCTTCTTTCACTGGCAGGCTTCCTGGTAACGCTTGCGATAACCTTCCTCGGCCTGCTCGCAATCACCTTCTTCATCGGCCGCATCGTGCCGATCGACCCGGTTCTGGCTGTCGTCGGCGACCGCGCACCCGTCGCCGTCTATGAGCGCGTGCGCCAGGAAATGGGGCTCGACCAGCCGCTGATCACGCAGTTCGTCAGCTACGTACGTGACGTCGCCACCTTCAATTTCGGAACATCGGTTTCGACGGGCAAGCCGGTTATCGAGGACCTCGCTCGCGTCTTCCCGGCAACACTCGAAATGGCGACGCTCGGCATCATGCTCGGCGTGCTGATCGGCGTGCCGCTCGGTGTTTTTGCCGCCGCCCGCCGTGGCTCCTGGCTCGATCAGGGCATCCGCGTCATCGGTCTGCTCGGTTATTCGGTGCCTGCCTTCTGGCTCGGTCTCGTCGGCCTGGCGATTTTCTACGCGAAGCTGAAATGGGTCGGCGGCCCCGGCCGTGTCGACATCTTTTACGACGGCATGGTGTCGCCGGTCACGGGCCTGATCCTTGTCGACAGCATCATTGCTGGCGAATGGGAGATCTTCCGCAACGCCGTCTGGCACCTGATCCTGCCGGCGTCCTGCCTCGGCTTCTTCTCGCTCGCCTATATCGCCCGCATGACGCGCTCCTTCATGCTCGACCAGCTGAGCCAGGAATATGTGACGACCGCCCGGGTCAAAGGCGTGCCGGAGCGCCTGGTCATCTGGCGCCATGCCTTCCGGCCGATCCGCGTGCCGCTGATCACCGTTATCGGCCTGTCCTATGCCGGCCTGCTCGAAGGCTCCGTGATGATCGAGACGATCTTCTCCTGGCCCGGCATCGGCAACTACCTGACCGTCGCTCTGCTCAATGCCGACATGTCGGCCGTGCTCGGCTCGACCCTCGTCATCGGCGCGGTCTTCATCGGCATCAACAAGATTTCGGACGTGCTCTACCGCGTGCTCGATCCGCGTGCACGCTAAGGGAGGAGCGACCATGACCACACTTCGCGACTGGCTGATCGACGACAGCCCCGCCTCGCCGATGCAGGCGCGCCTCGGGCGCTTCTATCGCATCTTCGGCGCGCTGATGCGCAATCCGCTCGCCGTTGTCGGCGCCGTCATCATCCTCGTTCTGGTGCTGACCGCGCTCTTTGCGCCGTGGCTCGCCACCCATGATCCGCTGCGCCAGTCGCTGAGCGAACGCCTGCTGCCGCCGAGTGCTGCCCACTGGATGGGAACCGACGAACTCGGCCGCGACATCTGGTCCCGCGTTGTCTACGGTTCACGCATCACGCTGGCCATCGTCACGCTGGTTGCAGTGCTCGCAGCCCCCGCCGGCCTGGTGATCGGCGTGGCCGCCGGTTATTTCGGTGGCTGGGTCGACCGTATCCTGATGGGCATTACCGATATCTTCCTGTCGCTGCCGAAGCTCATCCTGGCGCTTGCCTTCGTTGCAGCCCTTGGCCCCGGCATCGAGAACGCGATCATCGCCATCGCGATCACCTCCTGGCCCGGCTATGCCCGTGTCGCTCGTGCGGAGACGCTGACCTTCAAGAACTCCGAATTCATTTCGGCGGTGCGTCTGCTCGGCGCGTCGAGCCTCCGGGTCAATCTCGGCCACGTGCTCCCGCTCTGCACCTCATCGATGATTGTCCGCGTCACGCTCGACATGGCCGGCATCATCCTGACGGCTGCCGGTCTCGGCTTCATCGGACTTGGCGCTCAGCCGCCACTTCCCGAATGGGGCGCGATGATCTCGCGCGGTCGCTCCTTCATTCTCGATCAGTGGTGGGTCGCGACCATGCCCGGCTTTGCCATCATTCTCGTTAGCCTCGGCTTCTGCTTCCTCGGTGATGGCCTGCGCGACGTGCTCGATCCGAAGAGCGGGGAGCAGCGCTGATGAGCAATCTTCTCGAAGTCGAAAACCTGCGCGTCACCTTCCCGACGCCCCGCGGTGATCTCGAAGTCGTGCGCGGCATCTCCTTCACCCTCGGCCGCGAACGCCTCGGCATCGTCGGCGAGAGCGGCTCGGGCAAGTCGATGACCGGTCGCTCGATCCTGCAGCTGATCCGGGCACCGGGTCGGGTCACCGCCGACAAGCTCGTCTTCGACGGCGTCGACCTCCTGAAGCAGTCCGAGCGGCAGATGCGCGCCATCCGCGGCGCCCGCATTTCCATGGTGATGCAAGACCCGAAGTTCTCGCTGAACCCGGTCATGACCATCGGCGAGCAGATCGCCGAAGCGTTGCTGACGCACCAGAAGCTGCCGCGCCGCGAGGTCAACGCGCGCGTGCTTACGATGCTGGAATCGGTGCGCATTGCAGATCCGGAACGCGTCGCCAAGCTCTACCCGCACGAAGTCTCCGGTGGCATGGGCCAACGCGTGATGATCGCGATGATGCTGATCCCCGAGCCGGACCTTCTGATCGCCGACGAGCCGACCTCGGCGCTCGACGTTTCCGTCCAGGCCCAGGTGCTCGACATCATCGACGAACTGGTGAAACGCAAGGGCATGGGCCTGATCTTCATCAGCCACGACCTCAATCTCGTCTCCAGCTATTGCGACCGCATCCTCGTGATGAACACCGGCGAGGTGGTCGAGGAATGCAAGGCCGGCGAACTGATGGCGGCCAAGCACCCCTATACGCGCGGGCTGATCGCCTCCATTCCGCGCCTCGATGAAACACGGGACGAGCTGCCGGTGCTCGACCGCAGCGCATGGGCCAAGGCATGACCGCGCTCTCTCTGAAGAACCTCGACATCTCGTACGGCGACGTGCAGATCACCCACAACGTCAATCTCGATATCGCCGACGGCGAGAGCTTTGCCCTTGTCGGCGAAAGCGGCTCGGGAAAATCGACGGTGCTGAAGGCAATCGCAGGTCTCGCGCCGGAATGGACCGGCGAGATCACCGTGCTCGGCTCGCCCCGCGGCCACGGCATCGACCGCGCCTTTTCGCGTCAGTGCCAGATGGTGTTCCAGGATCCCTACGGCTCGCTGCATCCGCGAAAGACGGTCGACGCCACGCTCGGCGAAGCGCTGACGATCCACGGCATCGGCGACCGCAACGCCCGCATCGAGGAGGTCATGACCTCGGTCGGCCTCGATCGCAAGTTCCGCTTCCGCTTTCCGCACCAGCTCTCGGGCGGCCAGCGCCAGCGCGTGGCAATCGCCCGGGCGCTGATGCTGAAGCCGAAGGTGCTCTTACTCGACGAGCCGACATCCGCGCTCGACGTTTCGGTCCAGGCCGAAATCCTCAACCTGTTGAAGCGCCTCCGGCGCGAGCAGAACCTCACCTTCCTGATGGTCACCCACAACCTGGCGGTCGTCTCCTTCCTCTGCGATCGCCTCGCTGTCATGCGCCAGGGCCGGATCGTCGAGATTGCCGATGTCGCCGACCTCAAGCGCGGTGACCTCAAGGATCCCTATTCGCGCGAGCTGATGCAGATCAGCGCCGCGCATGCCAACTAGGATGGGACAACACCGACGATTTATCGTCTGTCCCCTTCTAAGATATCGAGTAACCCCAAGGACATAGCATGAACAGTGAACAGATCGCTGCCGCGCTGGCGGAATTCGACGCGGCCATTGCCAAGACCACCGATGCCGATGCGGTATGGACCGCATTGCAGACGCTTAGCCGCCAGGTGATCGGCGCCAAGCTCTTCACCATCATGACCGTAGATATGGTCAACGAAGTCGCGCGCCGCGCCTACACCTCGCACCCCGCGGAGTACCCGACCTCGGGCACCAAGCCGATCCGCTACGACAGCTGGTTCGACATCGTGCACAAGGCGCACCAGACCTTCGTCGCCAACACCATCGCCGATATCGCCAAGGTTTTCCCGGACCACGAGACGATCTGGTCGCTCGGCTGCGGCTCGGTTGCCAACATCCCGGTCGTTGTCGGCGGCGAGCTGCTCGGCACCGTCAACTGCCTCGACGTCGAGCATCACTACACGCCGGAGCGCGTGGCACTCTCCAAGCACCTGGAGCTGCCGGCGAAGCTCGCCTTCCTCGCCGCAGCACGCGCCGAGAAGAAGTAAGACAGCAGGCCGGAGGCGTCATCGCCTTCGGCCATCCATCCGCTCAGCGGCCGATCGCCCCACCGGTTTCCTTCAGGAAGAAATGCATTTTCTCCGTCTCGATCGGCACCGCGATCTGATCGTCGGGGCCGATGCGTGACGCGGCGTGAACCTGCGCCGTGAAAGCGGCAGGCCCGACCCGGCCAAGAGCCAGCGTATGCGGGCCGAGCGGTTCGATATCGCGCACGATCAGCCTGACTGTTGGCGCATTGGCGTCCGTCGCCATCGTATGTTCCGGCCGGATGCCGAGCACGACCGCTTTTCCGACGTAGGCGCCGAGTTTTTCGGCGCGGTTTTCCGGGATAGCCACGGCCACGTCCCCATCCGCTATGAACTGCATCCCTCCATCGCCGCGCTCCAGCCGCCCCTCGAGGAAATTCATGCTCGGCGCACCGATGAAGGCGGCGACGAAAAGATTGGCGGGGGCCTCATAGAGCGTGATCGGATCGGCCGCCTGCTCGATGCGGCCCTGGTTCATGACGACGACGCGGTCGGCCATGGTCATGGCTTCCACCTGATCGTGGGTCACGTAAACGGCAGTCGTCTGAAGACGCCGGTGCAAGAGCTTGATTTCGGTGCGCATTTCGATGCGAAGTTTGGCATCTAGGTTCGACAACGGCTCGTCGAAGAGGAAGACATCCGGCTGGCGTACGATCGCCCGGCCGATCGCCACGCGCTGGCGCTGGCCGCCCGAAAGTGCGCTCGGCTTGCGATTGAGATAGGCGCCGAGGTTGAGGATGCGAGCGGCATCCGTTACCGCCTTTTCGATCTCCGCCTTCGGCGTGCCGCGCACCTTCATGCCGTAGCCGATGTTCTCGGCGACCGTCATGTGCGGATAGAGCGCGTAATTCTGAAACACCATGGAGCAATTGCGCAGGCCCGGTCTGAGATCGGTCACGTCGCGATCGCCAATCCGGATCGAACCCGAAGTCGCAGTTTCGAGGCCGGCAATCATCCTGAGCGTCGTCGTCTTGCCGCAGCCGGAGGGACCGACGAGCACGACGAACTCACGATCGGCAATGTCGAGATCGAGCGGCGGAATGACGGTGACGCTCCCGAAGGACTTGGTGATCTGCTGCAATCGGACCTGTGACATGCTGTAGCCTCTGATGCTGTCTGTGCCCGGTCTCGCCGGGGACGGTGGCGCCCGCCCCGATCGTTTCGGGGCGGGCGTGGGTTCGTTACTGCTGCGGCAGGCCCATCGAGGCGCGATAGGCGGCAAGCTGCTTGTCGCGGCCGAACTCGTCGGTCAGCTTGTTCCACTGTTCCGCGACGCTATCGAGCGCCTCTTGCGGCGTCACTTCGCCGGCAAGCGCCTTGGAAAGCTCGATCTCCAGCACTTCGGTATAGGAGAAGTAGCCGGGAAGGCGCATGTCGAGCGCGATGTTCTTGGCGGTCACCGCCTCCTTCTGCGCACCAAGATATTCCTTCGCCTCACGCTCGGAGAAGATCTTCGACCAGAGATCGAGATTGGTCGTGTGCGAGATGCGGTAAGGGTTCACACCGGTACCGCCGGCAATCGCCGCCTGGCCCGAGACGGCCGGGCTCGTCAGATACTGGATGTAGTTCCAGGCCGCTTCCTGCTTGGTCGAGGTCGCGGGAACCGCGGCCTGCCAACCGCCGAAGGCCATGAAGGAGGTCTGGACGACGTGGTCGAACTTGTCCCACTTCTTGGTCTTGTAGTTCCAGATCTCGTCCGATCCCGGCAGCGATGCCGAGCCGACATTGCCGGCCACCTTCGACTGCTTCGGGTCGGCGCCGATGACGCCGGTATCACCCCAGCCGATCGATTCCGCCACCTGGCCGCCGGCAAAAGCGGCGTTCACTTCGCCGAAGGAGAAGTTCAGCGCGTTCGGCGGCGCGAGCTTTGAGGCGCGGATGTATTCCTCGAGGCCACGGACCCAGCCGGGATTGTTGACCTGCGCATCCATTGTTTCCGGGTTGAAGAACATGGCGCCCGGGTTGTCCGGGTGGCTGGTATAACCGGCGACGTGGCTGAACAGGAACCAGAATTGCTGGCCGCCACGCCGGAAGGCTTCCGCCGTGCCCCAGAGGTTGTTCGAGGGCTGGTTGAAGTATTCGGCGATGTCCAGATACTGCTTCCAGGTCTTCGGCGGCGCCAGATCGTAACCGTACTTTTCCTTGAAGGCCTTCTGGTTGTCGGCGTTCTCGAAGAGGTCGATGCGGTAGCTGTAGGTATGGGCGTCGCCGTCCATCGTCTGCGACAGCACCTTGCCGTTCCAGACCATCAGCTGTTCGCGGTAGACGGGCGCGATATCGTCCCAGTCGGCGCCCTTCTGCATGTCGGCCGGCATTTCCGACAGGAAGTCGGTGAAATCAGGGGCCCAGGCCGGTGCAAAGGCGATCACGTCGAAAGCGTCTTCGCCAGAGGTCAGCGAGGTCACGATCTTCGGATAGAGCTCCGACCACGGGAACTCGACGACCTTGACCTTGCCGCAGGTCTTTTCCTCCCAGCCTTTGGCCGCAAGCTGCAGCGCCGAGGCAATGTAAGGACCGGTCTGTGTGGTCGCCGTCAGTTCGACGCCGGTGTAATCCGGGTCGCAGGCGAGCGCCGTTCCCGCGCTCCCCGATGCGAGTGCGGCGAGAGATGCAGATGCCAGTAGCAATTTCCTCATTCTATCCTCCCTGTGAATGAATGCATGCCAAAGCGGTTGGTTACTTGATCGCTCCAAGAAGCAGGCCGGAGCGCATGAGCCGGCTCAAAAGCCCGGCCATGACCATCATCGGAATGATGGCAACGAGTGCGGCAGCGGAAATCGCCCACCATTCGTCGCCGCGCTGGCTGTTCTGGCCGGCAACGAGAATGGGCAGCGTCTGCCATTTGGAGTTGGTCAGGAACAGCGCGAACAGGAACTCGTTCCAGACGAAGGCGAGCGTGATCATGAAGGTGGCGATCAGACCCGGCTTCGACATCGGCAGCACAATGCCGAAGAAGATCCGCCACGACGGCACGTTGTCGACCATCGCCGCCTCCTCGACCTCCACCGGCAGCGCCTCGAAGAAGTCGCGCATCAGCCAGATGACGATCGGCAGCGAGAAAGCGATATAGGCGAAGGTGAGGCCGATATAGCTGTCGACCAGCTTGAAGCCGAGTTTGCCCATCTCGGTGTACATCAGGTAGAGCGCAAAGGCAGCGACGATCGGCGGGAACATGCGCTGGCTGACGAACCAGAAGACGATGTCGTTGTTGCCGAGTTCCGGCCCCGGAAGGCGAAAGCGGCTCGAGATCACCGCAAGCGCGAGCGCTGCGACAAAGGCATAGACCAGCGAGATGCCCTGGCCGTAGCCAAGCACATGGCGGCCGAGCAGGAAGCCGCCGAAGGCGATCACCACGAAGATCAGTGCCGAGAGCAGGCGAAAGCGGAAGGTGAAGCGCACCAGCGCATAGGCTGCCATGGCGCCGATGAAGGTCGCGGCGATCGACGCCGAAAGGCCGATGATTGTCGAGGCCAGGAAGGTGTTGAAGAACTGGCCACGCTGGCCCGACAACAGCTCGCTCCAGGCCGTCAAGCTCGGTTCGAAATCAACGAAGGGCAGATAGGTCGGCCCGCCGACGACGGCGATCGGCGTCTTGAACGAGGTGATCAGCACCCAATAGAGCGGAAAGAAGGTGATGGCGAGCCAGACGAGGCAGCCGCCGAGCGCCAGCCAGCGCCGTTTCCCTTTGAGAGTGCGCACGCTCATTTGTGCTTCTCCAGATAGGGCTTGAGGATGGCGAGATAGACGAGACCGATGACTGTGATGACAATCAGGAACAGGAAGGAAAGCGCCGAGGTGTAGCCGAGATTGAACTTCTTGAAGCCTTCCTGATAGGCAAACAGCGTCAGCGTCTCGGTCGATATCCCCGGCCCGCCGCCGGTCATGACGAAGACCGTGTCGATGATCTTGTAGCTCTCGATCAGGCGGATGAAGACCACGGCGACCGAGATCGGCAGGAGCATAGGAAAGGTGATGTCGCGGAACTGCTGCCATGGCGTGGCATTTTCGAGCGCGGCCGCCTCGTAGACGTCGTCGGGCAAGGTCTGTAGCCCGGCAAGCAGCATGAGGATGACGAAAGGCGTCCATTGCCAGACCTCGACGGCAATGATCGAGCCGAGCGCCCAGCTGGTCTGGGTGAGGAACGGCAGGTTGGGGAACCCGATTGCCGTCATCAGCTCGTTGAGCGGGCCCATCGTCGGGTTCAGCACCTGGCGGGCGATCAGCGCGACGGCGACCGGCGCCACCAGCATCGGCAGCAGGAAGCTGACGCGGAAGATGCCCTCTCCCGGCACTCTTGAATTCAACGCCAACGCCACCGAAAGGCCGATCACATATTGCAGCCCGACGGAGATGAAGGCGATCAGCGTCGTCGTTCCCGCCACATGCCAGAACCGCGGGTTCTGCAGGAGATCGAGATAGTTGCCAAAGCCGACGAAGCGGGCCGGCGTCGGCGGCACGAGCCGCATGCTCATGAAGCTGGTCGTCAGCGAATAGACGAGCGGGAAGATCGAGATCATCAGCACGATGATCAGCGCCGGCCAGATGAAGAAGTGCTTGATCGGGTCGTTGCGCGTCATGCGGACGCCCCGCGCGCAAGCAGCGCCTCGATCTCGGCCAGCGTCGGCATGGCGGGCGCGGTGCCGCGGCGGGTGACCGCGATGCCGGCGGTGGCGCAGCCGAAGCGTACAGCGTCAACGGGTGAAAGGTCGCGGGCGAGCGCTGCGGAGAAGCCTCCGACAAAAGCGTCCCCCGCCCCGGTCGTGTCGATTACCGGCCCGCTGGCGATCGCCGGCACCAGCACCGACCGCTCGTGGTTGTGATAGAGCACGCCGCGTTCACCGAGCGTGATCAGCGCCGTTTTCGCACCCTTCTTCAGGATCGCGTCACCGGCACGACGAACGTCGTCTTCCGTGGCGAGCGCGAAACCGACGATGGCTGCGGCTTCCGTCTCGTTCGGCACAAGATAATCGCAGAGCGGATAGATCGCATCCGGGAAGGCTTCGGCCGGCGCCGGGTTGAAGACGGTGATGACGCCCGCCGCATGGGCAATTTCGAGCGCCCGCCGAGCGGCGGCCACCGGCTGCTCCAATTGGGTGACGAAGATGCGCGAACCTTCGATCGTCTCGCGCGCGGCCTCGACATCGTCGATCCCGATCGAGCCGGCGGCTCCCGGATAGACGATGATGGCGTTTTCGCCGTTCTGGTCGTTGACATAGATGAAGGCAGCCCCTGTCGGCAGATCGTCCATCTCAACGATCTTCGGCGTCACGCCGGCCTCGGCATAGGTGCGCAGCGCCATCTCGCCAAAGGTGTCGCGGCCGAGCTTGGAGATGAAGGAAACGGGACTTCCCGCCCGAGCACAGGCAACCGCCTGGTTCGAGCCCTTGCCACCCGGCCCGACGGAAAAGCCGCTGCCGGTAATCGTTTCACCGACAACCGGCATGCGCCGCGCCAGATAGGCCGTGTCGGCCACGAAGATGCCAAGGATCGAAACACCAGTCTTCATTCAAGCCTCCCCCTGCGACCGCACCGCAAGCAAAGCGGCGTGTCCAAGCAATCTCTCGCGATTTCATCTGTCGTCTCGTGCCGCGCGGCGACCGCGCGGTCCGTCAGGTCTTGGGCGGAATGACGCCCTTGGTGAACAGGAAGCAGCCATAGAAGCGCGTCTCGCCCGTGGTGATGACGCAATAGGCCTTCTTGGCTTCCTCGTAGAACTTGAAGCGCTCGATGCCGTACATCGGCGCCGATTTACCCTCAGCGCGATCGATTATCGCCTGCACTTCCTGCTGCACGGGCAGCACTTCGTCGGGCGCACCCATCACCTCCATGCGCCCGGCCGAAGGCTGCAGCGGCGTATCGAGCGGCAGCACGGAAAGCACCGCTTCGACGGCACGCGCGGCCGAGACGTTGTCGATGCGCAACAGCGTGCCCAGCGTGGTCTTGCGGGCAATGGCGTCGGACGGGAAGTTGGTGTCGGAAATGACCAGCGTGTCGCCGTGTCCCATGGACCTGAGCGCGTGCAGCACATCGGCGTTCAGCGCCGGATCGATATTCTTCAGCATACAGTCCTCCTCCTGGCGCGCTCCGGTTTCCGTGGCGCGCAATGCATTCCCCCTTGCAGGCGAACGCGTCTCCCTACTGTTCACTTGTCCCACAGCGCGGGCCGGCTCCCCCCCGCCCCGCGCGTGGTGGCTCTCCTACTCGCCGTAGGGGATCCAGATGTTCTTGACGTCCGTCGCGCGGCGCAGATAGGCCGGGCCTTCTGCCGCCTCGCGATCGAGCCAGTTCATCGCCTTTCCGTAGTCGACAAAGGTGCGCTTCAGGTTGCCGACCGAGAGCCTCTCCACGAGGGTCGAAAGTTCCGCCGAGCCGAAAGCCCAGAGCGCATCGACGTCGTTGTGGCTTGCGAGCGTCTTTGCCAGTTCGATCGTCGAACCGGTGACGATGTTGACGACACCGGCCGGGACGTCTGATGTTTCGAGCACCGTATAGAAATCGGTGGCCGCCAGCGGATGCTGTTCGCTCGGCACCACGACGACACGGTTGCCGGTGGCGATCAGCGGCGCGACCAGGCTGATCATAGCGAGCAGCGGCGCTTCCGGCGGGCAAACGACGCCGACGACGCCGATCGCCTCGGGGATCGCAAGTGCTACGCCGCGAAGCGGCGGCTGGTGGATCGCGCCTTCGTACTTGTCGGCCCAGGCGCCATAGGTGAAGAGGCGTGCGATCGAGGCTTCGACTTCCGCCTTGGCGTTGGCCGCAGACGCGCCGGTCATGTCGGCGATCCGATCGGCGAATTCGCCCGCACGGCCACTCAGGTTTTCGGCGATGTAGTAGAGGATCTGCGCGCGGTTGTGCGTCGTTGCCGACGACCAGCCGGATGCGGCTTGCGCTGCGACGACTGCGTTGCGGATGTCCTTGCGGTTGCCCTCGCCGACCTCGCCAAGCACCTTGCCCTTGGGCGAGAGCACGTTGCGGTTATAGTTGCCATCCGGCCGTGCCTGCTTGCCGCCAATGAAAAGCTTGGCGGTACGGTCGACGTCAGGCATGGCGAAATCGCCAGCCACGGGCTTCAATGCCGGTTCGACGGCGGCGGGACGCAGCTTGCGGCCGGCCCAAGCTTTCGGCTTCAGATATTCGTAGCAGCCCTCGCGACCACCCTCGCGGCCGAAGCCGGATTCGCGCTTGCCGCCGAAACCGGCAGACGCATCGAAGAGGTTAGTCGCATTGACCCAAACCACACCGGCGACGAGCTTGGCCGCGACATGCAATGCCAGGCCGATCGTCTCGCTCCAGACGCTGGCGGCAAGGCCGTAGCGCGTATGGTTGGCAAGCTGGATCGCCTCTTCCGGGGTGCGGAAGGTCATGGAGACGGCGACGGGGCCGAAGATCTCTTCCGTCGCAACGATCGAGGTCGGCTGCACGCCGGTGAGCAGGGTCGGCGGATAGAAGCTGCCGCCCTTCGGCAGTTCGATCTTCGGCTGATGCAGCGCTGCTCCTTCGGAGACGCCCTTGGCGACCAGGTCTTCGATCCGCTGCAACTGCACCGGCGCGACGATTGCCGCCATGTCGATCGCCTTGTCGAGCGGATGGCCGACGCGCAGCGTCTGCATGCGGCGCTTCAGGCGCTCGTAGAACAGCGGTGCCACGCCTTCCTGCACGAGGATGCGCGAGCCGGCGCAGCAAACCTGGCCCTGGTTGAACCAGATGGCGTCAACCACGCCTTCGACGGCGCCGTCGATATCAGCGTCGTCGAAGACGATGAAGGGTGACTTGCCGCCGAGTTCGAGCGTCAGCGACTTGCCGGTGCCGGCGGTGCGCTCACGGATGAGGCGGCCGACTTCGGTCGAGCCGGTAAAAGCGATCTTGTCGATGTCCGCATGCTCGACAATAAGCGCGCCGGTTTCACCTTCGCCGGTAACGACGTTGAGCACGCCGGCCGGAAGACCTGCTGCAGCGGCCAGTTCGGCAAAGAGCAGCGCCGTCAGCGGCGTGAATTCCGCCGGTTTCAGGATCACGGTGTTACCGAGCGCCAGAGCGGGCGCGACCTTCCAGGCGAGCATCAGGAACGGGAAGTTCCAGGGAATGACCTGGCCGACGACGCCGACCGGAACCTGATCGGCAAATTCGGTTTCCTGCAGCTGCGCCCAGCCGGCATGGTGATAGAAGTGGCGGGCGGCCAGCGGCACGTCGATGTCGCGGGTTTCGCGGATCGGCTTGCCGTTGTCGATCGCCTCGACCACGGCGATCAGGCGCGCGTGGCGCTGGATCATGCGAGCGAGCGCATAGAGATGGCGGGCGCGGGCATGGCCCGGCAGCTTCGCCCAGGCGGCTTGCGCCTTGCGGGCAGCGGCGACGGCGTCGTCAACATCCTTGGCACCGCCGAGCGCGATCTTGGCGAGCAGCTTGCCGGTTGCCGGCTCGTTCGTCTCGAAGGTCTTGCCGGACGCGGAAGCGACGAAGGCGCCGTTGATGAAGTGGCCGAATTCGCCCTTGTGGCGCGCCAGCCACTGGCGGGCTTCCGTGTCGGCTTCCGGTGCTGGACCATAGGACATTTCGTCAAAATACCTTGCGACAGTCATCGGGATCATCCAATCGGGTGACGGTTGAGGGCCGAGTAGGCGCCGGTAACGTGGTGTTCGAGCTGGCGCTCGATATCGGCAAGCAGGCTCGATGCGCCGATGCGGAAGAGATCCGGCTCGAGCCATTCGCGCCCGAGCTCGTCCTTCATCAGGAACTGGTAGTTCAAGATGTCCTTCGCCGCAGAAATGCCGCCGGCCGGCTTGTAGCCGACCTTGAGGCCGGTCTGCTCCTGATAGGCCCTAATCATGCGCAGCATGATGAGCGTCACCAGCAGCGTCGCGTTGACGCCTTCCTTGCCGGTCGAGGTCTTGATGAAGTCGGCACCGGCCATCATGCAAACGAGCGAGGCGCGCGCGACGTTGCGCAGCGTCTTCAGGTCGCCGGTCGCAAGAATCGCCTTCACATGGGCATCACCGCAGGCGGCACGGAAATCGCGCATCTCGTCGTAGAGCGCCTGCCAATTGCCGGTCAGCACATGCTCGCGGGTAATGACGATGTCGATTTCCTTGGCGCCATCGGCGACAGAGGCTTCGATCTCGCGCAGCTTCACATCATGCGGGATGAGGCCGGCCGGAAATCCGGTGGAGACGGCAGCAACAGGGATACCGGACCCTTCGAGCGCCTCAACGGCGGTCGAGACGAAGCGATGATAGACGCAGACAGCGCCCGTCGTGATGCCGCGACCGCCCATGCCGAGCGCGTCGAGCAGATCCTGGCGCACCGGTTGGCGCGCCTTGGCGCAGAGCCGCTTGACGCGCTCCATCGTGTCGTCGCCATTGAGCGTCGTGAGGTCGATGCAGGTAACAGCCTTCAAGAGCCAGGCGGCCTGCGCGTCCTTCTTCACCGTGCGGCGACCGGGCAGCGTCGCAACGCGACGCTCGGCGGCCGACAGATTGACACGCTGGTCCAGCACCCAGCCAAGATCGAGATCGATGCCGTTGTTGCGCGGCCAGTTATGGCCCGCCGCCGGAGAATGCGCGGCCTTCGGCGCGCCAGTTTTCACAGCAAGGTCTTCCAAGCGATGGCTCCTTGAACTCCCTGTCACGACCAGCCGCACTCGAGCACAGCCGCCGAGAACTCATTTTTGTTATTTTTCTATCGAATTTTTGTGACTATTCCATCAAGAACAGAGAGTGTCAAGCGAGACACCGCCGTTTTGACGATTTCGTAATATTTTTGCGGATGCCGCCTTCACAGGCCCGGCAGCTGCGTTTCGCCCTCTTCGGTGATGATAGAGCGAAAAACGCCGATTGGCGCGAAAAAAGCCGGCTTCAGCTTGCCGATCTTGCTGAGGTCGACGACCAGATGGCTCTCGCGCGCCAGCGAGATGACCTTCTGCTTCACCGACACTTCGTGGAAATGCACGCAGGTCGCACCACGCGCCGGATCGATGCCGGCGGCCGACAGGAATGCGACGTTGATGCCGAGCGAATCGAGAGTCTCCAGACCGGAGTTGCCGGAAAAAGACGCAGACGAAGGGTGATAGACGCCACCAAGCATGACGATCCGGACATTCGGCTTATGGGTCAGCTTCTCCGCCACGTTCAGAGAATAACACACTGCTGTTATTGAATAATTCTCGGGAACGAGGTCGACGAGATATTCGAGTGTGGTGCCGCAATCGATGAAGATCGTCTCGTCCGGGCGGATATGGCGCGCCGCGTGGACACAGGCCTCGCGCTTGGCGGCAGCGTGGCTGTCGGCCTCGCGTGCCAGCTCGTAGGGCGCATCGCCTTCGATCTCCGACGCCGGCACGATATGTCCGCCGAGAAAAGCAAACTGTCCGGGATTGTCGGCAACGTCACGACGGATCGTCATTTCAGAGACGCCGAGCAGGGCCGCGGCGTCGCGCAAGTGCAAGACTCTCCGTCCTGAAAGGGCATCGGCGAGCTGGATGATGCGGGCTGTCTTGCGGCTGACCATAATTTCTTTCGTGTCCGACGAGTTCTGCAGCCGTTCATGGCGTGAACAGGTTTTGTGAAAAATATCACAAACCCTCTCCCCCAAGCAAGAGGAGTCACATTGATTGAAAGCGACCTGATCGCGGCCGGGGAGCCGATCGCCAAAAATGACAACGGCGGACCAACCGGCCCGCCGCTCCACTGTCGTCATATCAATCGGCGTGAAGAAGCGGACGAGGCGCTATCACGCGCTGATCGGAGCCGCTCGGTCGGAAAGCCAGCCCACCGTCTCCGGTTCAAGCAAGCCGTCCAGTTCCTGCGCGACGCGACGGTGATAGGCATCGATCCAGGTCCGCTCGGCCGCCGTCAGCAAGCCGAAATCGGCCAGCCGCAGATCGATCGGCACCAGCGTCAGGCTGCGGAAGCTCAGGAAACCGTCGCCGTCGTCGACCACCTCCACCTGGTTTTCGATGCGGATGCCGTAGGCGCCGGCCTTGTAGTAGCCCGGCTCGATCGTCGTCACCATGCCCGGCTTCAGCTCGATCTCGTTGACGCGGCGATCGAAGCGCTGCGGCTGTTCGTGGACCGAGAGAAAGTGACCGACCCCATGGCCGGTGCCGTGGTCATAGTCGAGACCAAGATCCCAGAGCGGGCGGCGGGCAAAAGCGTCGAGCTGGTGGCCGAAACTTCCCCTGGGGAATTTCAGCGATGCCATGGAGATCAACCCCTTAAGGACGGCCGTGTAGGCCCGCCGGATCTCGTCGCTGACCGGACCGATCGCCGTCGTGCGCGTGGCATCGGTGGTGCCGGTCAGATACTGCCCGCCAGAATCGAGCAGATAGACACCGTCCTTGCGGATCAGCCCGTTGCTCGCCTCGGTGGCTGCGTAGTGACACATGGCGGCATGACCGCCGGCTGCCGAAATCGAGCGGAAGCTCGGCTCGACGAAACTTTCGGCCATCTGGCGATAGGCGAGGATACGCTCTTCCGCTTCCAGTTCGGTCACCGGTTTGCCGCTCGCCTCCCGTTCGGCGGCGTGCCGCTCGAGCCAGGCAAAGAAGCGAACCCAGGCGGCGCCGTCCAGACGGTGACAATCGCGGAAGCCCGAGAGCTCGGTCGTGTTCTTGTGCATCTTGGCGAGCGTGATCGGGCTCTTCGCGAGCTGCACGGTGCCGCCTGCGGCGCGTGTGGCATGGGCCGTGGCCGACGGGGCAAATCCGGGATCGATCAGCGCCGTGCGTCCGGCCGCCATCGCCCTGACGCGGTCGAGCAACTTGCCAGGCTCGGCAATGGCAACATCGTCAAGCTCGAAGTCCGAGAGGTCGTTCGGAAGCTTGCGATGATCGACCAGCCATTCCGTTTGCCCGGCGCGGTCGAAGATCAGGAAGGACTGCGGCATCGGGTTGAAGGCGACGTCGCGGCCGCGGACATTGAGGAACCACGCGATATTGTCCGGCTGCGCCTCGATCAAAAGATCGGCCCCCTGCTCCGCCAGCATGGCGGCGATGCGGCGCCTCTTCTCTCCAACACTTTCGCCGGCATTGGCGACCGGGAAGGCGGTAATCTTGCCGAGCGGTTTTTCCGGCTGGTCGGTCCAGATCGCGTCGACAAGATCCCCGTCGACAGGCGTCCAGACGCCACCCGCCAGCTCGACCGAGCGGCTGCAATCCGCATCCCAGGTGGACGGCAGCAGCATCGCATTGAAGCCGACGCGTTCGCCGTTGCGCAGATTGTTCTTCAGCCAATCCTTGAGCGGTGCATCATAGAAGTGTTCGATCGCGAAGGTGCCGAGATCCACTTCGTCGCGCACCTGCACCTGATAGCGACCATCGACGAAGATTGCGGCGCGGTCGCGCATGACGATCGCCACGCCGGCCGAGCCAGTGAAGCCGGTGACAAAGGCCAGTCGATGGTCGTGTGGCGCGCAGTATTCGCCCTGATGTTCGTCGAAGCGCGGCACGACGTAGCCGTCGAGCCCCGCTTCCGCAAGTTTGCGCCGCAGCGCGCCGATGCGGCCGGAGATATCCGGCCTTGCTCTCGTATCCATGATGTCTTTCCTATCGAGTGGAGTTTGAGGCGCCGCCGATCGTCTCGGCGAAATGGCAGGCGGTCATGCCCGATCCGACCGGGCGCAACGCCGGCTTTTCGCGGCGGCAGCGTTCGGTCGCGTGCGGGCAGCGCACGTGGAAGGGGCAGCCGGGCGGGATGGCGAGCGGGCTCGGCAGCTCACCCGACAGTGCCGGCGTGCGACGCCTGGCGCCCGGGTCAAGCGACGGTGCGGCAGCAAGCAGTCCCTTGGAATAGGGATGCATCGGCTTCGAAAACAGCGCCTCCGACGGGCCGATTTCGACGATGGCGCCGAGATAGATGACGGCGACGCGGTGCGAGACATGGCGTACGAGACGAAGGTCGTGGGCAACGAACAGCACTGTCAGCCCCAACTCGTCCTGAAGCTCGATCAGGAGATTGACGACCTGCGCCTGCACCGAAACGTCGAGCGCGGAAACGAGTTCGTCGGCGACCAGGCAAGTCGGTTCCAGCGACAGCGCCCGCGCAATGCCGATGCGCTGGCGCTGGCCGCCGGAGAACTCGTGCGGGAACTTATCCGCGGCCCCTTCGGGCAGCCGCACCAGATCCAGCAGCTCGTCGACGCGACGATCGATCGCCGCTCCATCGCGCATGCGATGCACCGTGATCGCCTCTCGCAAGGTATCGCGCACGGTCATGCGGGGGTTAAGCGAGGTATAGGGGTCCTGAAACATCATCTGGACGCGCCGGTTATAGGCGCGCCGCCGTGCCCCCTTGAGGCCGACGACGCTCTCGCCCTCGAACAAGATATCGCCTGATGTCGGCCGGTGCAGGCCGGCGATCAGGCGCGCAAGCGTGGACTTGCCGCAGCCGGATTCGCCGACGATCCCGAGCGTCTCGCCGGGCATCACTTCTAGGTCGATGCCGTTGACCGCCGAGACGACCTGCTGCGGGCGGCGGGCGAGCGTGTCGGAAAGCGAGCGCCGTTTCTCGAACTGGATCGACAGCGCACGCAGCGAAAGCAAAGGCGTTGTGCTTGCTGAAGTGGGCATGATCATTGCGCCGCCTCCCGCGGTCCGAAATGCGCTTGGGCATCTTCAAGATGATGGCAGGCAACGAGCCGCGACGAACCGATCGCTTCGAGCGCTGGCCGAATGTCAGGACATTCGCGTCCTGCGACCGGGCAGCGGGCGCTGAAGGCGCAGCCGCCTGGAAGCGCGTTCAACGCCGGCGGCGCGCCGGGGATCGAATAGAGCGGCGTTCGCGGCGCAACGTCGCGCGGGATCGAGCGCAACAACCCCAAGGAATAGGGATGGCGCGCGTCGGCGATCACATCCGTCGTCGTACCGACTTCGCAAAGCCTGCCACCATACATGACGGCCACGCGATCGCAGGTCTCGGCGACGACACCCATGTCATGGGTGACGAGGATCACCGCCATGCCGAGATCGCGGCTCAGCGACTGGATGAGCCTGAGGATCTGGTCCTGGATGGTGACATCGAGCGCCGTCGTCGGCTCGTCGGCCAACAGCAGCTTCGGATTGGAGGCAAGCGCAATGGCGATCATCACCCGCTGGCGCATACCGCCGGAGAACTCGTGCGGGAAATCGTCGAGACGATTGCGGGCGCCGGGGATGCCGACGAGATCGAGCAGTTCGATCGCGCGTGCCTTCCGCGCTTTTGCGTCGAGGTTCGTATGCGCCACGAGGTTTTCCTGGATCTGCAGGCCGACCGTCAGCAGTGGATTGAGCGACGACATCGGCTCCTGGAAGATCATCGCGATCTCGCGGCCGCGGATGCGCCGGAGACGCGCCTCGTCGAGCGGAACGAGGTCGCGGCCGTTCCAGAGGATTTCGCCGGCGACCCGGCCGCGCGGCCGGATGATGCCGAGGATCGAGCGCAGCGTGATGCTCTTGCCCGAGCCGGATTCGCCGACCAGCCCAAGGATCTCGCCCTGCCCCACCTGGAACGAGACGTCGTCCACCGCGACCAGTGGGCGATCTTGCGGGCCGAACTCGGTTCGAAGGTGCCTGACGTCGAGCACGACCGGTTTTTCTGTGCTTTTCATCTCAGCGCCCCTTCGGCCGAAGCAGATCGGCCAGCGCGTCGCCGACGAGGCTGAAGCCGAGCCCGGTCAGAACGATGGCGATGCCGGGCATCAGGCTCATCCACCAGGCCGTCATCAGGAAGTTGCGGCCCTCGGCGATCAAGACGCCCCATTCGGCAGCCGGCGGCTGTGCGCCGAGGCCGAGATAGCCGAGCGACGAGCCGAGCAGGATCGCGAGCGCCATATCGGTCATCCAGTAGACGAGGATCGGCGAGATCGCGTTCGGCAGCAGATGGCGGAAGATGATGCGGCGATCGGAGTAGCCGAGAACCCGGCCGGCGGCGGCATAGTCGTTGGCCTTCTGCGCCATGATTTCGGCGCGCGTCAGCCGGGCGTAATAGACCCAGTTCACCGCGGTGATCGCCACATACATGTTGACGAGGCCAGGCCCCAGCACCGCGACGATCGCGATCACCAGCACCAGGAAGGGAAAGGTGATGATCGCGTCGACGCAACGGCCGAAGATCACGTCGGCAATGCCGCCGTAGTAACCGACGAAGGCGCCAACGGTGAGGCCGATTAAAAGCGCGAAGATCGTCGCGAAGAAGGCCATCTGCATGTCGACGCGATAGGCCCAGATGACGCGCGAGAGCACATCGCGGCCGAAATTGTCGGTGCCGAAGGGATGCGCAAGGCTCGGCCCCTGCTGGATCGCCTGAAGGTCGAAGGCAAGCGGGTCGTAAGGAGCAAAGAGCTGAGGGAACACCGCAAGCGCCAGCGACAGGCCGAGAATGACAATGCCGATCACGAAAGAAGGACGGGCGAAGGCGCGTGCCAGAAAGGCGGCGAGCCGTCCCCGCGTCCGCGAATGGGTGAGAGTCAGGACCGTCATGATTGGCGAAGCCTCGGATCGAGCCAGGATTGCACGACATCCGTCAAGAGGAAGACGACGGAGACGAGCACGGCGAAGGTGAGCGTCAGGCCCTGGATCAGCGGATAGTCGCGGGCAAAAATCGCCTCCAGCATCAGCCGGCCGACACCAGGAATGGCAAAAACCGTCTCGGTCACCAGCGTGCCGCTCATCAGGTTGCCGATCGACAACCCCAGCAGAGTGACCGTCGAAACGAGCGCATTGCGCAACACGTGCCGGGTCATGATGATACGCGGCGAAAGCCCCTTGGCCCGCGCGAACTGCACATAGTCGGCGTCGAGCACCTCGATCAGCGAGGCGCGCAGATTGCGCAGGATGATCGCCGACGTATAGAGCGCGACGCTGAGCGCGGGCAGGATCAGGTGATAGAGATTGGCGAAAAAGGTCTTGCCGTAGCCGCCGACCGGAAACCAGCGCAACTGCGCCGCAAGCACGGTGAGCAGCAGGAGCCCGATGTAAAAGACGGGCATGGAAAGACCGACCTGAAAGACGCTGCGGATGGCAACATCGACAGGGCTGTTGACGCGCGCTGCCGCGAGGAAGGCGAGCGGCCCGGCGAGGAACACAGCAAGCACGACCGCATAGAGCGCCAGGAAGATCGTCGTCGGCAACCGGCTGAGAATGACCTCGGTCACCGGCGCCTTCAACATGATCGAGCGGCCGAGATCGCCGGCCAGCGTGTTCTTGACGAAGACGAGGAACTGCACCGGCAACGGCTCATCGAGACCGAGATTGTGCCGGATCTGTTCAAGCTGCGCATCGGTCGCCTTGGCCTCGGCCATGGCGATGGCCGGATCTCCCGGCAAAAGGCGCACGAGCAGGAAGATGAAGATCATCACCAACAGGAACGTCGGGATGATCTGCAGCAGCCGTGCAACGAGATAGGAAAGTGAGGGCATGGTTCCAACCTTCAACGGAGAACCGGGCGGCTTGCCGCCCGGCTTTCGCAGATCCTTCCGCTATCAGTCGGCGCGCCAGGCTTCAGAGAAGTCATTGGCGCCGAGCGGCGTCTGGACGTAGCCTTCGATCGATTTCGAGACGGCGACGGCAAACGGCGTTTCGAACAGGAAGAGCAACGGTGCCTCGGCCGCGTAGATCTCCTGCATGCGCTTGTATTCGTCCTTGCGCTTGGCCGGATCGGTCTCGACGTTGGAGGCCTCGAACAGCGTGTTGAATTCCTGGTTGTTCCAGCCGGTGCCGACGGCCTGACGCTGCTTGTAATAGCCGAGCCAGCCGGTCACCTGCGCCGGGTCGTTGACGTCGTTCGCCCAGCCATAGGAGTGGATGTCGAAATCGCCGGACCGGTTCTTCTCGCCGCGGGTCGGGTTGTCGACCTGCTCGACCTTGAGGTTGACGCCGAGTGGCGCCCACATCTGCTGAAGTGCGGTAAACAATGTTGCGTCGTCGGCACTGCCGGCAAGCGTGGTGAGCTTAACCTCGAAGCCGCCGCTGAGGCCGGCTTCCGACAGCAACTGCTTGGCCTTTTCCGGATCGTAGGGGTAAAGCGGCGCCGGACCGTAATGCAGCTGCGTCGCAGCCGACATCAGCGAGGTCATCGGCTTGCCGGTATCGAAGGTCACGAGCTTGATCAGCACGCTCTTGTCGGTCGCATAGTTCAGCGCCTGGCGCACCTTGACGTCGGCAAGCGGGTTCTTCGCGCCGTCCTTCTTTGCCTCGCGCGTATTGATCGGCGCGTAGACGATGCGGGTCGAGGGGAAGAGCTCCATCTTGAGGTTCGGATCGGCGCCGAGCTCGCCGACACGGGCAAACGGAATGAACTCGGCGGCGTCGACTTCGCCGGCCTGAAGCTTGAGGATGCGGGTCGCGTCATCTGGAATGACGAGGAATTCCACCCGGTCGAGATAGGGCAGCGGCTTGCCGTCTTCGCCCTGGCGCCAGTAGTTCGGGTTGCGTTCGAAGCTCATGCTCGAGCCCTGCACATGGCTCTTCATGACGAAGGGCCCCGATGTCACCGGACCAGCCGAGAAGAAGGCGCGCGCCTTTTCCTGGTCGGTCGCGCCGGCCGCCTTTTCGAAGGCTGCCTTTGGCATGATGCCGGTGTTGAAAGTTGCAAGGATCGAGATGATCGTCGGGTCGGGATTTTTCAGCGACACAGTGATCTTGTTGCCATCGGCCGTGACCGCTTCGACTGCGCCGAGCAGCCCCGCCCAGGGGCCGAGTTCGGCATTGCGTGCCCGATCCAGCGAGAAGACGACGTCGGCGCCGGTAAGGTCGGAGCCGTCGGAAAACTTGAGGCCGCTTCGAAGCGTCAGGGTGATGGTCTTGCCATCTGCCGAAACCTCGTGAGCCTCGGCGAGACCCGGCACGATCGAACCATCAGGACCGTTGCGGAGCAGCGTTTCGTAGAGACCGTTCACCATCCAGAGATCGGGATTGCGGTCGGCGTAAACGGGATCGATGACGGTCGAGTCGTCGTAGCGGGCGAATGTCATCGCGCCACCGCGTTCGATCGCAAACGCCGAGGTGGCCGCAAGCAGACCCAGCGTCGTGCCGAGCAGAATAGGCAATATAGGTTTCATCTCACTCCTCCTTTTGACTGCAGCCGACATCGATCGCGCGCTGAACACGCTTATTGGATATTGGATCCAATTTTTCTTAGTGTTTTTTGCCGCCGACGGATTGCCGCGAAGACGTTCTTGTAGTTCCCCTTTTCAAGAAGGCTGGCATACGATCTGATCGGCTTGCCGAACCAACTTTAGCTGGACTAAAGTACATCGATAGACGTGAGTCAAGCGGAAAGAAAGTCATGCCACTGAAGATCGAAGAGGCGCCCGGAGCCCATGAAGGCGCCTCCCTCCCCGAAGCCTCGACACCCGCCTCGCTCGGGCAAATGCTCAGAGCCCGCCGCAAGGAAATCGGCAAGACCATGAAGGACGTGGCGCGCGAGGCGGGGCTGACGGAAGGCTTCATCAGCCAGATCGAGCGCGGCATTTCCACCCCGTCGCTAATCTCGCTGTACAACGTCGCCAATGCGCTCGGCACCAGCGTCGACACCTTCCTGTCGCAGCCGCCGCAGCATTCGCATTCGATGGTCTCGCACGCAGGGGAACGCCCCGGCTACAATGTCGAGACCAAGGAGCGCGTCTACGAACTGATCGAACGCGGCTTTCCGGGCGCGGCGCTCAACGGCTGCATCACCCATATGCCGCCGGGCTATGCGTCGGAACTGACCAGCCACGAGGGCGAGGACTTCCTTTACCTGATCGAGGGCGAGATGCTCTACCAGATCGATGGCAAGGACTATCTGCTGAAGGCCGGCGACACGCTGCACTTCCCCGCCTCGCTGCCGCACCGCGCCCGCAATGTCGGCGCGGGACCGGCCCGCGAACTCTGGGTCGGCACCACCCGGATCATCAAGGAAGACTGAACCGGCAGAACAATCCAAAGGCCTGGGCCGAAAGGTACGGGCCGCAACGAGGCGGCCCGCAAAGGCAGACCTTACTGCTTGCGCGGCCAGGTGTCGGCAAGGCGATAGCCGGCCGGCCACGGATCGGCCGGGTCGAGCATCACCTGGTGCGTGCCGGTGATCCAGGCGCGTCCGGAGATCTCAGGCACGATCGCCGGGCGTCCGCCGACCGTCGTTTCGCCGACGATGCGGCAATTGAAGGTCGAATCGATGATCGAGTGGCCGCTGAAGCGCTGGCCGACCTTCATCAGCCCACGCGCGTGCAGCACCGCCATGCGCGCCGAGCAGCCGGTGCCGGTCGGCGAGCGGTCGAGCTTGGCCGGCTGGATGACCACGGTGTTGCGGCCATGCAGAATGCCGTCCTTTTCTTCGACCGGCATCGTCAGCTGGCAGAAGGAGATATGATCCCATTCCGGATTTTCCGGATGGGTGAAGCCGAGCTGTTCGTTGGCCGCGCGGGTGATCTTGATACCGGTTTCGGCAAGCTCGCGCGCCTCGTCTGGCGTCACCGAGAAACCAAGAGCGCGAGCGTCGGTGATGACGAAGCTGTCGCCGCCATAGGCGGTATCGACCGTCAGCGTGCCCAGACCCTCGACTTCGAGCTTGGCGTCGAGCTTGTCGGCAAAGGACGGCACGTTGGTGACGGTGATGCGCTCGGCCTTGCCGTTGCGGCATTCGGCAACGACGTTGACCAGTCCACCGGGCGCTTCCAGCACCATGCGCGTTTCCGGCTCCTGCATCGGTACGATGCCGCTGTCGAGCAGAACGGTGGAGACGCAGATCGAATTCGAACCGGACATCGGCGGCGTATCTTCGGGCTCCATGATGATGAAGCCCATGGTCGCGCGCGGGTCCTTCGGCGGCACAAGCAGATTGATGTGGCGGAAGACGCCACCGCGCGGCTCGTTGAGCACGAAATTGCGCAGCGTCTGGTCTTCGGCGATGAAGCGGCGCTGTTCCCAGAGCGTGTTTCCAGGCGGCGGCGCGACGCCGCCGACGATGACGTCGCCGACTTCCCCTTCCGCGTGGCAGGAAACGATATGAACGACCTTGTTGCTGCGCATGCGCTTTCTCCTTCCGTGACGGTGGACGGACGCCACCCGGGCGCGCCCTTCACTTGCGGCCGCTCCCCCATTTCACCGGGTGACGCGATGGCGTCGCCCGTCGACGAAACGACTCTTAGAAAAATTGGATCCAATATACAATCTGAAAATACTCATAATCCAAATCCGGCCAGAGGCCTGCAAACGTACGCCGTGACAGTCCGCCGACCGGCTTGTCGGCAGCGACGTCGAAATAGCTGCGCTTTGAGTTCGATCAGCGACATGGAAGCGCCTCGAGCACACCTCAAGGCCTCACATGAACCCCGGATTGCGGGGCAGATAGCGCGTCCAGTCGCCATAACCGGGAGACGCCATCAGCAGCATTGGAAACGTGATCCGCATCCCCTGATTGACCGCAAGGCTCAAAGCGCCGTCGCATGCCCCGGGCAAGAAGGCCGAAATCCTCTCAGACGTGCCCGCGGCGGCCAATCGCAACGCGGCCGCGAAGGCATCTTGAACATTGTCGGGCCACAGGACGGCGAGTGGGCCGATGTGCCCGTTGGCGCCGATATAGCCGTATCCGGCAGGATCGCTGCCGGCGTAAAACAGAAACCCTCGGGTTGCCAGATCGCCAAGCAGGTAGCGATGGTGCTTGTCCCGCGATACGCCGATGGCGCAGCGATCGACCGTCGCCAGCGTCTCCATGGTCGCTGCATCGGGTTCGATCGGCACGGCGCGCAGGACCGCCTCCGGCAACATCCGCACTGCCTCCCGCCTGGCATCGAAAAAATAGATCGGCGTGCGCGGAAAGAAGCCGTGTCGCATGTAGAGCCCCTGCGACACCCGATTGAAGGTGAAGGTGATCAGCGCCTTGTGGGCTGCGCCTGACTTGCGCGCATGTTCCAGAGTTCGTTCCAGCAGCGAATTTCCGATGCCCCGGCCCTGTTGAGCGGGATCGACGAACAACTGGGCGAGAAACCAGAGATCCCCGCAAGTCCAACTCCAGGCGCATCCGACGATGCCCCCGCCCTCTTCGGCCACCCAGAGGCCGTCCGGATCGTCCCTAAGGCAAAAAAGCTGAAAATTGGGAGGGCTTGTCGCCGCCATCGGGCCGAAGCCGTGCCGAATGGTAAGATCGTTGATGCTTGAGACGACCAGTGCATCGGTCGCAGCCAATTCGTCGGCTTGAGCGGGCCTGTAAACGAGCGGCATTGGTAACACCACGAGAGGTTTCCAAGACAAGGCTGGCTTCGCAGGCTCGACCATATCACGCTCTGCCGCTCCGCTTCATCAGAGACCTTTCCTCCGTCAGACGATTTCCGGCTCCGGCGACGAGATCGTCGCGCCTACTTTCCAAAGCTCTGTTGCCCGGCGCCCGGATTGGACCTATGACCGTTGACCAACAGCGCGAAAACGCTTCCGAATTCGCCGTGCCGAGAGGCTTGGCCAGCGGGGTTTGAACAGGATGAAACTCGACGCCGTCGATGTCAGGCAAGCCGCCTCAGCGGCCGATATCGTCTATGAGGCCTTGCGCAAGGCGATCATCGAAGGCGACCTTGCCGAAGGCGAGAACCTGCGCCAGGACCACATCGCCCAGATGTTCAACACCAGCCGCATTCCGGTGCGCGAGGCGCTTTCGCGGCTGGAGCAGCATGGGCTGATTACCACCGAGCGCTATAAGGGCGCCGTTGTCGCCGGCCTCTCGATTGAGGAAATCGAGGAGATTTTCGAGTTCCGCGCACTGATCGAGGCTGAGGTCATTCGGCTTGCCGTACCCAGTCTCGACCGCCGTACGCTGGACCTTGCACGCCAGCATTGCGAGGAATTCGAGCAGGAGGAAAATTCCGACCGCTGGGGCGAAATCAACCGCAACTTCCACTACAGCCTCTACGAGGCAGCACGTCGCCCCTATTACCTGCAGATCGTTCGCGCCTCTCTCGATCGCATCGACCGTTACCTGCGGGCGCAGCTGACGCTAACCTCGGGCGTCGCGCGTGCGCGCCGCGAACACAAGGCGATCCTGGATGCCTGTGTGGCGCGCGACGCCGAGCGGGCCAGCGCCTTGACGCGCGATCATATCCTCGATGCCGGTCGCTCGCTGACCGTCTTCCTGAGAGAACAAAGAGGCTAGCGGCGCGGTTTCTCCCGCGGCTTTGGCCGACCGTCATAATAGTTTGATTTACATATCGTTTTATCGTGTTTCATTCCGGATCGATGCTCGATCCTTCACAGCAGTGCTCCCGCTGAAATTGCGCCGCACGTCGACTGCTCTCCGGTTGACAAGCGGGGCGGAAGCCTGAAAAGTGAAGCCTCTATCGAGACCGGCAGCGTTGGGAGGACTTGATGTCTGTGCGCGCGTTTTTCGGCCTTTCCACCCTCTTCCTGTCGCTTTTGACCGCCGGCATCCCCGCCGTTGCCCAGGAGAGTGGACGGCAGATCGAGATCACTCAGGACGGCGATTATTTCGGTTTCGACCTCAGGACCGAACAGAACGTCTCGCTCGACGAATGCCAGCAGACATGCATCGCGGACCAGGCCTGCCGCGCCTTCACCTACAATCCCAAGGTGAAGTGGTGCTTCCTCAAGTCCGACTATAACCAGCTCAACACCTTCCCCGGCGCCATCGCCGGCAAGGTCGTGCAGCCGCAGGTCACACAAGCCGACATCGGGGCGCCGCCGCGCCTGAAATTCCTGTCGGATCAGTTGCTGCAGGACGCCCGCAACACCAAGGCCAATCTTACCCTTGCCGACGATCAGCAGGGCATGGGCGTCAATACGCTCATCGACATGGCACGCGGCCAGGCCGGCATGGGCAATATCGAAAATGCGCTGAAGGCCTTCCAGGGCGCGTTGGCGATCAATCCTGATGACGCCGAACTCTGGCTGGAGGCGGCGCGAACCGCGAACCGCATCACCAACAATTCAAGCGTATCGATCCAGGCGGCGATCGCCGCGATCAACGGCTACGAGCTGACCCGCACCACCGAGAGCCGGGCGCATGCGCTTGCCGTCATGGCCAAATCGCTGGAAGGCGCCGAGAATTTCCGCGCCGCACTGAACGCCTACAAGGCGAGCCTGGAACTGGTGAAGGCAAAATCGGTCGAGGCAGCCTATCTCGACCTCAAGCAGCGCAAGGGCTTCCGCGTCGTCGAACATACGATCGATTCCGACGCTGCGACGCCGCGCGCCTGCGTGCAGTTCTCCGAGCAGCTTTTGAAGAGCGGCGCCGACTACGCCTCCTTCGTCACCGTCAATGGTGCTGCGCCAAAGGCGCTTGAGGCGAAGGGCGACCAGATCTGCATCGAAGGCCTATCGCATGGCGAGCGCTACAAGCTGACCCTTCGCGCCGGCCTGCCGTCCACCGTCGACGAAATGCTCGAAGCGCCCGTCACCCTCGATATCTATGTCGCGGACCGCGCCCAAATGGTGCGCTTCACCGGCGACAGCTTCGTGCTGCCGTCGACCGCGCGCCGCGGCATCCCGCTCGTTTCCGTCAACACCGACAGCGCCAAGCTGAAACTCTACCGCGTCGGCGATCGCAGCATCGCCCAGGTGCTGCAGAGCTCGCAGTTCCTGACCCAGCTCGACGGCTACAGCGCCCAGCGCATCGAGGATGAGATCGGCGAACTCGTCTGGCAGGGCTCGATCGACATCGAGCGCGACGTCAACAAAGAGGTCGTCACAAGCTTCCCGGTCGACGAGGCACTGCCTCAACGCAAGCCCGGCGTCTACGTCCTCACCGCCGCACCGACCACCGGTATCAGCCAGGAATGGGATGCGCGCGCGACGCAATGGTTCGTCGTTTCCGATATCGGCATCTCCACCTATGCCGGCACAGACGGGCTGAACGTCTTCGTGCGCTCGCTTGCGACTGCCGAGTCGATCGAAGGCGTCGAACTGCAGCTCGTCGCCAAAAACAACGAGATCCTCGGCACGGCGGTGAGCGATGATGACGGCCGCGTGACCTTCACTGCTGGCCTGATCCGCGGCACGGCCGGGCTCACGCCCGCCGTCATCACCGCCAAGAAGGGCGAGGACGACTATGTCTTCCTCGACATGAGCCGCGCCGGCTTCGACCTTTCGGACCGTGGCGTCACCGGGCGCGCGGCTCCTGGCGCCATCGACATTCTCGCCTGGACCGAGCGCGGCATCTATCGTGCCGGCGAAACCGTGCATGCGGCAGCGCTTGCCCGTGACGTTGACGGCATGGCGATCGAGAACCTGCCGCTGACCTTCGTCTTCCTCCGCCCGGATGGTGTCGAATATCGCCGCATGACCAGTGCCGGCGGCAAGCTCGGCGGCCATACGCTCGACCTCGACACCCAGGCAAACGCCATGCGCGGCACCTGGACGATGCAGATCTTCACTGACCCGAAGTCGCCTGCGATCGGCGAGAAGCAGTTCCTGATCGATGACTTCGTGCCGGATCGCACCGAATTCGATCTCACCAGCGACGCCAAGGAAATCGCCGTCGGTGAGACGGCAAGCGTGGCAGTCGACGGGCGCTATCTCTATGGCGCACCGGCTGCCGGCCTCGAACTTGAAGGCGAAGTGACGATCAAGCCGACGCGCGAAAACGCCGCCTTCAAGGGCTATTCCTTCGGTCTTGCCGACGAAGAGGCGAGCGAAGACACGCGCCTGCCGCTCGAAGAGCTTTCGTCGCTCGACGAAGAAGGCAAATCCAGCTTCGACGTCCTCATCGACGAAGTGCCCTCGACCACGCAGCTGCTAAATGCCACCGTGACCGTTCGCATGCGTGAAGCCGGCGGCCGCGCCGTCGAGCGCTCGCTAAAACTGCCGGTGCGCGCCGAGGGCCCGATGCTCGGCATCAAGCCGGAATTCGAGGGTGAGCTCGCCGAAAACTCCGTCGGCAAGTTCCGCGTCATCGCCGTCGATCCGGCCGGCAGCAAGATCGCCATGCAGGGGCTCCTCTGGAAGCTGATCAGCGTCGAACGGAACTATCACTGGTATCGCGACGGCAGCGCCTGGAAATACGAGCCCGTCGTTACCACCAAACAGGTGGCCAACGGCAGCGTCGACCTGACGGAAGACGGCGGCGATATCTCCGTGCCCGTCGGCTGGGGCCGCTATCGCCTGGAAGTCGAGACGGCCGCGGTCGATGGCCCGACTTCGAGCGTCGAATTCGACGCCGGCTGGTATGTCGCGGCCACCTCGACGGAAACGCCTGACGGCCTTGAGATCGCGCTCGACAAGGAGAAGTATGCGGTCGGCGACACGGCCAAGCTGAAGGTCTCGCCGCGTTTTGCGGGCGAACTGCTGGTCACCGTCGGCACAGAGAACCTGATCACGACCGAGACGGTATCGATTGCGGCTGAAGGCGGCGAAGTCGAATTGCCGGTCACCGACGCCTGGGGCGCCGGCGCCTATGTCACCGCCACGCTCTACCGGCCGGGCGATGCCCAGGAAAGCCGCATGCCGATGCGCGCCATCGGCATCAAATGGCTCACCGTCGATCCGGCCGAGCGCAAGCTCGCCGTCACGCTTAACGCGCCCGAAAAGATGGAGCCGCGCCAGCCGCTCGACATCAGCCTCCAGGTCGCCGGTGCCGGTGCCAATGAGGAAGCCTATGTGACGATCGCCGCCGTCGATGTCGGCATTCTCAATCTCACCCGCTACGAGCCGCCGAACCCGGAAGCCTGGTATTTCGGTCAGAGACAGCTCGGCCTTGAAATCCGCGACCTTTACGGGCGCCTGATCGACGGCTCGCTCGGCGCGACCGGAAAACTGCGCACCGGCGGCGATGGCGGCCAGGTCGCGCTTCAGGGCAGCCCGCCCACGGAAAAGCTGGTCGCCTTCTTCGAAGGACCGGTACAGCTCGACGGCGACGGCAAGGCAACCGTCAGCTTCGACATCCCGCAGTTCAACGGAACGGCGCGACTGATGGCCGTTGCCTGGACGAAATCCGGTGTCGGCCACGCCACGCGCGACGTGGTGATCCGCGACCCCGTCGTCGCTACCGCCAGCCTGCCGCGGTTCCTGGCGCCCGGAGACCGGTCGGACCTGAGGCTCGATATCGCCAATACCGACGCACCGGCCGGCGATTACCAGATCCATGTGACGACCAGTGGCCAAGCCACGGTCGAGCAACCGGGGACGGGCAGCACGGTCACCCTGGACCAGGGCGGTCGCTCCTCCATCACCTTGCCGGTCGTCGGGCAATATCCCGGCAACGGCGTCGTCACCGTGGCGCTGACCGGCGCCAACGGCCTTTCGCTCGAGCAGTCGCTCGACCTGCTCGTGCGTCCGGCAACCCTGCCGGTGACACAGCGACAAGTGGTTTCGATCGCGCCAGGAAGCAGCCTGACGGTCGACGGGCAGTTGCTCGCCGACAGCATCCTGCAGGGCGCTTCCGTCAACCTCAGCGTCACCCGCTCTGCCGCCTTCGATATGCCGGCACTGCTGATGACCCTCGATCGCTATCCCTATGGCTGCACGGAGCAAACGACCAGCCGCGCGCTGCCGCTGCTCTACCTGAGCGAACTCGCCAAGCAGTCCGGCCTTGCCGATGACGAGGGCGTGACGAAACGGGTGCAGGAAGCGATCTACCGCGTGCTCTCCAACCAGTCCTCGTCGGGCAGCTTCGGGCTTTGGGGGCCGGGCTACGGCGACCTCTGGCTCGATGCCTATGTCACCGACTTCCTGACCCGCGCCCGCGAGCAGAAATATGACGTGCCCGAGGCCGCAATGGTTCAGGCGCTGGAAAACCTGCAGAACGGCGTCAGCTACGACACCAACGCCAAGGATCGCGGCAACGAGATCGCCTATGCGCTCTACGTGCTTGCCCGCAATCGCAAGGCGGCGATCAACGACCTGCGTTATTACGCAAACACGCTGATCAACGATTTCCCGACGCCGCTCGCCAAGGCTCATATCGCCGCAGCGCTTTCGCTGTATGGCGATGCTCAAGGGGCGCAGGACACGTTTGCCAACGCGGCGAACATGTCGACGGGCCTCGTCAATGTCAGCCTGTCGCGCTCCGACTACGGCTCGTCGCTGCGTGACGGCGCGGCGGTGCTGGCGCTTGCGGCCGAAAGCCGACCGGTCCCGCCGATCGTTCCAGAGCTATCGAAAATGGTCGCCCGCGAATGGGAACAGAAGACCTATACCAGCACCCAGGAACAGGCCTGGATGCTGCTTGCCGCCCGCGCCATCCAGAATGGCGACGAGGACATGGCGCTCGACGTCAACGGCGCATCGAAGTCCGGCAGCTATGCCGCCCAGATGACCGGCGACGCGCTCATCACCCACCCGGTGGTGATCCGCAACCAGGGTGCCGATCCGGTTTCGGCCGTGGTCACCACGGTCGCCGCCCCCGCCCAGCCGCTTTCGGCCGGCGGCGACGGCTTCACCATCGAGCGCACCTACTACACGCTCGACGGAGCCGAGGCGAACGTCATGGAAGCGCGGCAGAACGAACGCTACGTCGTCGTGCTGAAAGTCACGGAGGCCAACGACTGGCCGTCGCGCGTGCTGGTCACCGACCTGCTGCCGGCCGGTTTCCAGATCGACAATCCGAGCCTCGTCGACAGTGCCCAGCTCAGCAATTTCGAGTGGCTCGGCGAAATCACCGCGACCCATACGGAGTTCCGCAACGACCGCTTCGTCGCAGCACTCGACCGCAACATCGGCGCCGGCCGCGAGGTCACGCTGGCCTATGTCGTGCGCGCGGTAACGCCGGGCACGTATGACCATCCGGCCGCAACTGTCGAGGACATGTACCGGCCGCAGCTTTCGGCCCGCACCGCCACCGGGCGCATGGAGGTGCTGGCCGCGCAATAGGCAAGATCATGTCGATTGGGCGCAAACTGCTGATCGCCTTGCCCGTCTGCCTGCTGGTGACGGGGCTGACGGGCTTTGCGATCGAAAAGGCTGACGAGGCCTTCCCGCCGCCGCTTGCGGAGGCGGACGTCGTCTCGCGCGAGGTGGACGACGCCAACGGACAGCTCTTGCGCGCTTTCGCAACGCCGGATGGCCTCTGGCGACTGAGGACCACGGTCGACGATGTCGATCCGCAGTTCCTGAAGATGCTGATCGCCTACGAAGACCAGCGTTTTGAGGAGCATTCCGGCGTCGATATCCTGGCGCTTGGCCGCGCCGCGCTTCAATTCGTCAGCAATGGCCGCATCGTCTCGGGCGCCTCCACGCTTTCCATGCAGGTCGCCCGGCTGATCGAGCCGCGGCAGCAGCGCTCGATAACCGCCAAGCTGTTGCAAATCGCCCGCGCGATCCAGATCGAGCGACGGCTATCGAAGGACCAGATCCTCAATCTCTATCTCACCCATGCGCCTTATGGCGGCAATATCGAGGGTGTGCGCGCCGCGAGCCTCTCGTGGCTAGGCAAGGAGCCGAAACGGCTGACGGCCGGCGAAGCGGCCCTGCTCGTGGCACTACCGCAACTGCCGGAGAAGCGCCGCCCGGACCGCAACCATGCCGCCGCTGTCGCCGCCCGCGAACGGGTGCTGACGCGTCTCGCCGTTGCTGACGTGATTGGCGACGGCGAAGCGGAACGCGCGATCGCCACGTCCGTTCCGTCGCGCCGGCTGCAACTCCCGGCCTATGCCGCGCACCTCGCCGAACGGGCGTTGCGCAAAGATCCGAAGGCGGTTCGGCATGAGACGAGCTTGCGCCTTGCCGTCCAGCGCAGCCTCGAAGCCGTGGCAAAGGAAGGGGCAGCCAAGCTCGGACCGAAGGTTTCGGTCGCCATGGTGATGGCCGATGCGAAGACCGGAGAGATCGTCGCTTCGGTCGGATCGGCCGACTATTTCGATGCGAGCCGCTCCGGCTGGATCGACATGACGCGCATCACGCGTTCGCCGGGCTCCACCCTCAAGCCCTTCATCTATGGCCTTGCCTTCGAAGAAGGACTCGTCAGCCAGGAAACGATCATCGAGGACCGGCCGGCGGACTTCTTCGGCTACCGCCCACGCAACTTCGACATGAGCTACCGGGGCGATGTCAGCGTACGCGAGGCGCTGCAATTGTCTCTGAACGTTCCGGCGATCCGCCTGCTCGACGCGGTCGGCCCGGCCGAGCTGATGATGCGCTTTCGCCGCGGCGAGGTGAAGCCGGCACTTCCTGCCGGCGAAGCACCCGGCCTTGCGATCGGTCTTGGCGGCGTCGGACTTTCCCTGCGCGATCTCGTGCAGCTCTATGCGGCGCTTGCCAATCGCGGCTTCCCGCTCCGGCTCGGCGACGGCGTTGAGGGCAAGGCGGGCCTGATCGAAGCGGAACCGGTGCTTTCGCCGGTCGCCGTCTGGAATGTCTCCGACGCGCTCTCCGACGTGTTGCCGCCCGCTGGCAGTCGCCAGCGCGGCATCGCCTATAAGACCGGCACCAGCTATGGCTACCGTGATGCCTGGTCGGTCGGCTATGACGGCCGCCATGTCCTCGGGGTCTGGGTCGGACGGCCCGACAATGGCGCGGTTCCCGGTCTCACCGGCTATGGCAGCGCCGCCCCCATTCTCTTCGAAGGCTTCGCCAAATCCGGCTTCGGCATCACGCCGCTGCCCGATGCGCCGGCCGGCGCGATCCGCATTTCTCAAGCCGAACTGCCGATCAGCCAGCGCCGCTTCTCGCTGACGGCAAGCGGCCTCGTCAACGCTTCGGCCCGCGAGCCGGCGCCGCAGATCGTGTTTCCGCCCGAGGGCGCACGCGTCGAGCTCAGTGCGAACCATCAGGCGCTTTCGCCGCTGACACTCAAGCTCCAAGGCGGACGCGCGCCGTTCCGCTGGCTTGCCAATGGCAAGCCGCTGCCGGAGCTCACCCGCCGGCGGGTCACGCAGTGGCAACCGGATGGTGCCGGCTATTCGACGCTGACGGTAATCGATTCCGTCGGCCGCGCCGCCAGCGTGCGCGTCTTCATCGAGTAACAGTGCGGATCTCGCGTGCCGCGTCTTCAGCCCGCTCGGCGAGGAGCGCTTCGATCTCCTCCTCCAACCGCACCGCATCGAGCGGCTTGTGGAGAAGACGGTGGCCGCTTGCGGTCACTTCCTTCAGCCGTGTCGGCGACGTATCGCCGGAAAGGATCAGCGCCGGCACCTCCCGCCCGAGATAGGCCCTGATCTCCCGGATCGCACCGATCCCGGTCTTGCCGGCCTCGAGACGGTAGTCGGTGATGACAAGATCGACCGGCACCTCTCCCAGGCGCGCAGCCTTCGCAAGCTCCTTTCGGGCCCCGGCAGCCGAACGCCCGGCATAGACCGCATAGCCGAGCGTGCGGAGCAACAGCGCCGTCGCATCCAGCGCGTCGCGCTCGTCGTCGATGACGACGATGCCCCCATGCTGCGTCGCAGCGGCCGGATGGGCGCGTCCGGGCTTTGCCAGCGAAGGCGGCGCGACCACCGGCAAAGTGATGGAAAACATCGAACCGCGACCCTCCGTCGAGACTACCTTGACCGGGTGGCCGAGCAGAGCGGCGGTACGCTGCACGATGGCAAGGCCGAGCCCGAGCCCCTGCGCCCGGTTGCGTGCAGGATTTTGCAGTTGCACGAACTCCTCGAAGATTGCGTCCTGTTCGGACGCCGGGATGCCGACACCGGTGTCCCAGACCTGCACCTCCAGCGCAGCACCGCGGCGTCGGCAACCGATCAGCACCGTGCCGGTCCGCGTGTAGCGGAAGGCATTGGAAAGAAGGTTGTCGAGGACACGCTTCAGCATCATCGGGTCGGTATCGACCCAGACATCCGTCATCACCACGCGCCATCCGAGGCCATGGTCCTTCGCAATGCCGGAGAACTCCGCCTTGAGGTCGTGGAACAGTCGCCGTAGGGACACCGGTTCTCGCGCGACGGTCACGATTCCCGCGTCAAGCTTGGAAATGTCGAGTAACGCGTCGAGCAGACCGCCGAGATTGCCGATAACCGAGCGCGCGCGATCGGCGAGGTCGCGGGCGTTCTTGGCCGGAACGTCACCGTTGCGACCGAGTGCTGCGAGCGTCGAGGTGAAAAGGCTGAGGGCGTGGATCGGCTGACGCAGGTCGTGGCTTGCGGCAGCGAGGAACCGCGACTTGGAGCGATCGGCGCTCTGCGCCTTGTCGCGCTCTGCCTCAAGGCTCGTGATCAGCGACAGATTCTCGAAACGCAGCCGCACCGTTTCGGCAAGCGTCCTGTGGGTGACGCGGCTGTAGTAGAGGTCGACGCCGAAGAGGCAGATGGTGAAAATCAGATAGGTGTCGTAGATCGGCCCTTCGCCGAGGAAGCAGCGGATCGCGAAGGGCAGGAGGATCGCAACCAGCGAGCCGGCATAGGCGAGCGGAAAGGCAGACAGCGACGGCACCGCACCGCTGGCAATGCCTGTGATCACGATGCAGACGAAGGCAAGCGTCTGCGGCTCGTCCGGATGGAAGGCGAACCAGCCAAGCGCGCCCCAGAGACCGCTGGAAACCCACGAAAGCAGCGTGAAGCGCCAGGCCCATCGCCGCCAGTCCCGCGTCCGCCCTTCATCGGTCTGACGCCGATATCGCCAGTCGAGAAGAATGCGGGCGAACGTCAGCAGATAGAGTGCGGCACCCCATGAAAACAGCAGATCCCACGACACAAGATCGCGCAGGACATAAGCAACCGGCAGTGGAATTGCGAAATTGGCAAAAAGCACCGCGTAAGATTGACGAAATAATAAGCCTATCAGGAGAGGTTGCAGGTGTTCGCGAGTCTCCATTGCCGCTCCTGTCTCGATGCAACGCCATGTCCGCGGAGAATTGCCGATTTCGATGAAGGATTGCTTACATGCGCAAACTGCTGACGATCGTGGTGGCAGACGATCACGCCATCGTTCGCGAGGGCCTGAAGCTGCTGCTCTCCACCATGGACCACGTATCGGTGGTTGCGGAAGCGGCCGACGGCGAGACGCTGACGACCATCGTTCGCGCCAGCAGTCCTGATCTGGTGATCCTCGACCTCGGCATGCCGGGGGTTGCCGGCGTGCAGTTCATCAACGAACTCCGGGCGGTCGCGCCGCGCATGAAGATCCTGGCGCTGACCGCAAACATCGAGCCGCGAACCGTGCGGGCCGTGATCGCCGCCGGGGCCAGCGGTTACCTGACGAAGACCGGCGACCCGGCCGAACTGAATGCAGCACTCGACGCAATGCTGCGAAACGAAATTTATCTCAGCCAATCGGTTCGTTTCGCCATCGACGAACCCCGCAGCCACCAGCCGCCGCCGACAACCGATACGGCGCTCTCCCCCATCCCCCTCACCCGCCGCGAAATGCAGATCCTCTCTCTCGCCGCCCAGGGGCTGACCGCGCGCGAGACCGCCGATCGCCTCGGTATCAGCCCGCTCACGGCCCGCAAGCATCGCGAGAACCTGATGCGCAAGCTCAGTCTGCACAACACGGCAGAGATCGCGGCCTATGCGCTGCGCATCGGCCTGCCGATCGGTTGATATCGCAGTCCTCGCCGGTCTTTCCGGAAATCACCTTCCCTTAACCACGGCAAAACAGGCGATCCTGCCACAACGCCGAAATACGGCACCTGCCGTATGTCAATCGGATACAACCAAGCGTAGTTCTCCCGCTCTATCGCGCCACCGAGATGGTTCGACGCCAAGACGTCGGCCCGGGGCGTTCCGGCTATTTCGGGAGGAGCCCCCATGCCGTCGCTGGAGCATTGGATTTCGTTCGCACTGGCAACGGCGATTTTCGCCTTCATGCCGGGTCCTGCCATTCTCTATATGACGGCGCAGACGTTGGCGCATGGCCGCAAGGCCGGCCTCCTGGCGGCGCTCGGCATTCATATCGGCTGCTACGTCCACATCGCCGCCGCGGCGCTCGGGCTTGCCGCCCTGCTTCACCATGCACCGCTTCTCTATGGGGCGATCAAGCTTGCCGGCGCCGTCTATCTGGTCTGGCTCGGCGCGACCATGCTGCTCGGGGTCGGCAAACATGCCGCCCACGCCGAGGCTGCGAAACCCGGCGTCCTGCGCGACAGCATCGTGGTGGAGGTCCTCAATCCCAAGACCGCCTTGTTCTTCGTGACCTTCCTGCCGCAGTTCGTGGATCCGGCCGTGGCGATGCCGATGTCGCTGCAGTTCCTGATGTTCGGCCTGCTGGTGAACCTTGCCCTGTCGGTCGCCGATATCGCGGCCGTCTTCCTCGCCTCCTTCACCCTCGGTCGGCTGGTTGGTGGCGCCGGCAATCTTGTTCCGCGCACCTGCGGTTCGATCCTCATCGGCCTCGGCCTGATGCTGGCAAGTCAGCCGATCTGATCGCCCAAAGACGGTGCGCGCGCCGGGTCCGACCTTGGTGTATCCTTAAGGGCGCTGAAGTCGGGGGGCGCCATGCTGAATGCAACCGAGATCGCCAAGGCCGCCGAAAGCCTGCATCAGGCCGAACGCGATCGAAAACAGATCGGGCTCCTGTCGCTCAAGCATCCCGAAATGACGGTCGACGACGCCTATGCGATCCAGGCGGCTCTGGTCCGGCGCAAACGCGACGACGGCCACCGCATCATCGGCTGGAAGATCGGGCTGACGTCCAATGCCATGCAGCAGGCGCTCGGCATCGACACGCCCGATTCCGGCGTGCTCTTCGACAACATGCTGTTCGACGACGGCGCAAGCATACCCCCCGATCGCTTCATCCAGCCACGGGTCGAAGCGGAGATCGCGTTCATCATGAAAACCGGGCTCAAAGGCCCGCGGGTCAACATCGTCCAGGTCCTGAACGCCACGGATTATGTCATGCCGGCGCTGGAAATTCTCGACAGCCGGATCGTCCGCACGGATCCGAAAACAAAGAAGGCGCGCATCCTCGTCGATGCGATCGCCGACAATGCCGCCAATGGCGGCCTCATCCTCGGCGGCCGCGCCGTGCGCCCCGATACGGTCGACATGCGCTGGATGGGGGCGATCGTCTCGCGCAATGCGGTGATCGAGGAAACGGGGCTTGCGGCCGGTGTGCTCAACCATCCGGCGCGCGGCATCGCCTGGCTCGCCAATCGTCTCGCGCAATGCGGCGACGCGATCGAGCCCGGCCAGATCGTTCTCTCAGGCTCTTTCATCCGCACGCTCGAAGCCAGGAACGGCGACACGATCGTCGCCGATTTCGGCGCTTACGGCTCGGTCAGTTGCCACTTCGCGTGAAGTGTATAACGACAGGCAAGCTACACACCCGCCGCGCGGATATCACTGCACCAGGATGGCGCGGAAATCGTTGACGTTGGTGCCGGTCGGGCCGGGCTTGAAGAGATCGCCGAGCGCATCGAACGCCGACCAGCTGTCGTTCTTCTGCAGGAATGCCGCGGCATCCAGCCGTTGCGCCGCGAGACGGGCGATGGTGGTATCGTCGGCGAAAGCGCCGGCGTTGTCCTCGGAGCCGTCGATGCCGTCGGTGTCTGCGGCCAGCGCCGAGACCCCTTTGGCACCGTCGATGCCGAGCGCCAGCGCCAGCAGGAATTCGCTGTTGCGTCCGCCCTTGCCCTTGCCGCGGATGGTGACGGTCGTCTCGCCGCCCGAGAGAACGACGACCGGTTTGGTGAACGGTCGACCGCGGCCGACGACTTCCCGGGCGATCGCCGCATGCACACCGCCAACGTCGCGCGCCTCGCCCTCGATCGCATCGGAAAGAATGATCGCGTCGATGCCGGCGGCACGCGCCTCTGCAGCCGCGGCCTCGAGCGAGACGGATGCGGATGCGATCAGCCGGACTTCGTTACGGGCAAAACGCGGGTCATCAGGAGATGGCGCGGCGCTTTCCGGGCTATTGATCCACGCCATAACCTTTGCCGGCAGGTTCAGACTGTAGCGCTCGATCAGCGTCAGCGCATCCTCGCGCGTGCTGGCGTCCGCCAGTGTCGGGCCGGAGGCGACCAGCGCCGGATCGTCGCCCGGAATATCGGAAACGATCAGCGAAACGACCTTGGCCGGATAGGCCGCGGCAGCCAGCCGACCGCCCTTGATCATCGAGACGTGCTTGCGCACGGCATTCATGGCGCTGATCGGCGCGCCGGAGGCAAGCAACGCCCGGTTGACGGCGATCTCGTCTTCCAGCGTCAAGCCGGGTGGTGGCGAGGGCAAAAGCGCCGAGCCACCGCCGCAGACGAGCGCGACGACAAGATCGTCCGCCGTCAGGCCGCCGACTTCGGCGAGCAAGCGCTTCGAGGCCAGCAAACCGTTTTCATCAGGCAGGGGGTGCGACGCTTCCAGCACCTCGACCGTCTCGCATGGGGCAGCATAGCCATAGCGGGTGACGATCACGCCCGAGAGCGGACCATCCCAATGGCGTTCGAAGGCGGCTGCCATCTGGGCCGCACCCTTGCCGGCCCCAACCACCACCGTCCGCCCCTTCGGTCGCGCCGGCAGGTTGGCCGCGATCACTTTCTCCGGATCAGCCGCGGCAACGGCCGAGGTGAACAGCGCTTCGAGGAAACGGCGTGGATCGGTGATGGTTGGCATTGGTCTCCCCCTGGAGGATGTCGCGTCGCTCCATCCTTATATGTCATCCCAGCGCAAATCGCGGTTGGAACTGCATGAAAGTCTCGGGCGGCGGTTCCTCCAACCGCCGCCCGGACGCATGACCGGTCCGGCACAATGGGACGCCGGACGAGTCATGCGCATTTAAGGTCGTCGCCTGATCTTTTCAAAGCGGCGCAATTCCTGACGGAAAACCGCTTCGCACGTTCCCTGGAATTGCTTAGGCAACCTGGTGGTTCGCCATGCGCTCCAGCGCCCGGACGAGGCCGGAGTGGTCTAGGCCGCTGTCGCCGTTGGCTGCGCAGTTGTTGAAGAGTTCCTGCGTTGCCGCCGTGTTCGGCAGCGAGATGCCGAGCGACTTGGCACCCTGGAGAGCCAGGTTGAGGTCCTTCTGGTGCAGCGAGATGCGGAAGCCCGGATCGAAGGTGCGCTTGATCATGCGCTCGCCGTGAACTTCGAGAATGCGCGAGGAGGCAAAGCCGCCCATCAGCGCTTCGCGGACGCGCGCCGGATCAGCACCCGCCTTGGAGGCGAAGACAAGCGCTTCCGAGACCGCTTCGATCGTCAGCGCAACGATGATCTGGTTGGCGACCTTGGTGACCTGGCCGTCGCCGCAATCACCGACGAGCGTGATGTTCTTGCCCATCAACTTCAAGAGCGGCAGGGCGCGGTCGAAGCTCTCCTGGGCGCCGCCCGCCATGATCGAGAGCGAAGCATTCTTGGCGCCGACTTCGCCGCCGGAAACCGGGGCGTCGATGTATTCGGCACCGGTCTCGCGAACTTTCTTGGCGAATTCCTTCGTCTCGATCGGCGAGATCGAGCTCATGTCGATGACGAGCTTGCCCTTGGAAAGACCGTAGGCGACGCCGTTTTCGCCGAAGAGAACATCCTTGACCTCAGGGGTATCCGGCAGCATCAGGATGATGGTGTCGACGGTTTCGGCCAACGCCTTCGGCGAGTCGACGAACTTGAGGCCGTTGTCGAGCAGCTCTTGGCGCGGCGGGATGACGAACTTCGAGGTGACGATGGTGTGGCCGGCATCCTGCAGGTGGCGCGCCATCGGCGTGCCCATGATACCCAGTCCAATGAAACCGATTGTTGCCATGGTGTTTAGCTCCTGATCTTGATGATGTCTGCGGATTGGGTGCGCTGGCGCTCGGCGCCGAGCCAGCCAAGGCCCTCGGCCGTCGTGGTGCGCGGCTTATATTCGCAACCGATCCAGCCGTCGTAGCCGGCCGCTTCCAGCGCGTCGAAGACGAAGGGATAGTTGATCTCGCCGGTGCCCGGCTCGTTGCGGCCCGGATTGTCGGCAAGCTGGACATGAACGATGCGATCGGCAAAGCGCTTGTAGGTGCCGATCAACTCGCCCTGCGTGCGCTGCTGGTGGTAGAGATCGTACTGGATGAACAGGTTGCCGCTGCCGACCTCCTCAATGATCGAAGCCGCCTGCTCGACCGTGTTGAGATAGAAGCCCGGAATATCGAAGTCGTTGATCGGTTCGATGAGCAGGCGAATGCCCTGCTTGCCGAGTTCGCTTGCAGCAAGCTTGAGATTGGCGACCAGCGTGTCGCGCAGCACCTGTTCAGAGACACCGTGAGGCGCGATGCCAACCAGGCAGTTGACCTGCTTGCAGTCGAGCGCCGTCGCGTAGTCGATGGCGCTCGCCACGCCTTTGCGGAACTCGTCGACCCGGTTAGGCAGGATGGCGATGCCGCGTTCGCCGCTCGCCCAGTTGCCGGCCGGCAGGTTGTGCAGAACTTGGGTCAGGCCATGGCGCTGAAGCTCTGCGCGCAGGCTCACCTTTTCGAATTCGTAGGGAAACAGATATTCCACGCCCTCGAAGCCGGCCTTGGCAGCAAGGGCGAAACGATCGAGGAACGGCACCTCGTTGAACAGCATTGTCAGGTTCGCAGCGAACTTCGCCATGCGATGTTTCCTCCTTGTGTTTGTCTTGTGAGCGATGCGGGCGGCGGAGCGCCCGCATCTCCTCAGTCATTCAAAGCTCAGTCGAGCAGGGCCGTGATCGCGGTCGGCACGTCCTCGCCGCGCAGCGCCAGTTCCTCGAACTCGACGACCGCATTGATGTCGGCGCCCATGGAGATGTTGGTGACGCGCTCGAGGATGAACTCGATGACGACGGGAACCTGGTGCTCGTCCATCAGCGCGCGCGCCCGGTCGAAGGCTTCCTGGAACTCGTTCGGGCTGCGCACACGGATCGCCTTGCAGCCGAGACCTTCGGCAACCGCGACGTGGTCGACGCCGTAACCCTTCTCCGCATCGCCCGACGCGTTGATGTTGTCGAAGGCGAGGCTGACTTCGAAGTCCATGTTGAGACCGCGCTGCGCCTGGCGGATGAGGCCGAGATAGGAATTGTTCACGACCACATGCAGGTAAGGCAGCTTGTGCTGGGCGCCGACAGCCAGTTCCTCGATCAGGAATTGGAAGTCGTAGTCGCCTGAGAGTGCCACGATCGTCCGGTCCGGATCGGCAGCGCGAACACCGAGGGCCGCAGGCAAGGTCCAGCCGAGCGGTCCGGCCTGGCCGCAATTGATCCAGTTGCGCGGCTTGTAGACGTGCAGGAACTGGGCGCCGGCGATCTGGCTGAGGCCGATGGTCGAAACGTAGCAGGTGTCGCGGCCGAAGGCCTTGTTCATCTCTTCATAGACGCGCTGCGGTTTCAGCGGTGTCTGGTCGAAGTGGGTCTTGCGCAGCATGGTGCGCTTGCGCTCGCGGCACTCTTCCGCCCAGGCGGACCAGTCACGGAGCTTGCCCGCCGTCTTCCATTCCGTCGCGACATCGAGGAAGAGCTTCAGCGCAGCGCCGGCATCCGAGACGATACCGAAATCGGGCGCGAAGACGCGGCCGATCTGCGTCGGCTCAATGTCGACGTGAACGAACTTGCGGCCTTCCGTATAGGTCGGAACGTTGCCGGTGTGGCGGTTTGCCCAGCGGTTGCCGACGCCGAGCACGAAGTCGGAGGCGAGCATGTTGGCATTGCCGTAGCGATGCGAGGTCTGCAGGCCGCACATGCCGGCCATCAGCGGATGGTCATCCGGGATCGTGCCCCAGCCCATCAGCGTCGGAATAACCGGAATTCCGGTGATTTCGGCAAATTCTGTCAGAAGGTCCGATGCATCGGCGTTGATGATGCCGCCGCCGGCGACGATCAGCGGGCGTTCCGCTTCGTTCAGCATCGCGATCGCCTTCTCGGCCTGGGCCCGCGTCGCCTTCGGCTTGTAGGCTTCAAGCGGCTGGTAGGTGTCCGGATCGAATTCGATCTCGGCAAGCTGGACGTCGACTGGCAGGTCGATCAGCACCGGGCCGGGACGGCCGGAGCGCATGATGTGAAACGCCTTCTGGAAGACGAAGGGAACGAGCGCCGGCTCCATGACGGTAACCGCCCACTTGGTGACCGGTGCTGCGATCTTGGCGATATCGACAGCCTGGAAATCTTCCTTGTCGAGACGGGCGCGCGGCGCCTGGCCGGTGATGCAGAGGATCGGGATCGAATCCGCCGAGGCCGAATAGAGGCCGGTGATCATGTCGGTTCCGGCCGGGCCCGACGTGCCGATGCAGACTCCGATATTGCCGTGCTTGGCGCGCGTGTAGCCTTCGGCCATGTGGGAAGCGCCTTCGACGTGGCGCGCCAGGATATGACGAACCGAGCCGCGCGCCTTCAGCGCCGAGTAGAACGGATTAATGGCGGCACCCGGTACGCCGAAGGCACAGTCGATGCCTTCCTTTTCCAGAACAATAACAGCCGCGTCAACGGCACGCATCTTAGCCATGGGAACTCCTCCAATTTCCTGAAACAATAATCCATTATCATCGATACGCAACACACAAATGGAATTCATTTCCATCATGTGGAAATAAAGATTTTCAATAATTCGGAGAAAATCGCGGCATGGCCTGATAGAGGATGATGGGCGAGACACGTGATTTGCAGAGAGGCTTTTATGGACGGCAACGGCAGGGGAAAACGCGGACGCAAGGCGGGCGAGAACGCCGCCCCTTCATCCGTCCAGGTGCTTGATCGCAGTCTCGCCCTTTTGACGGTCGTGGCCGAAGGCGACGGCTCAACCCTCACCCAGCTCGCCGACGAGACCGGCATGGCGCCGTCGACCGTGCACCGGCTGCTGGCAACGCTTGCCGGCCACGGCATGGTGATGAACGACCCGGACACGGGCGCCTGGACAGTCGGTTTGAAGGCGTTCGAGATCGGCAACGCCTATCTGCGCTTCCGCAAGCTCGGCACCATCAGTCGGCCGTTTCTAAAAGGACTGATGGAGGAAAGCGGCGAGACGGCGAATATCGGCATCGAGGAAGGCGGCGACGTCGTCTTCATTTCGCAGGTCGAAAGCCACGCGCCGATGCGCGCTTTCTTCCGTCCCGGCCGCCGCGGTCCGGTTCATGCCTCCGGCATCGGCAAGGCCATCCTGTCCACCTGGTCCGACAAGGAGATCGCCCAGCTGCTCCACGGTCGCGAACTCGCGCATTTCACCGACAAGACGCGCGATACGCTGCCGGCGCTGTTGAAGGATATCCAGGAGATCCGCCACCGCGGCTGGTCGGTCGACGACGAGGAGCACACGCTCGGCATGCGCTGCGTCGCCGCTCCGATCTTCAACGAATACGGCGAAACGATCGCCGGCATTTCCATCTCGGGCCCGTCGGTCCGCGTCAGCGATCAGAAGCTCTCGACCTTCGGCCCCATCGTGCGCGAACGCGCGGATGCGCTGACCAAGGCGATGGGCGGCAAGCGACCGGAAGAGCTTTAAACCCCGACCAACAGAAACGCCGCGCGTCCGATCCGGACACGCGGCGTTATGGCGAGCCAGCAGGGGCGGACGCGCCTTAGGCCGTTTCGAGGCTCTTTACTGCCGAGGTGGCTGCGTCCTTCGCAGCGCGTGCAGCTCCCTTCATCGGCTTGCCGGCGACATAGGTCTCGGCCACGCATCGGTCGTCACCCATCGTCTGCAGGATGAAGAGTTCCTCGACAAGCGAACCGGCAACCCGCATGCGCAAGTCCATCGACGGCTTGGCGCGGCTATCAAGCACCACGATATCGGCATCGGCGCCGACATGCAGCGAGCCGATACGGTCGTCGAGATCGAGCGCCCGGGCGTTGCCGAGTGTCATGCGGTAGAAGGAGTTGAATGGCGTCAGCCGCTGGCCCTGCAGGTGCAGAACCTTGTAGGCCTCGTCCATCGTCTCCAGCATCGAGAAGCTGGTGCCGGCGCCGACATCGGTCGCGACCGACCAGCGGGCGCCGAGCTTGTCGAAGCGATCGCGATCGAAGAGACCCGAGCCGAGGAACAGGTTCGAGGTCGGGCAGAAATTGCCGACGGCACCGGTTTCGGCGAGTACCGAAATCTCGCGGTCGCTCAGATAGATGCAGTGGCCGAGCAAGGTCTTGCGCGTCAGCAGATCGTAGCGCGCGTAAATGTCGGTATAGTCCTTCGCTTCCGGATAGAGCGACGTGGCGAAGGCGATTTCGTCCCTGTTTTCAGAGAGATGCGTCTGGACGTAGCACTCCGGATGCTCGGCGACGAGCACGCGGCTCGCCTCCATCTGCTCCGGCGTCGAGGTGATGGCAAAGCGCGGACTGATGGCGTAGTGCGCGCGGCCACGGCCGTGCCACTTGGCAATCAGCGCCTTCGTCTCGTCATAGCCCTGCTGCGCCGTGTCGCGCAGCGCATCGGGCGCATTGCGGTCCATCATCACCTTGCCGCCAATCATCAGCATGCCGCGCGCTTCGGCGGCCCCGAAATAGGCGTCGACGCTCTCCGGATGCACCGAGCAATAGGCGGCCGCCGTCGTCGTGCCGTTCGCCAGCAGTTCGTCCAGGAAGCGGCCGGCGATGAAGTCGGCGTGCTCCGGTTTGCGGAACTTCTGCTCCTCGACGAAAATGTAGGTGTTCAGCCATTCGAGAAGCTGGGCGCCGTAGGAGGCGATCGCCTGCGTCTGCGGGAAATGCAGATGCGTATCGATCAGGCCTGGCAACACCAGATGAGGGCGATGGTCGGCGACCTTGACGCCGGCACCGGCACGACGGGCGACATCGGCGTGATCACCGATATCGGCGACCTTGCCGCCGCGCACGAGCACGGCGCCGTCTTCGAAGTAGCGATAGGAGGTGGTGTCGTCGATGCCCTTCGGTTCCTCGACGAAGGTCAGCACACGGCCGCGGATCAGCAGATCGGTCATTGGGTCTTTCCTCCATTCACGACGGATTCGTACCAGGCGACGAGCAGCTGCCGCTCCTCGTCCGATACGCCGGTGACATTGGCGGGCGGCATCGCGTGGCTGCGGCCGGCCTGCAGGTAGATTTCACGCGCGTGATTGGCGATCTCAGTGTCGGTCTCGAGCATCACGCCTTTCGGCGGGACGACGATGCCCTCCCAGCCCGGCTCCTTGGCATGGCACATGGAACAGCGGCCAAGCACCGTGTCGCGGACCTTCGGAAAGGCTTCCGCGGTGACGAACGGCTGTTGCGCGGCGGAAATCTTCGCCTCCTCGCCGCCGGTAAGAATCTTCGGCACGGTCGACAGCCACATGATGACGACGAAGAGCAGCGCAGTGACCAGCCAGGTCCAGGTCGGGTTGCCCTTGTTCGCGTGACGGGTGTTGAAATAGTGGCGGATGGTCACGCCCATCAGGAAGACCAGCGAGGCGATGATCCAGTTGTACTGGGTACCGAACGCCAGCGGATAGTGGTTCGACAGCATCAGGAAGAGAACCGGCAGCGTCAGGTAGTTGTTGTGGGTCGAGCGCTGCTTGGCGATCACGCCATACTTGGCGTCGGGCGTGCGGCCAGCGATCAGGTCGCCGACGACCACCTTCTGGTTCGGAATGATGATGAAGAAGACGTTGGCCGACATGATCGTTGCGGTAAACGCACCGAGATGCAGGAAGGCTGCGCGGCCGGTGAAGAGCTGCGTGTAGCCCCAGGCCATGCCGACCAGAATGAAGTAGAGCAGCACCATCAGTCGGGTGTTGTCGCGACCGAAGGGCGACTTGCAGATCGTATCATAGGCGAGCCAGCCGAAGGCAATCGAGCCGAGCGAGATGGCGATTGCCACCGGCTTCGAGACGTCGAGCACGTTCGGGTCGATCAGATAGAGGTCGGCGCCGGCGTAGTAGACCAGGCAGAGCATGCCGAAGCCGGAGAGCCAGGTGACATAGGACTCCCATTTGAACCAGATCAGGTGCTCCGGCATGTTGGCCGGGGCAACCAGGTATTTCTGGATGTGGTAGAAGCCACCACCGTGCACCTGCCATTCTTCGCCATAGGCGCCGGCCGGCAGGCCGGGATGTTTCTTCAGACCGAGGTCGAGGGCGACGAAGTAAAAGGACGAACCGATCCATGCAATGGCGGTGATGACGTGCAGCCATCTCACGGCAAAGGTCAGCCAATCCCAGGCGATGGCATAGTCGTACATGAAATTCTCCCATTTCTCCTCGGACCATTATGTGTCATTGCTGGAGGTCGCGGGAACGTCGCTGCTTCACCAACACTTTCAAAAAAATCTATAAAATAGCGACGGAATGGATAGGCTAGAGAGAGCCTGAAGGAGTGGGACGGAGGCATGTCTTATCTGGACAATGTGCGCGTCTTCGTACGCGTCGTAGAGCTTGGAACCCTGTCGGCAGCGGGTCGCGACCAGCGCGTGACGCCGGCGGTTGCAAGCAATAGAATCAAAGAGTTGGAACGTCATATGGGCGTTCGCCTGTTCAATCGGACGACGCGCAAGCTGACCCCGACGGAGCACGGTCGCGTCTTTTACGACGGCGCGGTGAAGATCCTCGAGGCTGTCAACGAAGCAGAAAATGCGATCGCCGATCTCTCGCGCAATCCGAAGGGCGCGCTGAAGATTACCGCTCCTTTGGGGATAGGTCGGCGGCTGATTGCATCCGGCATTCCGGAGTTTCACGACAAGTATCCCGACATCGAAGTGCGGCTTCGCCTGTCGGACCACAATGTCGATATCCTGTCGGAAGGCGTCGACGTCGCCTTCAAGCTCGGCATCCTCGAAGATTCGAACCTGCGCATGCGCGGCATCATGAATTGCGAGCGCGTTGTCTGCGGTGCGCCTGCCTATTTCGAGAAGCGGGGCATCCCTCAGACGCCCGACGCACTCATCGCCGACAAGCACGACTGTCTGCTGCTCAGGTATCCCGGTTCGAAAGAGTATTTCTGGACGCTCCAGACCATGGAAGGCGTGCGCAAGCTCGAAGTCACCGGACCCTATGATTCCGACGACGGCGACGTGCTGACGCAGTGGGCGCTCGACGGCCGCGGCATTATCAACAAGCCGCTGTTCGAGGTGAAGGCGCATATCAATTCCGGCGCACTCGTGCCGATCCTCGTCGACACGCCGCCGCTCAGCGTGCAGCTTGCGGCGATCTATCCGCACAAGCGGTTCCAGGACCCGAAGGTGCGACTGATGATCGATTACATGGCCGAGCGCTGTCAGCGCCTGATCAACGGAATGCTGGCCTGACCATTCGTCTTCCGGCCGTTTCGGCCTGGACCAAGGAGCAAGACTGCCCGCCCTAGGCATCGCCGGGGGCTGCCGGCGGCTCCTATCGACGGAGAGCCGATTCTTTCGCCCGGCACGGGGCGATCTCAAAGTAGTTTGCAAAAGAAAGAAGGCGCGCCGATGCGGCGCGCCCTCAATATTTTTCAGAGATCAGCGTTTCACGTCGCTGTGCTTCGACTTGCCGGGAACGCCGTCACCGCCGCCGTTGCCGAAGCCGTTGTTGGCGTGCTTGGGCTTGCCGCCACCGCCGCCGTCACCGCCGGTGCCGCCGCCATCGCCACCGGTGCCGCCACCATCACCACCCGTGCCGCCGCCATCGCCGCCGGTACCACCGCCGTCGCCACCGGTGCCGCCGCCATCGCCACCAGTGCCGCCGCCATCGCCGCCCGTACCACCACCGTCACCGCCCGTGCCGCCGCCATCGCCACCGGTGCCGCCGCCATCACCGCCCGTGCCACCACCGTCACCACCGGTGCCACCGCCATCGCCGCCGGTGCCACCACCATCGCCGCCCGTGCCGCCATCACCACCGGTGCCGCCCGTGCCGCCATCGCCCCCCGTTCCACCGTCACCGCCGGTACCACCCGTACCGCCATCACCGCCCGTACCACCATCACCACCGGTTCCTCCGGTGCCGCCAGTCCCGCCGTCGCCACCGGTGCCGCCCGTGCTGCCTTCACCACCGGTAGTACCCCCATCGGCGTGGGCAACGCCGATCATGAACGGCGCGCTATAGTGCGTCAGCACCGCGAATGCCGTGGACAAGAGCAGAGCACGCGTCAGTTTCTTCATAGTCGTCTCCCGATCTGATGCGTCCCCGTCTCTGTGCAATTGCGTAAAACGCGATTCGTCTGAAAAGCACTAAAGAAAATCCTGGACGCGTTACTTCCGCTAAGGTCGACCTCAGCGTCAACCTTATTTTAGAAACTACTGATGATAGACAGATCCGGAAGCAAAGGGTAAGCGACACATTTGTGGTATGGCTTACGGCGCACGGGTCATGCGACCGATCCATTCGGGTTAGGGATCACGCTGTCGCAGCTGGCGGACGGCCGAGGCCGCTAGGCCCTGGACCTCTCGATCCCCGGAAGGTTGCCGATCGCCTCGACCAGGAAATCAACCAACAGACGAACACGGGCGATGCCAGAGCGTTCCGGCACGATCAGCAGGCTGAGCGGCACCGCAGGCAATGAATAGTCCGGAAGCAGCGGCACCAACAGGCCGGCCTCGATCAGATCGTCGACGAGCCATCGGTGGGCAGGCGCGATGCCCCGGCCGGCGACGAGGGCCTCACGTGCAGCAAGCCCATGATCGATGCGAAGGCGTCCACCGAAGGGCACGGACAGATGCCGCCCGTCTGTGGCTTCGAAGTTGAGCCTGTCACTGCCGGCAATGTTCGACATGCGGATCCCCTCATGCGCCGAGAGGTCGCTTGGGGCGCGCGGAAATCCGCGCGCGGCCAGGTAGGCCGGAGCAGCCACCAGAAGACGCCGGCTCCGCCCAAGCGGCCTAAGCTTCATGGAGCTGTCGCTAAGCGGCCCGAGCCGCAACGCGACGTCGATGCCTTCCCGCACGAGGTCGATGCGCTCGTCGGTCAGGCTCAGATCGACGCCGATGTCGGGATGCCTGTCCTGGAAAGCAAAGATCAGCCGGGTAACATGCAGCACTCCGAATGCGGACGTGCAGGACACACGAATGGTACCGGCAGCAGCCCCACGCGCACCGCGCGCTTCGTCGCCGGCCTGTTCTACCAGTCGCAGGATCTGGACGCTATCGGCGTAGTAACGGCTGCCTTCGTCGGTCACCGTGACGCGACGGGTGGTGCGGCTAAGCAGCGGCACGCCGATCGCTTCCTCGAGCTCTCGCAGCTGCCGCGTCACCGTCGACTGGCCGATGCCGAACTCACGCGCAACAGCCGAAAGACTGCCCCGCTCGGCGACGCGCACGAAGGTGCGCATGCGTTCAAGCGTAACATCAGATTTATCCATTTTTCGGCATGATCCTATGCATTTCGAATATCTACCGCATAGGGATGGGGCGGTCTACCTAGAGTCTCAGTTGATGGCACCGAGGATATCGACCATGAAAGTTCTGCTTGTTTATGCCCACCCCGAACCGCGTTCACTGAACGGCGCGCTGCGCGATATCGCCGTCAAGACGCTTGAGGCGGAAGGCCATGAGGTTCGTGTCACCGATCTCTATGCCGAGGGATGGAAGTCCGAGATCGGTCGCGCCGATTTTCCGGCCCTTGCCCCCGATGCCCGGTTCAAGCCGAGCCGCGCGTCGAAGGAGGCCTTTGCCACCGATACGCTGACCGCCGACGTCAAGACCGAGCAGGAAAAGCTGCTCTGGGCCGACGCGCTGATTCTGCAGTTTCCGCTGTGGTGGTATTCAATGCCGGCGATCCTGAAAGGCTGGGTCGATCGCGTCTATGCCTACGGCTTTGCCTATGGCGTCGGCGAGCACAGCGACAAATATTGGGGCAGGCGCTTCGGCGAGGGAACGCTGGCCGGCAAACGCGCCATGCTTGTCGTGACGACGGGCGGCTGGGAGGAGCACTATTCGCCGCGGGGCGTGAACGGGCCGATCGACGACCTGCTCTTCCCGATCAACCACGGGATCCTCTTCTATCCCGGTTACGACGTGCTCCCGCCGTTCGTCGCCTACCGCGTCGACAGCCTTGACGACGCTGGTTTTCAAGCCACAGCGGATCAACTGAAAGAAAGAATGCACACGCTCGCGACAACTGCGCCCATTCCCTATCGCCGGCAGAACGGCGGGGACTATGCGATCCCGACGCTTGAACTCCGACCGGAGGTCGGCGACCCGCGCATCAACGGCTTTGCGCTCCACCTCAACGGTGCGCACCGGGGCGAAACGGCGCTCCGCTGACGGGCGGATTTGCTAACGAGCAAGCTTGGCGGCAGCCGGCCGACGCGAGATGTCCGCTTGCACCGGCTGGCGAAAATTGAGCGCAGCCGCCATGACTTCGGCGGCGGCAAGCGCAGCGATCACCGCTGGCCGCTTGTCCTTCACCGTCGTGCCGCCGATCGGGCAGACCAGCCGGTCGAAGAGGTCCGGTCGACCGATCTCGCGCGACAGCCAGTTCTTGAAAGTGGAGCGCTTCGTCTTCGAGCCGATCATGCCGACATAGGAGGCATCGTCGCGGCGAAGCGCTTCTGACGCGATCAGGAAGTCGAGCGCGTGGTCATGGGTGAGGATGACGAAGGCGCTGCCGGGAGGCGCGTCGCGCACCACTGCCTCCGGCATCGCCGTCAGGCAGGTCTCGATGCCGGGAATGTCGGCAACGGCCGAAAGCTCATTCTCGCGGGTATCGACGAGAACGGTGCGCACCGGCACCAGGGAGAGCGCCATCGCCAGTGCATCGCCGACATGGCCCGCGCCGAAGACATAGACATGCGGCCGGCTGGCGATTTCCAGGTCGCTGCGTTCAATCAGCATGGCGGCTTTCTCCCGATCGATTCGTGTGAAGGCAAGCGCCACGCGCCCGCCGCAACACTGGCCGATCTCCGGTCCGAGCGGGATCGTCATCGCCTCCGGCGCGTCGCCACGCTTCAGCGCCCGCCGGCCATGGTCGATCGCCATGTATTCGAGTTGCCCGCCGCCGATCGTGCCGAACAGGCTATCGGCGGCGACGAGCATCCAGGCGTCGGTATCGCGTGGCGTCGAACCGGCGGCACCGGTCACCTCCACAAGCACGCAGTCGCGCTCGCGTCGGAGAAAGTCCCTGATATCCTCGCGGCTCGCCACCATGACAATCAGCCCCTGTTACCCTTTCTGCCGTGCGGCCGCCCGCAGCCGCTCGATCGCCATCAACACCCGTTCCGGCGTTGCCGGCGCATCAAGGCGCGGTGCTATACGATACTCCGCAACGCTCGCGGCCGCCATCGACAAGGCTTCCAGCACGGAGATGCCGAGCATGAAAGGCGGTTCGCCGACAGCCTTCGAGCGGCGAATCGTTTCTTCGCGGTTGACCGACCACTCGGCAAGCCGGGTGTTGAAGACGCGCGGGCGATCGGATGCCAGCGGGATCTTGTAGGTCGAGGGCGCGTGCGTGCGCAGCCGGCCCTTGGCATCCCACCAGAGCTCTTCCGTCGTCAGCCAGCCCATGCCCTGAACGAAGGCGCCTTCGACCTGACCAAGATCGAGCGCCGGGTTCAGCGAGCGGCCGACATCGTGCAGGATGTCGGTGCGGTCGACCTGATATTCACCGGTCAGCGTATCGACGCTGACCTCGGAGCACGAGGCGCCATAGGCGTAGTAGAAGAACGGCCGGCCCCGGCCTTCGGCGCGGTTCCAGTGGATCTTCGGCGTCTTGTAGAAACCGGCGGCCGAAAGCTGGATGCGGGCGCCATAGGCGATCTTGATGAACTCGTTGAAGCTCAAGCGTTCCGCTCCGATCCGCACCACGTTCGGTTCGAAGGCGACATCGGCCTCGGCGACGTTCCAGCGCTCGGCAGCAAACTTGACCAGCCGTTCCTTGATCTGTTGGGCGGCATTGGCAGCGGCCATGCCGTTGAGATCGGAGCCGGAGGACGCCGCGGTTGCAGACGTGTTCGGCACCTTGCCGGTCGTCGTCGCCGTCACCTTGATCCGGTCGAGATCGACCTGGAACTCGTCGGCCACCACTTGGGCGACCTTGGTATAGAGCCCCTGCCCCATCTCGGTGCCGCCATGGTTCAGATGGATCGAACCATCCGTATAGACATGCACAAGCGCGCCGGCCTGGTTGTACTCGGTCTTGGTGAAGGAGATGCCGAACTTTACCGGCGTCAGCGCGATGCCGCGCTTAACCACATTGCTCTCGCGGTTAAACGCGATCACCGCTTCGCGACGCTTGGCATAATCCGCCGAGGTTTCCAGTTCCTCGATAATGCGGCCGATGATGTTGTCTTCCACGGTCTGGTGATAGGGCGTGAGGTTTCGGCCCTCGCCGCCATAGAAGTTCAGCTTGCGGATTTCCAGCGGGTCCTTGCCGATGGCATAGGCGATGTCCTCGATCATTCGTTCGCCACCGACCATCCCTTGAGGGCCGCCAAAACCGCGGAACGCGGTGTTGGAAACGGTGTTGGTCTTCAGCGGACGCGAGCGCAGGCGCACGTTCGGATAGAAATAGCAGTTGTCGGCATGGAAGAGCGCACGGTCGGTGACCGGACCCGAGAGATCAGCCGAGTAACCGCAGCGTGCCGAAAAGACAGCGTCCACCGCCTCGATGTGGCCCTCGTCGTCGAAGCCGAGCTTGTAGTCTACGTGGAAGTCGTGACGCTTGCCGGTGGCGCTCATGTCGTCGTCGCGGTCCGGCCGAACCTTGACCGGGCAGCGGTATTTCTTGGCAGCGACGGCCGCAACGGCGGCGAAAATGTTGGCCTGGGTTTCCTTGCCGCCGAAACCGCCGCCCATGCGGCGCACATTCACGGTGACCGCGTTCGACGGCACGCCAAGCACGGTCGCGACCATGTGCTGCGTCTCGGCCGGGTGCTGGGTCGAGGAATAGACGAGCACCTCGTCGTCCTCACCGGGAATGGCAAACGAGATCTGGCCTTCCAGATAGAAGTGGTCCTGGCCGCCGATGCGCATCTCGCCTTCGAGAATGTTCTTCGCCTTGGCAAAGCCGGCGTCGATGTCGCCACGCTCGAGCTTCAAGGGGTCGATGACCAGCGGATAGTTGGCGGCAGCCGCTTCGAGCACGTCGGTCACATGCGGCAGATCGCGATATTCGATCTTGACCTTGGCGGCCGCGCGCCGCGCCGCTTCGCGCGACGTGGCGACAACCGCGAAGATCGGCTGGCCGTGGAACTCCACCTTGTCGGTGACGAAGATCGGTTCGTCGTGCTTGTGCGCCGGGCTGATGTCGTTTTCACCGGGAATGTCGGCGGCCGTCAGAACGCCGATCACGCCTTCGCTGGCGTTCACGGCCTCAAAGTCAATCGACAGGATGTCGGCGTGCGCCCGCTGCGAGAGGCCGAGATAGCCGTGCAGGGTGCCCTGGGGCTCAGGAATATCGTCGATATATTCGGCCGTTCCGGACACATGCTTGTGGCCGGACTCGTGCCGTTCGTTTTCGTGTACGCCGCCGCGGATGCGGTCGATGGGCTGCATCACGTTCATGGCTTCCTCCCTTAAACCGCGACGGCAATGGTGCGATCGAGACGGAGCTGGCCGCCACTCGACTGCGTTTCGAGATAGAAGCGGCGAAGCAGGTTCTTCGCCACCAGTTGGCGGTACTCCGCCGAGGCGCGCCAGTCGGTGAGCGGCGTGAAGTCCTGATCGAAGGCAGCGACAGCGCGCTCGATCGTCTCCTCGTTCCACTCGGCGCCTTTTAGCACCGCCTCCACATGAGCGGCTCGCTTCGGCGTAGCGGCCATGCCGCCGAAGGCGATGATGGCGTCGCTGACCCGACCTGCCTCGAAGGCGATGTTGAAGCCGCCGCAGACGGCGGTAATGTCCTCATCCAGACGCTTCGTCACCTTGTAGACGGCCACGCGCGCCTTATCCGAAACGAAAGGAATGCGCACGCTTTCCACGAACTCGCCCGGCTCGCGGTCCTGCTTGCCGTAGGCGATGAAGAAGTCCTCGAGGACGACCGTGCGGCGGCGATCGCCCTTGCGCAGCGTGATCGCGGCGCCAAGCGCAATCAGCGCCGGCGGGGTGTCGCCGATCGGCGAGCCGTTGGCAATGTTGCCGCCCACGGTGCCCATGTTGCGGACCTGCTGGCCGCCGATGCGATCCCAAAGCTCGGTCAGTTCAGGGAAGTGCGCGACGATAACGGGGTAGGCTTCGGCGTAGCTGACGCCGGCGCCGAGCGTCACGCCGTCGGCATCGACCGTGATGCGGCGCAGTTCTTCAAGATGGGTCAGGTGAATGACCGGTGAGATGTCGCGCATGAATTTGGTGACCCAGAGGCCGACATCGGTCGAACCGGCAACGATTGTCGCCTTCGGGTTGGCTTCGAGCACGGCGGCGAAATCATCGACCGAGCCCGGCAGGATGAAGCGCTCGGTCTCGGAGCCGATTTCCACGCGACGGCCGTCCTGAAGTGCTGCCAGTTCGCCTGCGATCCGGTCGCGTTCGGCCACCAGCGGATCCTTGCCGATATCGCCGATCGTCGAGATCGCCTCGGCGGCGCGAATGATCGCGGCATAGCCGGTGCAGCGACAAAGATTGCCCTGCAGCGCCTTTTCGATTTCGGCGATCGACGGCTTCGAGTTCTCCATCCAGAGGCCATAGAGCGACATCACGAAGCCCGGCGTGCAGAAACCGCACTGCGAGGCATGCGTGTCGACCATTGCCTGCTGCACCGGATGCAACGGGCCAGCCGGCTGCGCCAAACTATCCACCGTCACGATATGACAGCCGTCGAGCGAGCCGACGAAACGGATGCAGGCATTGACGGATTCATACTTGAGCTTGGCGTCGAGCAGGCGGCCGACAAGCACGGTGCAGGCACCGCAGTCGCCCTCGGCGCAGCCTTCTTTCGTGCCCTTCAGATTGCGGTCGATGCGCAGAAAATCGAGCAGAGTCTGAACCGGCGAAACATCGGCAAGTTCGACGAGGCGGTGGTTCAGGATGAAGCGGATGGTGTTGCGGATTTGGATCGTCATTGCTCAGCTCCCGCGATAGGTGGAGTAGCCATAGGGCGAAAGCAGCAGCGGCACGTGATAGTGCGCGCCCTGGTTATCGATGCCGAAGCGGATTGGGATCACGTCGAGGAACGGGTTGTCACCGCGCTTGGCTGCGCCGCCGAGGTAATCGCCCGCATGGAACTGCAGCTCGTAGGTGCCGGTCTGCATGCGCTCGCCGCTCAAAAGCGGCTCGTCACAGCGGCCGTCGTCATTGGTCTTGACGGACTTGATATGCGTCTGGCGATCGCCATCGACCCGGTAGAGCTCGATGCGCAGCCCTTCGGCCGGTTTGCCGCTGGCCGTATCCAGCACGTGCGTCGTCAAGCGGCCGGCGTTTCCACCCTGAGATTGCATAGTTTTCGCTCCTCCCGAAGTCAGCTTTCCACCTCGCAGTATTCCGGCATTCCCACCCGCTTGGTAGCGACCGGATCATTCGAGACTTTCAAATTTTTTGGGGGGAATGGCTCGAAACAAATGCCGCTAGAAATTGGATGCAGAGACGAAAATGTCTGGAGGAGCTGCTTAGATGAGATACCCCCGCGATCTTCACGGCCACGGCCCGAACTTCAAGATCACATGGCCCGACGGCGCGCGGATCGCCGTGCAATTCGTCATCAATTACGAGGAAGGCGGCGAGAACTGCGTGCTGCATGGCGACGCAGCGTCCGAGGCATTCCTGTCGGAAATCGTCGGTGCGCAGGCCTGGCAGGGCCAGCGCCACTGGAACATGGAATCGATCTACGAATATGGCGCACGCGCCGGCTTCTGGCGGCTGCATCGCATGTTCACCGAGCGCGGCGTGCCGGCGACCGTCTATGGCGTCGCAACCGCGCTGAAGCGCTCGCCGGAACAGGTCGCCGCCATGCAGGACGCCGGCTGGGAAATCGCCTCGCACGGCCTGAAATGGATCGAACACAAGGACTTTTCGCCGGAGCGCGAGCGCCAGGAGATCGCCGAAGCGATCCGGCTGCACACCATCGTCACCGGAGAGCGCCCGCGCGGCTGGTACACGGGGCGCTGTTCCGACAACACGCTCGACCTGGTGACCGAAGCCGGCGGCTTCGACTACGTATCGGACGCCTATGCCGACGACCTGCCCTATTGGCATGAGCATGCGGGGCGCCATCAGCTGGTCATCCCCTACACGCTCGACAGCAACGACATGCGTTTTGCCACGCCGCAGGGTTTCAACAGCGGCGACCAGTTCTTCACCTACCTCAAGGACAGCTTCGACGTGCTCTACGCCGAAGGTACGGCCGGTGCGCCGAAGATGCTGAGCATCGGGCTGCACTGCCGCCTCGTCGGCCGGCCCGGCCGCGCCGCGGCACTCGCCCGCTTCCTCGATTATGTGCAGGGCCACGAGAAGGTGTGGCTCGCAAAACGCGTCGATATCGCCCGCCATTGGGCCGAAAACTACCCGTACAAGGCCTGGGACGATCGTCCGTCGCGGCTTGGCGAAGAGGCGTTCGTCGCCAGGCTCGGCGGCGTCTTCGAACATTCGAAGTGGATCGCGAAGCGCGCCTTCCAGCGCGAACTTTCGCCGGCCAACGACACCGCGATCGGCCTTGCCGCCGCCCTTTCCGCAGTCTTCCGCGAAGCTTCGGCCGAGGAGCGGCTTGCCGTGCTGATCGCCCACCCCGATCTCGCCGGCAAGCTGGCACAGGCCAAGCGCCTGACCGAAAGCTCGACCAACGAGCAGGCCGGTGCCGGCCTCGATGCGCTGACCGATGCCGAGCGTGAACGCTTCACCACGCTCAACGCCGCCTATGTCGAGAAGTTCAAGTTCCCGTTCATCATGGCGGTCAAGGGGCGCAGCAAGGACGAGATCCTCGCCGCCTTCGAAAGCCGGATCGGCAACGATCGCGATACGGAGTTCGAGACCGCGTGCCGGCAGGTGGAGCGGATCGCCTATCTGCGCCTCAAGGACATGCTGCCGAGCTGAGGGTCTCGCGATGACGATCGACGGCGTGAACCCGCCCGAATTCGCGCTGAACGCGATCAACCTTGCCTCCGCCGGTCTCGGCGCGCGGCCGGTCTTTGCAACCGACGAGTTCTTCGCGCCGCTCGAACGCATGCTGCAGGACGCGCCGCCGGTCTATCATCCCGGTGTCTATGACGAGAACGGCAAGTGGATGGACGGCTGGGAGACGCGGCGACGCCGCGGCCCCGGCAACGACCACGCCATCGTGGCACTCGCGACGAACGGCCTCATCCGGGGCTTCGAGGTTGATACCGCTCATTTCACCGGCAACTACCCGAGCGCTTGCGCCATCGACGCCTGCCTGGCACCGGATGGCCCGGACGATCGGACGGTCTGGACGGAGCTGGTCTGCCCTCGGCCGCTTGGCCCGAGCGCGCTGCATCACTTCGAAGCGCGGTCGGATTCTGTCTGGAGCCATGTGCGCTTGCGCATCTATCCCGACGGCGGCGTCGCCCGCCTTCGGGTTTACGGCGCGCCTGCGCTAGACCGGGCAGCGATCGGCGACGCGGTGGTCGATCTGGCCTCATCATTGCTCGGCGGGCGCATCATCGCCTATTCCAACGGACACTACGGCCACCAGCGGCTGCTTGCGCCCGGACGCGGCATCAACATGGGCGACGGTTGGGAGACCCGCCGGCGGCGCGAGCCCGGCAACGACTGGATCGTGGTGAAACTCGCCGCGCGCGGCGAGATCGACCGGATCGTGGTCGATACCGCCCACTTCAAGGGCAACTACCCGGACGCCTGTTCGCTGCAGGCGGCAGACCTTGGAGCGAACGCTTGCGAAGTGGCCGCATCCGTTACGGCATCGTCGATGTTCTGGCGCGAGGTCCTGCCGCCGCAGAAACTCGCCGCCGACAGCATCCACACCTATGAAGCAAGCGCACTCGCGATCGCGGGTCCGGTAACCCACGTGCGCTTCAACATCTTCCCCGACGGCGGCGTCAGCCGGCTGCGTGTCTTCGGGCGTATTGCGAAAGCCGGCATCTAGATCGTTTCGCCGAGGAGGCGAAGCGATCAAACTTCCAGGCAACCCATCAACATTGGACGGAGGAGCGTCACATGAAGGAGATCGTCATACAGCCGTTGACCCGGGAGGCCTTTGCGCCTTTCGGCGACGTGATCGAAACGGAGAATGCCAACAACTTCCCCATCAACGGGGGCAATGCAACCCGCTACCACGACCTCGCCAAGATCGATACAACAGGCGAAAAGGCCCGGCCCATGATCAGCCTGGTGCGCGGCGTACCCTATCCGCTGCCGCTGAAACTCACCATGGTCGAGCGCCATCCGCTCGGCAGCCAGGCCTTCATCCCCTTGAGCGACAACCCGTTTCTGATCGTCGTCTCCCGGGAAACCGACGAAGGCCCGAGTGAACCGATTGCCTTCAAGACCACCCCGGGCCAGGGCGTCAACATCGCCCGCAATGTCTGGCACGGCATCCTGACGCCGCTCGATGACGTCTCGGATTTCGCGGTGGTCGATCGCGGCGGCGAAGGCGTCAATCTGGAGGAACATTTCTTCAAGGAGCCGTTCCTCATCGTGTGAATCAATGCATGACCCGGTCGTCCGGTCGGGTTATCGGTGCGCCAGGGCCTCGCTGGCCGCCGAAATCGGACGAAGACTGCGACCTCAATAGCCGCCATCCCGCCGGAATTTCGTCGGCGTGTATCCGGTCACGCGGCGGAAATCGCGCGAGAAATGATAGGGATCCGGATAGCCGCAGACGGCGGCCACCGCCGAGACCTTGGCATCGGGTCCAACCAGCAGGCGTTTCGCCTGGTTGATCCGCTCGTGGCGCAGCCAGTCCATCGGCGTCGTTCCCACCATATCGCGAAAGCGACGAAAGAGTTGCGACGGGCTCAGCCGCGCAAGCGCCGCAAGATCGTCGATCGTCCAGGGCCTGGCGAGATCGCCGCGCATCACCGACAGCACCTGAAGCAAACGGTCTTCACCGGACCTGTCCTCGGCCGGTTCGGCTCCGATCAGCCGTGGCGCGATCATGTCCGCCATCAGCCCCGCGATCGCGGCGCTCGACAGGGCGTCCGTCGCCGGCGAGCGTTCGGCAAGAAATCCGCTCACACTTTCGAACGCCGCCTGTGCCCTCCGCGGGTCTCTCGGCACGAACAATGGCGACTGCTGCACGCCGAGAAACTGGTAGAGCGCATCAAGCCCGTGTCCCTCGATCCCCATCCAGAGATAACGCCAGCTTTCGCTGTCGGCAGCGCAGCTATGCGCATAGGCCTGAGAGGTATCGAGCCAGGCAACACTGCCGGTTTCGGCAGGGAAACGTTGACCGTGCACCTCGATCAACCCGCGTCCGCCTGTTGTGTAGACGAAGACGTGCTGGTGAAACCGTTTGCGGATCGGCGCCTCGTCAGGGCGCGCCGTCCGGCTTCCGGCCACCAGCGCCAGATAGGGAAACGCACCTGCGAATTTTGCCGGGGTGTGGAAATGGATCTCTTCGCTTTCGGTCAGCATGCCATTTTCTGGCATCCGATGCGAGTTTTGTCCATCATCGTGCGACAGGGCGCCATTCACAGAGCTACGGCAGTGACGTTATCATGCAGCTTTATGCACGGAGAATTGCCCATGACCGAAGCCGCGCCGAATGGCGATGCCGCGAATTTCACCTTCGCGCCGCTGTCCCCGGATTTTGCTCGCGATCCCTATCCGACCTATCGCGCGCTGCGCGAAAAAGAGGGGCTGCACTACTTTGCGGATTTCGACATCTGGCTTGCCTCGCGCTTCGAGGACGTCTCGGCGGTCGTCATGGACAAGCGCATGGTGCGCTCGCTCGAAGACCTCGCGACCAAGGAAGAGCTCTCAAAACTGCAGCGCGCCGCCAATTGGCACGACATGCCACACCACGAGCGTTTCGTGCAGTTCAGCCTGCTCGACAGCGATGGTGCCGTGCATGACCGCTTGCGCAAGCAGGTCTTCAAACTATTCACACCTGCTATGATTGCGAAGCTCCGCGACCAGATCCAGGCCTATGTCGACCGGCTGATCGATAGCCTCGCCGATCGCGGCGAGATCGACTTTGTCGATGATCTGGCCGCCCATGTTCCCGGCCATATCATCGGCCGCCTGCTCGGCGTGCCGGACGAGGACTGTCCGCAGCTGCGGATCTGGTCGGAAAACATCGTGCAGTTCTTCGACGTCGACCGATCCGACGCGCGCAAGGAGCTCGCCGAGCGCAATACGACCGAGTTCTACGAATACCTGACAGCGTTGAAGGCCGAACGTGAGCGGGCGCCGAAGGATGACCTCATCTCGGTGCTGATCGAGGCGGAGCGCTCCGGCGCCATGAACTTCGACGAATTCATCTCCACCTGCATGCTGATCCTGATGGCCGGCCACGGTTCCACGATCGATGTGCTTGGCAGCGGCATGCACGCACTCTTGCGCTTCCCCGAGCAGATGGCGCGGCTGCGGAGCGAACCCGGCCTGATCCAGACCGGCGTGCAGGAGATGTTCCGCTACGAGTCGCCGCTTCCGTTCTTCCACCGCCATTGCGTCGAGGACATCGAGATCTTCGGCCGTCGCTTCGAGCGCGGCACCAAGTTCGGCCTGCTCTATGGCGCCGCCAACCGCGACCCCAAGCAGTTCGAGAATGCCGACACGTTCGACATCGGCCGGACGCCCAACCGTCATCTCGCCTTTGGCGGCGGCGTGCATTTCTGTCTCGGCAACCACCTCGCGCGCCTCGACATGGATATCATCTTCAGCACCCTGCTTCGCCGTTTCCCAACCATCGAACTCGTCGACCGGGAGCCGGAATACAAGCGCGGTCTTTCGGTCCGTGGACCCAAGCGGCTGAAGATCGCCATCCGGCCGGCCTGATCCCATATCCTCGACACCAACATACGCAATCGGAGAATACCCATGCCCAAGATCGTCTTCATCGACGCGGACGGCACGACGAAAGAAATTCAGGCGGAGATCGGCCAATCGCTGATGTCAGCCGCCGTGCAGAACGGCATCGACGCCATTGCCGCCGAATGCGGCGGCTCCTGCGCCTGCGGCACCTGTCACTGTTACATCGACGGCGAATGGAGCGACCGCCTGCCGGCGCCCGAGTTCCAGGAACAGGACATGATCGAGTGCGTCGTCAATCCGAACGAGCGCAGCCGCCTGAGCTGTCAGATCACGGTGTCGGCCGAACTCGACGGCCTTGTGGTGCATCTGCCCGCCGGGCAATACTGAGAAAATCCAGGAAAAGTGTGAAGCGGCTTTCCGTTCGGATTTGCGCTCTTTAAGCCAGATCGACGCAAAAAGACCGAAGCAACATTTCGTTGCTCCGGCCAGCACTTACGGGGAAATCCTGATCGGCCGAGGCGGCATGCCCCGGCCGATTTTCGTTATTCGGCGAAGAACGCGAAACGCACGATGAAGAGCGCTGCCACGAGCTGGGTTGCCGGGTGGATGACGCTCCACTTACCGGTGAAGACCTTCAAGACGACATAGCTGACGAAGCCGAAGGCGAGGCCGTTGGCGATCGAGTAGGTGAAGGGCATGGCGAGTGCTGTAAGCGCTGCCGGAGCCGCTTCCGTCAGGTCGTCCCACTCGACTTCCGTCAGTTCGCGCATCATCAGGCCGGCAACGTAGAGCAGAGCCGGGGCCGTCGCATAGGACGGAACGGCAGCTGCCAGCGGCGAGAAGAACAGCGCGGCCAGGAAGAGCACGCAGACGGTGAGCGCGGTCAGACCCGTACGGCCGCCGGCCTGGACGCCCGAGGCACTTTCGACATAGGCGGTCGTGCTGCTGGTACCGATCAGCGAGCCGGCGACGATCGCCGTGCTGTCGGCGAGAAGCGCGCGGCCCAGACGGTTCGGCTTGCCTTCTTCCACCAGTTTGGCGCGCTTGGCGACACCGATCAGCGTGCCGGTAGCGTCGAAGACTTCGACGAGCACGAAGACGAGGATGACATGCAGCAGGCCGCCGTGCAGGGCGCCCATGATGTCGAGCTGCAAGAAGGTCGGCGCGATGCTCGGCGGTGCCGAGACGATGCCCTTGAACTCGCTGACGCCGAGGATCATCGACAGGACGGTGACGACCAGGATGCCGATCAGGATCGAGCCGCGAACTTTTAGCGAGTCCAGAACGGCAATCACGAAGAAGCCGAGGATCGCGAGCAGCGGGCCAGTCTGCTTAAGGTCGCCGAGACCGACGAGCGTTGCCGGGTTGTCGACGACGATGCCGGCGTTCTTCAGGGCGATGATGCCAAGGAAGAGGCCGATACCGGTGGCGATCGCGCTTCGAAGCGAATGCGGAATGCCGGCGATCAGCCAGCTTCGCACGCCCGTCACGGTCAGGATCAGGAAGATCACGCCCGAGATGAAGACAGCACCCAGCGCCTGCTGCCAGGTGAAGCCAAGCGCCGCAACGACGGTGAAGGCGAAGAAGGCGTTGAGGCCCATGCCCGGCGCCATGCCGATTGGCCAGTTGGCGACGAGCGCCATGACCGCAGAGCCGAGTGCCGCGGCAATACAGGTTGCGACGAAGACGGCATCCCTATCCATGCCCGTGCTCGACAGGATGTCGGGGTTGACGAAGATGATGTAGGACATCGTCAGGAATGTCGTGATACCGGCGATCACCTCGGTGCGCGCCGTCGTCTGATGCTCTTTCAGCTTGAATAGTCGTTCAAACATCTTTCCTCCCTTGGCGGCGTCACCACGACGCAGCCGAACGACAGTGAGCGGGAAACCGTCTCCTCCAGTTCCCGACCAGTGCATTTCGAACGCCCGGATGTTCCCGGAACGATCGCTTCGCTTTAGGCTTCGTGCCGGCTGGCGATCGTCCGCCCTCTTTCGGACGACGCGAATGCCTCTTGCACAGCCTTTGGATTGTGCGACTTCCGGACGCAGACCGCTAGCCGTCCATTCCCGGGATCGATGATGAAAGACTTTCAAATTTTTCGGAGAATTTGAGGGGCCGCTGGACTACACTTGCGGGGGTATTTTCCACCGTTCGCGCGACTGGAAATGCCGCAAACAAATATCTTGAAAGCCTATTGACCTTCCAACGGTGGGAGACGCCATGTTTGTCTCACAACCGAACCAAGGAGACAAGCATGCAGAACTACAAGATCGACAACATGACCTGTGGCCACTGCGCCGGCGTCGTCCAGAAGGCGATCCTGAGCGTCGACCCGCAGGCAACGATCAAGGTCGATCTCGGCAATCGGGAAGTCAGCGTCGAGACCGCCGCAGCGGCAGGGCCGATCGCAGACGCCCTGAAGGCGGCCGGATACGAGAGCCGCGCGCTCTGAGCGCACGCTCCCCTCCGACACCTCCGGTCACGAAACGCCCCGGCTTTCCGGGGCGTTTTGTTGTCAGGGCAATGTTTCGGTCACCGTCAGCCGGCGACGGCTGCAGCCCCCTCCGGCTGGCGCCCGAGCATATCCGGATGCCGTGCCAGGTGCTCGAACAGGCGAGCGACCGCTTCGGCGCCGGGATCGATGTGCCCTTCGAGTTGCTTGGCATTGATGTAAGCGGCACGCCCTGCCCTTGCCCGCACCAGCGTCGCGGTCAGATTGGCGCCGTCGCGCGCCGCCTTGGAGGCCGCGCCGATGCTCGCGTCGAGCGCGTCCAGTGCCGGAGAAAGCGCGTCGACCATGGTGCGGTCGCCGATCTGCGCCCCGCCGATTTCCTGCATGCGCGCCAACCCGGCTTTCAGCGCTTCGCGGATCGAAAGCCCGCTCGAGGCGCCATCCCCGGCGGCGGCAAAGAAGATCGCCAGAAGCACGCCCGAAGAGCCGCCCATCGTCTGGCTCAACTCCTGCCCGATGGCGCGGAAGAGCTGCGTGTGGTCGGATAGCGGCAGGCGATCGAGGGCCTGAATGAGTGCCCGTGCGGCGCCGGCGAGCGTCGAGCCGGTGTCTCCGTCTCCGGACTTGGCATCGAGTGCATTCAGGTCCTTTTCCGCATCGATCAGCAGGTTGCAGCAGGCAAGCAGGAACTGCCGCGTCGCATCGTGCCGCGAAGGCAGAGGCGAAATCGGCGTCAGGCCATCAGGCAGAGCGCGTACATTCACCGGCCTGACGGCGGTCACGCCTGGCCAGGCCGGAAGCGCCACGGGCCGGGACAACAGCTCCAACTCGACCTTGTCGGCTGGGTAGACGGAGACGGAAAAGCCGCGCATGTCCAGCGACGTCATCATCGGCGCAGGTCCGACCAGATGCACGATCCGATCGGCGATCGCCGACTGGGCGAGCTCGTGCATGAGAATAGACATTTCCAGGATAGACGTTCCGCCGAGATTGTTGACGAGCACCACGTGCGGCTTGTCCTCCATCGCCGCCTGCAGACGCTCGACCATGGCGGCAACAGCGCTTCTCGCATCGGAATGCACAATCTGCTCGACGCCAGCTTCTCCATGGATGCCGAGGCCGAGTTCCGCATGGCCCTCGGGGATGCGATGTTCCTTCGGCGAGCCCGGAACGGTGCAGGTATCGAGCGACATGCCGATGGTGCTCGTGCCCGATATGACCTTGCGCGCCGCATTGGCGATCGTATCGAGGTCCGCCCCGCTTTCTGCGAGCGCTCCGGCGATCTTGTGGACGAACAGGGTACCGGCGACACCGCGTGCCTGCGGAAGGTCCGGCAGCGCGATGTCGTCATCGACGATGACCATGCTCACATTGAGGCCGTAGGCGCGGGCGCGTTCGGCCGCGAGGCCGAAGTTCAGCCGGTCACCGGTGTAGTTCTTGACGATCAGCAGGCAGCCGGCAGGTCCCGTCACCGCCAGGATACCAGCGAGGATCGCGTCCACGCTCGGCGATGCGAAGACGTCGCCGCAGACGGCGGCCGTCAGCATGCCCTTGCCGACGAAGCCGATATGCGCGGGCTCGTGTCCCGAGCCGCCACCGGAGACGAGCGCGACCTTGCCCTTGTCCCAGTCAGAGCGCAGGACGACGCGAATGTGCGGATATCCGTCGAGGCGGCTGAGCGCGCCGCCGGATGCGGCAAGAACCCCGTCGATCGCTTCCGTAACCGCATTTTCCTTGCGGTTGATAAACTGATTCATGTTCGCCTCCTAAGCGATGCGCATTCCGGCCGCGTCGAAGAAGAGCGGCTTGTCTGGCTGGATCTTGATGGTCTCGCCGCCGCGGAACCCGGTATGGGGGTCCGTGACCGTCACGAGGTTGTGCTGCTTGAACGTGAGATGCAGGCGCGTCTGGTCGCCCAGATGTTCGACACGGGTCACAAGTGCATCTTCTCCGGCGCCCTGGACGATATTTTCGGGGCGAAGGCCGATCGACTGCGCCTTGTCCGGCGCGCCCGCAAAAAGCTTGGCAGGCAGGACGTTGATGCGCGGCTGGCCGAGGCGGGTCGCGGCGTAAACGCTGACCGGCGCTTCGTAGACCTCTCTTGGTGATCCGAACTGAACAAGCCTGCCCTCTTCGAGCACACCGATATGCGTTGCCATGGTCATCGCTTCTATCTGGTCGTGGGTGACGTAAAGAAGCGTCGCCCCGGACTTTGCCTGAATGTTCTTCAGTTCGACGCGCAGATCGGCTCGAAGCTTCGCGTCGAGCGAACTCAAGGGCTCGTCCATCAGGTATATCTGCGGGTTTCTGACAAGCGCACGCCCGATCGACACGCGCTGCATTTCGCCACCGGACAAGGCGGTCGCCTTGTTGTCGAGCTTGTGCGAAATCTGCAAGACCTCGGCGATGGCGTTCACCTTTTCGTCGATCGTCTTCTGCGGCGTTTTCAAGAGCGGGGATTTCAGCGGAAATTCCAGGTTCTGCCGGACGGACAGATGCGGGTAGAGCGAATATTGCTGGAATACCATCGCCACGTTGCGCTGCGCCGGCGTCAGTCCTTGCACGGACATCCCGCCGATAAAGATCTCGCCGCTATTAGGCGTGTCGAGCCCCGAGACCATGCGCAACGTCGTCGTCTTTCCGGCGCCTGTCGGGCCCAGGAGAACCACGAACGACCCGTCCGGGATCGTCATCGAGACATCGTCCAGCGCTGTGTGGGTGCCGAATGTCTTCGTCACGTTTCTTAGGATGACTTCAGCCACGGCGCAGCACTCCCTCGTTGGCTTCGGAGACAAGAGCACGACCCGTCTCCGCATTGAAGAGCGTCAAGGTCCGCGCGTTGAAATCGAGACCGAGAAGCTCGTCGGTACGGGCTGCCTGACTGGAGGGCGTGCGCGCCTTGATCTCGCCGTTGGGCGTTTCGATCGTGACGATCTGTGTCGTGCCGAGATACTCGACGGCGATCACGCGGCCTCTGTAGCTGGAGTCGTCGACGAAACGGACATGCTCGGGACGCACACCGAGCGACAGCGTGCCGGCCCTGCCCTCACGCGACGCCGGCACCGCCACCTTTTTCCCACCGAGATCGATGCTGTCGCCGCCGACACCGATCATGCCCTCGAACTCCAGAAAGTTCATGGACGGGGAGCCGATGAACTTGGCGACGAACTTGGTCGCCGGCCAGTCGTAGATCTGCTGCGGCCGGCCGAATTGCTCGATGACGCCGTGGTTCATGACGACGATCTTGTCGCCCATCTGCATCGCTTCCAGCTGGTCATGGGTCACATAGACGGTGGTCGCGCCCATGCGATCGTGCAGCGCCCGCAGTTCCCCCGCCATGTGTTCGCGGAACTCCGCGTCGAGCGCGCCGAGCGGCTCGTCCATGAAGAAGGCCTTCGGGTTGCGGACAATCGCCCGGCCGAGCGCAACACGCTGGCGGTCACCGCCCGAGAGCCCGCCAACCGGCTTGTCGAGAATGCCTTCAATTCTGAGGATCCTTGCCACCTCGGCGACACGCGCGGCGACATCCGCCTTTTTCATCCCCTGGCTGACGAGCGGATAGGAGATGTTCTTGCGTACGTTCATGTGGGGATAGAGGGCGAACATCTGGAAGACGAAGGCGATATCGCGCTCCCTCGCCCGCTTCATGCCGACCTCTTCGCCGCCGATATAGATCTGGCCGCTCGTCGGCAGCTCCAGTCCCGCCATCATCCGAAGCGTCGTCGTCTTGCCGCATCCCGATGGGCCGAGCAGCATGAAGAACTCGCCGTCTTCCACCGTGAAGCTCGAAGACTGGACAGCCGTGAACGCTCCGAACTCCTTGCGCACATTCTCAATTCTGATCTGTGCCATGGGTCACTCCGGAAAATGGCTGACGATGATGAACATGACTGTTCCAAGCAGCGTCACGAGGAAGGAGAAGGAGTAGAGCGTGAGCGAGACTGGCTGCATGAGCATGACCACGCCGAGCGCGATGAGCACCGATGCCACCATTTCCCATGCGCCACGGCGAAGGCGGAGCAACTGGTTGAGGAAAGCTGTCATTTTCTTACCGCTCCGAAGGTGATGCCGCGCAGCAGGTGTTTGCGAAGCAGGATCGTGAACACCATCACGGGGACGAGGAAGAGGGTCGCACCGGCCGCCACCGCCGGCCAGTCCTGCCCACCGACCCCGATGATCGTCGGGATGAAGGGCGGTGCGGTCTGCGCGGTGCCCGACGTGAGCAGCACGGCGAAGGCGTATTCGTTCCAGGCGAAGATCAGGCAGAAGATAGCCGTCGACGCGATGCCGGTCGCCGCCTGGGGCAGCACGACCTTGTAGAAAGCCTGGAAGCGAGTGTAGCCGTCGATCAGCGCTGCCTCTTCATACTCGATCGGGATCTCGTCGATGAAGCCCTTGAGCAGCCAGACCGAGAGCGACAGGTTGACTGCCGTATAGAGCAGGATCATGCCGGCATGGGTGTCGTTCAGCCCGAGCGAGCGGAACATCAGGAAGATCGGAATGGCGACCGCGATCGGCGGCATCATGCGCGTGGAAAGGATGAAGAACAGCAGGTCGTCCTTGAGCGGCACCTTGAAGCGCGAGAAGGCATAGGCCGCGGCCGTTCCGAGCACGATGCACAGGACCGTCGAGCCGAACCCGATGATGACGGAATTGTAGAAGCGCTCCGGGAACCGCGACGGGCCGGCGATGATCAGCCCATCCTTGCGAACGAGACGCTCGTACCAGGTCTTCGGTTCGCCCATTTCCTTCAGTTGTTCTTCCGAAACGCGGGTGCGCGTCGTGAAGAGGTTCACATAGCCTTCGAGCGTCGGCTCGAAGAAGGTCTTCGGCGGATAGGCGATCGCGTCAGAGGGCGATTTGAAACCAGTTCCGATGATCCAGAGCAACGGGAGAATGGTGATCACCGCATAAAGCACGACCAGGGCGCCTGCGAACCACTTCTGCCGTGCGGATGGCTCCGTTACAGAAAAGCTGCTCATCTCTGCTTCACCTTGTTGAGTGCTTTGACATAGATCGACGCAAGGCCGAAGACGGTCACGAAGAGGATGACGGCATAGGCGGACGCGTATCCGGTGCGCCATTTCTCGAAGGCTTCACGCTTCAGATTGATCGACGTCAGCTCCGTGATCGAGCCCGGGCCACCGCCCGTCAGCTGCACGACCAGGTCGAACATCTTGAAGTTCTCGATGCCGCGGAAAAGGATGGCCAGCATCAGGAACGGCAGCACCATCGGGATGGTGATGGTCCAGAACTGGCGCCAGCTGCTGGCCCGGTCGCACTCCGCCGCCTCATAGATGCTGCTCGGAATGGAGCGCAGCCCGGCAAGGCAGATGAGCATGACGAATGGCGTCCACATCCAGGTGTCGACGATGATGATCGCCCAGGGCGCCAGCGACGTGTCGCCGATCATCGAGAAGCTGGACGGGTCTGCTCCGGTCAGGAACCCGATCGCGTAATTGAACAGGCCGATCTGCGGCTGGTAGAGAAAGGTCCAGAAGTTTCCGACGACGGCCGGGCTCAGCATCATCGGGAGCACGATGATGGTCGTCCACAGGTCATTGCCGCGGAACTTCTTGTTGATGAGATAGGCGAGAGCAAAGCCGATCAGCACCTGCAGGACGATCGTCCAGATCAGGAAATGGGCCGTCGCCTGCATCGTCAGCCAGATATCCTTGTCGGTCAGGATGTTCAGGTAGTTGCGCAGACCGACGAACTGAACAGGTTCGTTCGGGCGGTTTACGCGAAAATTGGTGAAGCTCAGCCGGACGGTCCAGATCAGCGGAAAGATGTTGATCGCAAGCAAAAGCACAATGGACGGTGCGACGAAGATCCAGGCGATCGCGCGGTCCGACAACCCTCTGATGCGCCGTGCAAACACGGGCGGCGTCGCGTGCGCAGCGCGATCGATCGAAGAATGGAGCATGGTATTCCCCTAAGGCATTGACGAATGGGCATGCGGGGCCGGCGCGAGAGATCGGCCGGCCGGCCCCGCATGGACGCTTCCGCCGGGAGGCGGCGGGTGTTTGCGTCAATACTTGCCTTCGTCTTCGAAGATGTCCTTCCAGTCCTCAGAGAGACCGTCGAGCGCATCCTTCGCCGTGCCCTGGTTGGCAACGACGTAATCGTGGAAGCGCTTCTGCGAGGCCTGCAGCAGCGAGGCGTAGGACGGCTCGGCCCAGAAGTCCTTCACGATTGCCATCGAATCGAGGAACGTCTGCGCATAGGGCTGGCTCGTGGCGAAGCTCGGGTCCTCGACCACCGAGCGCAGCGCGGAGTATCCGCCGAGCGCCCACCACTTTTTCTGGATTTCAGGCTGCGCGAACCACTTGATGTAATCCAGCGCTTCCTTCTGCTTGTCGGACGCTGCGACGACCGAGATGCCCTGGCCGCCGAGCTGGGCGAACTGCACACCGGTCGGACCAGCAGGATTGGGGAAGTAGCCGGACTTGTCGCCGCCGACATTGGCGTCGGCATGGATGCCGGGCCAGGTGAAGGCAAAGTTCATCTGCAGGGCGACCTGGCCGGACTTGTAGGCGTCGATATCCTCCGACATGTAGGCGTCGGAATGGCCGGGCGGTGTGCAGCAATCGTAGAGCGCCTTGTAGAATTCCAGACCCTTGACCGCGTCCGCCGAGTTGACGAAGCCGTCGAGCTCATAGGCTTTCTTCGGATTTCCGTACTCGAAGCCGTAGCTGTAGAGCACGTCCATCACGCCCATGGTAATGCCTTCTGAGCCGCGCTCCGTATAGATGGCAGCGCCATAGACGGTCTTGCCGTCGACCTGGCGCTTCTGGAAGAATTCGGCGATGTCCTTGAGTTCGGCGAAGGTCTTCGGCACGGCGAGATCCCGGCCGTATTTCTGCTTGAACTCCGCCTGGAGTTCGGGACGCGAGAACCAGTCCTTGCGATAGGTCCAACCGACCACGTCACCGAACGCCGGCAGAGCCCAGTAGTTCGGCGAATTCTTCGGCCATTCCGCGTAACCGATGACGGTTGCGGGAATGAAGTCGTCCATCTTGATCCCTTCCTTGTCGAAGAAATCATTGAGCTTGATGTACTGGCCATTCTCGGCGGCGCCGCCAATCCACTGGCTGTCGCCGATCATCAGATCGCAGAGCTTGCCGCCGGAATTCAGCTCGTTCAGCATCCGGTCGGCGAAGTTCGGCCACGGCACGAATTCGAACTTCATCGTGTTGCCGCTCTTGGCTTCGAAATCCTTGCTGAGCTCGACGAGCGCATTGGCCGGATCCCAGGCGGCCCAGCAAAGGGTCAGTTCGGCTGCGGAAGCGTGCGTACCGGACGCACCCGCAATGGCAAAATACGCTCCGACCATGACTGTGGAGCTCAACAGAATCCGTTTCATCATTGGGTTCCTCCCCCTTGTACCTTCTGACCTCCATCAGAAGGAAAGCGCCCTGACCGGGCGGTTGGCGTACCTAAATCCTCTTGGCACTAGCGGTGGGCGCGGCCGCATTCAGGGCCTGCGTTCTTCGCTGAAGGATTCATAACTGAGGTGCGCACCTCAGCGCAAGCGATTTTTGAGGTGCGCACATCAATTCTTGATTTCGCGGCGATTTTGGTGGAGTAGATTGGAGACGATACACACTGGGAGTTCCGCATGCGGCCAACAGCCAAAGATCTTGCTGAGGCAGCGGGCTTGAGCCTCGCAACCGTCGACCGCGTGCTGAACGACAGGCCGAATGTCAGCCCGAGGGCCGTTCGCAGTGTCAACGAAGCCATTGAGCGCATTGGATTTATTCGAAACCCGGCAGCCGTCAGCCTTGCCCGCAACAAGAGCTACCGGTTCCGGTTCGTGCTGCCGACGAGCGGCGATCTCTATCTGGCGGAACTCATCCATCGGGTGGAAGAGGCGCGGGTGTCGATGAAGGGGGATCTCATCGACCTCGATTTCGTCCAGATCCCGATCGACGACCCGCATAAGGTTGCCAAGTACCTCGCCGATATAGACGAGAACGAATTCGACGGGATCGCGATGATGGCGCCGGAATCGCCGCAAGTGCGCGACGCGATCGGCCGCCTGATCGAACGCGGCGTCAAGTTCGTGCAGTTTCTGTCCGGACAGGAAAAGCTCCCGACCGCCGATTTCGTGGGCGTCGACAACTACGCCGCCGGCGCGACGGCGGCCAAGATCATCGGCCGGTTTGTCGGCCGGAGGGCGGGAAAGGTCCTGATCGTGGCCGAGACGATGCAGTCGCTCGACAGCATCCAGCGACGCTTCGGCTTCGACGATATCGTCAATTCACAGTTCCCTCACCTGCAATGTCTGCCCTCGGTCGAAACCCACGGCGACGAGCGCAGGGCCACCCAGATCCTCCAGCGAGTCCTTGAAAACAATCAAGAGGTTGCGGCGATCTACGTGTTGAGTTCCGAGGCCAGGATCCCGCTCGAGGGCGCAGCATCCTTCACCGATCTGCAAAAGATCACGGTGGTCGTCCACGAACGCACCCCCTTCAGCGAACGCGGCCTGCGCGACGCCAGCGTTGACGCCGTCATCGCCCAGGACCCGGGACACGCGGTGCGCAGCGCCATCCGCATCATGCGCGCGCGAACGGATTTTCGCGAACCGCACGCCGCACAGGACAAGATCAGAATAGAGGTCCTCCTCAAGGAGAACCTCTGACCCTCGGAGAGTGCATCTTTGACGTGCGCACCCCAAGCAGATGGGGGCAACGCCTGATCGCGACGGCGCCGCCGGCAGGCGCGTGAGGAGGCCCGCCCCACGCACCCGACTATGACCAGGCGCCTTCGTTCAAGGCGATCGAGGACAGGCGCGGACCGCTAAATGACGTGGGTGGATGCGGAGATCAGGCGCGCGCTTTGGCGCGCACCTTCTGCGGCTGCGCGGACGGTTGCTGGCTGGCGCTGCCGCCATAATTCACCAGCATCTGCATGGCTTTCTCTATTCCCGCGGGACTGTTCGGGTCGGTGTCGTTCGCGCGACACCAATCCTCGTGCTGCTGTTTGATCACGTCCATGTCGGCGGTAGAGAATGTGCCGGGCATTCTTCGCCCTCCCTTTAAAAAATCACACCAAAGAGAAAACTATCACAACGGCGGAAAGAGGCTCCCCGCACAACTAGGGGGTTTGCGCCCTCGAACAGCAAATTCCTTTGCGCAGCCGCCTTTTCGCAGAGCTATGACGGGCACCTGAACATTGCTCGCGCCGAGGCAAACTTGACACGATCGGCGGCATCGCGGCAGCATGAGGGGTAACTCAAAGCCGTGACTTGGCGAGACCTGCAGTTCGGCGGAAGACCGAGCAAACGCGTTCTGGCCCGGTCGGGAGGGAGGGAAGTGATGGGGTATGATTGGAGCGGCTCGCGCGAACGGCGGATGAAGGTCGCACGGTTCAGTGCGGCGCTGACACTGGCCGCAATGTTCGTAACCGTAGCGGCGCAGGTCGTGACGAGAGCAATTTGAGCCCGTCCTCTTCGTTATGATGCGGACGAAGACGCCTTCATCCGGGCGTCGACCTCCCGCGCCACACCATGGGGTGCCGGAAGAACGGAACCCAGGCTCCCCATGGACAGCGAAAGGCAAGTCTCGGCCGCCAGCGGCTACCTCTCCTGATATGTCCGAGCATGCTCGATAGGCAACGGGAGGTCTTGGCGGCACGAGCATGAAGGGCACATGACGACGACCATCAAATCCAACGAGACACAGCCCGAACGTCTCAAGATCGGCTTCGTTCTGGCGCGGTCCTTCACCCTTTCGGCATTCGCGCTCTTCATCGACACGCTGCGACTTGCGAGCGACGAGCTCGACAAGTCCGGCCGCATCCGTGCCGACTGGCAGGTGCTGGGCAACACGCGGCATCTCATCGCCTCCAGTTGCGGCGTGCAGGTGGCGCCGACATCCGACCTCGTTGATCCAGCGGGGTTCAACTACATCGTCGTGGTCGGCGGCCTGCTCAACAGCAAACAGCCGATCGACGACGACACCGTCCGCTTCCTCCAGAAGGCGGCGGCGCGCAAGGTGCCTCTGATCGGTCTCTGTACTGGGACATTCGTCCTTGCCGAAGCGGGCCTGATGACGGGGCACACCGTCTGCGTGAGCTGGCTTCATTATCAGGCGTTCCGCGAGCGGTTCCCCGATCTCAAGGTTCGTTCGGACCGTCTCTTCAATCTCGATCGCACCCGTGGATCCTGCGCTGGCGGCAGCAGTGCCGCCGACATGGCGGCCCATATCGTGCGCCTGCATATCAGCAAGGAAGCCGAGCGAAATGCGCTCGAAGTGCTGCAGATCGACAAGGCCCGCTCGCATCTTCATGTCCAGCCGAGAAAACCGCTGGCGATCGAGAGCAACGACCCACGCCTGAATGCCGCTCTCATCATCATGGAGCAGCACACGGACAACACGCTGTCGATCCCGGAGCTGGCCGCATCCGTCGGCTTGTCCCGACGGCAGCTCGAACGCCTGTTCATGGACAAGGCGAAAATGTCGCCGGCGCTCGTCTATCGGAAGTTTCGGCTGGAACGCGCCAAGCATCTGCTGACGCAGACGAAGGCGCCGTTGATCGACATCGCGCTCGAAGTCGGGTTCGAGAACGCCGGCCACTTCTCGCGGATTTTTGCAAAAACCTACGGTCAATCGCCGAGCAAGTTCAGGGCCACGCTTTCGGCGTGACCCGTCACAGGCGATCCTGCCGACAGCGCACTGGCCATAGCCGCCGCCGTCGGCTCATCAGTTTCCTCAGGCCTGACCGCTGCCCGCCGATACTGCTTCCTTGACGGCGAGCTCGGCCATGGCCAGTGCTGCCTCCCGCGTCGCTGCCGCCGCGATGAAGCGGCCGTTGTGGCAGAACCGCGCGCCAGCCACGCCGCAAGCCGCCTCCAGCTCGCCGTTCGTCAGGCCGGCCCAGGCAGCCGGCAGATCGGCGCGCAGCTCAAACCCTTCATCGGCCTTGCGAATGCCCGTCAGGCACCAGTCATTCTCGCGCGGATGAACGACGAACAACAGGTGGTCGGCGCCAGCTTTCACGATCGCCGGGCGGAACGGCATGCCCCGCGGCAGTTCGAGCACTCGGCTCTCACCGGCAAGGGCGATCTGCTGCAGCACGAGCGCCTCGGCCCGAAGCTTGGCGGCGCGTTGCGACACGCCAGCCTCGACGAAGGCGCGCGCGATCGAAAGGGCCTGATGGAAGCTGCGGTCCTCGGCCTCCTGGCCGGATTCGTCGAAGACAGGCTTCAAGGTTTCCAGCAGCGCCGACAGCGTCAGCCCCGCCAAGGGGCCGGCCACGGAGGGGTCGAGCGCGCCGTTATCGACCAGATCCACCGGCAGCACGAAGCGCGCATCGAAGGCCGCATGGACCGCCTCCACATGGGCCTCAGGAACGCCGAACGCTGCCAGATAGGCGCGACCGTAATGCTTCCAGATCAAGCCGAACGAACTGTAGGGCTGGCCATCCTCTCTAACCGGCGCCCCGCGCTGATGATGATCGAACAGCCCGGCCCCGGCATCATACTGGCCACCAACATCATAAATGATGCGGTCCGCCCCGGGCTTCAGCCATTCCGACGCCCGGCTGCGAACGAGGCGAGCCTCAGGGAAAAGCCGCGTAAGGATGACGCTGGAAAGCAGCTCGTCGGCGTGGAAACCACCGGAATGGGTAACGAGAAAGTCTGGGATCATTCCGAATGGCCTTATGGTTGGTGACGCGTGTGTGCGGCACGACATAGCCATTGCCCGCGGTGACCTCAACCCGTCATCGCGCCTTCGTCGCAGTGTTCTGCCCTCAAGCTATCCAAAATCCGGCGCTAGATGTCGTGCCCGTCCTGATGCTGCCCCACGCGTTCGCAAGCCGACGACATCACTGTCATCAGGTCCGCGACCTTAGCAGCCAAGGCCGACCTCCCCGTCAACCAACCGACGGAGCTGTTGCCGTCACGCCTTGCGCAGCATATTGCTCTAACGCGTCATTTCGAAGATCGCCTCGCCGGAAATCGGGTCCGTGACCCCGAGATCCTGGCTGAGTTCCAGGAGCGTATCGCGGAACGTGTCGAGGTTCGCCTTCATCATGGGCCGTGCCGCGGCGATCGCCTCAAGGCTTTCCCATTCGGCAATTGAGAAATACGATCCATCCGCTGACTTGCTGAGCGCCATCTTCCTCAAGCCTTCAAAGTCGCGACCAGCGCTGCGAAACAGCTGCTCAAACCGTTCCTCTTGACCGGGTCTCACGCGGAAACGGACACAATTATAAGCCGTCATCCTAACCTCCCTATGGGACGCAACTTCTACAGGATGGATCCGATGCAGTTCACTCGCAAGAGGCAGGCGAAGCACGGTCGCAGCCTTGCGATCGCCGGCAAACCGGGAGCCATTCGAACTGCGCTTTGACAAACCTGCCGGGCCTCGCGGCTGAACTTGGTCGAGGCGGCTTCATCGTGCATCGCGGGCCATTATCGCTGCGGTGGCAGACCTCTCCCAGCCGCTCTGAAGATGGCGTGCAGAAATCTCTTTTGCGCCCTTGACCTTCCCATCGTTGGAAGCCCCATGTTGTGACAAAAGACAGAGAAAGGAGCACGATCATGGGATCTGTGACCCCCATTAGAACAAACGACCTCGAAGCGATGTCCGCCGCCGCATTGAGCGCCAGCATTCCCGTCGAGGGCATGACCTGCGCATCCTGCGTGGCGCGCGTCGAAAAGGCTATTCGCGCTGTGCCTGGTGTGACCGAAGCCTCGGTCAACCTTGCAACGGAACGCGCTGACGTCCGCTTCGATGCCAGCACCAAGTCGGCCGACATCGTCAAGGCGATCGAGAATGCCGGATATGGTGCGGCCGAAGACACGGTCGAGCTCACCATCGAAGGCATGACCTGCGCGTCCTGCGTCGCCCGCATTGAAAAGGCGCTGAAGACCGTGCCGGGCGTCACCGAAGCCAACGTCAATCTGGCGACCGAGCGCGCGTCGGTGCGCATAACCAGGGGCATCGCCACCGCCGCCGCACTCGAAGAGGCGGTTCGCGTTGCCGGCTATGCCGCCAAGCGCATCACCGGCGACGAAAGCGTCGACCGCGAAGGCGAGAAGCGCGAACAGGAGACGCGAAAGCTTGGGCGCGCGTTGCTGATTGCCGGCGTCCTGACGCTGCCGATCTTCGTGCTTGAAATGGGCTCGCACTTCATCCCGGGCGTGCACGAATTCGTCATGAACAATATCGGCATGCAGGAAAGCTGGTATCTGCAGTTCGCGCTGACGACGCTGGTGCTCTTCGGCCCGGGCCTGCGTTTCTACCAGAAGGGTGTCCCCGCCCTCTTCCGCCTGGCGCCGGACATGAACTCATTGGTCGCGATCGGCACCTCCGCCGCCTGGATCTATTCGGTCGTCGCCACATTCGCGCCCGAGCTTCTGCCAGACGGTACGGCCAACGTCTATTACGAGGCAGCTGCAGTCATCGTCACCTTGATCCTGCTCGGCCGGTTCCTGGAGGCGCGCGCCAAGGGCCGGACCTCCGAGGCGATCAAGCATCTGATGGGCCTGCAGGCAAAGACCGCCCGCGTCATCCGCAACGGCGAGACGGTCGAGGTGCCGCTGTCCGACGTGCAGACTGGCGACACCGTCGTCGTGCGCCCGGGCGACCGGGTTCCTGTCGACGGCAGCGTCCTCGACGGAAACTCCTATGTCGACGAATCGATGATCACCGGCGAGCCGGTTCCGGTCGAAAAGGTGGCCGGCAGCGAAGTCGTCGGCGGCACGATCAACAAAACCGGCTCCTTCACCTTCCGGGCCACCAAGGTCGGCGCCGATACGGTGCTGGCGCAGATCATCAAGATGGTCGAGCAGGCCCAGGGCGCCAAGCTGCCGATCCAGTCGCTGGTCGACCGCGTCACCGCCTGGTTCGTGCCAGCCGTCATCGCGATTGCGCTTTTGACCTTCGGCGTCTGGCTGGTCTTCGGTCCGGATCCGGCGCTCACCTTCGCGCTCGTCAACGGCGTCGCCGTGCTGATCATCGCCTGCCCTTGCGCCATGGGCCTTGCCACCCCGACCTCGATCATGGTCGGCACCGGCCGCGCCGCCGAAATGGGTGTGCTCTTCCGCAAGGGCGAGGCACTGCAGACGCTGCGCAACGCCGCCGTCATCGCCGTCGACAAGACTGGTACGCTGACCAAGGGCCGCCCGGAACTGACCGACCTCGAAACCGCCGAAGGCTTCGATCGTGATACCGTGCTGACGCTGGTCGCCGCCGTGGAGACCCGCTCCGAGCACCCGATCGCCGAAGCAATCGTCGACGCAGCCAAAGCAAAGGGACTGGCGATCGCCGAACCGGCCAGGTTCGAAGCAATCCCCGGGTTCGGCGCCAGCGCCGAAGTCTCGGGCCGGACCGTCCATGTCGGTGCCGACCGCCTGATGACGCAGCTGAAGCTCGACGTGTCGGCCTTCGCCGACCAGGCGGCCCGCCTTGGCTCGGAAGGCAAGAGCCCGCTCTATGCCGCGATCGACGGCAAGCTGGCGGCGATCATCGCCGTTGCCGACCCGATCAAGGAGACGACGCATCAGGCGATCCGCATGCTGCACGATCTCGGCCTGAAGGTCGCGATGATCACCGGCGACAACCGCCGCACCGCAGAGGCGATCGCGGCCAAGCTCGGCATCGACGAGGTAATCGCCGAAGTGCTTCCAGATGGCAAGGTCGCGGCTCTGAAGAAGCTGAAGCAAGGCGGACGCGCGGTCGCCTTCGTCGGCGACGGGATCAACGATGCGCCGGCGCTCGCCGAAGCCGATGTCGGCCTGGCGATCGGCACCGGTACGGACGTCGCCATCGAGAGCGCCGACGTGGTGCTGATGTCCGGCGATCTCCTGGGTGTGCCGAATGCGATCGCGCTGTCCAAGGCGACGATCCGCAACATCAAGGAGAACCTGTTCTGGGCCTTTGCCTATAACGCGGTACTGATCCCGGTTGCCGCCGGCGCGCTCTACCCGGTCTACGGCCTCTTGCTGTCGCCGATCTTTGCGGCCGGTGCCATGGCGCTGTCGAGCGTCTTCGTGCTGGGCAATGCCCTGCGGCTTCGGGCCTTTCGCCCGGTTGCCGCAGCACAGGCGGCCTAGGTTCGATCGTCTCCCCGGCTCTCGCCAGCATGGCGGAAGCCGGGGAGAGCCCTTATATTCTCAAGGGAATGGCCGCACGGCGGTAAAAAGGATGACATCATGAATATCGGCGAAGCTTCCCGCGCCTCCGGCGTCTCGACGAAAATGATCCGCTACTACGAGACAATCGGCCTCATCCCGCAGGCCGACCGCAGCGAAGCCGGCTATCGCAACTATGGCGACAACGACGTCCATACGCTGCGCTTCATCCGCCGCTCGCGCGATCTCGGTTTCACTGTCGAGCAGATGGCGGACCTCTTGGCGCTCTGGCGCGACCGCGAGCGCGCCAGCGGCGAGGTCAAGAAGATCGCGCTCGAACATGTCGAGATCCTGGAGCGCAAGGCCGAGGAGCTGAAGGCGATGAGCCGGACGCTGAAACATCTCGCCGCCCATTGCCATGGCGACGGCCGCCCGGACTGTCCCATTCTCGAAGATCTCGCAGACGCCACGAACGCGCCGACGAAGGCAACCGAGCCCGCCCGCTTCGGTACGGCCGGCATCGATCCGGTCCGCAACCGGCGGCACGGGTGACGACGAGTGCGCATCCTGGAGCCTCACGCATTCGTGACGGCGCCAGGCGCAAGCATCATTGACAGGAATCAAAGGCGTTTCTACGGATCGATCATGGAGAAGGTGCGAACCACATATCTGCGTTTGCTGATAGTGCTGAAGCTGGCGATCGCTTTGTCGCTGGCCGTGCTGCCTTTTTCCACCGCCTCCGGCATGATGCATGCGGCCGCGCACGGCTCGATGCAGATCGAGGCAGCCGCCAATCCGATGCAAGCTGCGACCGAGCATTGCCCGAGCCTAGAAAAGGGCAAGGTGAAGCCGGCACAGGAAAACGGCAAGTCGGACAAGAAGGATTGCTGCAAGACCTTCTGCGCCGCCGTGGCGGTGCTCGGCGATGTCGACGGAAGCCATCCGGCTTTCCCGCGCTCCATCCGCAATTTCGGCCCGCACCCGCAGCTCACCCCCGGTGAGCTCGACGGCCTTCATCGTCCCCCAAGAGCCTGATTTCGTGAATCCGTGACCGCTGCTGCGGGTCTCCGTTGGTCTTGGCCGACGGAAGGATCTGCAGTGGTGCGAAGCGTTGCCGTGGTTTCCGCGTGTCCGATGTGACGCTCGACCACCTCTAGCGCCGTCCGCGACAAGGCCCGCCCGGTTTCATCCGGTCGATCGCCGGCCTCTGCCATTCACATTTCAGGTTTGACCATGAAACGTTTGTTTTCCATGGCGCTCCTGCCCATCATCCTGGGCGGATGCGCTGCCACATTGCCTGCCGAGGTCTCAAGCCTTGGCGATCCCGCCAATAGCACGAGCGGTATTCGAAGCACGCAGTATCGCAGCCCCATTTCGGGCTACACCCACCGCGAACCCACCGGCCCCAAGGCCTGGGGCCCCCTCAACGAAAAACAGTCGACCGCCAAGGGAGACGCGTCATGAGGCTTCGCAAGCTCAACCTCGCGGCAGCCATCGGTCTGCCCCTCGTGCTCGCCGGCTGCGTGACCGAATACTCGGCCAAGGACGCGGGCTTCACCACCGTGGATGCCAAGGTCTCGACGGCCGCGACCAAGAAAAGCGTCTGGATCCAGAACCGCGAACAGGCAGACAAGGTCAATGCCGAGGTCAAGGCGCTCCTGAAGCGCAAGACAATCGACGCCGACACCGCCGTTCAGGTCGCACTCCTCAACAACAAGGGCCTGCAGGCCGCCTATGCCGATCTCGGCGACGCGTCGGCGGATGCCTGGCAGGCGACGTTGTTTCTCAACCCGACTGTCTCGATCGGCACCACCGGGATCGGCACACCGGAACTGCAGGCCTACAAGGCGATCGAGGGGCTGGTCACCACCAACATCCTGGCGCTCCTGACCCGCGACAAGACCATCGCGGTCGCCGACGCGCGTTTCCGCCAGGCGCAGCTCAACGCCGCGCTCAGCACGCTGCAGCTGGCCGCCGAAACCCGCCGCGCCTGGATCGAAGCGGTTGCCGCATGGGAAACAGTCGCGCAACTGAACCAGGCCCAGGCGGCTGCGGACGCCTCCTCGGAACTCGCCGCAAAACTGGGTGAGACCGGCGCCATGGGCAAGGGCAACCAGGCGCGCGAGCACGTCTTCAACGCTGAACTCGCCGGCCAGGCAGCCGAAGCCCGGCTTGCAGCCCGTCTTGCCAAGGAAAATCTGACGCGACTGATGGGTCTCTGGGGTAGCGATGTCGACTACCAGGTGCCGAACCGCCTGCCGAACATGCCGAAGACGCTGGCCCGCAAGGACAGCATCGAGGCCGAAGCGCTGAAGCGCCGCGTCGACCTGCAGATCGCCCGCCTCGACCTCGAAGCCGTGGCCAAGTCCTACAGCCTCACCGAGGCGACCCGCTACGTGACCGACCTGGAACTCGTCGCCGGTGCGGAGGCGGAACGGGAGAAGGAGGATCATGGCACCAAGGTCGAGACGACCGGCCAGTTCGAGTTCGAATTCGTGATCCCGATCTTCGACAGCGGCAATGCGCGCATGCGCAAGGCCGAGCTTGCCCATATGCGCTCGGCGAACCTGTTGGCGGAAAAGGCGGTCAACATCCGCTCGGAAGCACGCTCAGCCTACGAGGCCTATCGCTCGCGCTACGACATCGCCCGGCACTACCGCAACAACGTCGTGCCGCTGCGCACCAAGATCGAGGAAGAAGCGACGCTCAGCTACAACGGCATGATCACCAGCACCTTCGAGCTGCTTGCCGACGTCAGGGCCAAGGTCAATTCGACCGTGCTCTCCGTCAACGCGAAGCGCGATTTCTGGCTGGCCGATGCCGATCTGATGACCGCAATCCACGGCGGCGGATCGGGCGGCTCGGCTGGAGGCGCGGCAGCGCCCGCGGCAGCGGAAGCCGGCGCCGGACACTAGGGCGGGAGCAGGAAAAGTGTGTGCGGTTTTCCGTACGCATCCCGCCCTAACTCAAAAAAGGATCAGATATGTTCAACAGAAGAAACTTCCTCGGCGCCGGTGCTGCTCTCGTTTCGACCGCCGCCTGGGCCCAAACCTCAAATTCCGGCCTGCCCGAAGCGGCAAGCATGGACAATGCCTCGACCCAGAAGCCGCTCGTGCCGACGAGCGGACCGGACTACAGCCCGGTCGTCACCCTCAACGGCTGGACATTGCCGCACCGTGTGAACAACGGCGTCAAGGAATTCCACCTTGTCGCGGAGCCGGTCGAACGCGAGATGGCCGACGGCATGACCGCCTATCTCTGGGGCTATAACGGCCAGTCGCCAGGCCCGACAATCGAGGCGGTCGAAGGCGACCGCGTGCGGATCTTCGTCACCAACAAACTGCCGGAACACACCACCATTCACTGGCACGGCATGATCCTGCCTTCGGGCATGGATGGCGTCGGCGGCCTGTCGCAGCCGCATATTCCGGCCGGCAAGACCTACGTCTACGAGTTCGACCTCGTGAAGTCCGGAACCTTCATGTACCACCCCCATGCCGACGAAATGGTACAGATGGCCATGGGCATGATGGGCTTCTTCGTGGTGCACCCGAAGGATCCGAACTTCATGCGTGTCGATCGGGATTTCGTGTTCCTGCTCAATGCCTATGACATCGATCCCGGCACCTATGTGCCGCGCATCATGGAAATGACCGACTTCAACATGTGGTGCTGGAACAGCCGGATCTTCCCGGACATCGACCCGCTGGTCGTGTCCAAGAACGACCGCGTGCGGGTCAGGGTCGGCAACCTCACCATGACCAACCATCCGATCCACATGCACGGCTACGACTTCGAGGTGACCTGCACCGATGGCGGCTGGGTGCGGCCGGAGGCACGCTGGCCGGAAGTGTCGATCGACATTCCCGTCGGCGCCATGCGCGCCTACGAATTCGACGCCAAGTACGAGGGCGACTGGGCGATCCATTGCCACAAGTCGCACCACACGATGAACGCGATGGGCCACGATATCCCGACCTTCATCGGCGCCGACAAGAAATCGGTCGCGGAAAAGATCCGCAAGGTGAAGCCCGACTACATGCCCATGGGTACGGCCGGCATGGCCGACATGGGCGAAATGGAAATGCCGCTCCCCGACAACACGATCCCGATGATGACCGGCTGGGGTCCGCACGGCGCGTTGGAGATGGGCGGCATGTTCTCGGTGGTGAAGGTGCGCGAAGGCATCTCCGCCGGCGATTACAGCGATCCCGGCTGGTACGAAAACCCGCCGGGAACACAGGCCTGGGAATGGACCGGCGCATTGCCGGAACCGACGCGGGCCAAGGATGCCAAGACCGTGCTCACGCCCAAACCGTGAGAGGGCGGCCGACTGCAATGACCTCTTTCAAATCCATCAGGAACATTACGATGAAGAAATCAGCACTCGCTCTGGCGCTCGTTATCGCCTCCGCCCTTTCCTCCCAGGCGCTCGCCAGCGGCAGCCACGCCGGCGGCCACGACAAGGTGTCGATCGGCGAGCCCGGCGACAGCAAGAAGTCGACGCAGACGATCCGCGTCACCATGAAGGAAACCGACGACGGCAAGATGATCTTCACCCCGGCAACCATCAAGGTTCGCCAGGGCCAGACGGTCCATTTCGCCATCAGGAACGCCGGCGAACTCGCCCACGAATTCGTGCTCGACGACAAGGCGACGATCCAGGAACACAAGATCACCATGGAGAAGTTCCCCGACATGGAGCACGACGACCCGAACGCCATCCGGCTCGAGCCGGGCAAGTCCGGCGACATCTACTGGACGTTCACCAACGACGGCACCTTCGAATTCGCCTGCCTGGTGCCGGGCCATTACGACGCCGGCATGCACGGCCCACTCGACGTAGTGAAGAAGTAACCCGAGAAAACAGGAAAGGATGAAACCATGAAAACCGTAGGCAAACTCCTCGCAGCGCTCGCATTGGCTGTTTCCACCGCCACGTTCTCCCTACCCGCCCAGGCCGCGGAGTTCACCAAGGGCGTGGTCAAGAAGATCGACACCAAGGCCAAGAAGGTGACGATCGACCATGAGGATCTGAAGAACCTCGACATGCCGGCCATGACCATGGTGTTCCGCGTCGATGACGCGGTGCTTGCCAAGCTCAAGGAAGGCGCGTCGATCGAATTCGTCGCCGACCGTGTCAACGGCAAGCTGACCGTGACCGAGATCAAGTAGCAGCGACAAACTGCCCGGGTCGACTTTGCGCGGCCCGGGCGCCACAATCCTGAGATCAGGCAAGAATGGAAAGGAATGTTCGATGAACGTATTACGCAGGCATTTCGTGGCGGGCACGATCGCGGGCATCACCCTCTTTGCGACGGGCGCCGTCGCGGCAACCGGCACCATGGCCGTCTACAAGGATCCGCAATGCGGCTGCTGCGAACAATGGGCCGACGCAATGGAAGCGGCCGGCTACAAGGTCGAGGTGCGCGATGAGGCCGACATGTCGGTGATCAAGACGCGCTTTGCGGTTCCGGCCGACATGGAGGGCTGCCATACCGCCGTCATCGACGGCTATGTCATCGAGGGCCATGTACCGCTCGAAGCGGTAAAGAAGCTGCTGGCCGAAAAGCCGGATGTCGCCGGCATCGCGGTTCCCGGCATGCCTTCAGGCTCGCTCGGCATGGGCAACGATCCGCAGGCCTCGTACGATGTCTACACCATCGCCAAGGCGGGCGGCGCGAAGTCGACGGTTTATTATCAGGTCAGGCCGGCGAACTAAGCCGCGCTTCGCCCTCTAAAGGAGAGCACACAATCCAAGACGCCTTCGCGACGGCGAGGGCGCCTTGGCTTTCAATGAAGCCAGCGCCTGAATAAGTTAGGGGTTCTCCGGGTCGATTGGCGATTCCAGCACCTGCGGCTCTCCGATCTCAACCGCATGCCCGTCCAGGTCACTGAAGCGGAACACACGCTGGCCCCATGCCTGACGCTCGACCGGATGGATCAGGTCCACATGCGGCGCAATGCGCGCGAAGGCCGCATCGACATCCTCGTGCTCGAAATAATGCAGCAGATTTCGCCGCCCGTAAGGCTCATCCGAACCAAACTCTGTTCGCCAGACGGTCCGCTCCAGCGAACGTCCTTCATGGATCGCGAAGCCGCCTTCGAAGAGGACGAAGTTTCCGAAATCCTCGCGAACCGTCAGGCCAACAATCTTCTCGTAGAATTCCCGGGAGTGATCGATGTCGCGGACGAAAGGGATCGGATTGATGAACCGCATGCAAGTCCTTTCGTAACGTCCCGAGCAGATAGACAAATCTATCTTCGCTGCCGCGCGGAAGCCAAGAAATTCAGGCGGCGCGCCAGCTGTCGTCTTCACCCCGCTGAAGCAAGGGCGTTTGAAACACTCCGACGACACGCTCCGGCCAATGCGGTGCACGGTCCGCAAGCGGCTGGTGCCAGCGCTCGGTCTGCAGCATGGCCGCGCCGATCGCGACCGGCTCGATGCCGCAGGCTTCCATCAGCGTCAGCCCGGCAAGGATCGACGTACCGCTGGAAATGACGTCATCGATCAGAGCCACGCGCTTACCCTCAAGCAACGGCAACATGCGCGGATCGACGTAGAGACGCTTCTTCTGGTCGGGCGTGGTGATCGAGGAGAGCGGCACGGAGAGATCGTCGACATACCAGAACTTCTTGGACGTTCCGAGTGGCACGTAGCGGCTATGGCCGAGCTTGCGGGCAACGGCAGACGCAAGCGTGAGGCCGAGCGTCGGCAGACCGGCGACGACTTCGGGCTCATAGGGTGCGAGCTTCGCCGCAAGTTCCGTTGCCAGTGCGTCCTCAACAGCAAAGCTCGCCTGATTGACGATCAGCGAGGCCAGCGCATGTTTGCCGTCGGCGAGTTGACGGATCGGCAGGAGAATCTGCCTGCCATCGCCGAGGGACGCCGGGAAGAAATCGCGATAACCCGCCTGAATATCGAAGCTTTTCGGCGGGTAGATTTCCTGCCAGAAGTCGTGGGGCTGCATCGGTCCGGTCCTCGTCTGCGCGCTTTCGCCCGAAATGAAAGGCGATCAAAAAGGCCGGCTTGCTGTTCTGGTTCCGGCCGTTTTCGTCTATACCGTTTGCGACTTCGATCAAACCGAAAGGGCGCTGCGGCTCAAGCAAAGCACGCGGAATTCACAAGCCCTTCGCGCAATGAAACATGGGAATGCCTGACGATGCGCCTGCCAGACGGAATAGCCGACGACCTCACCTTCCTCACCGACTTCCGTCGCGACCTGCATGCCCATCCGGAACTCGGCTTCGAGGAGGTACGCACCAGCGATCTCGTTGCCAAGTGGCTTGAGGAAGCGGGTCTAAAGGTCCACCGAGGCTTGGGAAAAACCGGCGTCGTCGGCACGCTGCAGGTCGGCAACGGCACACGCTCGATCGGCCTTCGCGCCGATATGGACGCGCTCGCCATGCCGGAGATCGCCGACCGTCCCTACAAATCCCGCGAGGCCGGCAAGATGCATGCCTGCGGCCATGATGGTCACACCACCATGTTGCTCGGCGCCGCCCGCCATCTGTCGAAGACCCGTAATTTCTCCGGCACGGTGCACTTCATCTTCCAGCCGGCCGAGGAAGGGCGTGGCGGTGCGAAACGTATGGTCGAAAACGGCCTCTTTGAGCTGTTCCCTTGCGACGCGGTTTACGGCCTGCACAACATGCCGGGCCTTGACCCGGACGAGATGGCCGTCGTCGCCGGTCCGCAGCTTGCCTCTTCGGATAGCTGGCGGCTCACCTTTCGCGGCGTCGGCACCCATGGCGCCAAGCCGCATCTCGGCCGCGATCCGGTGACGGCCGCCGGCACCTTCCTTGCCTCGCTGCAGTCGATCGTCGGCCGCGTCGTCGATCCCTTACAGCCAGCCGTCGTCAGCGCCTGCTCCGTGCGCGCCGGCGACCCGAAGGCGCTCAACGTCATCCCCGATACGGTGGAAATCGGCGGCACCGCCCGCGCCTATACGCCCGAAGTGCGCGATCAGCTCGAAACCGAGATCGGCCGGCTCGCGCGTGGTACCGCCGAGATGTATGGGATTTCCGTCGACTACGAATTCGAACGCCGCATTCCGCCCGTCGTCAACGACGCCGATGCCACTGCCCGGGCGTTGAGCGCCGCTCAGGCGGTGTTCGGCAAGAAGACCCGGACGTCATTTCCGCCGTCGACCGCCGGCGACGATTTCGCCTTCTTCGGGCTGGAAGCGCCCGGCTGTTACGTCTGGCTCGGCAACGGCCCCGCCGTCGACGGCGCGCTGCACCACAACACTGCCTATGATTTCAACGACGACGCGATCGGTCCGGGCGCCACCTTCTGGTCGACCCTCGTGGAACAGGAACTGGCACGCGCCGAGTAACGCTTTGATCGCGAAGAAGCAGGCGGGAGCGTGCGATCTCAAGGATTTAGAACCTGCGCTTGAAGGGCGAGGCAAGCTGTCATACGGAAATGACGTCGGACTTCAACGGCCGCTCTGCCTTAGCGGCCTTTGAATGTCAGGCTTCAAGGATCTCCAGGATCGGGCTTTCCATGACCTTGCCCGTCGCCACGTCGGCAATGCCGCGATCGGTCTGGTGCGGTCCGGCGTTGCAGGCGAGCGTCGCGCCGAAGCAGGCCTTGAAGACCAGATAAGGCGGCTGCCAATCGACGATGCGGCCGACTGCTTCGCGGAGTGCTGCAAAGCTATCCGCCACCTCTTCCAGCGGCTCCTCGGAAACCAGCCCCGCGAGTGGCAGAGGCAGGAGTGCATTGACCTTGCCGCCGGACACAGCGGCCATGCCGCCACCGGCAGCAATCACCGCATTTGCAGCGACCGCCATATCCTGCGCATTGCCGCCGAAAACCGTGAGGTTGTGGCTGTCATGCGATACCGTGGTTGCAAAGGCGCCGCGCCAGGCGCCCCAACTCGACAGCAGACCCACAGCCGGTCGGCTATCGGCGCGCCCGTGACGATGCGCCACGGCGATCAGAGTCGTCCCCTCGGGCGGAACGACGAAGCCGCCCTCAACCGCGGCAACGGCATCGCCCCATTGGGTAAAACGCGGCCGGTCGATGGTCGCGACGCGGACCTTCGTGCCATCTGCTGGAATGCGGAAGTCGTTCTCCGACAGCGGCGCGATCTTCATCGTTCCGTGCAGGGTCTCGGCGGCAATGCCGCTGAGCGGCTCGATCATCCGTCCGGCGTCTGCAATCGTCTTGCCGTCGACGATGACCGTGCGCGCACGGAAATCAGCGAGATCTTCGAAGACCACGATGTCCGCCCGACGCCCTGGCGCCACAAGTCCAAGATCATGCCGGCCCAGGCGGACCGCGCCATTCAGCGTTGCCGCCCGAAGCGCCCATTCGGCGGGCAGGCCATAGCGCACCAGCCGGCGAACGACATCGTCGAGACCGCCGGCATGGGCAAGATCGTCCGGGAAAACGTCGTCGGTGCAGAGCGTTACCGTCTGAGGAAGATGGCCCAGAGCCTTGATCGTTTTGACGAATTCCGGCAGCAGGTGATCGTGCGAACCGCGCAGTTCGATCGAAAGCCCTGCCCTGAGTTTTGCCAGCAGATCGTCGCCGGAAACGAGTTCATGGTCGGAGCTGACGCCGGCGGTCACGAAGGCCTGGAGATCAGGCCCCGCAAGGCTGCGCGCATGGCCATTGACTGGCTTGCCGGCGGCAAGCCCCGCCTGAACGATCCCGGTGATGCGCGCCTCACCGTCGATGACGCCGCGCATGTTCATCATTTCGGCGATGCCGCCGATTTCCGGCCAGCTCAAAATGTCGGCGATCACATCAGCGTCGAAATCGGCACCGGCCAGCTCCAGGCCGGGTGCTGACGGCACGCTCGACGGTGCCAGCAGCACCGTGCGCAGCGGCAGATCGCGACTGGCGTTTGCGGCCCAGCGCACGCCGGCCACACCGTTGACATTACCAAACTCATGCGGATCCCAGACGACGGTCGTCACGCCACGCGGCAGCACCGCATTGGCATAGGTCGCCGGCGTCACCATCGAGCTTTCGACGTGCATATGGGTGTCGATCAGACCGGGCGAAACGTAAGCGCCCGTCGCATCGATCATGGTTGCCGCATCGGAGCGCGTGCCCGGTTCGTGGACACTTGCGATCAACGATCCAACAAGGCCGATATCAGCCGGGCGAAGCTCGCCCGTCACCACGTCGACGAGCGTACCGGCCGAAATCAGAACGTCGAACGGTTCAGCACCACGCGCTGCCGCCACTGCCCGGCTACGGAGCGCCGCATCCATCAAGTCCTGAGGCTGCTCTATGGAACTCACTTCTGCGCTTCCTTCATCAAAGCGCCCAGGATCTGAGCCCTGGTCGTCTCGACATGGGCATCGACGGCATATTCGGCATTGAAGATCGCATGGCTTTCGCGCGTTTCGACGACGGTGCGCCCCCGGGCCAGCGTCCCTCCGAGTTCGACATCGATGCGCGCCTTGCGAAACGAGATTGCGCCCGGATTGACGAAGGCAACGGCAGCGCAAGGGTCGTAGATCGCCATGCCCGGCCGGCCGCGACTGGTGCCGATCGAAATGAAGCCGGCAAGCAGATCGGCGATGAGGGCGGCATGGACGCCACCCGCCGAGCGGATCGGCGCGACGTCATCGGGGTAGGCAAAGACCTTGCGGCAGAGATCGAGATCGACCATGCGCAGCGGCAGGCCATGAGCGATCACGATCGCCAGCGCTTCCGGATCGGCGAAGGCGTTGAATTCGGCAGATGCCGTATGGTTGCCGCTGGTGACGCCGCCCCCCATCCAGGTGAGGTCGGTGATCCGGCTCGCCAAGTCCGGACGGGCAAGGCAAAGGGCAGCGAGATTGGTGAGCGGCCCGAGCGCCAGAATCCGCTTCGGCCCCTCCTGCTCCAGCCAGGCGCAAAGTGCCGCAAAGGCTTCGCTTACCGGCAAGGCGTCGGCCTCCGGCAGCGTCAATCCCGCTGTCGGCATGCCGGCTTCGCCAAGGATGCGTTCGGCAGTTTCGAGCTTGCCGAGCACCGGCAGGGCGCGCCCCTCATGGATGGGGAAAGCCCAGCCGAAAGCGCGCGCGGCGCCGGCAGCGTTGCGCTTCACCTGGTCAAGCGGCGTGTTACCGAAAACCAGCGAAACGCCGTCGATCTCTTCACCGGCATGAAGGACGACAAGCACTGCGGCAATGTCGTCGAACCCCATGTCCGTATCGATCCAGACACCCATCGGACCTTACCCGAACTTCTTGAGGCGTGCGGCCTTCTCGACCGGCAGGTCGAAGGCAATGGCAGAACCGGTTTCACGGGCTGCAAGTGCTGCATCCTCTTCCGCCTTGATGGCGCCGAGCGGCGTATCGAGCAGGTACTCGCGCGTGCTGCCGGAGAAAGAGGCTCCGCGCACGGTGCCTTGGAAAGGACCTGAACCAAGGGTCACCATGCGCGGACGCCACGCAAGCCCTGCCGTGTCAGGCGGCAGGGATCCGGAGAGATCGATCGGGCCGTTCTCGGCCTTCAGCTTGCCGCCCTCGACGGCAAAGATGTTTTCGAAACCGACGAAGTCGGCGACGAAGCGCGAGATCGGGCGGTTGTAGATATCCTCGGGCGTGCCGATCTGCTCGATCGCGCCGTTCAGCATGACGACGATGCGGTCCGCCAGCGACAGGGCCTCGCCCTGGTCGTGGGTGACGAAGATCATCGTGACGCCGGTTTCCTTCTGCACCCGCTGCAGTTCCGTGCGCATTTCGAGGCGCAGACGAGCGTCGAGGTTCGACAGCGGCTCGTCGAGCAGCAGCACCTTCGGCTCCATGACCATGGAACGCGCCAGCGCGACACGCTGCTGCTGGCCACCGGAGAGTTCGCCCGGCTTGCGGGCGGAAAACTTCGAAAGCCCGACCGACTTGAGACCGGCGGTCACCTTGCTCTCGATCTCGTTGGCCGGCAGCTTCTTCAGCCGCAGGCCGAAGGCGACGTTTTCGAACACAGTCAGGTGCGGAAACAGCGCATAGGACTGAAAGACCAGGCCGACCGAGCGCTTGTTGGCGGACACGCGGGTGATGTCGGCACCATCGAGCTTGATCGCGCCGGACGCGGGCGACAGCAGGCCGGCGATCGAGCGCATCGTCGTCGTCTTGCCGCAACCGGAGGGCCCAAGGAAGGCCACCAGTTCGCCCTTGCGGATCGAAAGGTCGAGGTCCTTCACCGCAACGGTATCGCCATAGGCGAGCGTCAGTTTTTCAAGGCTGAGGAAGGGGGCGTCAGACATAGCGAGAGAATCCCAGGAAGCGTTCGGCAAGGAAGACGATGCCGATGGACATGAAGGCGAGCAGCGCGGAGAGGGCGGCGACCGACGGATCGTAGGTGATCTCCATGTAGGAGAGCATGTCGATCGGCAGGGTGCGCACACCCGGACCGGAGAGGAAGAGCGATACCGGCACCTGGTTGAAGCTCGTGACGAAGCCGAGGATGAAGGCGGCGAGGATGCCGCTGCGGATGTTCGGCATCACCACGCGGAAGAAGGCGCCGGCGCGCGAGGAGCCGAGCAGCACAGCTGCCTCCTCGATATCGGAGCGCAGGTTGTTGAGGCTCGCCGAGACGACCCGGACCGCATAGGGCAGAACCAGCGCGGTGTGGGCGAGGAACAGCGTCAGCGTGATGTTGAGGCCAAAGGGCACGACGATGTAACGCAAGAGCGCCAGGCCGACGATGATACCGGGCACGATGATTGGCAGCGACACGATCGTGCGGATAGTTTCGCCAAAAGGCAGCTTGTAGCGCGAGAGGGCGTAGGAGGCGGGAACGCCGAGCACGAGAGCGGCCGCCGTTCCGCCGATCGCCAGCAGCATCGAGATCGCGAAACTTTCCTGGAAGCTCTCGACCGTGAACACCTTGGCGACCCACTTGAGCGAGAAGCCCTGTGGCGGGAAGGCCAGCGTCTCGCCGCCGGAGAGCGACGCGGCGACGATGATGAAGAACGGCCCGATCAGGAAGCCGATCACCAGGAAGAGGACGAGCGGAGTAAAGATACGAGGTGTCATCGCTTGTTCCTCGCGGTGGCAAGCCGTTTCAAAAGAAGATTGGCGGCAAAGCTCATGACGATCAGGATGAAGGCGATGACGCTGGCCGCGACGAAATCGTTGGCGACGGTGACGCGCTGATAGAGCAGCGTTTCGAGCATCAGCACCTTGGAGCCACCGAGGATCGCCGGTGTGATGTAGGCCGTGAGCGAGCCGGTGAAGACCAGCGTGCCGCCGATCACCAGGCCTTCCTTGGTCAGCGGCAGGATCACCTTGAAAAACACCTGGAACCAGTTGGCGCCGAGTACGCGGGCAGCCGGGATCGCATCCTTCGGCATGTTTTCAAGCGCGCTGATCAGCGACAGGATCATCAGCGGCAGGAAAAGCTGCAAGAGACCGATGAACACGGCGGTCTCGGTAAAGAGGAAGCGGATCGGCTCATCCGAGAGGCCGACAAGCTGGAGCGCCTGGTTGACGATGCCGGTGCGGCCGAGAATGACGATCCAGGCATAGGTGCGGGCAACCGACGAGATCATCAGCGGCAGCACGACAAGGCCGATCATCTGTCCCTTGTTGCGCGGCGTCAGATTGACGATCGCAAAGGCGGCGGCATAGCCGATGACCGCCGAAACGACGGTAACCATCAGGCCGAGCCGGAAGGTGCGCAGGAAGACGGTGCGGTTCAGCGGATCGGAAAAGAAGGTCGTATAGGCCGACAGCGACCAGCTGTCGGCGCTGCGAAAGCCTTCCGCCAGCAGGATCACCACCGGCGCCAGAAAGACGATCGCCGCAAAGACCGCTGCGGGCAGAGCGAGCGCCAGGGCTTCGGCGCGGTTCTGGAACATCCTTCTTCCTTTCAAGGCATTCCGGGGCGCGTCTCATCGCGCCCGTCGCATCAGGTCTCCACCGGCGATCACGATCCGCCGGTGGAGGTCGCAATGGCTTGGTCTTACTGGCCGACCTGGGCGTTCCACTCCGACAGCCACGCTTCGCGGTTGTCGAGGGCAACGGCCGACGGGATCAGCTTCAGATTCTTCACGGTCTCTTCGCCGTAGGTGAGGTTTTCGGCGATCTCAGGCGAAACCTTCACGTCCTTGTTGGCCGGGCTGTCGACCAGCTTTTCGGCAAGCGCGGTCTGAATTTCGGTCGAGAGCCAGAAGTCCATGAACTGAAGCGCCAGATCCTGGTTCTTGCTGCCCTTGGTCAGCACCATGACGTTCATGCCGCCGGTCTGGCCTTCCTTGGGCGTTGCCCACTTGATCGGCAGGCCGAGCTTGGTGAAACCTTCCCAGGAGAAGCGACCGATCGGAGCGGCCCAGATTTCTTCCTGCTGCATCAGCTGAACGAGCTGGGAGGACTTGACGTAGAAGGTGACGATATCGTCCTTCTTGGCGCCGACGGCGGCAATCGCTTCCTTGAGGTCAGGCGTGTTCTTGCCGATGGCTTCGCCGACCATGTAGAGCGCCGGCGGGCCCTGGTTGGTGGTGACGTTCGGGAAGGCGACGTGGCTGGCGTTCTTGTCGCTCAGAAGATCGGCCCAGGAGTTCACTTCCATCTTGTCCGAGCGATAGACGATCGAAGTGGCATAGAAGGTGTAGCCGACGCTCATGCCGTCGCCGTTCGGGTCCTTGGCAAGGTCGTAGAGCTTGTTGAAGTTCTGGAGCTTCGAGGTGTCGATCTTTTCGATGAGATCGGCGCGGGTGGCCGAAAGCGCGTCGGCCATCGAGACGACGGCCATGTCGACGACCGGGCTCGCCTTGTTGGCTTCCATCTTGGCGAGGCGCTCGACGCTGTTGCCGGTTTCGACGACGAGCTTGCAGCCGCACTTCTGTTCGAACGGAGTGTAGACCAGTTCCTTGAATGCGTCCTGGGCAAAGCCGTAGACGGAAATGGTGAGCGTCTTTTCCTGAGCGGATGCGACAGGGGCGGTAACGAGCAAGAGCGCGCTCGAGGCAAGCAAGAACTTCTTCATGGCTGGTGTCCTCCTTCGGTGACGGATGTAGCTGCGGTGGCAGTGGTAAGAACGGGTTGAGACGCGGACGGTGCCGCGGCCGATTGCCGGACGACCAGATGCATCGGCACCTTGGAGGTCGCCGCCGTAACCGGTGCGCCGATCGCGGGATCGGACGGGTCGCGCTCGCTGATCGCCTTCACGAGCGCTGCGACGGCGATCGCCGCGATCTCGGTCATGTCCATGCGCGCGGTCGTCAGCGCCGGCGTGATGACCGGCGACCAGATCAGGTCGTCGAAACCGGTGACGCTCGCCTTTTCCGGCACGTTGATGCCGGCGCGCTGCAATTCGGTGAGCGCCCGCAGCGCATGGAGATCGGAGATGCAAGCAAAGGCCGTGTAGCCTTCCGCCACCTTATCGGCAAGGCCGAGCGGACAGCCCTTGCCGGCCGCCTTTTCCAACGGCTCGATCCAGAGCGTATCGGTATGGGTGCCCTCGCCGAAGACCGAGCGAATACCGCCGGCGCGGTCGTTCTGCACGTTCGAGGCGGGATTGTTGCCGATGATCAGCACGCGGCGGTGGCCGAGAGCCTTGAGGTGTTCGCCAATCTGCCGGCCGCCACCCCAATGGTCGGCGGCGACCGTGTTGCCCGGCGTCGAGGGCGTATCGATGACGGCGACCGGACAGCCGACATCGGCAATGCGCGTGCCGCGCCTGGGCACGATCACCAGGCCATCAACGTCGCGATCGATCAGGCGCTCGATCGCCTTGGTCTGGGTCGAGACGTCGCCGCGCGAGTCGGCGATCAGCACGCCATAGCCCGAGGACGAAGCCGCAAGCTCGATTGCCTGGGCGATCTGCGGGAAGAGCGGATTGGCGATATCGGGAAGCACGAGGCCGAGAACACCCGTGCGGCCGGTGCGCAGCGCCCTGCCCGCCTGGCTCGGCACATAGCCGAGCTCGGCAGCGGTCGCGCGGATCTTTTCCACCATCTCGGCGGAGACGCGCCCCTTGCCCGAGAGCGCGTTTGAAACCGTCGCCGCGGAGACGCCCAGCGTTCTGGCAATCCTCGTCAGTTTTGGTCCGGAACGCGCCAAATCAGTGGTTTCCGCTATCGCGTGATTAAACGATTAATCAGCCGATATATCAGAATCTTCCGACTGTCGAATCCTTTTGTCGACTCGTTGCATTTTGCAATTTTCGAGGGAAAAGATTTGCGAACAACAATCGATTTCCGGTTGGCGCCTGGCGTTCACAATCAGCGGAAGGAGTTCACGTCAATTCCTCAAGCACCAACGGGCCGTCCAAAGTCTGCCTGATATATCTCCGCCGACACCGAGCGATGAAAAGCGAAACACGCATCTGCCCAACCGCCGCAATCGCGGGTACAAATTTCAACTTCGCCTGACAAAAGAAATCAATTTTCCCACTAAATTACTAGGGAATAAGTATGATGCACGGCAATCGTCCGATGGCTAGAATTCGGGCGGCGGTGCGATCCGCACAACAGGCATAAGCAGGAGTTTGGGACATGACTGGCACTATCATCGGCTTTGGCAAGACCGCGGGACAAACCCGCCGGGCGCGCGGCGCAACCTTGGCAGCTACCACGCTGGCGCTGGCTCTTTCGTCGAGCACGGCCGTTCTTGCCGAGGACGCGAAATTCGATCCCAACGCCTCGATCACCATCGGCTCGCTCTATGAGCCGCAGAACCTCGACAACACCGCCGGCGCCGGCCAGGGCATCAACGAAGCCTTCAACGGCAATGTCTATGAAGCGCTGTTCACGCTGACCGATGCCGGCGACGTTCAGCCGGGCCTCGTGGCCGAGCAGAGCGTCAGCGACGATGGCCTCACCTACACTTTCAAGCTTCGCCCCGGCGTCACCTTCCACTCCGGCGATCCGCTGACGGCGACAGACGTCAAGTACAGCATCGAACGCGTGACGGCAGAGCAATCCAAGAGCTCGCGCAAGAAGAGCCTTGCAACCATCAGCGCCATCGAGGCGCCCGATGACCAGACGGTGGTCGTCAAGCTGTCTGCCCGCTCGATCTCGCTGCCCTACAATCTGAGCTATGTCTGGATCGTCAACGATGCGGCCAAGGACCTGAACGCCAGCGAAGATGGCACGGGCCCCTACCGCCTCGACGAATGGCGCCGCGGCTCGTCGCTGGCCCTGATCCGCAACGACAAATACTGGGGCACCGCGCCGACCAATGGCGAAGTCGTCTTCCAGTACTTCACCGACGCGACCGCGCTCAACAATGCGCTCCTGACCGGCGCCGTCGACATCATCACCAGCGTCCAGAGCCCGGACTCGATCGCCCAGTTCAAGGACAATCCTGACTTCACCGTCACCGCCGGCCAGTCGACGACCAAGGAACTGCTCGCCTTCAACGACCGCGTCGCCCCCTTCGACAACGTCAAGGTCCGCAAAGCGATCGCCCGCGCCATCGACGACAAGAAGCTGCTGACGTCGATCTGGGGCGAATACGGCACGCTGATCGGCTCCTTCGTTCCGCCGACGGACCCCTGGTACGTGGACCTCACCGCCGTCGATGCCTATGACGTCGAGAGCGCCAAGGCGCTGCTGAAGGAAGCGGGCTTTGCCGATGGCTTCACCTTCAAGCTCGACACGCCGAACTACGACCCTCATCCGATCGTCGCCCAGTTCATCCAGAGCGAACTCGCCAAGGTCAACATCAAGGTCGAGATCAACGTGATCACCGCCAACGAGTGGTACACGAAGGTCTACAAAGCACATGACTTCCAGGCGACTTTGCAGGAGCACGTCAATCACCGCGACATCGTCTTCTACGGCAATCCGGACTTCTACTGGGGCTACAACAATCCCAAAGTCGTCGACCTGATCAAAGCGTCGGAGGCAGCGGCCAACACCGACGAGCAGACCGCACAGCTCAAAGAAGCCAACACGATCATCGCCGAGGATGCCGCCAGCAACTGGCTCTACCTCTACCCGCAGATCGTCGTCTCGAGCTCGGCCGTCACCGGTTATCCCGTGAACGGCCTGAACTCGCAGTTCTTCGCCTTCGGCATCAAGAAGAGCGAGCAGTAAGCGGCATCGCCATCCCGCGCGCATCCGCGCCGGATGCGTAAACGACAGCCCCTGGATCCGTTCCGGGGGCTGATTGCGTTTCGCGCCAATTCGTCCGAGCACCTCTCAGGCCTTCCACAGGCACTCCCAAAGACGAGAGACGCTCTAGCCTCCCTCTTCTTTTTGGTGCAAAAGCCAGCTCTCTGATCACGGATCCCGTGAGAAGAAAGGAATGCAGCCATTCTCACCTATCTCGTCCGCCGCTTTGCCATTCTGCTTCTGTCGCTGCTGATCGCAGCGGTGGTGCTGTTCGTGCTGTTGCGCCTTTTGCCGGGCGACCCCGCCAATGCGCTTCTCTCCGTCGGCGCCGATGCCGTGCAGATCGAGAAGGCGCGCGAACAGGTCGGCTCGAACCTGCCGCTCTGGCAGCAGTTTCTGCGCTTTGCCGGCAGCCTCGCCCGCTTCGATCTCGGCACGTCCTTCGTCAGCGGCAAGCCGGTGATCGAGGAGATCGCCGCGCGGTTGACGGTCACCGTGCCGTTGGCGCTGATGGGTTTTGTGCTCGCTATCCTGATCGCCGTTCCGCTCGGCATCCTCTCGGCCGTCAAGGCCGATCGCTGGTATGGCGGACTGATCTCGACAGTTTCGCAGCTCGGCATCGCCATCCCCGTCTTCTGGGTCGGCATTCTGCTGGTCACGCTGTTCGCCGTCACCTTCCGGCTGTTCCCTTCGGGCGGCTTTCCCCGCCGCGGCTGGCAGAATGAGGGGCAGGTGCTCTATGCGCTCGCCCTGCCCGTCATGACGATCGGCCTCGTCATGGGCGCGTCACTGCTGCGCTATGTGCGCTCGGCGACGCAGGACGTTCTCGGTAGCGATTACTTGCGAACGGCGCGCGCCCTCGGCGCCAGCTTCCCCGAAGCGCTCATTCGCCACGGCATCCGCAATGGCGCCGTGCCGATCGTTTCCATCCTCGGCATCGAGCTTGCGACGACCTTGCTCGGCGCGGTCGTCGTCGAGCGCGTCTTCGCGCTGCCAGGCCTTGGCTCGATGCTGCTGCTTGCGATCGAGCAGCGCGACTATCCGAACGTTCAGGGCGTGCTGTTCATCTCCACCCTGCTGGTGCTGCTGATCGGCTTTGCCGCCGACCTCACCCAACGGCTGATCGATCCACGCCTGCGCGAACGGGCCGTCGGAGGCAACGCATGACCTCGATCGGTACATCCGTTTCTGCGCCGAAACGCCGGCGCTCGCTGGCGCTTACCGTCGGCCTTGCGCTCGTCGGCCTCAACGTCGCCGTTGCGGTACTGACGCTCTTCTGGACGCCCTATGATCCATTGAACGCCTCAGGCGGACGACTGGAAGCGCCGTCGCTTTTGCACTGGCTCGGCACTGACCGCTTGGGCCGCGACCTGCTTACCCAGCTGATGATCGGCGCTCGCACAGCGCTGCTGGTCGGCACCGGTGCGGTTGTGATCGGGGCTGCGATCGGCGTCAGCCTCGGCGTTCTCGCAGCCTTCGCCACGCGCCTTGCCGACGACGTGATGGCCGCGACGCTCGATATCCTGATCGCCTTTCCGACCCTGCTGCTTGCCATGCTGGTGGTGGCGGCAAGCGACAGCGCCAGTCTCTGGTCGGCGATCCTGGCACTCGGGCTTGCCATCTCGGCGATCGTCGCGCGGCTGACCCGCATCCTTGCCAAGCGGGTGCTGCGGCAGGATTACATCGTCGCCTCGCGCACATCGGGAACCTCCTGGGCCGGAGTCGTCTTCCGCCATGTGCTTCCCAACATCTGGCCGACACTCTCGGTCAACTTCGCCCTGCAGTTCGGCCTGGCCGTTATCGCCGAGGCGTCGCTCTCCTATCTCGGGCTCGGTGCGCCGCCCCCGAACGCCTCCTGGGGACGGCTACTGCAGGAAGCGCAAGGGACCGTCTATACGGCGCCGATCGGCGCGATCGCGCCGGGCATCGCCCTCGTCGCACTCGTCATCGGCATGAACCTCCTAGCCGACGGCCTGCGCGATATCGCCGATCCGACACGGGGGAGATCGCGATGACGCCGCTTCTCGACATCAAGGGTCTCGACATCCGCGCCGGCGACAAGCCGCTGGTCTCTGACCTTTCCCTCTCAATCCGGCCCGGCGAACGCATCGGCCTGATCGGTGAGTCCGGTTCCGGCAAATCGATGACGGCAATGGCAGCGACCGGCCTGCTGCCGCCGTCGATCACTGTCGCCGGCTCGATCACGCTCGACGGGCAACAGGTGGTCGGCGCCACAGATCGGGTGATGAACCGGCTGCGCGGCGTGGCCGCAGCGGTCGTCTTCCAGGAGCCGCTGACCGCGCTCGATCCGCTGATGAAGATTGGCCGACAGATCGCCGAGCCCGTTCGCCGGCGTCTGGAACGGGACGGCGGCAAGGCAACGAAGGAGGCGGTCCAACGCGAAGTCCGCGACCTCATCGACAAGGTGGCGTTGCCGCAGCCCGACCGCATCATCAATTCCTACCCGCACGAAGTGTCCGGCGGCCAGCGCCAGCGCGTCGCCATCGCCATGGCGCTCGCCTGCCGCCCGAAGCTCCTGATTGCCGACGAGCCGACGACCGCGCTCGACGTCACGACCCAGGCGGAGATCCTGAAGCTGCTGGACCAGCTGGTGCGCGAGACCGGCATGGCGCTTCTGTTCATCAGCCACGACCTGCCCGTGGTTGCCCAGGTGGTGGAGCGCGTCCTCGTGCTGAAGAACGGTATCGCTGTCGAGGAGGGACTGGTCGGCTCGGTCTTCGGCAAGCCGCAGCACGACTATACCAGGACGCTGGTCGAGGCCGCCCGTCTCTTCGACGAAGCGCTGGGAGCAACCGGATCATGATGCTCGATCTTCAAAACGTCAGCTTCGGCTATTCCCGCCAGCAGACCACCCTCGACAACGTCTCGATATCGGTGCGACCGGGAGTGAGCGTCGGTCTCGTCGGCGAATCCGGATCGGGCAAGACGACGCTGCTGCGACTGATGCTCGGGCTCATTCGCCCGACGAGCGGTAGCATTCGCTTCGGCGAGGAGATCCTCGACACCGGCAGCAGCGCCTTCATGCAGCGCTATCGTCGTGCCGTGCAGCCGGTTTTCCAGGACCCCTATTCCTCTCTCGACCCGCGCCAGCGAGTGATCGACATTATCTGCGAGCCGCTGCGGTCGCTGCGGATCCCGGGTGACCGGACGCAGGCGGTCACCGCGGCGCTCGAAGCGGTCGGGCTTCCTGCCGATGCACTCCACCGCTACCCGCACGAGTTTTCCGGCGGCCAGCGCCAGCGCATCGCCATTGCCCGCGCCATCGTCGCGCGACCGCAGATCGTACTCGCCGACGAGGCGGTCAGCGCGCTCGACCTTTCCACCCGCATCCGCATCGTCGAGCTGTTCAAGACACTCGCTGAGAAGCTGACGCTGGTTTTCGTCTCGCACGATCTCGGCGTCGTCGCGGCCCTCTGCGAGGAGATGGTCATTCTGGAGCGCGGCAAGGTGGTCGAAAGCGGCAAGACCCGCGACATTTTGGCCGCCCCGAAGCACCCATACACACAGCGTCTTCTTGCCAGCATTCCGCGCATGCCCGCCTGACAGGGGATTGGCGCGGATATCGCATCTTCAGCCGAATCCACCTTTATCCCCAAGGGCTTGGTGATTCGCGCGCGCATTGATCCAAGACAACCGCTGAGACGCCCTGTTGAGCATAGTGCCGTCGGCCGCAGAATCCCTGCCGCTAACGCCCTGACCGGCGATGTTCAACTTCTTCTGGGGGTCCGGAAAATCATGCCTACTCGCGCCATTCTGCCATCTGCCGTCCTTTTCGCCGCGCTTGCGGCGCCGCTCGCGCTCGCGACGGCGGCAGATCTCTCCGAGCCGGGCGCGGTCGCGGCACCGGAAATGCCTCTCGCAAGCGAGCCAGGCCCGTGGATGATCCGCGGCCGCGCACTGGCTGTCCTGCCTGACGACAAGGGCACGCTCTATCTCAACGGCAGCGCGCTCGACGGCGAAAAGGTCGGCGTCAGCAATTCCGTGGTGCCGGAACTCGACATCACCTATTTCTTCACCGACAACATCGCCGCCGAACTGATCCTCGGCACGACGCCACACACGGCACGCGGCAGCGGCTCGATCGCCGGCCTCGGCGAGATCGGCAAGGCCTGGCTGCTGCCACCGACGCTCACGCTACAGTACCACTTCAACGTCACCGACGAGATCAAGCCCTATGTCGGCGCAGGCGTGAACTACACGATGTTCTACAACGAGAAGCCCCGCGGCGATTTCTCCAGCTTCAACCTGAAGAACACCTTTGGCGTGGCGCTGCAGGCGGGCGTCGACATCAAGCTCGACGACCACTGGGGCCTGAACTTCGACGTGAAGAAGCTGTTCCTGGAACCGGAGGTCAACGCCACCCTGCCCGGCGCCGGTGCTGTCAGCGGCAAGGTCAAGCTCGATCCGTGGCTCATCGGCACCGGTATCAGCTACCGGTTCTGATGACCCCAAACGAAACGGCTTGCGGCGCCCTCTTAAAGGCGCCGCACCCTGTAGAGCCCGACCTTAGACGTGGTGGGCCGTGACGGCTCTGGCGAGTTCGCCCGACAATTGCTGGCTGCCCGCATGGGAGACGTCCCCCAGCGACAGCATACCGACCATGCGCTTGTCCTGGTCGATCACCGGCAGACGCCGCACCTGCTTCGCCTCCATCAGATGAACGGCATGTTCGATCGTCTCGTCCGTGCGGCAATAGACGATATCCCTCGTCATCACGTCCCGCGCCGTCATCGACGCCGGGTCCCGCCCGTTGGCAAAGGCGCGCAAGGCAATGTCGCGGTCCGTGACCATGCCGATCAGGCGGTCGTTTTCGCCGACCGGCAGCGCACCGATGTCCTCGTCGCGCATGATACGCGCGATTGTCTTCAGATCGGTTTCGGGAGAGATCCAGCGAGCGCCGGGATGCATGGCTTCCGATATTCTCATCTCAACCTCCTGTACGTGAAAGGGGCGAAGCATAGACCGACATCGTGGCCATTCATTGATCCAGCGATGTTCCGCGCCACTCCTTACCGCAGTTCGAGGAGGAAATAGGTGGTTGGGCCGAAGGGCCCATTGTTGGAGAGCCGGAAGGCGACGTCGCCCGTGCCTTGCGCTACCGGCGCATGCACCTTGCCGTCGAGGCCCACGGGCGAAACGCTCCAGTTCTTTGCGGTTCGCGCCAACGTCAGATCGACATAGCCTTCACGCACCCGAACCGGCAGCCGCCCAAAGTCCTCGATCACCTTCTCCTCGGTGTCGCGAAACGCCATGCCGGTGTTTTGTGCATCCGTCGCAAAGATCAGCAGTAGGCGCCGGCCCCTTGCGAGCCCTCCATCCGCATCGAGCGCCGAGAGCGCAACGAGCCCATTGCCATCGGCCCGCTCGACCCTGAGCAGGCCAAGATCGATCGGCTCTCGCAGCGTCGAGAAGGCGGCTGCCTCCGTTTTGTCGGTGACGACGCGCAATTGTCCGGCAAAGCGGTTCAACAGGATCTCGCCGGTGCTGCTCTGGTAAATGCCGGTATCGATGCTGGTACCGTTTTCATCAGAAAGCGCGCCGCTTTGGCGCAGGCTGCCGAGTATCCCTTCGCTGTCTTGCTGGCGCGGTTGCTTCACCGCCGGCACATCGCCGAGCCGGTTCACGTCTTCAAGACCGATCCGCCCGACCAACGCCAGGTCCGTCAGGCGTTCCGGTTCGCGGGCCTGCATGTCGTCGGAAAGATCCTCCTCGCCACGTACCGCAAACGGGACGGTGACGGCTGAGGTCGCCACGTCGCCGCGGCGGTAGAGAAGCGCCGACAGCGTCTCGCCGGCGCGCGCGACGGGATCGAGCGCGATGGCATAAGGCAGCATCGCCTTCTTGTGCGGGAACGGCTCGCCGTAGGAAAGAACGATCGGGCCATGGCCATGTCGGCAAAGCGCGTCCCAGCCTTGCAGCGCCGCATAGGCCGGCATCGCCAGCCCGGCCTCGTAGCGGTAGCGGTTCCAGAACAGATGATCATATTCGCTGACGAGGAACGGCCGGTCGAGCCAGCGCGTTGCCGCGATCATGCGGATATAGTTAACACCGTCGGCGATCGAGCTGACCTGCGTCGTCTTGCTTCCCGGGGCGTAGCCGCTGACCCAGTCGTGATATGTATTCATGGTCACGGCTTCGAGGCCGCGGCGGCTGAGCGACGCCTGCACCGTCGGCCAGTTGTTGTAGTTGCTGATCAAGCCGCGGTAGCCGAGCCTGCGGAGCACCTCGCTCATGCGCGCGGTCGTGGCCTCTTCCGTCTCGGTGAAGAAGGCCTGCAGGTCGCGCAGCCGCGGAGCAGGGACGTAGCGGTCCGCCGGCAGCGCCACGGATCTCGCCTCGATCGTCTCGTCCGGGCGGAGGTCAGGCCACGCCTTGGCGAGCGCCTCGGTCGATCCGTAGCGTTTGGCGAGCCACACGTTGAACGGCTTGGCAAGCTGCGGATCATAGGGCGGCTTGCCCGGCCGATCGTGCACGACGGTGTCGAACTCCATGCCGTTCTCGTTGGCGAGAATGACGACCGCCAGCGCATCGTCGCGGATTGGCGCCACGCCCGTGTAGGGGTTCACGCGCCCGAGGATCATCTCCTGCATGCGCTTCCAGTGGTCGAACGCCCGCTCGTCGACAAACAGCTCGAGCTTGAGGTTACCGCCATCGTCCCAGCGATCGTCAAAACCGCCATAAACGCCGCGCAGCGACGAGAGGCCGTCCATCATCCAGTAGATGCCGTTCTTCTTCAGCGCCGCCAGCAGGTAGTGGACACGGTCGAGCGTCTCGGGGTCGAAATCGAAGTCGCGGTCCCGGCCGAACATCAGGCTGCCATCAACGAAATGCAGCCGGGCGAGATTGTAGCCGCGCATCGCCAGCTGTCGGGCGTAGCGGTCAGCCGTTTCGTGATCTGGAAACCCGCCGGAGGCTGGGCTCCAGGCAAGCGATGCGCAGAGCATGCGCTCCGGCTTGTCCGGCGACTTCGCGAAGGCAAGCCGCCCGCCGGCACCGGCGACCAGGCGGTGATCCGCATCGATCGTGCCGTTCGGCAGGAAAGACGAAAAATCGAGAGGGCTGCCAGCCTCGAACTCGAGGGAAATTTCCCGCACGGCAAGCCACTGGTCCGATGCCTGCGCCGGCGAGCAGACAGCAGCAAGCGCTGCCGCGGCTACCAGCAATGGCCGCCGCATCATGCCGGGGCCCCGAGCAGCTTGCTTTCGATCGGCGCGTCAGGCTTTCGGCGCGCCCGGAAGAAGCCGACCGGCAGCGCCGCTGCATGGAAGAACCAGGCGACGACGGTATAAAGCCCCATGCTGAAACCGCCTTTGCGCAGGCTCATCAGTCCGACCACGCCGGCAAGGATCGCAAGAACGATGCCGAGCGCAAGGAGTTTGTCGGGCACGAAGAGCAGGATCGCAAGCGACGCCGCCCACCAGAGATAGACCAGCGCCCAAAGCTTGAGCTCCGGCAGCTCTCTGATGAGCTGGAGGAAATAGGGCTGGCCGAGCGAGGCGCGCAGCAGTTCTCCGATGCCGAACAGATACTTGCTCTTCCAGCGGCGTACGAGTAGGCGATAGGAATTGTCGGTGTGTCCGAAATGCTGGACGAAGCGTCGGTCGAGGCGATGCAGCTTAAAGCCGGCACTTCTGAGCCGGATGCCGAGGTCGAACTCCTCATAACCGTGCAGATTACGGTCCGACAGGTAACCGACCGCCTCGATCGCCACCCGGCGATAGAGGCCGCCGCCATTCATGCGGTCGATCGCGCCGATCCGGTTTTCTGGGGAATTGCGTGTGACCCGGCGGGAAAATTCAAGGTTTGAGGTCAGCATCTCCTGGACATGGCCGGTGACACCAGCCACATCGGGGTCGTCGGCGAGGAACGCTTCCGCCACTTCGAGGAAATCGTCGTCCAGCAACATGTCGCCATCGAGCAGGCAGATATGCGCGTGGCGCGAGTATTGGAAGCCGAGTTGCGGGCCGATGCCGCAGCTCGGAAGTGCCGGCGGGCTGATCTGTGCAATCACGACCGGATAGCGCGAGGCGATCTTCACCGTCCTGTCCCTGGAGCCGCTGTCGGCGACGATGACCTCGCCGCCAACGGTTTCGAGCGCCTTCAGCGCGCTTTCAATGGTCGCGGCGATGCGCTTTTCTTCGTTCAGCGTCTTGATGATGACGGATACTGCCACGCGATCCCCCAGTCTCGACGGAGCGCAGGCCTGCTCCGGTTGCCGCCGATCTTATCGGCGATATTTTGCGTTTTGGTTTACCGCCCCAGCAGTCGCAGCAGCGGCAAGCGAAAGCGATGAAGGAACCAGCCGCCAAAGACGCCGCAGGCGCCGCCAAGAAGCTTGACCATCACATCCGTTACGCGTGCGTGGCGATCGGCCGAAACCATCTGCAGCAGCTCGAAGCCGATGGCCGTCGCAAAGACCAGAACCAGCACGAGCCCCAGCCGCCTCGGATAGGCGATCGCGAACAGCAGGCCCAGCAGGCCGAAGGCACCGAACCGTTCGAGATGGACCAGGTGCCCGATGCGGGGCCGCAGGTCGAGCGGCGACATCGTCGAATAGGCGATCACGGCAAAGAGGATCCATGCGAAGAGGCTGGCGGCGCGTTTGATAGTCATTGTCGGCTTGTCTTCCAGGAGGCGTGCGAGGCACGGCAATCATCGAACGATCGGCGACGGCGCCTGCGCGTTCATCGCGTTGCGGGGGCGCGGTCGCATTTTTGAGGAGAGCGGTGCGTGGTGAACGCACGGGGCAAGCTCCGGCCGGCGACACGGCGGACGCGAACGTCCGGCTATTTCGCCAGCAACGCGCTATACACCGCCGCGGTCCTTTGTGCCACATTTGTCCAGCTATAGGCGGCTTCCGCGTGCGCCGCACGCTCGCGCACCTCCTCGTCGCTGAGCGGGGCTGCGAGTTTTTCCACGATACCGGACGCCAACGCGTCGATGTCGCCCAACGGGAAATACTCGTCGGGCGCAAGCTCCATCTCCTGATTGGCGACGATATCGCTTGCAAGGACCGGCAGCCCGTAGGCCATCGCCTCAAGCAGCGCAATCGGCATGCCTTCGTGGCTGGACGGCAACACGAAAAGGGCGGCATTGTCGAAGAGTTCCGCCAGCCTGTCGCCTGTCTGAAAGCCGGTGAGCACGACGCCCGGCACGTCGCGCGCAAGCGCCCTCACCTCCTTGACGTAGGGCGTTTCGAATTCAGCGCCGCCGGCAAGAACGAGCTTCGTATCGGCCAAGTCGCACTTGGCAAAAGCGCGGATGAGATCGAGCTGTCGCTTTTCCGGAACCAGCCGGGCAGCGAGCAGGATATAGCGCCGCCGTTCCAGGCCGAACTCCGCGAGAATGCCGGCCTCGCCGGTCGGCGGAGTGACCTGGACGCCGTTCGGGACCAGCGTCATGGAGACATGGTGCCGGGCATGCATCGTCTCGGCGATGTCCTTCGAGATCGCCACACGTCCGTTCGAGAACCGCATGCCGAGGCGCTCTCCGAGCTTCAGCGTGCGCCTGGCGAAACCGCCCCATTTCTGCCGGTCATAGTCGTAGCCATGGTGGGTCACCACGACCTTGAGCCCAAGCATGCGCGCAAGCGGCGTCATCAGCGCGGGGCCGATGGCATGAATGTGCAGGACATCCGGGCGCCGCCAGGCGGCGAGCCAGACACCGAGGAAGGTATGTACAATGGCTTCCAACGCCATGCGGCGCGGTGCCCAGAGAGGGACGACGTCGACGCCGTTCCAGGCGTAGGCGTTACGATCCTCCAGATAGCGACGACGTCCGACCACCTCGACGTCCCAGCCGTATCCGAGCAGCTTGCTCGCCAGCATTTCGACGTGCTTCTCGACGCCGCCCTGAACGTTGGGGATGCCGCGCAAGCCCAGCATCATCACGCGCTTGCGCTCGCCGCGCGCGGCCAGCGCGCCGCTCTGAACGGGATGGCCATGCTGCCGGCCTGCGAGCGCGGCGCCATGCCGAGGCAGCCGGCCGGCTCCGTCCGACAGTCCGGTCTGCACCATCTCCTGCGCAATCACCGGCTGTTGCTGGCGATGACTTCGCGAAACATCAGGCTTTCTGCTCATGTGTCGCCTCGAAGGTTGCCCGTTCCGTTTACTAGGGCGATATACTTAATCATCGCCAAGATATTTCATTCACCCCTTATATAAATGACCGAAAACCATAGGGCGAGCCCAGGTTACTACAAATTGTATCGTAACGTTAATGCCGGACGAGATCAGACCGCTCCCAGCCTGGAGTAGAGGTCGACCGTTCTTTCACGATAGGCGGCCGCGGAGAACTCACTCGCGATCCAGTGTCGACCCGAAGCACCCATCGCAGCGCGTTCGGCAACTGGCAGACCGGCCATCGTCGAGAGCACGCGGGCGAGATCATCGGCATCGCCCGAAATCGCGGTCATGCCCGTCTCACCCTCGCGGATCATTTCAGGAATGCCGCCGATCGAGGCGCCGATTACCGGTCGCCCCAAAGCATAGGCTTCAAGCACGCTGATCGGCGCGTTCTCGTACCATTCGGAAGGCAGAACCAGCGCCCGGGATTCTCCGATCAGACGATGCAGGGACTGGCCTGAGAGATAGCCGGCAAAGGTCACGTCGGCGCCGGTTTGCGCAACCAACTGGCGCAGCATCGCTTCCTCGGGGCCGGTTCCGGCGATCACCAGCCGTTGGCCCGATGTGGCCGCCGCGCGGATCAGCGTCGCCAACCCCTTCTCCGGGGCCAGGCGTCCGGCAAAGACGAAATAGTCGCCCTCGACCCAGTCGGCCGAATAGACGTCGACATCGACGAAGTTCGGGATATGGACCATCTGTTCGCGCGGCCAGCCCCACTCGACCAGCTTCTCGACATAGAATTTGCTCGGCACGACGATGCGGTCCACCTTGTTGCGGTAGAGACCGAGCGCACGGTGGACCATGGTTTCAGCGAGCACGACCGCGCTCAGCGTCGTCTCCCCCTTGATGCAGCGATGACGCAAGACGTTGTAGATATGCCCGCCGCGACAGTCCTCGCAGACGGCACCGTCACGCAGCATCTTGTAGGAGGGACATGCGAGCTTCAGATCGTGGGCGGTCATGACGACCGGAATGCCGGCCGCCTTCAGCGTCGAGAAGATCGCGGGCGAAAGATGATGGTAGACGTTGTGCGCATGGGCGACGGAGGGCCGAGCGCGCTCGATCAGCCGGCTGACGTTCTTCTGCGCTTCGCGCGAGTAGATGACGCTCGCCGCCTGTACCACCTTGCGCAGGAGGTTGGTACGCCGACCATACTCGATCTCGGAGACGAAATACTCGGACCATGGCGAGGCTTCGTTATCCTCGTGCTGCATGGCGAAGGGCACCACGTCCCAGCCGATGTCCGAGAACATCTTCATGTGGTGGAAAAAGACCGCCTCCGCGCCGCCACGGCGATAGAAGTAATTGTTGATGGCGAGCAGCCTGTTGCCGCCGTTTCCCTGCCGCGACATGCGTCCTCCTACCAGCCGAGCCTGTCGAGCGCCTGCTCGACCGGCAACACGACACAGCCCTTCTCAACCGCGTAGCGAACCAGGTTCTCGAAGGTCTCGGGCGTGCAGCCATAGGGCGTCGGGCGCGCGGCGATGTCGTGGGTGAAAAACACGAGCCAGCCAGGCCGATCGACGACATCGTCGATCCAGCCCGTGAGCGCCTGCGCGTCCGTCTCCGGCTGCCGGATCTCGACGGCCTTCAGCATCAGCGGATCGACGGCCGTGCGGTTGATGCCCTCGCCGGCCGCGCGGCAGGTGCGGTAGCGGCGCGCCAACTCCCGGCGCGCCAGCGGCCAGGCGGCGTTGTAGGGAAAGGCAAAGTTGGTCGCGGCCGGGCCGACGCCGCTTTGCCTGAGATAGGCGGCATTGCGGTCGAGATCCCGGGCAAGCCCACTTCCGCCCAAACGCCTGATCTTGCTATGGGAATAGGTGTGGCAGCCGACCTCGTGACCCCGGTAGGCGAGATCCGCGCAGCCCTCGGACGAGATCAGGGTGCGATCCGTTTCGACGCGCCCCGCAAGCCCCCCGGCGATGTAGAACGTTCCGCGCACGCTGTGACGTTCGAGAATAGCGGCGCCATTGTGAAGTGCTGTGTCCGGCACGTCGTCGAAGGTGAAGGACACGAGCGGCGCGTCGGTTATGACATCACGGGGTTTCGACGCGAGACGCCAGATCAGCCGGTTGGCGACGCGGTCGACAAGGCCGTCGACCCTCGACAGAGCCTGTGAAAAACTAGGCATGCGCCACCATCCTTTGTGCAAGCGGGCGTGGTTCGGATGCAAGCGCTGCCGAGGACTGCAGGCGCAAACCGCAAATCGCGAAAAGCAAGGTAAACCACAGCACATTCGGACCATCGAAGAAGAAGGCCTCAAGGCTGGCGCTGTAGATCGAATAGAGCCAGATCCGCAGGAACAGCCGCGTGAGGTCGCTGTGCTGCCGGGCCGGTGGAATGCGCGAGATATGATAGAGCGGGAGCACCACCAGCCAAAGCAGCGTCAGGATCAACCCCGGAATGCCGATGACGAGAAGCGTCTCGAGATAGGAATTGTGCGCATGGGCCGCGCGAACCGCCCAGGTCTCGATGCCGCCGCCGCTGAACACCACTTCCTCGGTCTGCCAGAAGGCCTTGAAGCCTCGCCCGATAAACGGCTGTTCGGCGATCACCGAAAAGGCGAAGCGCCAGACATCGGCCCGGTTCGTGAAGGTCGCGTCGATGCCGAGCGACGAGACGAATTCGCCGAGCGGCCGGAAGACGGCCGACCCGACGGCGAAAAGGTTGAACAGGGCCACACCGCCGATCGCGATCGGGATGCGCAGCAAGCGTACATGTTCGAAGAGCCACGCCAGAAGCAGAATGCCCGGCAACATCGCCGTCGAGGTCTTTCCTCCCGTATGGATGAGGAAGAAGAAGGCCAGACTAACAATGGTCAGGCCGACAAGCTTCGACCACCGGCGCAGGACGTACAGGCCGAGAAACGAGGCAAGCACCATGGCGACCGCCGCTTCGTTCTTGTGACGGAAATGGCCACGCCACAGCCCTGCATGCATCGGCTCCAACACTTCGTTGGCCTGGTGAATGGACAGAAGCGGCTTGAACAGGACGCCGTAATAGGCAACCGCGAGCATGATGAGCGTCGAGACCGCCAGCATCTTGGCGAAGTGCCGCTCGTTGGCCGGCAGCAGCAGATAGACGTTGGCGTTGACCGCAACCATCGTCGTCAGGATGATCGCCTTGATGCCGTTGGCCGGATGAGCGGAGACCTGGCAGGCAAAGAGCACCCACAAAAGCAGGATCGCAAGCAGCACCCGCGGCTGCATAAGCCCACGCCGCATCGGATGCAGCACACCGTAGCAGGAGGCGCCTGCAAACAGCAGCAGTGCCACGATCTGGTTCAGCCGGCTGGAATTGTCGCCGCCCGGTTCCAGCAGACTTTCCTTGGTCAGGTCGACGAAGGAATGAAAGGGGATCCAGTAGTAGATGGAAATGGCCAGGAACAGGAAGGTCCCGACGCGGACCCTCAAGGTTTCTGCAGAATTGGCCGGGCTGCCGCTGAGATCGGGCACGATGGCCGTCCTCTCACGGCGCCAGGGGCTGCGGACGACGGATGTATCTCCACAGACCGAGGGCAAGCGCGAGGGATATGCCGAGAATAATCCCCAGGAAACCGCCGCCGGCAACCAGAACCACGGTGCGCGGCGGCCAGCTGCGCGCATTCGGCGGCAAGGCGCGCGAGATCACGCGAACATTGGTCGTGTCGATCTGCTGGCGTTCGGTGATCTGCTGGGCGCGCGCCAGGTGGGTCTCATAGATGGCAGCCTTGGCGCGCGCGTCCCTTTCGAGGTCTCGCAGCTGCACCTGGGCTTCGTTGTCGGAGAACACGTTCGACTTCTCGTCGCTCGCCTTGGCGCGCAAGGCCGAAAAGGCCTGCTGCTCCCGGTCCATGTCCGCCTTGGCGCGATCGAGGATGCGGCGCGCCTCATCGGCCATGGCCGATTCCAGGTTCGCACGCTCCGAGCGCGCATTGACGAGGCGGGGATGGCGCTCCCCATAGGTGCGCTGCATGGACGCGATCTGCTGCTGCAGCACGTTGTACTGCTCTCGCAGGTTCGTCATGTTGACGGATTCAAACTCGGATGCACTTGCGGTCCGCCCCTGTGTTATCGCGTCGTTCATCTGCCGGTAGCGGGTATCGGCCTGGATGAAGCGCTGTTGGGCGTCGAGAACCTGGGTGTTGAGTTCGTTCGAAAGCTGATTGCTCACGAGCTGGCCGTCATTGGTCGACTGCAGCCCGTTCTTGCGGCGGAAATCCTCGACCGCGCGCTCGGATTCGGTGACGTTGTGGCGCAACTCGTCGAGCCGGGCGTTGAGGCTCTGCGCGACGCGACCGGCGCTCTCGGCGGCGGACTGAAACAGCTCCTGCTCGAAAGCCGCGACGATCGCATCCGACAGCGTCACCGCTTTCGCAGGCTCTTCGCTCCAGACCTTCATCACCACCACGAAGGAACGCTCTTCGCGCCGGGCTTCCACCCGCTCCGACAAGGCCCGCATGGCAGCAAGCTCGTTTCCGGCCTGCTGCTCCGCCTTCGTCGAGAAGAGGTTCTTCAGCGAACTGAAGGCCGAGGGCTTCACGAATTCCGGGTCCTCGGTGAGGCGCATCTGGGTGATCACCCGCGACAGCACATTGCGCGACGTCAGGATACGCAGCTTGCTTTCCACTTCCAGCAACTGCGCATCGCGCTGCGGATTGGTGGTGAAGACGTCATCGCTGACGACATTGAGGTTGGACGGATCGACGACGATATCGGTGTAGACCGTATAGCGGGGCGTCGCCGTCATCGCATAGGCGAGCGCGGCACCCACACACAGGACGAGCGCCAGCACTATCCAGATGAGCCCGTCGCGCAACCAGCCGATGATATCGTCGACGCCGATCCGGCTGAGGCCGCTCAACCCGGGAAAATAGCTATCGCGAGGCGCGCCGGCCGCACTGGACACGGGCGGTACCAAGTCAGCCGGATGGGGCGAGGCTTTCGGAATATCTCTGGATTGATGCTGGACTTCGGCGGGCCGGTCTGTTGCCGAACCGTCAGCGCCAGACTTCGCTTCGTGAAGGTCTGACGAGAGCAGATCGAGCAGCGAGCCTCTTTCGACCGGTGCACGCTGCTCGCGTGCCGGTTGGCTGGCCCCCTGTTTTCCGGCCTCGTCCGGCCTATACATAAGCATCCCTCACGCACGCCCATCAAGACGCGAAGATCGTGACCCCGCGAGCCGCCTTCTAGCGCAGAATTAAGGTTGTACGGTGAATATTCCGTTAAACGGCAGGATTGCCGCTTAACCCATCGCTTCAGAAGTCGGTCAACAACCGGCTCCAGCTCTCCGATGCCAGACCGCCCACATAGATATCGTTGCGCTGGGCCGCGTCTTTCAGATCCGCATGCCGCGTCACCATGCAGAAATAGCCGCGATGGTGGAAGGACAGCCATCTCTGGCGCGAGATCGCATTCATGAGGAACGGCTGCGAGCTGCCGACGGCGAGCGCGTAACCCTCGGCGTCAAGCGCATGGAACATCTGTGCGGTGACGGCGAACTCACGGCCGGCCTCGCAGACGACGTTGAGCACCGTTGCCCGCTCGCCGGCCTTGCCGAAGTAGAGATAAGCGCCGATGACGCGCCCGCTTTCATCCCGGACCTCGCGGCAGAGAAGCTCGCCGAGCGGCGTGTTCAGTCGCGCGACCGTCACCAGCCAGTCGAATTCGCTGCGCGACCAGACCGGCCTGACGGAAAAACGCTGCAGCATGGGTTCTGCGAGATCGATGAAGGCAGCAGGATCAATGGCGTGCGTCGTGCAGCCGGCAACGGGATCGGGCTTGGTGCGCGGGCGGCGGCGGCGCAAAAGCCGATCGGCAAGCGCAAGCGGCTTGGAAAGCATCGGGGATCTGAGCAGGCGCACTTGCCTGCCAACCGTCAGCCCCCAGGCTCTGAACGGACGGAAGGAGCGGCGCCAGTCGAGGCTCTGGATCGGCAGCACGACGCCACCACCAGCGACCCAGTGATCGGCGCTGACCGGAGACGAGTTGTCGGAAAAACACATGTCTTGCCGTGTCGCACGCATGGCGCGCGCCAGGCAGGCGGCGCCGACCGCACCGGCCTTGCCCTCGGACATGAAGGCGCAGAGAAGTTTCGCCACCGTTCGGCGGCCGTTGACCGTGAACTCCATGGGAATCGCTAGAATGGCGCTGCCGATGCCGCCGGTCCCGTCGTCGTAGACGATGCTGCCGTGTTCCGGCGCATAAAGCGGGCTGCCGAAGAAGATGGTCTCGACATAATTCTGAAGCTCCGCGCTCGCCTCTTGCTCCCGCTTGCGAAAGATCCGGGTGAACATGCTGCTGACGGCTGGGATATCCCGGGGTTCCATGGCGCGCACATTGCCCATCCGGGGCATTTCCCGTCCGGACGACCGTGCGGCCTGGATCTTCCCGAGCTCAACCTCCATGCACCACCCCCGTCGACAGGGAGGCCGCGCCGGCCTGTTCCCGATCGCGCCGCACGAAGCGCAGGAAGACCGCCCATGAGACGATCACCATCGCGGTCTCGATCACGTAGAAGGAAATAAACGTGCCTGTCGGCGGTGCGTACCAGGTCGCCCAGGCGGTGAGTGCCGCACCAAGCACGCTGCCAAGGCCCATGACCGAAGCGCGCGCCGGATGGTGGCCGGACGCACCAAGGGCCTCCATCGCCACCGACCACATGGCGAGCGGCACCACGACCCAGCACAGGATGCGAACGAAGGAAACGAGGGAGACGTAGTCCTTGCCGAAGAGATAGGGCAGCACCGGCGCCAGCACGAAAACGGCGACGGCTGCGGCAATGCTGATCGAGGTGGCCGCGAACAGAACCTTGCGCACGCGCTCGAAGGCGTGGTGCAGGCCGGCTGCCGTTGCCTTTGCCGAACCCGGATAGATCAGCCGGTTCAAGGCCTCAACCGACAGATAGCTGCTCTCCAGCATGCGCCGCGCGACGCTGTAGCTGGACATGACCTCGGCGCTCGCCACGAGGCTCAGGACTAGAAGGTCGGCGTTCTGCCGGACGGCGCGCAGGATGAACGGGATGCTGAAATAGAGACCGAGCGGCAGCTCTTCCCGCACTATGCCATAGGTCGGGCGTCCCAACCCCTTGACCGCTCGCCAGCAGCCGAGGGCCACGATTACATGGCATACGAACTGCCACACAGCCCAGGAGGCCACCGTCGCGACCCCGAAGGCGATGCAGGCAAGCGCTGCAGCTATGGTGCGCGCCAGGGCGAAACCGACGACCACCTTGTTGGCCGAGGCAAAATTCGAATGCGCAAGAAAGATCTGCTCCGCCAGCACGATGACCCGCACGAAGATGATGTTGGTCACGAGCATCAAGGTGATCACCGCGACATTGGCCGCGGGATCGGGCGAAAGCGTGAAGAAGAACGGCAACACCGCTGCGCCGAGCAACACCAGCAGCACGCCACTGATCGAGGTCAGAATGATGTTGTGGCCGAGCATCTGCGGGTACATGCCCCGGTCGCGCGCGACACGGCGCACCAGGCACTCCATCGCGCCGAGACCACAAAGGTGAACCGCGATGTTGGCAACGGCCGTTATTGCGACGAAGACACTGAATTCATGCACGCCGAGAAAGCGCGCGAGGATCGCAAAGGTCAGAAGCTGCGCAGCCGAGCCAATGACAAGGCTGCCGCCGGATGCAGCATAGGATATGATCATCGAGAGGAACGGTTTGTGCGCGCGTTCCTTCACACCTTCCGAAGCCATTCCGATCTGCCCTTGATCTCAACCCGTCATTGTTACGCGCAAAAAGCGTTCAATGACAGCGAGCACCCGCCTCTGATCACGCGCAAGGTAACAGGCAGAAATGATTGCGCGGTTAACGTGCTCGCGGCAATTGTATTTCAGCTTCCGTTTACTCAATTGCACTAGGCTGCGGTCCGCACGTCTACAGAGTTTTCCAGCGACATGAGGAGTGGCCGTGGCGCAAAACGACAGCAATCAGACCGACCGACCGACCGAAGACCGGGCCGCAACACTGCACCGCTTCATGGGTGTCGAACTGGAACTTGCGCCCGACGTCCTGGTTCCTCGGGAAGAAACAGAGCTTCTTGGAAAAAGAGCCGTATCGATCCTTGAAGGCGGCCCCCTCGACGTCACCATCATCGACATGTGCTGCGGTTCCGGCAACCTCGCCGTTGGTGTCGCCAGCGAGATCCCGTCGGCGCGTGTCTGGGGCGCGGACCTGACGGACAGCACCGTGGCGCTTGCCCGCCGCAACGTCGATCGGCTCGGCCTCGGCTCGCGCGTCTTTGTCCGGCAGGGCGATCTTTTCGCGGCGCTCGAAGGCGACGATCTCCAGGGCAAGATCGACATGGTGGTCTGCAATCCACCCTATATCTCGACCGGCCGGCTGGAGGGGGACCGCGCGCATCTGCTCGACAACGAGCCGCGCGAGGCCTTCGACGGAGGCCCCTACGGCATTTCCATACACCAGCGCCTGATCCGGGACGCGCTTGCCTTCCTGAAACCAGGAGGCTGGCTGTTGTTCGAGTTCGGCGAGGGCCAGGAGCGGCAGGCGGCTGCACTTCTCTCACGGGCGAAAGCCTATGCACCGGTCACCTTCGCATCCGACCGTGACGGCAAGCCGCGCGTCGCCATCGTCCAGAAAATCGCCGGCCCGGCAGAGGCCGGCGCCGGAGAGCAGGCCCGATGAGCGAAATCCGTTCGCTAGACCACGCGGACGTTCCAGCGGTCGCCGGAATGTTCCAGCGGGTGTTCCGTGACGAGCGGACCGCTTCGCCAGCACTTGCCGACTATATGCGGCAACTCTATCTCGACGGGCCAGGCTGCGATCCGGAAATCAGACCTCTCGTGCATGTGAACGACGAGGGTCGGATTACCGGCTTCGTCGGCGTCAACGCGCTGCCGATGACACTGAACGGCCGGCACTTGCGCGCCGCGATCTGCGGATCGCTGATGGCGGAAGACCGGGAAAGCGACCCCTTGGCCGGAGCGCGCCTCATGAAGGCCTTCCTCGCCGGTCCGCAGGATCTATCCTTCAGTGAGACAGCAAGCGAAGTCTCTGTGCAGATGTGGTCGCGGCTTCGGGGCGTGGTCCTGCCGCAATACAGCCTCGACTGGGTGCGCGTCATCCGTCCGGCGACCTTTAGCCTGAGCGTCGCCTCGAACCGCATCAAGCCCGCCCGGCTCGCCGCCCCCTTCGCGCGCGCACTCGACAGGTTCTATCGCAAGCGCATGGGCCAGGGCGAGCAGCGCTGGTCCGCCCTGCCCGAGGCGGGGGCGGCACCGGCCGGCTTCACCGCGACCGAGACGGACCGCAGCGGCTTTGCGGCCGTCGTCGACCAGTTCACCGCGCCGTTTCCGCTTCGCCCCGAATGGAGTGACGGCCAGCTCGATCACGTCCTTGCCGATGCCGAAAAGAAGCCCGAGCAGGGCGAACTCGCCTACGCGCTGGTGACGGCGCGCACGGGCGCCGTAGTCGGTGCATTCGCCTACTACGTCAAAGCCGGTGAAATCGGTCGGGTATTGCAGATCCTGGCGCGGCCAGGGCAGGCCGGGCCGGTCATTGACTGCCTGGTCGACGAGGCGTCGAGACGTGGCCTTGCGGGTTTGCGCGGGCGCACGCAACCGGCGCTGATGGAAGCCATGCTCGGCCGACGCATCGCCTTCGTGCACGTCGCCTCGACCGTTGTGCATTCGCGCGACCAGACCATTGTCGAAGCCTGCCGCGACGGACAGGGCTTCTTCAACGGCATTTCCGGCGAATACTGGAGCCGGCTGATCGGCGGCAGCTTCGATTGACGATGGCCGGCGGTGCGGCCAGGCCTCAATAGCCGGCAATTTCCTCCACGGGCTGCACCAGTTGCGGCCCGAGATGCAGGTAGCGCGTCGCCTTGCGCTTGGCGGCGATATCCGCCCAGACCCTTTCGACCTGGACCACGGTCAAGCCGGCCGCCTTGGCGACGGCCTCGATCTCGATCCCGTGATTGAGGCCATAAAGGCAGAGGTCCATGCGGTCGTAAGGCAGGGAGAAATAGAACTCCTCCTGCGTCTGTTCCAGAGAATAGGTGTCGGTCGTCGGCGGGCGACGGCAAACTTCCGCGGGAACGCCGAGATGGGCGGCAAGCGCATAGACCTGCGACTTATAGAGATGGGCGATCGGCTTTACGTCGGCGGCGCCGTCGCCGTTCTTGACGAAGAAGCCCTGGTCGTATTCCAGCCGGTTGGGCGTGCCGAGTACGGCAAAGTTCAACCGGTCGGCATGGTAGTACTCGACCTGCTTGCGAGTTCGCTGCTTCATGTTGGTGGCCGCAACGACGCCGAGATAGACCGAGGGCGGCATGCGATGTTTCGATTGCACGCCTTCCGGGCTCTGAACGACCAGCGAGGAGATGTTGTAGCCTTCTCCCTCAAGCGCGTTGGCGATGACGACCTTCGAGGCCCACCCGTCGCCATAGTCCGGAACCAGTTCCCGGATGAAGGCGTCGCGGCGCTCGTAGCAGCCCATGGCCTTGAGGGTCGGCCCGATGTCTTCGACGATCGCCGCGACGCCGAAGGTTTCAGCGACCAGCCGGCCGAAGCGCAGGCTTTCCGGATCGGAGTCGTTTTCCGGCATGAACAGGCAGAAGACGTTCTTGGCGCCGACCGCGCGCACCGCAAGCGCCACGGAAACGCTGGAGTCGATGCCGCCCGAAAGCCCGAGCACCAGACCGCGCTTCTTCATGGAGCGCAACTGTCCGCGCAAGGCGGAAACGATGCGATCGGTCTCGGCCGCGTGGTCGATCGTCAGGGTTTCGGCCGAAAACGGGCCATTGCCCCCGGTTGTTCTGATGTTCATTGTGCAGGCTCCATCGTCTCGGCGGCAAGTCGGCGGCTGACCTTGCCGGTATCCGTCTTCGGCAGTTCGGTGCGGAATTCGATGATCTTCGGCACCATGAAATCTTCGAGGTGGCGGGTGCAGTGGCGGATGATGTCCTTGTCGGTCAAGTCAGGATCCGTGCGCACCACAAGGGCAGCGATCGCGTGGCCGAGAACCGGATCCGGCATGCCGATGACGACGGCCTCGGCAATGCCGGGATGGGCATGGAGCACGGTCTCGACTTCCTTGGGCGCGACCTTCTCGCCGCGGGTCTTGATGATATCGTCCTTGCGGCCGACGAAATAGAGAAAGCCCTCTTCGTCCGTCTGGAAAAGGTCGCCCGTATAGAGCACCTTCTCCCAAGGGTTCGGCCCGGGCCGCAGCATGCGCTCGGTCGCCACGTCGTTGCGCCAGTAGCCCTGCATTACATGCGGCCCGCGGATGACGAGTTCGCCGGGAACGCCCGGCGGCACGCGGCTGCCCTCGTCGTCGACGACGAAGGCTTCCGTGTTGGGGATGGCAATGCCGACGGAGCCCGGCCGGCGATCCAGTTCCTCCGGCGGCAGGTAGGTGCAGCGCTTGCACTCCGTAAGCCCGTACATCGAATAGAGCCGTGCGCCCGGGAAAAGCTCGCGCAGGCGGGCGATATGCGGCGGCGGCAGGGCGGCGGCGGTGTTGGAGAGGTAGCGCAGGCTCGGCAGGAAACCCGGCTCCAGGTCGCGCATCTGCAGGATCATCGCCGCCATCGTCGGCACCAGCGGGAAGCCGGTGACGCCCTCCTCGCGAATACGCTCGAAGATCGCATGCGGGAACGCGAAGGACTTTTCGAGCACCAGCGTCGCCCCGAGCCTGATCGCCATCAGCAACTGGTAGAGGCCATAGTCGAAAGCGAGCGGCAGCACGTTGAGGATGATGTCGTCGTGCTCGTTGCGCAGATAGGTGGTGATCGATTCCGACGCCGCATCGATGTTGCGGTGGGTCATCATCACGCCCTTCGGGCGGCCGGTCGACCCCGATGTGTAGATGAGCATCGCCAGATCGACGTCAATGCCGCCATGCGGCACCGGCGTCGCCTCCGCCGACAGGCAACCCTCGAAGGGCACCGCGCCGGCAGGCGACTGGCCATTGGGCGCCGCGGTCGATGCGATGAAGATATCCGCCTTGCCGCTGCTCTGCGCCCGGGCGTCAGCCACCACCGGCATCAACTTGGCCTGCGTCAGGATCGCAGCCGCCTCGCAGTCGTCGATGATGTAGGCGAGCTTGTCGGCCTTGGTCGAGGCGTTGATCGGACTGAAGGTCGCGCCCGCCTTCAGGATCGCAAAGATCGAAACGGCCGCCTCCCAGCAATTGTCCATGAACACGAGGACGCGGTCGTTGCGCTTGACGCCTGCCTTTGCCAACGCGGCCGCCAGCCGGCTCGACAGATCGTCGAACTCGCCGTAGCTGAGGCGCTTGCGATCGGTGACCAGCGCCGTCTTGGCCGCATGCCTTGCCGCATTGCCGATGAGAAACTGCTCGAACCGCATGGAACGCCCTCGGGTCTTGGTTAGGCCGTGGCCGGCACTCCGGCCTTTGCCTCGATGAAGGCCGAGATGCGCGCGAGCGAATCGAGGTTCGCCGGCACGATGTCTGCGTCGGCCATGGCGATGCCGAACTGGTCTTCGATGAAGGCGACGAGTTCCAGAACGCCGGTCGAGTCGATGATATCGTTCTCGATCAGAGAGGCACCGTCGGCGAGATCGTACGAGGTATCGCCAAACAGGAAGTTCTCGATGACAAAGGCCCTGACCTTGTCCTTGATGGTTTCCGTCATTTCATTTCCTTTCCCAATGGATTTCAGGCCGCTTGAGCGGCGCGGATGCTGGTGCCGGTAAAGGTCTGCAGCCAGAGCTGCGTCGACAGGATGCCGACGAAGGCGGCATTGTCCCTAAAGCCGGTGGTTGGTTGCGACTGGCATTTCTCGTAGAGCTTGTTCACGGCCTTGGCGTTGAACAGACCGCTGTCGCCGATGCGTGTCTCGCTCATGGCATCGCGAACGTATTCCAGTTCGCCGGCGCCGGTGAAGGAATGGCTGTCGGGCGCGCGGTAGGGCTGCTTCGTGCGCTGACCGATGGTCGGCGGAAGCAGGTCCTTCGTCGCTTCGCGCAGGATGTGTTTTTCCACCAGCCCCTTCAGTTTCATTTCCGGCGGCAGACGCGTCGCGAACTCGACGAGGCGGTGGTCCAGGAACGGGAAGCGTCCTTCGATCCCGTGCGCCATGGCCATGCGGTCGCCCTGGCTGGAGAGAATGTAGCCGGGCAGAAGGAAACGGCTTTCGAGATACTGCGCCTGGTGCAGCGGATGCCAGCGACCGAAGGCAGCGGGAAGCCGGCTCGCCAGATCTTCGGCCGCGTCGTAGTCCTTCAGCGTGGCGCGCAGGTCAGGAGAAAAGAAGATCTTGGTCGCGGCCGTGCTTTTGAACCGCGGGCGGTGCGAGAACAGCGGGTCGTCGAGCGGCACGTCGCCGGCGCCGAAGAAGGCGGCGAGATATTCCGCCGATTGCTGCTGCAGGCCCGGCAGATAGGGGTAGAGCTTGCGGAACAGGTGCGGCCGGATTCGCGAGCCGGACTGGCGGCCGCAGAAGCGGCGCACCCGCGACTCCTTGAAGATATCGTATCCGGCGAAGACCTCGTCGGCGCCCTCGCCCGTCAGCACGACCTTCAATCCCTGCTCGCGCACGAGACCCGAGAGCTGGTAAAGCGGGGCGGGTGCCGTGCGGATAATCGGACGTTCGGCGAAACGGACGACCTGCGGAAAGACCTTCGCGATGTCGCCGGCACGACAGGCGACCGCGCTATGATGCGTGCCGAGCGCCTTCGCCATTTCCATCTGGAAGGCGCTCTCGTCGTGTTCGACGCTATCAAACGTCACGGAAAACGTGCGCAGACCCTGCGGCGCCATTCCGGCCGCAAGCGCCGAGACGATGGAGCTGTCGAGCCCGCCCGAGAGATAGGATCCGACGGTCACGTCGGCCCGCATGCGGATCCGGGTCGCATCGGTAAGAAGGGCGCGTAGTTCCTCGGCCGCGCTACGCTCATTGGCAAACAGCGGCGGCGCGTCGTGGTCCGGATAGTCGAGTTGCCAATAGGGGCGGATCGACGACTTGCCCTTCTCGACGATCATCAGGTGAGCCGGCTCGAGCTCGTGAATGCCACGAAAGCCGGTCCGCGGCGCGATCGGCGCCCAAAGGGTAAAAATCTGGTCGAGCGCAACGGGATCGAGTTCGGCGGAAATGCCGGGGACCTGGAGCAGCGCCTTGATTTCGGAGGCGAAATAAAATGTCCCGGCATGGGTCGTGTAAAACAACGGGCGCACGCCCATGCGATCGCGCGCCAACACCATGCGCTGACGGCGTCTATCCCAGATCGCGAAGGAGAAATCGCCGTTGAGGACGGACAGGCAGTCCTCACCCATCACGGCGTAGAGATGCAGGATGACCTCGGTGTCGCTCGCGGTGCGGAACCGCCGCCCCTTGGCGCGCAGTTCCTCGCGCAATTCGACGTAGTTGAAGATCTCGCCGTTGAAGGCGATCGAAAGGTCGCCGGTTTCGTCGGACATCGGCTGCTGGCCGTCGCCGAGACCGACGATCGACAGCCTTACATGGGCGAGCCCGGCCTCCGGTGCGGCAAGAACGCCGTTTTCGTCCGGGCCACGATGCGCGATCGCAGAGGCCATCCTTTTGAGAAGGATTTCCGCATCCGGGGCCGACCCGAAATAGCCACCGTAACCGCACATGCCGAGATACTTTCACACCGTTCGATCACTGCCGGACCATAAACCGCATGACGGAATCATGGGTTAATCTCCGGCATTTTCTAGTTGTATGGTAAATACCGCCGTTCAGGCGCCGCGTTGAGGATAAGCGCCGCTGGCCCTTGCCGTCAGCGCTCCGGAATTCGTCTTTTCGATGCCATCCTGAGCATCAGATACAGAAACAGAATCGGCCAGAAAACGCAGACCAGAAGCCCGGCCACGCGGTACATGTTCCAAGGTGCATGCGCCTGCAATCCTTCAAGGTAGGTCATCCCCACGAGAAAGAACGCCGTCAGGCCATAGGCGACACCGGCAACGTATAACCAGGACATGCAACCGCCCTCCGCGACGCGCCACAACCAAAACCAGGAAATAGCAGCAGCGAAGCTATACCACCGGAAGTAACATTTTGAAACGAAGAGTTAACTTTAAGCGGGGGCATGGTTAACCGAACCGAGTATCGTTTCGGTTCTCGGCGGATGCCCGGACATTACCGTCCTTGTCCTCATGCATGAAAGGACTTGAGCCGCCAAAGGCTCCTTAGCGGCTACCCTCGCGCGCCACGAACAGCAGGTCGAAACCGCGAAACTCCCGGCGCGCGATCGATTTGCGTAGCGCCGTCCAGATTGCCGAGGGATTGTCGAGGCGGAAGCCCTTCAGGCTACGGATCAATCCGATAGTGGCGGTCATGGTGCGAAGGACGCGCGACAGCCTGGAGCCCGTCAGCGACGCAAACAGGATCTGCGGATGAACCGCCAGCAGCACGCCGGCCGTCCGCATCCGATCGATCGTGCGGAACTGGTCCAGCGCGCGATACTCGTAACCTTCGATGTCGATCTTGAAACAGAGCCTTTCGGTCCGCGCCATGTCCTGAAGGGCTGCGATCGTCACGGTGCGCGCACGTATCGCCTCGCCGTCGTCGTCGGCGATCAGGGCCGATGTTTCGGAGCTTCCGAAACCGCCACCGACGGAATGCAGCACGAGAACGTCATCCTCCGACAGTGCGGCATTGATGACCCGCACTTCGCCGCAATTCTCCGGCTGCATTTCCTTGAGGATGCCGAAACAGACAGGGTCGGGCTCGACAGTGATAACGTTGTCGGCAATCTGCGCCGCCCAATAGGGCGTCACGCCGATCCAGCCGCCGATGTCGATGAAGGTCGTCTTGGCGTCGACCAGGCGCGCGATGTTCTGGAACGTGCAAGGCTCCCAGTCGCCGTTCTGCAGCCGCGCGAAAAAGCGCTTCTTTTCCGGCTTGTCGGGAAACTGAACGGTCTTGTGGAAATAGGTGATCGAACGCATGGCGTTTCTCTAACCCATATCCGGACGAAGCGGAATGGATTTTGCGAAGGGCTCATATGACCGAGGCGAATGGCTGCCCCGGCACATCGCCGCCTGCATTTTCGGGAAGGTTCGCCCGTACAAAGGAGGTGCCGCCGTCAGGCGTCCACCGGCTCCATCGAGCCGCGGGCCTCGCTGAGCTCCGCCGTCGTTTGCGCGAGGCGGTCGGCGAGAACGCGCATGATTTCCACCGCCATCTCGGGGAAGTCGGCCAGAAGCTTGAGGAAATCGTCCTTGCGGATGCGCAGGGCCTCGAGCGGCGTGCTGGTGCGCACCGTCGCGGTGCGTGGCGTGTTGCAGAGAATGGCGATTTCGCCGACGATCGAATTCTGCTCGACTTCGGCGATCTTGAAAGGCCCACCCGCCGTATTGATGAGCACCTCCGCCTTGCCGGAAAGAATGACATAGGCCGCGTCGCCGATGTCACCCTGATAGAACAGCGCTTCGCCGGCGCTGTACATGACCCTGTCGGACGTGAAGGCCAGAAGTTTCAGCTTTGCCGGCGGCAATCCCGAGAACAGGGTTATTCGGCGCAGCATTTCGACTTCATCTTTGAGCAACATCACAATCCGTGTCTCCGAGTTCCCGTCGGGGGCAACTTGCCTCCCGCATCGCGGCGGGACCATATGCTCGTGCCCTGACATTAATATTACATCAAGATGCCATTTCCTTGTAGTCAGGTCGTTCATCCACATTAGCGTCGTGCAGCAGGCGCCCGTTTTCGAACCGGGCGACGCGATCGAAGAGGTCCGCCAACGCCGGATTGGCGAGAACCCAGATGACCGCAGGATCACGCCCGCCCTGATCGAGCATCGCAAAGACGTTGCGGACGACCTGTTCCTGGACGCGCTGGTCGAGCGCCAGGAGCGGTTGATTGAATATGTAGTAATCGCAATTGCGGATCAGCGCGCGCGCAAGGTCGAGCTTCTGCCGCTGCGCGGCCGTCAGCCGCTTGCCGCCGGCGCCGACATTGAAGTCGAAGCCGAAAGCAAGCACTTCGTTGTAGAGCCCGCCCGCCTCGAAGAGATCCCGGACGATCGCGCGGATTTTCTCCGAGCCGTCGGCGTGTTTGTGACCGATACGTCCAAAGAGCACGTTGTCGATAATGCTGCCGGACGCGATGAATCGGTTCGGGCGGTAGTGCTCGATCATCCCGGCGAGATCCGCCGGCAGGCCTTCGTCGAACTCGCGCCGGGCGGCGACGATCTTCGCCATGACCTCATCGGTCAAAAGACCGAAACGGTGCCGCGGCTCGATGTAATCGAAGCACAGCCTGATCACCTTGATCTGGTCGTCCTCGGAGACCTCGCCCTTGCCCTTCGTGCGTACCTTCTGGAGGATGGCCTCATAGACCGGGATTTCCTCGGCGGTCATGAAGGTCAACTGTTGGAAGAACGGGTGATCCGGCGGCAAGTCGCGGAACAGTTCGACGACGTTCTCGGCGATCTCGATGCCCATCTCATAAAAGGTGTCGCGCAGGCCGACCCGCTGCAGGATCGTCTTGAAGAACGGATGGTTCTCCAGCGCATCTGCCCACATCACCTGATCGGTGATGGTGCCGAAGAGCATGTTTTCGCCGATCGTCGCCTCGACATTGTAGGTCCCGGGCTCGAAGAACACGACGAGGTCGCTGAGCTTTTCCTTTTCGAGACGCTGCCGGAGCGCACTGCGCATCTCGACGATGCCTGCGGCGAACTCCGCATGCTCGTGGGGATCGATGGTCGAGCGCACGGCCAGCGCCATGACGTCGTTGGTCAAAAGCACCGCGTCGAGAACCGGCCGGATCTGCACGAGCAGATCGTCCGGCCCGTTTGCCCCGGCGGATCCATAGTCGATCCAGTCGCTGTTGACGTCGAGATACGGGTTTCCGGCCAGCCGGGCTTCGGTCACCTCCCACTTGCGGTGCGTCGCACGCTCGCCCTCATAGATCTCGTCCGTGAGCGGCGCATGCTTCAGCCCGTAAAGGATGTTGTCACCGAGGCTGCCCTGGAAGACGTAGACGTCGGACGAGGCGTAGGCAATCCGTCGGCCGGTCACCGATTCCGGCAGCTCCAGGATGTCCTGGCCACCGACGAGCACCTTGCCGCTTGCCGGCCAGACGAGCCGGCCGAAGGCCTCGGCGAGCACTTCGCCACCACCCATCAGCGCCACCTTTTCGCCGGGCTGGACCTGCAGCGACACGTGGTCGAGCAGCGTCGAGCCGCCATCGTCGATCACCGTCAGATTGACGGCGGCAAGCGGGCCTGCGAGCGGCACGGCAGCGGTGGTTGCCACCGCCTGGACCTTGGGATCGAGCAGCGTGTCGACGCTGAACTGCTCGACCACCTGCGCATATTTCACCTGGACGTCCTGACGGGCCTGGTCCCAGTCGATCAGTTCCTTCAGCGGACCCGGCAGGTCCTTGTAGGCGCCGATGACGGCAACGAGCTGGCCGATGTCGAGGCGGCCCTGCAGGGCGAAATAGCCGCCGATCGCGTAAAACAGGAAAGGCGTGACCTGCGCGAGGAAGTTGTTGATGAACTTGACGAGGAATTTCCACTGGTAGAGGTCGTAGCGGATCTTGAAGATCCGGCCGAGCCGCGCCGCGATGTCGGCGCGCTCGTAGTTCGACGTATCGTGGCCGCGGATCGCGCCGATACCGTCGACGATTTCGCTGACGCGGCCGGAAAGCTCGCGCGCCGTCAACTGCCGCTCGCGCCCAAGCACAAGCAGCCGCTTGCGCATGCGCGGAATGATGACCGCCTGAACCGCGACGATCAGCGTTGCGATCAGCCCGAGCCAGAAGCTCTGCAGCAGGATGAACACGAGCGCCGTCAAGGCCTGGCCGCCGAGCAAGGCGGGCGAGACGAAGGCATCACCGGTGAAACCACCGAGCGGCTCGACCTCGTCCTTGATCATCGTCGCGATTTCGGCGGGCTTCACCCGCTTGAAATGGCTGGGCGGAAAACGCAGGACCCGGTCGACGAGTTCGAAACGGATGCGGCGCAAGAGCCGCTCGCCGAGCCGGCCCTTGAACGTGTTGATGTAGAATTTGAAGAGGCCGTTGACCACCACCAGCGCCAGGAACACCAGGCTGAGGGCGAGCAGCATGCCTTCGCGGCCGAGCTGGAAGCCGTCAAAGACGTTGAACGTGCCCAAATACGGCAGGTCGAAGGATATCGGCAGGAAGGCCTGAGTGGCCTCCGGACTGTCGAAGCCATCGCCCTGGATCGGCCCGTTGACGATCTGCTTCGGCAGATCGAACGACAGGAAATAAGGGATCATCGACAGCGCGACGACAACCAGGATCCAAAGCTGGTCCTTGCGCGTGTGGGTCCAGATATAGCGGGAAAGGCGTGGTTCCATGTTACTGGCGATAGGACCTTATTGAACACGACTGCTGCTGGCGGGCCGGGTTGCCATATGTCCCCAGCACGCATCACTCTTCGGCGACACCTCCGGACGGGTACCCTAAGGCACGCTCCTGAAGGGACGCCTGCATATTCCGCCCGGCGCCGAATCCGGTTGATCGATTATGCAGGTGCGAGGGAAATCTGCAATGGACGCGGTTTCCAACAGGCGGCCTTGAAGTCAACCGGCAGAGGTCGACGCTCCCGAAAGCACACGCCGTTATTGCACTCGCTCGATGCGCAGCTTACAACGACCGCATGAAACAAACCAGCCATCCCCCCTGCCAAACCAGCGATTGGTACGAGCATGCCTTCGATCTCGCGCGTGGCATCGCCGCCTATACGCGCAGTCCGCTGATCGAAGGGATCGGCCGGGTGATCGCCAAACATCCAGACGCCCACATCGCCAATGCCTTCAACCACAAGCAGGTTGCCTGCAAGGTCTGGGCGCGCGATACGCTCTTTGAGGTGGCCGGCCCCTCCTACGGCAAGATCGCCATCCTCGGCGGCTGGTACGGCATTCTCGGCGCCATGCTGCTGGAAGACCAGCGCTTCGATGTGGCCGCAGTCGACAGCTTCGACATCGATCCGGACGTCGAAGCGGTGGCGCGGACGCTGAACGCGGCCTTTCTGGACAAGTTTCATGCCGTGACGGCGGACATGTATGCGATCGACTACGCCGCGCTCGCGGCAGACGTGGTGATCAATACGAGCTGCGAGCATATCGCAGACCTCAAGGCATGGCTCGATCGCATTCCGGCCGGTACGCGGGTGCTGCTCCAGTCCAACGACTATTTCAGCGAGCCGACGCATATCAACTGCGTGGCCTCTGTCGAAGAATTCGCCAAGCAGGCGGCATTGACGACCGTGGAGTTCGCCGGCGCGCTGCCGACAAAAAAATACACCCGCTTCATGCTGATCGGCACGGTCTGAACCGATCGAGATCGCACTTGTTAGCCGGGACAGCACCCGTGCGCTCCGGCACCGCTGTCTGTCTTCGGCCTCCACGGGTACCGCCGCCCCCCGACGTTCAGTCATGCGTCTCGGCGACCCTTGTTTTCATCTCGTTCCAGAGCGACGACGCGGTTCCCGCGAAGGCCTTGTAGCCTGCCTCAAACGGATGTCCGTCGTTGTCAGGATAAAAGCGCTGCCCGGCCAGGATCGCATCCCGCAAGGCGTCGGTCGTTGCATCCACCGCACTGCGATACGGCAGATCAAGCCGGCTGGCGACCTCCCGAATTTTGTCCTCGAGTGCGATCTGACGCTCGACACTGCGGATGAAGGCGGGATCGGCAACCGCCAGCTGGCCACCGCGCCGAAGATGTTCGAAAACCACACGCTCCTTGGACGGAATCAGCAACAGTCCTACCCGTCCCAGTCCCTGCGCGGCCCAGTCGGCCGCAAAGCGTTCAAAGTCCGCAAGCATCGCCGCTGTCTCGGACGAGGCCAAATCGCTCATGCGACCGGCATCATCCACATAGCGCCTCGACACGGGTGGGATCCCGTCCGGGAACCGGTAATATTCGGACGCTTCATCGCTGCCCGTGCCAAGGAAGCGCGCATACAAGCTCGTCACACGGTCCTTTATCGCATATTGATAAGCGCTCAGAAGCGCGACGTTCTCGAACAGCTTCGTCTTGATGCTCGCCGATCGCGCCTTGGTGCATTGCGTATGGCTTCCGGTCGGACTGAAGAGAGCCTGCAGGTGAAGCCGCGCCTGCTCTGCAAGCCAGAAGTCGGAACGCGCGTTCATGATATCGCATGCCGAAAAAACGATCGCGAAGTCGTTGCCTGGGAAAATGGCGACGATCGCGCCTTTGGCTCCATTTGCCAGCGCGTCGTGGACGATCGCGTGGTAGGTGTAGATGCCGTAACTTCCGACACCGAAATTGTAGGTGTGTTCGCCGGTGATGGCCTGGAAGACGGCCGGCCAGGCCTGGCCGCTTTCGACGTTGTTGCCATAGGTCATCGAGTCGCCGATTGCGGCGACTTGCAAGCCCTGCCGTGCGCCTGCCGGGTCGCGGAAGCCGTCCTCGTCAACGCCGGAAAGGGTGGGATCGAGACGATAGCCATACTTCTCGTCAATGCTTCGATGCGACTGCGTTCCGATCGGAAAGGGCGTGAACATGCGCAGCATTACCTCCCCGGCCCCCAATGCCAAGGTCACTGAGATCAACAGCGCGATCAGATTTCTCAACTGCCCCTCCTGCCTTACGCGCTCGACGCGCCGAAATCCCCTGGCATTGCTCTGCGGCCGCCGTTCACCGCGGGTGCCCCGCTGCCTCCACGCTCGCCAGCCGGCGCCGCTGCAGCGCACAGGCGATGCCGTGCGCGAGAGGCCAGCGGATGTTGGAGAGGTAGACAAGGCAGGAAAGCCGTACGGGAAACTCTTCGCCAAGAGTATGACCCAGTCCTGGCAAGACCTTGAGTTTAGTGCACACAGGAACCCAGGTTATCGTTCGGTGGAAATGCACTGCGTATATTCAGAATCAGTATTATTGATTTCACTAACATACCATTCCGGAGACAGCCAGCCGGGACACGCAGAACGCGAGGAAAATATCCAGGCTCCGTACATACTGGCAGATAGACGAATGGTCGCCCGACCATTGGTTTGCCGAGCGACTTTTCTATTTCGGTGGTTCCGCTCAAGGGCTGCCTTCAGCGGAGACCGATGGGCACCACCGACTACGGCTAGCGAACCGTCTGAAGCCCCAGTATCTCCGCCGTTCTAGCGGCGCCGTTCAGGTCGAGCGGTGGGATCTCCGGCCTTGGCCGCGCCAGCATCGTCTCGACGTCGCGGGCCAGCCTCTCCGGTGTTACGTCCGCTTCTGGCAGAACGCCGGCAAGGCCGAGCTTTTCGAGCCTTTCGGCACGGGTCGACTGCTCGGTCTCGCCGCCGGCGACGAAGGGAATGAGCAGCGACGCACAGCCGGCACGGAAGATATCGCAGACGGTGTTGTAGCCGGCCTGGGAAACCGAGAGCCGCGCACCCGACAGAAGGCTCGCGAAATCCTTGCGGAAGCGGAACAGATGCACGTTTGCGGGCGCTGCGGCGGCAAATCCGTCATAGTCGTCCTGCGGCAGGTTCGGCCCGGTGATCAGGCACCATTTCAGGTCGCCCGCAAGCAGCCCGGCCGCCTGTAGTGCCGCGCCGATCAACTCCTTGCCGACCGCGCCGCCGCCAGCCGAAACAAGCACGTCGAACCTTTCAGCCGGAGGTTCAGGGGCATGGCCGGCGACAAGACCGGTATAGACGATCTTGTCTTCGATCTCCGCCGTATACGGATAGGTCTCCTCTAGCCGCGCAAAGGCAGGATCGCCATGCACGAGCACGAGGTCGAAATGCGCCCTGACAACGTCGAGGGTTTCTTCGGCGCGCCCGGGCTTCGTCCGCTCCTGCAGGATATCGCGCAGCGATGCGGCAACGAGGGGCCGCGGCTCCTGCTTCTCGATCACCTCCAGCAGCGGCATCAACTCGAAACGCATCTGGCGGCGGCCAAAGGGGAAGGCTTCGAAGATGACGATGTCAGGCTTGCAGGCAAGAAATGCCTCGATCAGCAGCTCCCGGCGCTCTTGCTTGAAAGCCTCGCTGACCGGATTTCCCTCGCCGTCGGCAAGTCCGCTAAACCCCTTGTCGCCAGCCAGCACCGGCGGCAGGGCCACGTGTTTCACATCGTTTGCGGGGAACCCCGGCACCGGGCTGCCGCCCGTCACGACGGTCACGTCATAGCCTTTGGCCGCCAAGGCGCTCGCGATCCGGCTTGCTCGCGCCAGATGACCGATGCCGAGCAGGTGCTGTACGTAGAAGAAGACGCGACGTGCGGACATCAGGCGGCTCTCCATTCGCTGGCGAACAGGCCGGCGAGTTGTTCGATGCTGGTGTGGTGGTCGAACTGGCCGCGAACCTTCCGCTCGGCCGCATCGCCGAACCTGTGGCGAAGTGCCGGATTGCGGATCAGTTCCTCAAGCGCGACCGCAAGTGCCTGCAGATCCTCCGACGGAACGACACGGCCGTTTTCGCCGTCCACGAGGAGTTCCGGAACGCCGGATATCGCCGTCGAGACGCAGGCCAGCCGCTGGCTCGATGCTTCGACAAGCACGTTCGGCAGCCCGTCCCGATCGCCATCCGCGGTGATCCGGCAGGCGAGCGCGAAGATGTCGCTTGCCCGATAGTGCGCAAGCACATCGGTCTGGTCGAGCGCGCCCTTCCAGACAATACGGTCGGAGACGCCGAGCTCCGTGGCGAGCGTCTTCAACTGGCCGGTCAGTTCGCCGGCGCCGATGTGCTCGAACCGCCAATGAAGCTCTGCTGGCAGCTTGGCCAGCGCCTTCAGCAACACGTCGTAGCCCTTTTTTCCAACGGCGCGGCCGACGCTGACGATGCGGACGGGATCGGCCGGATCGGAACCGGTGCGATTGGAATGCGTGCCGTCGAAATGCGGGAAACGGTCGAGGTCGAGGCCATGATAGCTCAGATGTACTCTCGATTTGTCGCTGGCAAGGCTGCGGAGATGCTCGTATCCCATGCGTGTGCAGGTCACGGTCCAGCGCGCAAGGCCGAGCTTTTCGGACAGTTCCCAGTCGGGCGAGGTCCAGATGTCCTTTGCATGCGCCGAACAGGTCCAGGGCGTGCCGGCAATCACGCTGGCATAGGCCGTCACCGAGGCAGGAGTATGGATGAAATGCGCGTGCAGCCAGCGCGGCTGTCCAGGCCATTCGGAGGCGAGCACCAGCGCCTGGCCGAGGCGGCGAAAGCGGTTGCGGCTGAAATCGCGCGGCAGGTCCTTGAGGAACAGACCCAGGACGCGCCAGAATCCGGGTTTCGGCAGACAGCGCACGAGCCCGCGTAGAACCCTTAACGGCTCCTCATGCAGATATTCCGGCAGGTAGTGGACGTCGGCGCGGATTTCGTCATGTACCGGGTGGCGCTTGCCGTCCGTTGGACGCCGAAGCGAGATCAGGACGAGTTCTATCCCGGCGCGCTCGAGGCCAAGCAGTTCCTGGGCGATGAATGTTTCCGAAAGACGCGGGTAGCCCTTCAGCACGACTGCAATCTTGCGGTCTGTCGGCAATGCTTCAGCTCGATTTCTTCACGATGTTCAGGTGGTCGCTCGACGGCCGATCGAGCCATCTGCCGACGATCTCGGAGATGTGCACGAGGCCTTCCAGCCGCAGGCCGTTGGCGCTGCTTTTCGACGGTGGCTCACGATAAGGCAGCGCCCTCAGCGCCGCCGCCAGCCGCAACGGATCCTCCGCCTCGTCCGGCAGGAGCATCTCGATCAGCCCCAGCTCGGCAGCCCGGCGCGCGCGGATCAGTTGCTCCTCGCGCGGCTGGATGCGCGGCACGATCAGCGCCGGCTTGTCGAAGGAGAGGATTTCGCAATAAGTGTTGTAGCCGCCCATGGCGACGACGCCCTTGGCGCCGGCAATGAGCTCTTCCATGCGATTGTCGAACTCGATGATCTTGATATAGGGGATCTTGCTGCCCTTGCGGATCAGCTTTTCCCGCTTCTTGACCGGCATGTAGGGTCCTAGCACGATTAGCGCCTTGTGCGTGAGCTCCGGATCCTGCTGATAGGCATGGATGACGTCGTGGATCAGGTCCGCCCCATCTCCGCCGCCGCCAGTGGTGACGAGGATGTAGTCGCCCTGAGGCTTATGACCCGGCAATTCCTCGCGCGGGACGCTGCGCTGCAGAAAACCGACGAAGTTCATGCGCTCGCGCACCGCGGGCGGCACGTCGAGTTCGGTCAGGGGGTCGTAGAAATCAGGCGGGCCGTAGACCCAGATCGTGTCGTAGTACTGCTCGATCTTGCGCATGGTATCGCGCCGCTTCCACTCTGCCTCGAGCAGGTGCGGCGCATCCATGACCTCACGCAGGCCGAGGACGAGCGTCGTGCCGTGCGCTTTCAGATAGGTCAGCGTTTCCTCGACCTCGCCGCGCAGGCCCATCGGCTCCTTGTCGACGATGAAGATGTCCGGCTTGAAGGTCTCTGCCGTATGGCGAATGATCGCCTGGCGCATCTTCAGCGTTTCATCGAGTTCGATATGGCGGTCGAGCGAGGTGTAGTCGCCATTATGCAGCTTGATCACGCTCGGGATCTTCACGAAATCCACGCGCGCGCGATAGTCGAACGCGCCGGCAATCGTCGCCCCGGAAATGATCAGGATGTTCAAGCCGCGATAGTCTTCCACCAGCGAATGCGCGATCGTGCGGCAGCGCCTGAGGTGTCCGAGCCCGAACGTGTCATGGCTATACATGAGGATCCGGGCATCTTCAAAACGCCGCATCATGCAAGAAACCTTTCACTCAGGGTACGATGAACCGTTTCACGCGGGCCGTATGGCTGCGTCAAACCGGGCTTCATTTGTAGGGATCCGCCGCGTCACGCAACCCATCTCCCAAGAAGTTGAACGCCAAAATCACAAGAATGACCGGAATTGTGGGAAATAGGAGCCAGGGATAGAAGGCAATGACGCTGACGCTTTTCGCCTCCGTCAGCAGAATGCCCCAGCTGGTGATCGGCGGCCTGAGACCGAGGCCAAGGAAGCTGAGCGCCGTTTCCCCGAGGATCATGCCGGGAATAGAGATGGTCGCGGTGGCGATCAGATGCGACATGAAACCGGGCACGAGGTGCCGGCCGATGATGCGGCTGCTCCTTGCACCCATGAGCTGGGCCGCAAGCACATAGTCTTCTTCACGCAAGGCCAGCAGCTTCGAGCGGACAGCGCGCGCAAGCCCGGTCCAATCGAGCAGGCCGAGGATGATCGTGATCGCCAGATAAATGAAGATCGGACTCCAGGTCGCCGGCATGATCGCCGCCAGCGACAGCCAGAGCGGGATGCTCGGGATCGATTGCAGCACCTCGATGACACGCTGTACGATGAGATCGAAGACGCCGCCGTGGTAGCCGGCAAGACCGCCGATGACGATACCGAGCACGAAGCTGACGGTAATGCCGAGAAGGCCGATCGTCAGCGAAATCCGCGCGCCATAGATGATGCGCGACAGCACGTCGCGCCCGAGGCGGTCCGTTCCGAGGAAGAAGGCCTCGCCGCCCGTTGCCGGGCAGACGAAATGCACGTTGCTTTCGAACAGCCCCCAGAAGCGATAGCCGTCGCCGCGGCAGAAGAAGCGAAGCGGCTGCACATCCTTGGTATCGTCGGCGTAGTTGCGCTTCAGCGTATCCATGTCCAGCGTCATCGTGCGGCCGTAGACGAAGGGACCGACGAACTTGCCCTCATGGAAGAGATGCACCGCCTGCGGCGGCGCATAGATATAGTCCATGTTGCGGGTGTGCAGGTTATAGGGCGCCAGAAACTCGCAGACGACGATCATCAGGTAGAGCGCGACGAGAAAGACGCCGGACGCAAGCGCCAGCTTGTGACGGCGGAATTTCCACCACATCAGCCGCAGCTGCGAAGCCTGGTTGACGCGCACCTGCTCGTCCGTCATCGCCTCGACGGAATAGGGATCGAACGGAGCCGTCGATACGTAGTGCGGCATGGGCTCGCCGGGCGCCGGAAGAAATGACGTCACTTGGTGCTCCTGCCTTGCAGCCGAATTCGAGGATCAAGAATGGCGAGCGCGATGTCGGAGATCAACACGCCGATCACCGTCAGGAAGGCCAGGAACATCAGGAACGACCCGGCAAGATACATGTCCTGGCTCTGCAACGCCTTGATCAACATCGGGCCGGTGGTCTCGAGCGAAAGCACGATCGCGGTGATTTCCGCGCCGGAGATGATCGCCGGCAGGATCGAACCGATATCCGAGATGAAGAAGTTCAGCGCCATGCGCAGCGGATATTTCACCAGCGTGCGCATCGGCGAAAGCCCCTTGGCGCGTGCCGTCACCACATATTGCTTCTGCAACTCGTCGAGCAGGTTGGCGCGTAGGCGCCGGATCATGCCGGCGGTTCCCGCCGCGCCAACGATGATGACCGGAATCCAGATGTGTTCGAGGATCGATTTCGCCTTTTCCCAACTCATGGGTTCAGCGAGATATTTCTGGTCCATCAGGTGGCCGATGGAAATCCCGAACCAGATGTTGGCGAAGTACATCAGGATCAGCGCCAGCATGAAGTTGGGGATGGCGATGCCGATCAGGCCCATCAGCGACAGGCCATAGTCGCCCCAGCTGTACTGATGGGTCGCCGAGTAGATGCCGATCGGGAAAGCGATCAGCCAGGTGAAAATGATGGTGACGAAGGAAACTAGGATCGTCAGCCACAGGCGGTCGCCGACGACGGCGCTCACCGGAAGCTCGTATTCGAAGGAATAGCCGAAATCGCCCTGCAGCATGCCGCCGAGCCAGTAGACGTAGCGCAGCACCGGCGGCTGATCGAAGCCGTACTCCTTCCGGAGCGCCTCGATCTGCTCCATGTCGACGCCTTCGCCCTGCGCCTTGATCTCGGCAACATAGCTTTCGAAGTAGTCACCCGGCGGCAGCTCGATGATGGTGAAGACAAGAGCGGAAATGATGAGGAGGGTCGGAACCATCGCCGCGATACGCCAGAGAATATATCGCAGCATGTCAGCCTTCCTGTTCGATCCAGAAGGTGTCGGGTTTGTAGACACCGAAATAGCACGTGGGGTCGAAGCCGTAGAGCGCAGTGTCGGGCACGTTCCTCAGCTTCTTTGCCACGAGGATCGGCTGGAGCGAGGCGTTGACGATGCCGATCGAGAACACCTGGTCGGTGTAGATCGAGAGCATCCGGCTCCAAATCTCCGTCCGCTCGGCATCCTCGGCCGAATGCCGCCAGCGCTGCAGCAGTTCCGTCAGTTCGACGGCTGCCGGAAGGTCCGGGGCCTGGCCCATTTCGCCGTGGGAAAGATAATTCAGCCCCCAGACCGGCCATTGCAGCTGGTCGTCCGCGGTCGGCGCAAGCTGGCCGGGGTTCATGCTGGCCGTCGGCACGCCGTTGTCTATGCCGAACCACATCGACATGATGATCTCGCCACCGACGGCGCGGCTGCGGAACGTGTCGCGTTGCGAGGTCCGGATGAAGAGCGATATCCCGACCTTCTGCCAGTAGTCGGTGATGAGCTGCAGCACGTCCGTCTCGAGTGTGCTTTCCCCGGCCGTTTCCACGACGATCTGCGCAGCGCGGCCGTCGGAGAGAATACGGATGCCGTCGCTGCCCTTGTTCGTAAGGCCTGCCTTGTCGAGCAGCGCATTGGCCTGTTCCGGATCGTGGGCGACCCAGGCACTGGCAAACTCGGGCCGGAAGAGCGGGCTGTCCGGCAGAATCGTATCGGCGCTTTCCTTCGTCAGGCCGTAGAACACCGCCTTGTTGATTTCGGTACGGTCGATCGCAAGCGACAGCGCGCGGCGAACGCGCACATCCTGCAGCAGCGCCCGCCAGACCTCATCCGAGCAGTTGAGATTGGGAAGCAGCGCCAGGCGCGAGCCCTGCGTCTTCTTCCACAGAAGCACTTTCACCGGATAGCGCTTCTCGGAATCCTTGAGGAAGGTGTAGTCGACGAAGTCGATACTGGTCGCCTGCAAGTCGCTCTCGCCGGTGCCGGTCTTGGCCGGGATTAACGCCGAGGAGCTGACGCTAAGCACGAACTTGTCGATATAGGGTAACTGCAGGCCGTTCTCGTCGACGCGATGATAGTAGGGATTGCGCTCGAAGACGAATTGTTCGGCCGGAAGCGGCGTCGTGTTGCGCCAGGGGTCCAGCGTCGGCAGGTCCGGGTTTTCCGGGCGGTAGGAACGGGCCATGCGCATGTGCAGCTGGCTCCATTTCTTCACCCGTTCCTCCTTCATTAGGGCCTTGAGCTTGTCTTCTTCCTGATACTTCTCATGAAACTGTTTCAGGTAGGCCGATGGCATCACCACCACCATCGGCTGGGGGCCGGCGAGCTTCTGCAGGAAGTCAGGATTGGGTGTCGACCAGGAATAGCGCACCGTGCGTTCGTCGATGATCTCGAACTTGGCGGCCTCGCCATCCATGACCAGCGCCGTCGGCAGCCCGGCCGGGCTCAGCTTCTCGTTGTTGAGAACGTCGTCCCAGCAATAGCGGAAATCCTCCGACGTCAGCGGCGTGCCGTCGGACCACTTGTGGCCTTCGCGGATGTGGAAGGTGAAGATGCGGTCCTCGACCGTTTCGAAGCTTTCGAGAACGTCTGCTTCGATCTTCAGCGCTTCGTCGAAGCCGACCAGACGGGCATAGCCGTAGATGGTCATCAGGCGGATGTCCTTGGCGCTGCCGATCAGCATCCGCACCTCGCCGCCGTACTTGCCGGGCTGGCGCCCCATGGCCGCGACGTTGATGACACGCGGCGTCTTCGGCAGGCGCTCGGCCAGCGGCGGCAGCTTGCCGTCGGCAATCTGCTTTTCCCAGAATGCGGGCTCGCCTGCAGCTGCAAAGAGCCGCGTCGGCAGAGCCACGGTCGCAAGCAATGCCAGTACAGTTCGGCGGGTGATCATGGCCGCAACTCCCTTGCATCCACGGATCGGCGTGCCAGCACAATGTGGTCACCACCGAGATCCGCGGGGATCAGCGCGTCGCCGGCATCATCGTCCCGGAACTGCGGTCCCCAGCGCCGCATGTCCGAACCTTCGCTGTCCTTCAGCAGTTCGAAATCCAGCGGCCGGTCGAGATCCGGATAAGGAACCGCCGCCAGCAGCGACTTGGTATAAGGATGAACCGGATTGCGCATCAGCACCTCGCGCGGCGCCAGCTCGACGATACGCCCGGCACACATCACGGCGATGCGGTCGGCCATATAGTCGACGACAGCCAGATTGTGCGAGATGAACAGGCAGGTCAGCCCCAGCTCCTTCTGCAGGTCCTTCAGCAGGTTGAGGATCTGCGCCTGGACCGAGACGTCGAGCGCGGAAACCGGCTCGTCGCAGATCAGCAGCTCCGGCACCAGCGCCAGTGCGCGCGCGATCCCGATGCGCTGGCGTTGACCGCCCGAGAAGGAATGCGGGTACCGGTTGATGAAGCGCTGGTCGAGACCGACGGCCTGCAGCAGCGAACGCACCGTTTCTTCGCGCGATTTGCCCGTTCCGCGCCCGTGGATCTCAAGCGGCTCGCTGAGGATGTTCTTGACCGTCATGCGCGGCGAGAGCGAGGAGACCGGATCCTGGAAGACCATCTGGATCTTGGACCGCATGGCCTTCAGGTCGTCGCCCTGCACTTTCAGCACATCGACCGGCCCCTCGCCATTGTCGAAGATCACCGAGCCCTGGTCGGGCGTGACGGCCCGCATCAGGATCTTGCTGACAGTGGTCTTGCCGCAGCCGCTTTCCCCGACGAGGCCGAGGCACTCGCCACGGCGGATATCGAAACTGACATCGTCGACGGCGCGATGCAGCGTATCTTCGCCACCACCGAACCAGGACGATTTGCGCGTTCCATAGGTCTTCGAGACATTGCGGACGGACAAAAGCACGTCGGGACCGGTGCGCCGGTCGGCGGCCGAAGTCCCGAGCAGCGTTCCGGCCTTGACCGGCACTTCGCGCAGTGCCTTCAGCCGCTCACCGGGCTTCATGTCGAAATGCGGAACCGCGGCCATCAGGCCCTTGAGATAGGGATGCTGCGGGTTGCGGAAGATCGCCTCGACCGGACCCGCCTCGACGATCTGGCCGTGATAGATCACCACAACCTCGTCGGCCATGTTGGCGACGACGCCAAGGTCATGGGTGATCAGCAGCATGGCCATGTTGAGCTTGACCTGAAGCTCGCGCAGGAGTTTCAGGATCTGGGCCTGAACCGTCACGTCGAGCGCCGTCGTCGGCTCGTCGGCGATCAACAGCGCCGGCCGGCAGATCAATGCCATGGCAATCATCGCGCGTTGCCGCATGCCGCCGGAAAGCTCGAACGGATACATGTCGTAGGCGCGCTTCGGATTGGCAAAGCCCACATAGCCGAGCAGCTCTTCCGTTCGCGCCCGACGTTCCGCCTTTTCCGCGTCGGTGTGGATCTTCAGCACTTCGGAAATCTGGTTTCCGATCGTGTGGAGCGGCGACAGCGATGTCATCGGCTCCTGGAAGATCTTGCTGATGCGCGTGCCGCGCAGGCTGCGGATCTCCTCCCCTTCCCGCTCCAGCGAGAGCAGGTCGATCGGCTTTGCCGCCGTCGTCGGGTCGTTGAACAAAATTTTGCCACCAACCTTGGCGACGTTGGGCAAGATGCCCATCACTGCCTGGCTGATTGCGGATTTCCCCGATCCGGACTCGCCGACGAGCGCCGTCACCTTGCCGGGCAAAATTCTGAAATTCGCGTTATTGACGGCTTGTACTTCGCCGCCGAGCACCGAGAATGTGATCCGCAGACCTTCAACTCGAAGCAGGTCCGCCCCAGATGTCATAGCAGCACGCTTCCCTCATTGCTTTTTATCCGCCGCCTCTAAAAAAAGACTAGCGCAGCTTCCAAGGGCTGTCCAGCACACCCGGTTGCAGACGAGGCTCTACCCACCTGCATCTTCAGATGGTTAGAACGAAGGGCAGGCACCGCCCTTCAACACGTCGGCGCAATTGGCCGAGCGTCGGAAGTCGTCGTAAAACAGCGTCCAGTCGGTTTTATCGGCCGCCCGGTAGGGGCCGAACTTGAAGTACTGGTTCTTGCCGAGCCCCTTGTCGTCGTGACCGATATGACCCGTCACCGTGATGATTGGCTTGTCGTTGGCGAAGAGTTCGATGCGACCCGTGCCATTGGCTCCCGGCAGCGTGTAGATCGCGAAATCGATCCAGCCGGACTTCGGGTCGGGCAACGGATTGCCGTGGTTCGTCACCTTGATCGCATCGGTGCATGCATTGAAGAGACTGCCGTCGATCAGCTCCCAGTTGCTGTCTGCGGCGACCAGCATGCGCATCTGGTTGACGCCCGGCCGCCCCCATACGGGGATCTCGCCCGGTTTGCAGCTCGCCGGCTTCCCCTCAGGACCGGCCCAGAGCGGCGCGATATAGTTCGTTTCCACAGTGGCGAAGAGTTTGCCGGCCTCGAGCCTCAAGGCAAGGAACGGGCTGAAATCACCCTCGGCACCCGGATCGATCTCGCGTTTCCACTGGGCGATCAGGTAACGATGGTCTTCGTTCGGGATCGGGTCGGCAAACTTGACCGCGAAACCATACCAGACGCCCTGGTCGTATGGCACGCGCAGCGCCGTCTTTTCCCAGATCTCGGCCCGCTCGCTGCAACCGTCGAGCGAATCGGGACAGGTCGGAACGACGCTCAGCTTGAGCGCGCCGTTGCCGTTATGCTTGACCTCGTTCTGAAACTCCACCGTGCCGGCGGTCTGCTCGAAGTTCTCGCGATAGTAGAGCCCGCCCTCAGGCGCAAAATCCCGTCCCTCGAAACCGTCGGAAAGCTTGGTTTCCCATGGCTGCGCCATCGCGCTCCCGGCCATGACGATGGAAGCGACGAAAAGGACGGTGCGAAACATTCTTCCCCCTATTGAAGCATCTTGTCGATGAGGCCGCGCGGCGGCTGGAGCGGACGCGTATTGCGATGAAGCAACATGACATGCTCCGCCTCGGAAAGTCCATCCTGCAACACGTCGTCGAAGCGTTCATCGGCCCTTGCGAGCAAGGCAGCGTCGTTGGGGTAGAGGATCGTGAATTTCTGCCGCACGCCGCGGAGCTTTTCCTGGCCGAGGGCCGTCCAGTCGCCGCCGCAATAATTGACGAAGGCTTCGCTCGCGACGACGCTGTGGGCGTATTTCTTGGTCAGGTTCTGCAACCTCTGGACTTCGTTGACGGCCGAGCCGAAGGCCGAGAACGTCAGCCGGTCGCGCAGGCCCACATTGCCGAACATCACGTTGCCCACATGCAGACCGATGCCGTAGCCGATCGGATCGCGTGCCTGCTTGCGCCGCTCGCCGTTCAGCATGTCCATGCGTGCGGTTGCCGCGCGCACGGCGGCAAAGGCCTCGCGGGCGGCAAATTCCGAGGGCTCCTTGTGGCGCCCACAGGGATAGACGGCGATGAAGCCGTCACCGACGAAGCTCAGAATATGACCACCGTTGCGATTGAAGGGGGCTGCGATCGCATCGAAATAGGTGTTCAGGGTCTCGATATAGGACTGACGCCCTTCCTTTTCCGCCAGCATCGTCGAGCGGCGCATGTCGCCCATGACGAGGACGGCGCGCACGGTCTCGCCGTCGCCGCGGCGAACCTGGCCGCTCATCACACGCCGGCCAGCGCTGGAGCCGAGATAGGTGGTCAGCATGTTGTCGGCGAGCTTGCCGAGCACCGCCATCTTCGCGGCGACTGCCAGATGGTATTGCAGCTTCAAAAGCGCGCCAATGACATCGTCAGTGAAGCCGCCGTGCCGATCGGTCGTCCAGGATCCGACCATGCCGTGGCCGGAATCGGCGCCGAGAGACTGCATGAAGGCGAGATAGTCCGTCGCACCCTGCTCCTTCAGATCGTCGAAGATCGGAAATTCGGACGGGGTATCCTGGTAGATGCGCCGGCGGACATGCTCGAGATTGTTGTTGAGCAGGTAATAGTAGGGGCTCTGCAGGAACCGCTCGGGATTAAGCGCCAGTTCCTCGTGCCGAAGGCCGCTGACCTCCACGCCCTTGCCGCGCACCCAGGTGAAACCCAGAGCATCGTAAAGCGGGTGCAGCATCGAGAAGGAAAGATGGACGCGCATCAGCGGCAGGCCGGCGGCCGCCAGCCGCTCGCAGAAGCCTTTGACGATCGTCTCCAGCGGCGCGTCGCTCAGCGATGTGCGCATCAGCCAGTCGGCGACCTTGTCGATGAGAATTTCGGATACGTTGTCGTTCGTCGGGCCCATTTCGCGTCCTCGCATGACAGACCGTCCCGCGTCAGCATCCGGAGACGGCGAACGCCCCGGCAATTTGCCGGTTCATGTTCGCAGTGGATGATGATGAGCCGTGCCCGTTAAGAAAATGCTCCAACCGATTCCGGCGTCGATGACGTGCAGGCACCCGGAATGCGGCACTTATATGTTGCAGATATTCACGCGCGCCGCCAATTTCCAGAGGCGAACGAAGATTTTTCCGACCTGTTGCAGCATGAAGATTTGATAGCCGGCTCAACGGCCTGCCAGCGGCCCTGGTGCCGGGCCTCGCTTGACTTGGGGCTTGTTTCTCTCCAACAAACCACGACATGTTCGCGCGCCGCGCCTGTCTGTCCACGAGATCCGGAACCGAAACTTGACCTCACCTCATTTCGAAAGCCTGCTGTCGTCCATCTCCGCCCGGAGCGCCAAGGTCGGCGTCATCGGGCTCGGCTATGTCGGCCTGCCATTGGCGATTGCGGCAGCGCGCGCGGGCTATTCCGTCATCGGTTTCGACATCGATCCCGGCAAGATCGTCGCGCTCGATGCGGGCAAGTCCTACATCGGGGCGGTCTCGGACGCTGTCCTTGCCCGGGAGAGCGGTGCTGGCCGTTTCCGTTCCACGACGGATTTCCTCGAACTGTCCGGCTGCGACGTCATCATCATCTGCGTGCCGACGCCCCTGACCAAATATCGCGACCCGGACCTTTCCTTTGTCGAAAAGACGTCGCGCGCGATCGCCGCAACCCTGCGTCCCGCGCAGCTCATCGTCCTGGAATCGACCACCTACCCCGGTACGACCGATGGCATCGTGCGCAGCATCCTCGAGGAAACCGGGTTCAAGTCCGGCGCCGAATTTTTCGTCGGCTTTTCGCCGGAGCGCGAAGACCCGGGCAACCCGGTCTATGAGACCGTGAGCATTCCGAAGGTGGTTGCCGGCGACGGCCCCGAGGCGGCAAAGCTGATGGAGGCGTTCTACGCCTCCGTGGTCAAGACGGTCGTTCCGGTCTCGTCCAACGCCACGGCGGAAGCCGTGAAACTCACCGAAAACATCTTCCGCTCGGTCAACATCGCGCTCGTCAACGAATTGAAGATTGTCTACGAGGCGATGGGCATCGACGTCTGGGAAGTGATCGAGGCCGCCAAAACCAAGCCGTTCGGTTATATGCCGTTCTATCCCGGCCCCGGCCTCGGCGGCCACTGTATTCCGATCGACCCTTTTTACCTCACCTGGAAGTCGCGCGAATACGAACTGCCGACGCGTTTCATCGAGCTTGCCGGCGAGATCAACTCGGCCATGCCGCGCCACGTCGTCAGCCGACTGGCCGAGGCGCTGGACCGGCACGCCGGCAAGGCGCTCAGCCGCTCCACCGTTCTCGTCATCGGCCTCGCCTACAAGAAGAACGTTCCCGATATTCGCGAGAGCCCATCGTTGCGCCTGATCGAACTGATCGAGGAGCGCGGCGGCCACACCGCCTATCACGACCCCTACGTTACCGAGATCCCGCCGACGCGCGAGTATGCCGCTCTGAAGGGCCGGCGTTCAGTGACGCTCGACGAGCCCACGGTGGCGGCGTTCGACGCCGTGCTGATCGCCACCGACCACGACCAGGTGGACTACGCAGCCCTCGCCAAGTGGGCGCCGCTCGTCGTCGATACCCGCAACGTCTTCCATCGAAACGGCCTGACGGGCAGCCACATTATCAAGGCATAGCGCAACGGTCGTGCGCATCCCTGTGGCCACAACAGCTAGCCGGCGCCACCCGCAAAGGGTTGAGTGGCCTTGTTGCGCGCCAGCGCGGCCTTGAGATTGCTCGCCGCCACCGCATAGCCTCCAGAGGCGCCGTCGACGAAGTGTATGTGGTCGCGGGTCATCGGCGTCGGCACGATGCAGGTCATCAGCGCCGAATCCTGCCGGTGCAGGCCATAGTGTCCGACGCCCTCTGCCTCTGCCCGCTGCAGCCGCGCCTCGATCCGTTCGAGGCACGGGGCGCTGATATCGATCGTCATTTTCAGGCCGTCGTCGAATTTACGGAAGTCGGTGTTGTCGGCAAGGTCGCGGCGGTATCGGTTCGTATCGAAGGGCCCAAGGTTCCAGCCCATGCGAAGGCAGACGAAAAGTGCCAGCGTCTGCACGGTGATAACGCAACGCTTCAGGAAACGTCGCCCTCGCGGAGCGGCCGCGCGCGTCTCGGTGTCGATCCCCTGGAAGGAGAACCGCGCGGTCGGCCCAAGCTCGGGAACGGGGTGACCGCCGCGATCTTCCTCGTCGGCAAGCGCGACGATGTCGGCGATCAGCGCCTGGAATTCCGGTCCGTTGCCCTTCGCGCCCGGCACCGCGATGATCGAGGCAATCGTGCCGTGGCGGGACTCGATCGGGTTCCAGCGACAGGAAAGGCCGGTCAGGTCCGGCCGGCTGCCGGCAGGCGCCGCCGCGACGTGATAGCGCCCGGCCTTCATCGCCGCCTCGGCCCAGCTTGCGCCGCCGCCTGCAAACATCGCGTAGGAAACCTCGTCGCTGGCCTTGAAGCGGGCGACGCGCATGTCGAGCCCGTGCTGGCGGATGTCGCTGACCGGAACGAGCGCGGTCCGCAACTCAAGGTCAAGTTCCTCCGCCACCCAGGTCTTCACCGCGGCCAGCGCGTCGCGGGCCCTGTCGTCCATCGATGCCGGCAGCGCCGCCAGGGCGCCATCCCCCCCGAATACGAAGGGCATCGTCTTTTCTTCGAGCACGTTCATCAGGGCGGATATGACGCTGGCGCCGGCCATGTTGACCGTCTTGTAGCGGCCGTCGGCAATCGCACCGGTCGAGTTGACGATATCGGCCACGGCCAGCAGCCAGCCGTCCGGCAACGGCCGGTAATTCGCTTCGTCCGCGACGCCTTCGAAGGCGTCGAACAACGGCACGCTATCGTAAAATCGGCCTTCCATTGCCTCAGCCATCAGCGCCTCGATCTTCGCTCGCCCTTAACGTTCGTCAGATAATTCACGCGGGAGCGCAACAAAAAGTTTCATTGGCTGTTACCACGGAGACACCTCTGTCCGTTTCTGCAGCCTAGAAGATAGGCGAGGAGCGGATTTGGCCGGAGGGGGACTTGGCGACGCGATGGTTAGTTTCCAAATAATAACCCATGGCATTGCAGGGGTGTGGCCATCTGTGCTTGTTTAACAGTCACACAAGGATCAAAATGGTCCAAGCGTGCGTAGTGAAGCCGAAACTGAATGCGTGACGACAACTTTCGAGTGCGGTTCTGGGGCGTAAGAGGAAGTTTGCCGGTCTCCGGCCAACAATACGTCGCCTATGGGGGAAATACATCCTGCATCGAAATTCGATGCGGCAAGGACGTATTGCTGTTCGATGCCGGCTCTGGCCTGCGCGAGGCTGGCTATGCGCTGATCGCCGAAGGCGTCGAAGAGTTCGATCTGTTCTTCACTCACAGCCACTACGACCACATTATCGGTCTTCCCTATTTCAAACCCATCTACAAATGTCGCAATTCGGTGCGCTTCTGGTCTGGCCATCTGCACGGCACCATGACCACGCGGGAGATGATCCGCGATTTCATGCGCCCGCCGTGGTTCCCGGTCGATCCCGACATCTGTCAAGCGAGCCTCGACGGCATGGACTTCAAACCCGGTGACGTGCTGACCCCGCGTGCTGGCGTCACCATCCGCACGACGAGCCTCAACCATCCCGGTGGCTGCGTCGGCTATCGGATCGAATGGAACGGCCGCGCCGTCGCTCTCGTCTACGATACCGAGCACGAGCCGGGCGTCCTCGATCCCGGCGTGCTCGAACTGATCGCCGGGGCCGACCTGTTCGTCTACGACTGCACCTATCTCGAAAGCGAGATGGAGCATTTTCAGGGTTACGGACACTCGACCGGCATGCATGGCGCACGACTGGCGATGGCCGCCGGCGTCAAGCAGCTCGCCATGTTCCACCACGATCCGTCGCGCACCGATGAGGCGTTGGCCGCCATGGAACGCGATGTCCAGGCGACATTCCCCGGCGCCTTTGCCGCCCGCGACGGACAGATCGTCGAGCTCGATTGAGCATCTGAAATCGCGTCGGGATGTCCTTTACCCGAAATTCGGGCCGGAACTATTTCACGCCTCGTGGATTCCTTCTTTCCAAAGAAGGAGTACCGCATGAGCAAGGACAAGAAGGCCCAGCAGGCGATCGAGGAAACCGGCAAGGATCCCTCGGGTGGGCAGCATCTTCCAACCGCAGGTCCTCACGCAAAGGATCGACTGACCGACAAGACCAAGACCCCCGGCTCAGGGTTGCTGCCGGACAACGATGACGACACTGTCGTACCCGGTAGCGGCTGAGGTGGTGTTCTAGCGAAACATGGGCCGTCGCATCCGACGGCCGCACCTCCCTGACACGGCGGCAAGCGTCCCTAATGTTTGTCGCGGCAGGTGGCGAATCCAAACTACGCTTCCGCCAGCGAAAGGACCATTAAGCTACGAGATCGGCTCCGGTCCGCCAGCGACAGGCCGGATGCGCGGCCGTAAGCGTGAAGAGCTCCTCCATGAAGGACCAAACGCCGGCGTCGTGAACCAGGTGATGGGTGAGCACTCCGATGGTTCGCCCGGCCTGATCCCGCCTCTTTTCATCGTCACCGCAGACCTGCCTTAGCCTGGCGATGATGTCAGCTACAATCGCCGCGTGCTCGCGGCAGCCGCGTGTTCCCTGCCAATCCATCACATCGGCATGGGTGTTGACGAGCTTGAGGAGCGAGGGCTTTTCCGGACCGAAGACCGACAGCGCCGCAAAACCGATCCCGGGCAGGTCATCCAGAAGCGCGCCGTCGATCCGGTTCCACGGCGGCACCAGCATCGGCACGAAGCTGCGCGGAAACAGCGCCTGGAGGCGCGCGTAACCCTCCGTGAGTTCATCGAGAACCGTTGAGCGTGGCCGGTGCGCGCCGAGTTCCTGTTTCTTTTCCTCGGGCGGAGCATGGTTGCGGTGCGCCCAGCCGTGCACCGCGACGCTGACGCCGGCATGCCCGTCGAGGCGGCGCGCAAGCGCCTCGCCCGTCGGCGCGGGCGGCACGGCGATGACCACCGGAACCAGGTGCTTGTCAACCAGCGACAACAGGCGGTCGAGTGCTGCCGTCGGCTCGGCGGCGTCGTCGTCCCGCAGCCAGAAATCAACCTGTCGACCGGACGCGGCCACGCGGTCGAGCGCGACGGCAAGCTGCTGCCAATGGGGTTGTCTCATGCCGTCGCCTCCAGATGCTCGTCAAATATCGTGCGCAGCCGCCGCGCCGCGGCAGGGAAGGAACGTTCGTCATGGACGAACCGTCCGGCGGCCGTACCCAATCTCCGCCGAAGGACCGGATCCTCTATCAGCGCGCGCATCGCCGCCGCAAAGGCGGTGGCATCGCCGTCGGGCGTAAGGATCCCAGTCTCGCCGTCCCTGACCACTTCCGGCACGCCGGCGGTATTTTGCGCAACGACCGGCAAGCCCGCCGCCTGTGCTTCGAGATAGGCAAGCCCATAGGCCTCGCCGCAGCCCGGCCAAACGTAGAGGTCGCTGCCGGCAAGAATAGCCGGCAGATCGGCAGCGGTCCTTTCGCCGAGCCAGTCCAGCCGGTCGGACGGCAAGGCCGAGAAGGCCTGTTGCACCTCGTCGCGGCACGGACCGTCGCCAACGATCGTCAGGGTCCAGCGGCTATCGGCGATGTGTGTCAGCGATTGCGCCAGCATGCGGTAGCTGTCCAGCTTGTCGCCGCTGCGCATCATGGCGACAGCGACCATGCGGCAGAGGTCATCCGTGCTTCCGCCGCCCGGCACGAAAGGGGCCGCATCGATAAAGGGAGCAAGCATCGCGTGGCGGCAGTCGGGCGCGGCCTCCAGCAGGCCATCCCGGTCCCGGCGCGTCAGGCAGATGTTGACTGCCGCCTGCTCGATGGCCTGGAGCACCTGGCGTTGGGCGATCGCGCGCACGCCCTCGTTTCGCCGCGCCGAGTAGGAGGCCTCTGCCGTCACGTAGGGGATGGTGAATTCGGCGGCAAGCGAAGGACCGAGCAGGTCCGGCGCCTTGTAGTAGGGATGGTAGCAGAACCACAGATCGGGGGCGCCGTCGCGCATCCAGCCCTGCCGGAGGCGAGTGATCTCGCCTGCCGCCGCTTGCTCCAGTTCACGAAAATCTACGTCCGACGCGGTCGCCATGAAGCTGCGCAGGTCCGAGACGACCGCGACCTCGTGCCCTCCCGCACGGAGTGCTGCAACCAGCATGCGCGCCATCAAGCGATCACCCGAAGGCACGGGATGGTCAGGGGATTTCAGCGGTGCGTAAAAGGCGATCTTCATCCGCAGCGAGCTATCGTTTCTCCGCGGCGGCCTGTCAACCGACCGCGCCGGGAGCTTGCCGCTTTCCGGTGGGATCGCGGGAGAGGAAAGCATGCGTCCGCGCCGCCGTCTGCAGCCAAGGGGATACCAGGCCCGACCGCCAGCGGTTCATCGGTCGATCGGCAAATCGTAGTAGTCCCGGCGGATCAGTTTCAGCGAACGGTCCGGCTCGATGACATAGGTTTCCTGAACGAAGCTGTTGCCGCTCGTGAAGCGGTGCGGGACGATGCTGCCGACGGGCGCCTTCGTCAGCTTCGTGCGCGGCTGCCCGCCATAGGTGATGCTGCCGGGGATCGGCTCCAGGTCCGGCGTCGTGCAGCCCGCAAGCGTCACCGCGGACAGAGCAAGCAGGCCAAACAGCCCGCCAAGGCTGCGGATGTTTTTCACCATGATCACCTGGCAGCCCCATCGCCGTCCGTGGACCGCTCCGTGCCTGCCACTCCTTGTTTCGTTTCTCTTCTTCCAGCGCGGCCAGATCGCGCCGCCGCGTTCGCTAAGGCGTTGCAGCCACCCCTGTGCTGCCGGCCTTCTCGACCGTGGTTTCCGTATCATGCTCCGAGAGCAGGCTATAGGCGACATAGTATTTGTAGATATTGCTGACGTATTGCACCGTCTCGCGCCCGACGATCGCCGCCGCCGCATTCTCGACATTGCCGAACCAGAGGTTCGGGTCGAGCCCCATATCCTTGGCCTTGGCCCTGAACTTGCGCAGGTTTCCCGGTCCGGCATTGTAGGCCGCGAAGGCAAACAGCATCTGGTTTTTCGGCGTGACGGCCGGGTCGTCGATGTAGGTATCGACAAGGTAGCGCAGATATTTCGAACCCGCTTCGACGTTGAGGTTCTCGTCCTTATCGATGCCGCGAATGTTGACGGCCTTGTCCGCAGCGGTCGATGGCAGCAACTGCATGATGCCGACCGCGCCCCTGTGGCTGCGGCGGGACTGATCGAGCTGCGATTCCTGGTAGCCCTGCGCCATCAGCATAGGTCTTCCCGTGCGTGCGGAAGATTTCCACGAGCTGCTTGAAACGTTCGACATCGGCTGGCGCATAGGCGCGCTTCAGCATCTTGTCGCCCTTGTAATAGGTGCTCCTCAGGATGTTGCCGAAGGTCGTCCCGACCTTGTGGGTCTTGACGAAGTCGTCGAGCACACCTTTAAGCTTGGGGCTGTCCTTGCGGATCGCCCAGGCGATCTCCCCGTGGTCGGAAACGACGATGTCGTCGCGCACCTTGAGGTCGGTGAACACCTTCACCCAGATGTCCGCCTTGTATTTGTCGACGACCGTCCAGGGCAGCAGGCCGGCATTGATCATCTCCAGGACGTCTTCGTCCTCGAGGTTCTCATCCATGTCCTTCAGCGTGATCGGCGCGCGACCGGCCTTTTCGAAGCCGGCGCTGAGCGCCGCCAGGTGCTCGTAATAACTGCTCGATCGGCGCACATGCAGTTCCTGCCCGCTCAAATCGTCGACGCTTGTGATCGCCGGCGCCGAAGGACCGGTGACCAGCACCTCCTTGGCTTCGTCGAACAGCGGCGCGGTGAAATCGACCTTTGCAAGCCGCGTCTCGGTGATCGTCAGATTGGCCATGACGATATCGCCAAGCCCTTCTTCGAGCGCCGACAGCAGACGCGCCCGCGGCATCGGCAGGAACCCGACGCGGATCTTGTCGATCTGCTTCTTCTTCCCCTTGTTGAGTTCGTTTTCGAGCGCCGTTCCGAAGTCGACGGCCGTGCCCAATTGCTGGCCGCGATCGAGGAAATAGATGGTCTTGCTGAAAGGCACGATGATGCGGATCACGCGCCGCTTTTCCATTCCGTCGAAGTCGTCCTTGTGGGGGACGAACATCGAGCGAAGGAATTGCTCATTCGACTGTGCCAAGGCGCCGCTTCCCGTGAAGAACACGAGAAGCAGCAGCCCCAAGAGAACGCGTTTCATGTCAGCCCCCAGCCCGAGAACCCTGTTGCCGAAATGCTATTCCTGCGGCGGACCGCCTTCGCCAAGCGCGGCGGCCGCATTCTTCTTGGCGATGGCGTCGCGGGTCGCGGCGGCCGCGGCGACGGATTGCTGCTGCTCGTCGCCCGCCACCTGCACGGTCGGCGAGGCGAAGTTGATGCCGTTTTCCTTGAAGGATTCCTTGATCATCACCTGCGCCCGGCGCCGGACCTGGGTCTGTGCCCCCGGCTTCGTCTTCATGGCGAAACTCAAGGTCATGCCGTAGTCGCCAAAGTTCTCGACACCCTTCATCTTGACCGTTTCCAGGATCAGCGGCCCGATATCCGGATCTTCGAGCAGCTTGGCGCCGATGCCCTTCACCAGTTTCTTCACCTTGGCGACGTCGGCATCGAAGGAAACGTTGATCAGGAACTTGTCGATCACCCAGTCGCGGCTCATGTTCTGCACCGCGCCGAGCGAGCCGAAAGGCACCGTGAACACGGGACCGCGATGATGCCGGAGCTTGACCGAGCGAATGCTGAAGGATTCGACCGTGCCCTTGTAGCTGCCGCTCTGGATGTATTCGCCGATGCGGAAGGCATCGTCCATCATGTAGAAGATGCCGCTGATGACGTCCTTGACCAGCGTCTGCGAGCCGAAGCCGATCGCCACGCCGAAGACACCGGCGCCGGCGATCAGCGGGCCGATTTCCACCCCAAGGCCGGAGAGCACCATCAGCACGGCCACGATCGCGATGAAGGCTGCCAGAAAGTTACGCAGGATCGGCAGCAACGTCATCAGGCGGGTGTTGCGGGCGCGCTCGGCCGGGTCTTCGGTCGCGTGATTGGCCTGCTTGACGCGCAGGTTGATGAAACCCTTGACGAGCTGCCAGACCAGATCTGCAGCCAGCAGGATGACGATACCCGCCAGGACGCCGCGGAACACCCGATTGAAGGCGTCGTCCTGCATCATCGACGTGGCGCTGACCTTGAAGACGAGCGCCAGCCAGCCGGCGGCAAGCGCGATGACCAGCAGCCGTGCGCCGCGCTCGATGAAGATGTTGCGCACCACGCGCGGATCGTCCTCTGCCGAGCTATCCAGCATCGTCTTGGTAAAGGCGCTCGTGAAACGCAGCAGCGGCGGCAAGCCGATCACGTAAAGGCCGATCCAGAACAGCACGTCCATGCCGGCGACCCAAAGCAGCCAAAGCACGATCAGGAAGGCAACCAGGAACACGTTGCCGACGATACGGCGCGAACCGACGACGGCCCCCACCGGACGCCGCACGACTGTGAGGATCCCGAGCGCGAGGACCACGAGCCCAAGAAGCGCGGTGATGAGATTGCGCACGTCCGCGGAAATCGACAACGCGCTCATCGCGTCGCCGACACCCCAGACGAGCGCCCCGCCACCGATCAGCCATAGGGCATGCCGGTGCCAGAAGCTGGCCTCATCGGGCGTGAGCGAGAGGTAACCGCCTCGCCCGTCCGCATTCCCCTCGTTGACCGGTCCCCCCGTCAGGACCGCCGAGGCGATGATCATCAAGAGGCGTGCTCCGATCCAAGCGCCGAGCAGCGGCGCGATCGTTGTTTCCAGCCGCGTCGGCCAGTCGGCGATCGCCAGCACCGACATGCTGGCAGCCGCAAACACGATGAGCGGCAGAACCCGTGTGAGCATGGTGCGGGCCGGCCCCGTCAGCACCGCCCCCTTCAGGCTGCGTCCGAGCAACCAGCGCAGGAGATATTCGGCGCCGTAGCCGATCGCCAGGATCAGGAAAAATCCCTTCAGAATGGGAGCGGCGCCATGGCTCTCCATGTCGCCGGAAAGGCGTTCGCGCGCCGCCTGCATTTCCGGAAGGACACGCGGCACGGCGTTGCCGATGCCGGTGAGATGACGCCTGATTTCGGCGGTCCAACGCGCCACGACACCGGTTGCGGGCGTTCCGGCCGGAGCTTCGGCCGCAGTGGTTGGCGGGGCTTGCTTCGTCGACAGCCACTGCTTCACTTCCGGGTCATCGAGAAGCTGGATCAGCTGCTGGACCTTTGCAGGCGGAGCCGCAGGCGCGGCTTCCTGTGCCAGGCCTGGCGCAACCAGCCCAAAAACAACGGAAAGAAAAGCCACGAGACCGAAGACCGGCCCCACAAGCAAGCGACCCGACGACCCGATACAGCCCATTCTCAGCCCCCCCCGACGAACATGCCCGTCCCCCGACCGGCACGACTCTCAATCATTACAAAGGCTAACATACCAGCGGGCTGTTGCGCCAACGTCAAGAGCGTCGCGGTCAACGGCGACGGAATCCACCACCGCCATGGAACCCACCGCCTCCATGGAAGCCACCTCCGCTAAATCCACCGCCACCACCAAAGCCACCACCGCCGTGGAAGCCGCCGCCACCGTGGAAACCACCGCCATCAAAGCCGCCGCCACCAAAGCCACCGGGTCGGTCAAAGCCGCCTCCGCCACTGCTCGGGAAATTCAACGGCCGCTGATCGAAAGACTGTCGTTCGAAGGAGCGCTGGTTGCCAAGTTGACGTCCGATATTGTCGATCGCCAGATGATCGGGGGCACGAGCGCGGTCCGCGCCTTGACCGGCTTGCTGGCGCGTGTCGATCCGCTGGTTGAGGTTCTCCGCTGCATCCGGATGATTGGCGGAGAATTGCTCGCCCGCCTTGGTCCTATCCTGGATCAAAGGCTTCTGGACTGGCTGCCAACCGTCGGGCGTATGCTTTTGCCATTGTCCGTCGTCACGACGATACACGTTTCCGTCACGGCCGGCATAGACGTCGCCGCCCTTGCCGCCGGCGACAAAGCCATGGTTCCCGTCCGACGCGCGCCAATTGACGCCGGCGCCATTGGCGGTCGAGCCGCCGCTGATGCGGGCAAAATCGGACCCGTGCTTGACGGCCGCGGTGCCCCAGCTTCCGTAGACGTTATGTCCGCCGCGGGCCATCGCCGCGTTGCCGGTGCGCGGATTGTAGGCGGCGACGAAGCCGCGGTCTCCGTTCGGTCCGTAGCCGGCCACGCCGCGAACATAGGTGCCCGTGCGCGGATTGTAGGCCGCACCGGCAGCAATGCCGCGATAGGGCCCGTAGGCATATCCATAGCGGCCGAACGTACCGATGGCCGGATTATAGAAGGCGCCGACGCCATAGGTTACCGGGCGTGGATAATAGGGCCAGTAACCGCCACCGGCCCAGCCGTAATCCCAATAGTCGTCATAGTACCAGCCGGTGCCGTAGACGAAGGTGTCCCAGGCGAGATAGGCACCCAGGTAACCCATCGTATAGCCGAACCAGACCGCGTCGGGCTCGGTATCGTAGATGCGCACATAGGTGGCATTGTAGATCGGCGACGACGGCGGGATGGTATAGATCTCGTCCGGCACCGCCTTTGCCACAGCGAACGGCCCGGTCGGTGCATCGCCGACGAACCAGACCCCGTCCTTCAGCACGAAATACTTGTCGCCGACCTTGATGACGGTCTCGTTGGTGTTGACCGCGTAGGTCAGGGACGTCCCGTCGATCGTTTCGAACTTCGGGTCGCCGCTATAGGCGACGTCCACCGTGACGGAGCCATCGAGCGAGACACGCGCCTTTTCGGGGATGCTCGCCTTCAGCCGCGCCTCTGCGTTTTCGGAGGTACCGGGAACGGACGCGCGCACCGTGTAATAGGCGGCATCCTGCGGAATGTTCTGGAAGTCCTGCGGCAGCTTGGGCGTAGCGAAGGTCCAGGGGCCGTCGAGCGTGGTACTCGCGAACCAGCGACCGGATACGAGGATGTACCAGCTTGAGTCAGCGTCACGGTAAAAGGCGTCGCTCTCGGTGTTGGTCGCAACCTTGAGACCGGTGCCCGGCACCTGTTCGAGTTTCGGCTCACCGTCGAAGGCGAGCAGTTCCGACGGCTTATCCGAATAGATGACGTCGGGCACGATCACCTTGTCCGCCTGCGGCGGGATCGCCGCCTTGGCATCCTTCCAGTTGTCGTCGTCCGGCAGTTTGCTGAGTATGTCGGGAAGCGACGAGGCGGACTGCCATCCCGAGGCGAGATCCTTCGATTGCAGCCATGACTTGTCGTTGCGCAGGTAATAGGTGGCGTCAGCCTCGACCTTGAACAGATCCCAATTGGTGTTGACCGTGAAGGAGAGCCCCTCGACGCCCTTGACCGGGGCAAACACGGCCTTGCCGTCGGTCTGCACCAGGATCGCCGGCTTCTTGCTGATAAAGATCGGCGGCGCGTCGGCCTTCAACCCCTCGACATTGCCGAGCCGCTGGTAGTCGGCGAGGCTCGCCGTCAGCTTGTCCTCCGAAACGGTGATCGTCCCGACCGGCATCAGCTTGCCGACCTCGAGCGTCAGATCCGCCAGTTCCTTCCGGTCGAGGACGGAGAAGTTGATCTCGGTCATATTGATGTCGGAAACGACGACCTGGCCGGAGGCGCTGTCGGCATCGGTCTTGCCGGTAACGCCAACCACGCCGAAGATCGGCTTGGCGTCGTCGGACTGCTTGTATTCGGCGGCGATCAGCGCATCGAGTTCGGTGAAATCCTTCCAAGCGTTGATCTGCGGCTGATAGAGCGTGATGGTCGCGCCACTATCGGTCTTGTAGGCGCGCGGCCAACCGAGCCCCTTGGGATCGGCATCGTTCAGGTACTTGCCGCTCACGAAGCCGTTCTGGCCATTGAAGCTTACCGCGCACCAGGTGCCCGCATCGTCGCATTCCTTGACATCGACCTCGGTTCCCTCGGCGATCGTCCCCAGACTGTTGAAGCCGGTTCCCGGTGCTTCCCGGAAATTGACTGAGGCGCTCGTCGTTGCCGGCCCGGCCTGCGCCGGAACCGCGGCAATCGCGAGGAGGGTGAAGGCGAGTGTCAGTCTGCGCATTACGGTTCTCCGAGATCCCGGGCGGCCGACCCGCGCCCGCAACGACTGAAGCCGAAGCTGGCACCGGAACTGGTTGAGCCATAGACATCTTTGCCCATCACCAAAGCGCAAGTACGTAACAGTAACGGCGACCGTAACGGGTCGCCGAGAAGTTAGACGCAACGGAGCGGAGCGTGCCGCAGCAAACGCCGGATACCGGAACGATTCGGAGCACCGCAGGGGCGCATGCCGTTTCACCACCCCTCCCCGGTCCTTCAGGTTGCCCGCTTCTGTCCCGATCGCGACGGTCGCTATCCCGTCTCCCCGGGTAAAATCATTAAAGCGTCGCAAATCTTTGTGTTTTAGCCCGTAGTGATTGCATAGAGTCATTTATTCAAGCAAACTCATATGTATGATTTGACCACTCCTACGTGCGGAGGAAATACAAGTGAACACGAAAGCCCCCAGCCAGATCGATGTCTTTGTCGGTTCCCGCGTCAGGATGCGTCGGTTGATGGCCGGACTGAGCCAGGAGAAGCTGGCCGACGGTCTCGGGATCACATTCCAGCAGGTACAGAAGTACGAAAAAGGCACCAACCGCATCGGCGCGAGCCGTCTGCAGGCGATCGCCGATATCCTCGGCGTGCACCCGAGCTTCTTCTTCCAGGAGGGTGAAGACCCTGCCGGCGCACGCAACGGCGACACAACGCGCGAGCCGAGCGAAATCTCGTCCTTCGTTTCGTCGAAGGAAGGCATCGCGCTCAACCGCGCTTTCCTGAAGATCGCGGACCCGGTGCTGCGCAAGAAGATCATCTCGCTGGTCGCCGCCGTTGCCCAGACGCCGGAGACCGAGACCGTCCGCTCAAGCGCGAGCCACGCTCAGGACCTGCACGGCTAAGCACCCGCGCCCGACAGGAATGACCGGATGACATTCAGACTGCAGACCCTCGGGCGCTTGCGGCTCGTCGATAACGGCGGGCGTGAGGTAGCGTTTCCCGAAAAGGGTCTGCTGATCCTATGTCATCTGATCGTCGGCGGCCACAGCGAGCAGTCAAGAAACGATGTCGCCAAGCTCCTTTGGGACGAGATCGTCCCGAGCCAGGCCTTCGTCAATCTGCGCAAGACGGTCTCCCGCATCAGCGCGCGCCAGGAAGAACTCGGCTGTCACTTCCTGAGTTTCTCGCCGTCGGCCGTGCGCCTCGACGCCAGCCGGCTCAAGAGCGACCTCGATACCATCGGGCGTGAGGCGGGCGATCCACTTTCCCGTCTCCAGTGGGCGGTCGAAACCTTCCAGGAAGACTTCCTCAAGGACTTGAAGTCCCAGGGCCAGGCGCTGCATGGCTGGATCGAGCGGCAGCGTAGCGAGCATATGGCGCTGCTGCGCGAAAGCCTGCTTCTTGCGGCAGCGGAGGCGACGAACAACCATCGCAAGCTGGTCAAGGCGGCAGCGACCCGGCTGCTCGAGCGCAACCCGCTCGACGAGGACGTGCGCAAGATCCTGACCCAGGCGTTTCAGCTTGAGGGCAATCATCTGGAGGCACGGGCTGTCTCGAATGGCGGCGGCGCGATCGCGATCAACAGGCCGGAATGGCGATCGGTCTCGACGATAATCGCGCCGACGTCGGAGCCGGCAGCCGACTCGCGCCCGCCGCGCGTCGTCCTTCTGCCGCCGAACAACGGCGCGAACGACAGTCCGGCAACACAATTTGCAAGCGCATTGATCGAGGACGTGACGATCGGGCTTTGCGCGCTTCGCTCGGTTTCGGTGATCGCGCCCTACACGGCCGCACAGATCAGCCTGCAGGCCGACAAGGCAAGCACCTACCAGAAGCACGCCATAAGCTACATTCTCGACACGCGCCTGACCGACGAAGGCAGCCGGCTGACGCTCTTCACGCAACTGATCTTCTTTGCCAATGACGAAGTGATCTGGGCAGACCGTTTCAATCTCGATGGCGACGGGCTGATGGCCTCACGGCGGGAAATTGCCCGCCAGATCGCACTGGCGATCGCCAACCAGGTGGAGCGCAACGAGACCCATCGCCAGACCTACGAGACCAATGTCGGCTCCTACCGCAGCTTCCTGCTCGGACAGCGCTATCTCAAGCAGCTCAACCTTCCGGAACTGCGGCGCGCGCGCAAGAGTTTCCGCCAGTCGCTCTATGAGAACTCCGGCTTTGCGCCGGCGATGAGCGGGCTCGCCCGCAGCTATTTTTTCGAGTGGCTGCTGACAGCCCGCGGCGACGCAGAGCTGCTGGCGCTTGCGGAACGGCATGCGCGCGATGCGGTGGTGGCCGACGACACGCTGGCAACGGGCTATCGCGAGCTTGGCGTCGTCAAGCTCTACTTGAGACAGTTCGACGAGAGCATGGAATACCATGACAAGGCGGAGGCGCTGAGCCCTCAGCACGCCAACGTGATTGCGAGCTACGCCGACACGCTGGTGCAAGCTTCGCGCCCCGAGGGTGGCCTGCGCAAGATCCAGGCAGCAATCGATCTCAACCCGATTGCGCCGGACGAATATTTCTGGACCGCGGCCGGCGCCAGCTACTCGCTTGGCCAGTATGAGCAGGCGATCGCCTATATCGAGCGCATGCGCGATCCGACCCCTGCCGACCGGCTGTCGGCGGCAAGTTGGGGCATGCTCGGCAACCGGAAAAAAGCGCGCCAGTTCGTCCGTAAGACTTTCGACGTGCATCCGGACTTTGATCTCGACAAGTGGATGACCATCGTTCCCTTTAGGGAAGAATGGCAGCGCGTTCATTATTGCGAGGGCCTGCGCAAGGCGGGCTTCTGATTTCTCACATCAGCAACGGCCAGGAGGGGAAAATGGCAAAAGTAGTGGTGATCGGTTTGGCGGGTGACAACCGGCTTTGGGTTGCGGATCTGGATGCGGGCACGGTCTCGCAGATCGCAACGCCGACGCAGGGGCCGCTGGCTGCGGCCAACGACCTGCGTAACAACAGCGGGGCAATGGTGCACAAGGGCGTCAATCTCGCCGTGGTTGCGGCCTCGTCCGGCTCCGTTTCCGGCGGGTTCATGGACGGCTAGTCCACGCGTGGCACAAGCCGCTGAAACTGGCCGGCCGTCGGACGAGCATTCCAGCCGTCCGGCGGCCGAGCCGCTTTCCTACAGCGATCGCGCCTGCCCGCCAGAAGAAACGTTCCGGCGGATCGAGGCATCCCTGCCGGCGCTCGGCGTCACCCGGCTTGCGCGGCTGACCGGCCTCGACCGGCTCGGCATTCCCGTCTGGAGCGCCGTGTCGCCCAACGCCCGATCGATCGTCATCAACCAGGGAAAAGGCATCACCGACGTTGACGCCAAGGTTTCGGCGGCCATGGAGGCGATCGAGCGGGCAGTGGCCTGCGCGCCGTCGGCCGCGACAAGAACGGCCACCAGCCGGGCTCTTTCCGAAACGGGCGATCGAACGCTGCATCTGCCGGGGCTCATCTCGGCGGGGCAAGCGGACCTTCAGAACGACGAAACGATCGACTGGCTCCGTGGCTTCGACCTCTTTGACGGCGCAACCACCTGGGTCCCGCGCGAAGCGACAATCCTCGACCGGACGATCGTCGGTTATCGTTACTGGCAGTCCTCCGATGGCCTGGCCTCGGGCAACACCGAGACCGAGGCGACCCTGCACGGCTTGCTCGAGCGCATCGAGCGCGACGCCGAAACGCTGTGGCGAATGCTGCCGCTGAACGGCAAGCACCGAGGCTGCATCGATCCGGGAAGTTTCGAGGATCCTGTCCTCGATGCCCTTACGGAACGGATCGCCTCTTCAGGTCTGGAGTTGCGCCTGTTCGACATGACCAGCGACATCGGCATCCCCTGCTATGCCGCAACCCTCGCCGAAGCGGGCATTCTCTCGGCCAGGCAGCCGCGTTATCACGACGTCACGATCGGCCACGGTGCCCACCCCGTGGCGCGGCGCGCCGCCATCCGTGCCGTGACCGAGGCCGCCCAGTCGCGGCTTACCTATATCAGCGGCGCCCGCGACGATGTGTTCCCGGAAACCTTCACCCGCGACCTTCCCGAGGAAACGCGAGGCCTGTTTGCCGCCGTGCCGCTCCGGACAAGCGTGGCGGCCCCCGATGCCCCGGCCGGGCCTCAGGCGCTGCTCGATTACGTACTGCTGCGGCTTGAAGCGGCTGGCATCCGGACGGTTGTCGTCGTTCCGCTGATGGAAGGCGTTGCACCTTTCTCGGTGGTCAAGGTCATCGTTCCGGCCCTCGAAAATCCCGACGGCCTGCGCAAGCGTCGCTTCGGAGAACGCGCGCTCGCCCGTGCTCTGGAGGCCGGATGAACGTTGTCTTTGTTGGCCCGACGCTGCCGGACGCACGAAACGCGGCGGACAAGAGCGTCCTAATCCTCCCGCCTGCCGTTCAGGGCGACGTCCTGCGCGCAGTTGAGGGCGGTGCAACCGCGATCGGGCTTATCGACGGCAACTTCGAGAATGTTGCGCCCGTCTGGCACAAGGAAATCCTTTATGCGCTGTCGCTGGGCGTGCAGGTCTTCGGCGCGGCCAGCATGGGCGCGCTGCGCGCGGCGGAATGCGCGCCCTTCGGCATGGTCGGCATTGGCGAGATCTACCGGCAATACGCCGAAGGAGCCCGCGTGGACGACGCCGATGTTGCGCTGATCCACGGCCCGGCCGAACTCGGCTATCTGCCGCTGACACTCCCGCTGGTCAACGTCGATGCGACACTCAAGCGCCTCTCGCAGACCCAAGCCCTTGCCCCAGCGCTCATCGCATCGATGGGCGCGACGGCGTCCGCCATGTTCTACAAGGAGCGCAACTGGGCGGGCATCGTCGCGCGCGTTGCACTGCCGGCGGGGACGGACCCCGCCCGTCTCACCGCGCTGCTCGCGAGCGAATATGTCGACCAGAAGGGCATCGACGCGCGACATTTACTGGACGCACTGCGACACACGCCAACCCAACGGACGGTTGCAACGCAAGGCTGGAAATTCAATTCTACCAGCATGTGGAAGAGGTTGTTCGGTCAACCTGACGCTTCATCTTAAGGATGTGGTTTTCACATACAACGTGTGTCACGCTCATGTCACGCGCAATGCCGCGAAGTCACGCTATGATTGGCCACGGTGGGCTGGATCTGCGGATCCAAAGGAAGCTGGGGAAAATCATGCTATCTTCATTTGCTGTGCCGGTAGAACCGGAAGACAAGGAAAAGGAGCTCTTGGCACTGGCTCGTCTTGTCACCTATGCGCGCGACTCCGCCAAGACCCTCAACGTCGAAGGCGTGCAATACTGTCTCGAACTCGCGCTCGCATCGCTGCTCAAGGAGGCCGAGGACTGCGGCAGCCAGAGAGCGCATCTGACCAACGAGTTGCTGACGCGCCCGAGCCTCGGCCGCTGCTGAGTTCAACGCCGCTTTTGGGATTGCCGTCATCCCGCGATTGGTCCGCCTGCGCGGACCGGTGGCTTTGCGATTGAGCGATGACACGAAGATAGCCCCGTTTGGCCGAAGGCGAAGCGGGGTTTTGGTCGTTGTTAGACCTAGCGTCTGCCGCTCCCCGCGTTTCGCCGCAAGCGGATTTCGTCGCCGAACGATCGTTGCTCTCGCACGCATGAGACAGCTCAGGGAATCCGTAAAACAGACGGCCGGGACGGATATTCCCCGCAAACCAGTTCCGTTCGAAAGCCCGCTTCGCGCTTTCGTTGAAATTTAGTCCATAATTTCCATAGACAATATTGAGTGAGCGAGCCACCTCCGGTTAGGCTTCTCCCATCATGTGCGAACCGGCGCAGGGCCCTTATCGACTGGCCCACCGCCTGAACGACAAGGGAGACCAGCTTGAGCCAGACAAATCCAACCCTGCCCGTCCTTGACCTTTCGCGCTTTGCGGCGGGCCACCCCGAGCGGGCCGCAGCGCTCGACGAGTTGCGCAGCGTTGCCCGCTCGGTGGGCTTCTTTTATCTCGAGGGCCACGGGATCCCGCAGGACGAAATCGACGGCATTCTCTCGCTTTCGCGCCGCTTCTTCGCGCTGCCGGAGGACGACAAGCTGGCGATCGAGATGCGCAAGTCGCCGCACTTCCGCGGCTACAATCGCGCCGGCCTCGAATACACGCGCGGCACGCAGGACTGGCGCGAACAGGTCGACTTTGGTCCCGAGCGCCAGAGCCTCAATATCGCGTCCGGCGATGCGCCGTGGAAGCGGCTTGTCGGCCCGAACCAGTTTCCGGACGCCTTGCCGGAACTGAAGCCTGCGATCCTTGGCTATATCGAAGCCATCACCGGGCTCGGTATCCGGCTGATCGAGATTTTCTCCGAAGCGCTCGGGCAGAAGCCCGATGTCTTCGGGCCGATCTATCGCGATGGCCCCAACCAGTTGCTGAAGATCATCCGCTATCCCGGCCGCGACAAGACCGAAAGCGATCAGGGCGTCGGCGCCCACAAGGACGGCGGCTTCGTCACCATCCTGTTGCAGGACGTGGTCGGCGGACTGCAGGTCGACGACGGCAAGGGCGGCTGGATCGACGCACCGCCGAAGCGCGGCACCTTCGTCATCAATGTCGGCGAACTCCTGGAACTGGCATCGAACGGCTATCTGCTCGCCAACATCCACCGGGTGGTAACGCCGCCCGCTGGCGGCGATCGGCTCTCGGTCGCCTTCTTCCTCGGCGCCAATCTCGCTTCGACCATCCCGGTGCTCGATCTCCCGCCACAGCTTGCAGCCGAGGTCCGCGGCGTCACTCAGGATCCGCAGAACCCGCTCTTCCACGAGGTCGGCCGCAACGTGCTGAAATCCCGGCTGCGCTCGCACCCCGATGTCGCCGCCGCGCACCACGCAGACCTGCTGGAACAGCCAAAGGCGGCCGTGCCCGCCTGATCAACCGGACAGCGCCGATCAACCTGAGAGCCAAGGAGAAATGGCATGACGATCCATCAGAAGCCGGAAGAACCGGCAGTCGAGATCAAGACGCCGAACGGCCTGCGCGAAGCCGGCGGGCGGTTGCATCCCGAAACGCTGGCGCTCCACGGCGGCAGCTATCGCTTCGATCCGGCAAGCGGCGCCGTCGCCGTGCCGATCTACCAGACGACCTCCTATCAACTGCCCGGCACCGACGGCGCCGACAAGCTCTTTGCGCTGGAGGCGCCGGGGCATCTCTACACCCGCGTTTCCAACCCGACGCAAGACGCGTTTGAGCAGCGGCTGTCGGAGATCGAAGGGGGAGCAGCCGCGCTGGCACTTGCCTCCGGCCAGGCGGCATCGGCCTTCGCGCTCCTGAACCTTGCGCGCTCCGGCGACAACGTCGTCAGCGCCGCCGGCCTTTATGGCGGCACCTGGGCGCTGTTTGCCGCCACCCTGAAAAGTTTCGGCATCGAGGTTCGTTTCGTCGATGCGGCTGATCCCGAGGCGTTTGCCCGGGCGACCGACGACCGGACACGTGCCTATTATGCCGAGTCCCTGCCGAATCCGAAGCTCGAGGTCTTTCCGATCGCCGAGGTCGCCGAGATCGGCAAGCGCTTCGGCATTCCGCTGATCGTCGACAACACGGCGGCCCCGCTGACGATCCGGCCCTTCGACCACGGCGCTGCGGTAGTCGTCTATTCGACGACAAAATACATCGGCGGGCACGGTACCTCGATCGGCGGCGCGATCATCGACAGCGGCCAGTTTCCTTGGCACGAGCATGAGGCGCGCCATCCGAACCTGCACGAGCCTGACCCGAGCTACCAGGGCAAGACTTGGCTCGAAAAAGCGGCCGCGATCGCGTTTCATCCCTATATCCTGCGCGCCCGCGCGGTGCTGTTGCGCGACCTCGGCGCCGCGATCAGCCCGCTAAACGCATTCCAGTTCATCCAGGGTCTGGAAACGCTGCCGCTCCGGATCCGGCAGCACAACGAGAATGCCATCAAGGTGGCCGAGTTCCTCCGCACCCACCCGAAGGTGGCGCGGGTGATCTTCCCGAAGTTCCAGGATGGCGAGGCGAAGGCACGCGGCGGGAAATATCTGCTGAACGGCCACTATGGCGCGCTCGTGGGCTTCGAGCTGAAGGACGGTCGCGAGGCGGGCCGGCGTTTCATCGACGGGCTGAAACTGCTCTACCATGTCGCCAATATCGGCGACGCGCGCTCACTGGCCATTCATCCAGCCACGACGACGCACTCGCAGCTGTCGGAGATCGACCAGCTAAAGACCGGGGTGACGCCCGGCTATGTCAGGCTTTCGATCGGCATCGAACATTCGGACGACATCATCGCCGATCTTAGACAAGCGATCGACGCCGCCTGAGCGTAAGACGCTTTCGCATTTTCCGCGGGCTCGTCCACAGGGGCGAGCCCGCGGAGCCGTTTGCGGCTCAAAACACGTCTGTAGGCCTTTGTTTCGTTTCATGCGAAAAGAGCTTCTCGTCGCGCGTCAGCCGTCGCGGGGCATCGGGACACGCACAGGAGGAAAAGACTATGAGCAAGAATACCCAGGTCCTGCTTGCCGCGCGGCCATCCGAAAAACCGGTGCCGAGCGATTTCCGCGTCGTCGAAACGGCTATCCCGGAGCCGGCGGAAGGCGAGGTTCTCCTGAAGATCCTCTACCTTTCGCTCGACCCCTATATGCGCGGCCGCATGAATGCCGGCCGCTCCTATGCCAAGCCGGTGGAGATCGGTGCTGTCATGGAGGGCGGCACGGTCGCCCGCGTCCTCCGCTCGCGTCACCCGGATTTCAGCGACGGCGATTTCGTTCTTTCCCACTCCGGCTGGCAAAGCTATGCGCTGTCGCGTGGTACTGACTTGCGCAAGCTCGATCCGGCGGCCGCACCTCTTTCGACGGCACTCGGCATTCTCGGCATGCCCGGTTTCACCGCCTATGCGGGGCTGCTGACGATCGGCAAACCGCTGCCGGGCGAAACGGTCGTCGTGGCGGCTGCAAGCGGCGCCGTCGGCTCGGCGGTCGGGCAAATTGCCCGCATCAAGGGTGCGCGCGCAGTCGGGATCGCCGGCGGTGCGGACAAATGCGCCTTCGTTCGCGACACGCTCGGCTTCGACGCGGTGATCGATCATCGCGCGCCTGATTTCGCCGAACAGCTCGCCGCCGCCTGCCCCAAAGGCATCGACGTCTATTTCGAGAATGTCGGCGGTCATGTCTGGGATGCGGTGTTCCCGCTGTTGAACGACTTCGCTCGCGTGCCCGTCTGCGGCCTGATTGCGCACTACAACCAGCCCGCAGGCGCGCAAGCCGGGAGCGACCGGTTGCCCGGCGTCATGCGCGAAGTGCTCAGCCGGAGCCTGCTCATCCGGGGTTTCATCCAGCGCGAGTTTGCCGATCAGAGGCCGCTCTTCTATCAGGAGATGGCCGGCTGGATCAAAAGTGGCGAAGTCCGCTACCGCGAAGACATCGTCGACGGGCTCGAGAATGCGCCGGAAGCCTTCATCGGTCTGCTGGACGGCCGCAATTTCGGCAAGCTGGTGATCCGGGTCGCCGCCGAAAACTAAAAGGGGCTCGGGCCCGGCCTTACTGCTGGGCGAAGCCGGCCTTGGCGAGACCGTCATCGAGCAACGCGATCAGGTCCGGCGCGTAGCCGCGAGCGACCAGTTCCGTATCGTACGGCTGCGACGCGCGCGTTTCGTTCAAGCGCAATCCGTCCAAGGCGCTGGTCGCTTCCCGCGTCAGGCCGAGTTGGCCTGCCGCTGCCACGCGCAGGAGATTGACTGCCATGTCCGCCGGATTGGCAAGTTCGCGTGCGCGCCTCAGCGCTTCGCGGTAGCGGCCGCTGCGGTAGTCTTCCAGCGCCAGGGTCAGCGCGGCATCGTGGTGAAGATACTCGCTGCCGGCATCCGCCACACGGGCCAGATTCACCCCTTGCGAATAGGCGCCGCTGACGAAAAGCAGCAGGCCCAGCCGTGCCGGAATGGCGTCGTCGAGCGGATTGAGTGCCGCCGCGCGCCGACCGGAAATGAACGCCGCTTCCCTGTCGCCGGCTGCAAAGCGCGCTTGCATCTGGGCGACGTAGCTCTGGCTCGATTGCGGTGCCAGCGCAACGGCCTTGTCGGCGAGCTTCAGCGCACGCTCAGCCACCGTCGGCGCGGCGCTCGCTTCACCGGTTGCCACCAAAACCATCGCCAAGCTCGCCAAAACATCGGCGTCGGCGGCCTGGTAGGCGACGGATTTTTCAAGGCAGCCGTGGGCCGAAACCAGTCCCTCAGGGTCGATCCGCGCCAGTGCCACATCCGCCTGAAGCACGCAGCCGAAGCCGATCGACGGCGTCACCAGTTGCCGCGCAGCCTCCAGACTGACAATGACGCCCTCTTCGCCGGCAAGCGAAAGGGCCAGACGAGAAAGCAGCTTTTCCTGTATTTCCTGCGCATCGCCGCTGTCGAGCGCCACCTTCGAGCTGCCGGACCTCAATGCCTCGTTGCTTTGCACATCGATCACCTGCCAGGAGACCTCATGCCGGCGCTCGTCGGTGCTGTAGGCGATGGAAAGCCTGTACTCCTTGCTGCCCTGCAGCTTGACCGGCGGCGCGGACGAAACCCACCCGGTTATCGACGCCACGTCGACACCCGCGGGCGAGACCGGCGCAAGAGTGCGGACGGCGGAAAACTGCGAGAGTGCGTGGACCAGATAGTCTCCCGCCTTCTTCTGCACCTCGTCGTCAGCCCCGAGCCGCGTCGGCACGTCAACTACGATCGTCGGCTTGGCCGAGAAAACCGGCTGCCAGGGAAGGTGGTCGGCAACGGACACGTAGAAGGCCCCGGCCATGACCGCCACGCCGGCTCCAAGTGCCGCGAAGCCCGCAAGCGGGCGCCATTTGCGGGCAAGAACGGCAGGCGCAATCGCGAGCTCGATGGGCTGCTCAGCTGCCGCCTCAGCAACCGGCGTCGTGCTCTCGAGCACCCCTCTCAAAGGCTCACCGCTGATCACGAATTGCGGAACGTAATTGCCTTTCGGCAGCTCGATGCGAAGCTCCGCTCTTTCGCCGAGCGCCTCGTAATACTGCGCCAGGGCCGCGCGCAGGCGCGACGCTTCCACACGCACGATCGGATCGGTCGCAGGATCGAAGGAGGCGGGCCGTCCGAAGACGTCAATGGCGATCGTGTAGGCTTTCACCTGGCCCGAACGGCCAGCGAAAAACTCGTCAACCAGGTACCGCAACAGCTTGCGATGACGCTCGGTCGCGTGAAACTGGCTGTCGGCAAGAATGCGCTCAAGGGCGGCTCGCGCCTCGCATTCTGCAACGGCAATGCAGTTCGTATGACCCGCATTTCTGCTGGCTTCCATGATGCGCTCCCAACTGCCACAACCCCAAAGAGAGTGCAACGCGAGGCGAACTCTAGACGAGAGCTTCTGTGGCGGAAAGAAGAATATCGCACCGTCACAAAATATTTTCATCGAAGAATTGAATCATTTTAAGTTGGAACAGGAACGCCCGATCATTCCCATAGAATTCTTGTGGGGTTTTCGTCGCTCTGACAAGCTCAAGCGAGCTATTTGTTAATCACAACGGACTACGCTCACGTCCCCGTATCGGCGATACAGACGGAAATGACCTCTTCTTCGATCTCGCGACAGATCAATTCATACTCCGAGATCATCGAATGATCCAGAGGGGCGAGACGCCTTTGCCGGTCAAGCATAGAGCTCGCTTCCTCATAGGCTTCGCAGAGGCTTGCCAGGGACTGGTTCTTGGCACAGAGCAATTGCAACTGGCCGCGCAGAGCCGGCAGCCTGAGCATAAGCTTCAGTAGTCCCCGTTGAGAGGCTGCGCTGGGCATGGGTTACCATCCGTTTGAACGACAATCGATGCTCATGCCTTTGCATTCCCCAAGGTGTCAGCGACGACCAGACACCGTTGCGGGCGGGGGGCCGGCTCGCCGGTCGGTGCTTGTGGCCAATCCGACCCTCGCTTACCTCTCCCCTGAGCGAAAAGTGGCACGAACGCCGATTTTCGGAAGTACGTAACAGTAACATTGGTCCGGATTGCCGGCACCTTGGCAATCTTCGCCTCGAATCCCATGATTCGGGCCGTCAGCAGCCGCACAGGCGGCACACGCGATATCGCGATCGGTGTTGAGAGATGTTCCGCGGCGGGAAAGACGAGCAAGAGCACCATCGTCCGCGCGACGATAGTCGACCACGGCCCCGCGCTAAAGTCGCGCTTGGCACTCGGCCCTCGCCCCGACATCGATCGCTGAGGCGCACGGCGCCAGCCGTGCAGCCACCTATTTTTCGAAGGCGTAGATCTTGCGCCAGTCGTTCTTCATATCGACCAGAAGCCAGTTCCGCTGCTCGGCCTCGGTCATCGCCTTGTCCAGCTTGCCGACAGGGGATTGCCGATCATAGGCCCATTCGCGCTCCCCGTCCGTATGGTGAACGATCATGCCGAAACGCGGGCCGGACCCCGCCGTTACCCAACGCAGCATCTCATAGTCGCCATCGGAATTACCGGCAGCGAAGATCGGGCGGCGGCCGATAAAGGTGTTGATCCCGACCGGCTTGCCGGCACCGTCGTCGATGAAGTCGATCTTGGGCTCCCGCATCAGCACCGGCGCGTCGCCGTCGAGTTCGTACTTCGTCGTGATGCTGCTGCCGACCACCTGCTCGGGTGGGATCCCATACATCTGTTCGGTCATCGGCCGCATGAATTCGATGCCGCCGCCCGAGACGATATAGGTCTTGAAGCCGCTTGCCCTGAGATAATCGAGCAACTCGCGCATCGGCAGAAAGGTGATCTCGTTATAGGGGCGATCGAAGCGCGGATGCCGGGCGGTCGCGAACCAATCCGTGACCGTTTTCGTGAACGCGTCCGTCGTCATGCCGGCATGGGTCGCCATGACCAACTCGACGATGCCTTTTTCGCCGGCGGCGGCAACGCCTGCCATGTCCCCCTTCAGCAGCGATGCGAAAGGCTCCTTGTCCTTCCATTCGGGGTGCTCGGGCGCCATCGCCTTGACGCGGTCGATGGCGAACATGCCCTGGAAATAGTTCGGCTGCTCGGTCCACAGCGTGCCGTCATTGTCGAAGACGGCGATCCGCTCTGCCGGCGCCACGAAATCGGCGCTGCCCTCGCTGGTGACCCGTGTGACGAAATCGACGATCTCGTTTTTCGCCTCCCCATCGTTCCACGAGGGCAGAATGTCGGCCGGCGCATCGGCCGCCACAAGGGCAACAGGTGAGGCGAAGGCCGCAACGAACGCGAGCAGCAGGCCAGCGAGCCTTGCGCGAAGCCGCGGTTTGCAAGCCCTTTCGTCCATCACGAACCCCAAACGCATCGCTGTTGCCGTCATCATCCATCCTCCTGGCGGAACGGTTTTCAAGTCCTCCGGCCGGATCAGGGCCGCCGAATGCAACGGAACCCAATATGGGTCGTCGCCGCGTTTTCCTCGTGCGCGTGACGCGCCGCCGGACGATACCGACGGCAATAGTTAGGCGCGCAGAGATGGGATCCGCCCTTCACGACGCGACGGGCGATATGGATCGTCGGCTGCCGCGGATCGAAACTCGCTTCCCGGTCCCCGCCCCGCGGATTGGCGGGTATGCAGCAGCTCTTTTGCGCCGGCGCAGGGTGGCGGGTGGACCAGTAGTCGCTGGTCCATTCCCAGGTATTGCCGATCATGTCGTAGAGGCCGTAGCCATTGGCGGGAAAGCTCGCGACCGGCGAGGTCCGCTCGAAGCCGTCGGGCTTCAGGTTTTCCGTCGGAAACATGCCGTGCCAGGTGTTTGCCATGAAACGTCCCTCGGGCACCAGTTCGTCCCCCCAGGCAAATTCCGCGCCTTCGAGCCCGCCTTTCGCGGCGAACTCCCATTCGGCCTCCGTCGGCAGGTCCTTTCCCGCCCAGGCGGCATAGGCCTTGGCGTCGAGGTAGGAGACCTGCACCACCGGATGGTCGAGTTTGCCGCGGATGTTGCTCTGCCGCCCATAGGGCCGCCGCCAGTCGGCGCCGAACTTGAAGTTCCACCATTGCGAAGGACTGTTGCTGGTCACCCGCTTCGGCGGGTCGAAGATCACTGAACCCGCCCGCATCATTTCCGGAAGCGCGCCCGGATAGTCCTTCGGATCGGGCGTCTTCTCCGCCTCGGTCACGTAGCCGGTCGCCTCGACGAAGGCGGCGAACTGCCGGTTGGTAACGGGCGTGACGTCGATCCAGAAGCCGTCAACTTTCACCGGATGGGCCGGCGCTTCCTCCGGATAGTGCTTGTCCGAACCCATGAGAAAGGTCCCGCCCTCGATCCAGATTTGCTCGCGGGCGCTGATCGCCGCGGGCGTTTCGTCGACAAGGGGCATTTTCGGGGACATTTGCATGTGGCTCTGATCTCCCTTGGCACCGTCGGCTAGCACGCGCGCGGACGGTCTGCACACGTTAGCGCCAAATGCCCGCTGCCCAAAGTACGTAACCGTTACGCAATCGCCCAAAGCCCTCGGGGCGCAGGCCGCGTGCCACAAGAGGTATCCGCCATCGCCGCTCAGGCCTTCGTTACTGTTACGTTCTTTCCAATTGGCCTGATTTAACAATAAGCTCTCGCGAAAGTTCATGACGACTGATGTTGCCGGCGGGGCAAGGGAGCAGGACTTCATGGGTGCACGCGACGATATCCAGCAACTCGGCAAGCGCATCGGCGAAGCGATCATCGGCCAGGAGGGCATGATCGAGCGCTTGCTGCTGGGGCTGCTCAGCAACGGCCATCTGCTGGTCGAGGGCCTGCCCGGACTTGCGAAAACCCGAGCGATCAAGAGCATGGCCAAAAACCTCGATGCGGAGCTTTCGCGCATCCAGTTCACACCCGACCTCTTGCCCGCCGACATCACGGGGTCCGAGATCTATTTTTCCGAGGGCGGCAAGGGCGCGTTCCAGTTCCAGGAAGGGCCGATCTTCGCCAATCTCATCCTCGCCGACGAGGTGAACCGGGCGCCGGCCAAGGTGCAATCGGCGCTGCTCGAGGCGATGGAGGAACGCCAGGTCACGATCGGCGGCAAGAGCCATGTGCTGCCCGATCTGTTCCTGGTCATGGCGACCCAGAACCCGATCGAGCAGGAAGGCACCTATCCGCTTCCCGAAGCGCAACTGGACCGCTTCCTCATGCACATCCAGGTGGATTATCCGGACGCAGCCTCAGAGGCAGACATCATGCGGCTCGTGCGCTCGGAGGAACCCAACGCCAAGTCCAACAATCATGCGACGGAGAAGCTTGCCCAGGACGCGGTCTTTGCCGCACGCAAGGAAATATCGGCGATCACCGTTTCCGAAGCGATCGAGAACTACATCGTCGCGCTGGTGATGGCGACACGTTATCCCGACAAGGTCGACAAGGATCTGGCCAAGTGGCTTCAGGTCGGCGTGAGCCCACGCGGCGTCATCGGCCTCGATAAGGTTTCGCGGGCGCACGCCTGGCTGAACGGCCGCGATTTCGTCACGCCCGACGATGTGCAGGCGACCGTGCACGATGTCTTTCGCCATCGCCTGGTGCTCTCTTACGAAGCGCATGCCGGCGGCACCACCGCCAACCAGGTGATCGACCGCATCGTCGAGCTCGTCGCGGTCGCCTGAGGATGGAGGTTCGCCGATGGCCATATCCCTGCCGGCCCTCGCCCGCTCACGCGGCATCATAAAGCCCCGCACCGCCGACACCACCGGCGTCTACACCTCGGTGGACGCACTTGTCGGTCTCGAAGCGATGGCCCGCGACCTGACGTTCCTGCGCAAGGCGCCGGTGCGCCGCCTGCTTGCCGGCCGTCACGAATCACGCATGCGCGGCCGCGGACTTTCCTTCGAGGAACTACGCAACTACCTGCCCGGCGACGACATCCGCGCCATCGACTGGCGCGTGACGGCGCGCACCGGCAAGCCGGTCGTCCGCGTCTATGACGAAGAGAAGGACCGGCCGGCCCTCATTGTCGTCGACCAGCGCATCAACATGTTCTTCGGCAGCCGCCGCGCGATGAAGTCGGTCGCCGCGGCGGAAGTGGCAGCGCTCTCCGCCTGGCGCGTGCTGGCCCTTGGCGACCGTGTCGGCGGCTTCGTCTTCGGCGACGAGGAGGTGACCGAAACGCGCCCATACCGCAGCCGCGAAGCGGTGATCCGGCTCGCCGACAGCATCGTTCGCCACAATACCGCACTGCAGGCCGGTTCGCAGGCGCCGCATGGGGCCGAGCAGCTCGACGTCGTGCTGACGACCGTCGCCAACATCGCCCGGCACGATCACCTGATCATCGTCGTCAGCGACTTCGACGGCTACAGCCTCGAAACCCGCGACATGCTTTTGAAGCTTTCGGCCCACAACGATGTGATCTGCGTTCTGATCTACGATCCCTTCCTGCTCGAACTGCCGCGCAAGGGCGATATCGTCTTTAGCGGCGGGCTGCTTCAGGCCGAAGTGCAGTTCGGCCATGGCAATGTGCGCGAGGCGATCGACAGCTTTGCCCGCAAGCGCGGGCGAGCGCTGCGCGCCTGGCAGGAGGAGCTCGGCCTGCCCATGCTGCCGATCTCTGCGGCGGAAGAGGTGGCGCCGCAGCTGCGCACCATGCTCGGCCAACTCGCCAGCCGGCAGCGGAGGCGATGATGGCGACGGCGGCACCTCCGAAAGATCCGATGCTCGACACCGCCCTTCGGCAGCTCGCGGATATCGCCTTGCCGCAACCTGTCTCGATGATGCCCCAGACCCCGGCATGGGTGGTGCTCGGCTGCATTGTCCTCCTCATGGCGGCCTTTGCCTGCTGGCGCTGGTACCGGCGCTGGGAGGCCAACAGCTACCGCCGCGAAGCGCTCGCCGACCTCAGAAAGATAGAAGCCGGATTGACCGCCACCGGATCGCGTGGCGAGGCGCTCGTTGCCCTGCCTGTCCTTTTAAAGCGGACCGCGCTCTCGATCTGGCCACGCGAAGCCATTGCCGGCCTGCACGGCACCGGCTGGACAAAGTATCTCGACGCTCATTCCGGCGGCCCCGTCTTTCCGATCGCCTCTGCGCGTTTTTTCGAGGAAGCCGAGTATCGTGGCAGCCAGGCGCTCGCCGCGATTCCGGAGGCTGAGGCAAAGGCCTATATCGCGGCAGCGCGGCGCTGGATCGAGGCGCATCATGTACGTGCTTGACCACGCCTGGGCACTGATCCTTCTGCCGTTGCCCTTCCTTGTCTGGTGGCTGCTTCCGCCATACCGCGAGCAGTCGGCCGCCGTCAGGGTGCCGTTCTTCAAGGACATCACCGCGGCGGCCAATCTCGGTCCGACCGAAGGCTCCGTCGTTCCGAGAACCAATCTCGGCCAGAAGGTGATCGCACCCATCTGCTGGACGCTGATCGTGCTGGCGCTGGCGCGGCCGCAATATGTCGAGCCGCCGATCGAGAAGGTCGAACCGCAGCGCGACCTGATGTTGGCGATCGATCTGTCACAGTCGATGGACACGCGCGATTTTCGCGATCCTGCCGGCAACCTGCAGACCCGCGCCGAAGCGGTGCACGCGGTGGTCGCCGACTTCATCGACCGTCGGCCCAATGACCGGTTGGGCCTGATCGCCTTTGGCGATGCCCCCTATCCGCTGGTGCCGTTCACGCTCGACCACAAGACCGTCAAGCTGATGCTGGCCGACAGCCTGCCGGGCATGGCCGGTCCCCGCACCGCCGTCGGTGATGCGATCGGGCTGGCGATCAAGATGTTCGACGCCAGCACCGCGCCGGACAAGGTGATGATCCTCTTGACCGACGGCAACGACACCGCCAGCAAGATGCCGCCCGACAAGGCCGCCGGCATCGCCGCCGAGCGAAAGGTGGTGATCCACACGGTCGGCATCGGCGATCCCAATGCTCAAGGAGAACAGAAGCTCGACACGGCGGCACTCCAGCAGATCGCCGAAGCGACGAAGGGGCGCTACTTCTTCGGCCAGGATCAGGCCGGTCTGCAGAACATCTACCAATTGCTCGACCAGTTGACGCCGGCAAACCAGAAGACGCTCTCCTGGCGGCCGCGCATCGAGCTGTTCTACTATCCGCTGGGTGCGGCACTCCTGCTGGTGCTCGCCTATCACGCCGTCATGTGGCTCCTATCCTCGCTCGGCGACCGGCGTCAGCGCCGGGAGGCAGCGCCATGATCGCGGATTTTCACTTTCTGCGGCCGCTGTGGCTGCTGGCCCTCGCCGCCGTCCCGCTGCTGATCTACCTCGTTACCCGGCGCGGCGATGTCCGCTCGCAGTGGCAGGACATGATCGCACCGCATCTGCTCGATCACCTGCTGATCGACAAGGGCGGGAAACGGCGCTTCCAGCCGGTGCACGTCACCGCCGCACTGATCGCCGTTGCGGCGATCGCAGCCGCTGGCCCGACCTGGCAGCGTGAACGGCCGCCCTTCGTCGAGGACACCGCACCTCTGGCAATCGCCATCGACCTCAACCCGACGATGAACGCGACCGATGTTTCGCCGACGCGGCTCGAACGCGCCAAATTGAAGGTCCAGGACATTCTCGACAGGAGGAAAGGCTCGCGCACCGCGTTGTTCGCCTATGCCGGCTCCGCCCACATGGTGCTGCCGCTCAGCGACGATGCCGCGCTGGTCAAATCCTACCTCGCCGCGCTGTCGCCGCAGATCATGCCCGTTGAGGGTAAGGACACAGCCAAGGCCCTGCAGGAGGTCGAAAAAGCGCTCGCCAACGAAACGGTGCCTGGCACCATCCTGTTCATGACCGACGGCGTCGAGCGTTCCGCCTTCCCGGCCTTCGGTGGGTATCAGGGGCGCAACTCGCTGATGGTGCTCGGCATCGGCACGGCAGAAGGCGGTCCGGTCAAGACGGCGGACGGCGGGTTCCTGACCGACGCCACCGGCGCGCATGTCAGGGCGAAGCTCGATGTCGACGGCCTCAAGGCGCTGCAGTCCGCATCCAAGGCCGAGGTGGCGTCGATCACATCCGACGACGCCGACGTCAGCTGGATCATCAGGCGCATCCAGACGAATTTTGCAGCGAAGACGGCCGAAGGGCTGACGCGCTGGCACGATCTCGGCTGGTGGCTGACGATTCCGATTGCCGTCTTCGGCCTCTTCTGGTTCCGACGCGGCTGGACCATACGCTGGGCGGTCTATCTGCTCGCGGCCACTTCGCTCATGGGCAGCGAACGGGTGGAGGCGGCGGACAATCGCTTTATCGACCTCTGGCTCACTCCGGACCAGCAGGGCCGTCGCGCCTTCGAACAGGGCGATTTCCAGGGGGCCTCTGAAACGTTCGCGGATCCCGCCTGGCGCGGCGCAGCGCTCTACCGCGCCGGCCGTTTCCAGGATGCGATCGACGCCTTTGCCGAGAGCGATACGGCGGAAAGCTACTACAATCAGGGCAATGCCCTCCTGCACCTCGACAAGGCCGAGGAGGCGATCGCCGCCTACGAGCAGGCGCTAAAGCGCCGCCCCGACTGGACCGACGCCCAAAAGAACCTCGAGATCGCCAAAAAGCGCAAGGCCGACAAGGACAAGCAGGAACAGGACGCACAGCAGGAACAGGCGGGCATTGACCCGGACCAGGCCCAGTTCGACGACAAGGGCAAGAAGGGAACGGAAGCGACCGTTCAGGGCGGACCGCAGACGGCCGACATGTGGATGCGCAACATCCAGGTGTCGCCGGCCGACCTGCTGGCACGAAAATTTGCGATCGAAGCAAAGGAGGCGGCCCCGTGACAGCCCTCGCCGCCCTGCCGCGGCTGATCATCTGGCTCCTCGGCCTGTCGCTTTGGCTTGCAGGCACGGCCTTCGCCGCCGATCCCTTTGCCCGCGCGACGCTCACGACCAAGGCGCCGATTTATGCCGGCCAGCAGATCGAGGTCGACGTCGACGTCTTCGTGCCGAACTACTTCCTTTCGCCGCCGCAGTTTCCTCTGTTCGATCTTCCCGGCACTGTCGTCACCATGCCCGACGAACGCGGCATGAACCTCAACGAGACCGTCAACGGCGAGGCCTTCTCAGGCATCCGCAAATCCTACGCGATCAACCCACAGGCGGCAGGCGACTACGTGCTGCCGCCCGCCATCATTCCGTTCGGCTATGCCGCCGTACCCGGCCAGATGAGCAAGGGTCAGGTGACGTTGCCTTCGCTCAAGTTCACGGTCGAAGCCGTTCCGCAAGGCGCAGGTGGAGAGGCCGGCGTCACCGCCGGAGAAATCACCCTCACCCAGTCTTTCGACCGGGATCCCGCGGGGCTAAAGGCAGGCGATGCCCTGGTGCGGACCATCACCATCCGCGCCGCCGGCCTGGCGCCGATGATGATCCCCGAACCGACCTTCGACGCCCCGGCGGACGTGCAGCTTTACCGGCACGATCCGGTGCTTTCGGAGGAGCGCACGTCACGCGGGGATATCACGGCGGGACTGCGCAAGGACGTGGCAACCTACGTCTTTGCAAAGCCCGGCACCTACGCGCTTCCAGCGATCAGCCTGCCCTGGTTCGACCCGGCGAGCGGATCGATGCAGACGGCCGAGGCGAGCGGCGTGACCGTCAGCGTCAACGCTGCCCCAACGGCTGCGCCCGCACTCGCCCCGCCTGCGCCGCCGCCCGCTGAGGAACCTTTCGACTGGTTGTGGTGGCTCGGCGTCGCGGCATCGATCGCCGCTCTCGCGGCGCTTATCCAGTTGGCCGCCAATCTGTTCGGTCGCCTCGAAACCTGGCTGGAAACCGCGCTCGAGCAGAGGGCGCAATCCGAGGCCACGGCATTTCGCCACGTGCTCGACGCCTGTCGGGATCACGACCCCACGCGGCTGGAGACGGCGCTCGACCATTGGTCACGCCGGACTGGCAACACGCCGCTCTCGCGCTGGCTCGACAGCTTCGCCGACCCGGCGACGGCAGACGCTTTTGCCGATTATCGCCGCAGCCGCTATGGCAGCAGCAGCTCCCATCAGGGCGGGCCAGATCTCCTGCGGTTACGCAGCGGTCTGAACGTGGCGAGACAGCGCTGGCTGGCGGAAACCTCCGCCGATGGCGGCGGCCCGACATCGGACTTGCCCGATCTTAATCCCGGTCTGGAGGCCGCGCCGCCAAGGCGCTTCGGAGCCGTGGGCCGGACCTGATTTACCCGCCGTCGCCGACCTTCGTAACTGTTACGTACTTACCCGCGGACACCCGCCGGTAGAAGTTGAATCGGTAAATCCGAAACTTTGCCTGCATTCCGAGAGCGATTGCTTGCTGCCTCAGGGAGACATGAGATGAGTATCGATCTGAAAAACCGGCTTGGCCGGCTCGCCGCGTGTACCATCGGGCATGCCGCGAAACCGAAAGCGCTGGCGCTCGCCGGCACCGTGCTTATGTCGTCGATTTCCGCCTCCGCGCTGCCGGCCTTCGCGCAGGATGCCGCCAAGCCCAACATCCTCGTCATCTTTGGCGACGATATCGGCCAGACCAATATCAGCGCCTATTCCTTCGGTGTCGTCGGCTACAAGACACCGAATATCGACCGGATCGCGCACGACGGCATGATGTTCACCGATTACTACGCCGAAAACAGCTGCACCGCCGGCCGCTCTACCTTCATCACCGGCCAGACCGTGCTGCGCACCGGCATGTCCAAGGTGGGCGTTCCCGGCGCTCCGGTCGGACTCCAGGACCGCGACGTGACGATCGCCCAGGCGCTGAAAGCCCAGGGTTATGCCACCGGTCAGTTCGGCAAGAACCACCTCGGCGACCAGGACCGTTTCCTGCCGACGGCACACGGCTTCGACGAGTTCTTCGGCAACCTTTATCACCTGAATGCCGAAGAAGAACCGGAACGCCCATACTGGCCGAAGGACGATCCGGCTTTCCTCAAGTCCTATGCCCCACGCGGCGTGCTGCACTCCTTCGCCGACGGCAAGGTCGAGGACACCGGAGCGCTCAATTCCAAGCGCATGGAGACCATCGACGACGAGACGACCGCGGCGGCAATGGACTTCATCAAGAAGCAGACGGATGCAAAGAAGCCGTTCTTCACCTGGATGAACACGACACGCATGCATCTGTTCACGCATGTGCGCGACCAGTACAAGGGCCAGAGCGGAATGCCCGGCAACGACTATGCCGACGGCATGATCGAGCATGACGGGGACGTCGGTAAACTGCTGGACCTGCTCGACGAGCTCAAGATCGCCGACAACACCATCGTCGTCTACACGACCGACAACGGCCCCAACCAGTTCTCCTGGCCGGATGCGGCGACCACGCCGTTCCGCAGCGAAAAGGACTCGAACTGGGAAGGCGCCTTCCGGGTACCGGCAATGATCCGCTGGCCCGGCAAGATCAAGCCGGGCGTTTCCAACGAGATGTTCTCGGGTCTCGACTGGTTCCCGACGCTTTTGGCTGCCGCCGGCGACAAGGACATCAAGGAACGTCTGCTGAAGGGTACCGACCTCGACGGCAAGACATTCAAGGTTCATCTCGACGGCTACAACCAGTTGCCCTACCTCACCGGCGAGCAGCCAAAGAGCGCACGCAAGGAGTTCTTCTACTTCAACGACGACGCCAAGCTCGTCGGCATGCGCTGGGACAACTGGAAAGCCGTCTACTGCGAAATGCGCAAGCCGGGAGGTTTCGACGTCTGGCAGGATCCCTTCACCTGCCTGCGCGCACCGAAGATCTTCAACCTGCGGATGGACCCCTATGAGCGGGCGGACATCGTCTCCGATCAATACAACGACTGGCGAACGAAAAATGCCTATCTCTTCGCCCAAGCGGTCGGGAAATCCGCCGCGTTCCTCGAAACCTTCATCGAGTATCCGCCAAGCCAGAAGCCGGCAAGCTTCTCGGTCGATCAGATCGAAGAAAGCGTGCACCAGAAGATCGACGAGATCCTGGCGAAGTCCCAACCTGCCCAATAACACTCTCGAAGGCGGCGCCTGGTGTGCCGCCTTCTCTTCCTGCCTTTGTTAAGAGATGGCGTGCCGCAATGACGAAGACCGTTCCGCCCGCTCGATCGGTGATTTTCGAGGAGTCGAATGAGGGCACCTCGGCGGCAAAGCGGACGCACATCGCTCCGGCAGCCGCGGCATTCCTGCTCTTCCTCTCCGGCACCGCCGCTCTGGTCTTCCAAGTTCTCTGGATCAAGCAGCTTTCGCTGGTCACCGGCGTCGATGTCTATGCGGTCAGCACCGGGGTCAGCGCCTTCTTCCTCGGCCTTGCGCTCGGCAGTTTTGTCCTTGGCCGTGCCGGCGACCGTTCCCGCCAGCCGCTCCGCCTCTATGCCCTGCTTGAAACCGGGGTCGCCATACTCGGCGCCGGCGTCACCTTCATACTTTCCAGAATCGCGCCGGTCTTCGTCGCGATTGAGGGCACCAGCCCGCTCGCCGCCTGGGCCCTGCTGGTCCTGATCGTGGCGACGCCAGCCTTCCTGATGGGTGGCACCCTGCCGGTCCTGCTGCGGGCGCTAAACGCCTCAGCAGGCAGCGTCGCCGCGAAGGGCGGCAGGCTCTATGCCGCCAATACGCTCGGCGCGATCGCCGGGTGCCTGGCGGTCTCTTTCGTTCTCATTCCCGCCCTCGGCGTTCAGGCGACAGGGCTTGCGGCAGCGGGGCTCGGCCTTGTCGCCGCAGCGATCGCGCTTTCCCTGAATGTGCCTATCGCCCGGGAACCTGTTCAAGGGACACTCCCTGGGGAAACGCGTAGCGCTAACGGTTCGCGGCTGGCGCTTGTCCTCTATGCCATCGCCGGCGGTATCGCCCTTGGCTATGAAGTGGCCTGGTCGCAGGCGATCGTGCAGTTCATCTCCACCCGCTCCTTCGCCTTTTCCGTGGTGCTTGCCACCTATCTTTCTGGCCTTGCCCTCGGCGCCGCCCTTTTTGCGCGCCGGAGCGAGCGCCTGTCCGACCCCTGGGGGGCCTTCGGCTTGTTGATCACGCTCGCCGGCCTGGTGGCGCTCGCCGAACTTGCGCTGCTTGGCCCCTGGCTGACGGCGCTGCAGACCAGCGCTGAGGCCGCCGTCGCCGACGTCACCGGTAGCATCTTTGCCGGCATGTGCGCGCGCTTCCTCGTCGCCGCACTGACGATCGTCTTTATCCCGACGCTGATCCTCGGCGCCGCCTTCCCGGTCGCCCTCGGGCTCGCCGTCGACCCTGAACACGCCGGCCGCGACACCGGCCGGGTTCTTGCCTTGAACACGCTCGGCGGCATTTTCGGCACGCTTCTGACCGGCTTTGTGCTGATCCCGTCTCTCGGTATCGTCAGAAGTTTTTCCGTCCTCGCCATTGCCGCAGCCGCAATCGGGCTCGTCGCCGTCAGTCGCGGACAGGGCGGCTGGATGGGCCGGCGGCTACTCGCACCGGCTCTCGGCACCCTCACCGTGCTGATCGCCGTCATCGTGCCGTCGGATCGGCTGGCGAGCCTGCTCAACCTTTCGCGCGGCAATGGCACGATCGTTTCCTATGAAGAGGGTCTCGGCGCCACCGTCGCCGTCATCGAACAGGGGCAGCCCGACCGCCGTTTCCGCCGCCTTTACATCCAGGGCGTTTCCAACACCGGCGATGCCATGCCGTCGCTGCGCTACATGCGGCTGCAGGCGCTACTGCCGCTCGTCATCCACAAGGGCGAGCCGAAATCGGCTCTGGTCATCGGTCTCGGTACCGGCATCACCGCCGGTGCGCTGCTCGCCTATCCCGGCCTCGACCGGCGCGTTGCCGCCGAACTCCTGCCCTCGGTCGCCCGCGCCTCGACGCTCTTTGCCGGCAACTTCAATGCGGCTGGCGATAGCCGTCTCGACGTGCGCGTAGCCGACGGCCGGCGCGAACTGATGCGGAGCCAATCCCGCTACGATCTGATCACGCTCGAACCGCCGCCGCCCTCGGCCGCCGGCGTGGTCAACCTCTACTCGTCCGACTTCTATCGCCTGGCGCGTGAGCGCCTCGCGCCGAACGGGCTTGTCGCGCAATGGCTGCCGATCGCCACTCAGAACGACGAGGACACCCGCGCGCTCGTGCGCAGCTTCCTCGACAGTTTCCCGCATGCGACGCTCTGGTCGACCGAACTGCACGAGATGCTGCTCATTGGCTCCATTGAGCCGCAGGAGCTTGACGCTTCCCGCATTGCCGCCCGGCTCGCCGACCCGACGCTTGCAGCAGCGCTTCGCGACGTCGGCATTTCCGGACCGGCCGACCTGCTCGCGACCTGGATGTCCGATCGCACCGGGTTGGAGCGCTATGCCGGTTCGGCCCTGCCGGTCACCGACGACCAACCGCGGATCGAATATGCAAGCTGGGTTCGCCCCGACGAGTTGCAGCGCACGCTGCCGGCCCTGGTTGCCCTCCGCAGCAAGGCTCCGCTTCTCGGCGCGGACCCGGCGTTCGACAAATCCGTGACGGATGCCCACAACCGGCTGATGCTGTTCTACCAGGCCTCGCTGAATGCCTATGCCGGCTACCGCGACGAGTGGGCGCGCGACATGGAATTGCTGATGCGCGTAGAGCCGACCAATCCCTATTACCGCTGGTTCGTTTCAAGCAGCGAGCGCTGACGGCACAGCGCCGATTCCGGGCGCTACACCACGCGGCTATGCATATTCCCCAAAAAGCGGGAATGATTCCTGCGCGGTCGGAGATTGGCGCAAAATATTTGCACAGCATTCGATCGTTCCGGTACGGATTTGCAACACGGAAGCATCGACAGCGTAGTAAACTGCCCCTGTTCTTCTGCCCCTAGGCAGACAGGGAGGCATTGCATGGAAAAGACGGACAATCAAAACGCCGACTCGCGCGTCGCGATGGATGGCGAGATCGGAATTCTCGCGCGCCGCCGCATCGAGGCCGGCATCATCGCGCCAATCTATGAGGCGATGCGCGAGGAGATCGGCGAGGAGCGCGCCCAGGCGATCCTCGACAAGGCGATCACCAAGGCCGCGATCGAGGCGGGCCGGACCTTTGCCGCCAAGACACCCGGCGGCACCAACCTGCGCACCTTCCAGGAACTTCAGGATCTCTGGACCCAGGACGACGCGCTGGTCATCGAGGTCACCAAGGCGACGGACGAGGAATTCCACTACAACGTCAAGCGCTGTCGCTACGCCGAGACCTATCGCGAGATGGGCCTCGGCCATATCGGACACCTGCTGTCCTGCAACCGCGACGGCGTCTTCTGCACCGGCTACGACTCGCGCATCACGCTGGAGCGCACCCAGACTGTAATGCAGGGCGCCTCCCATTGCGATTTCCGCTATCGGCTCAACAAGGACGCGCCGGAGCAGCAGAAATGAGCGCCGAAGCCATGCGCAGCGAAACCAGCCGCATCAACACGCCGGCGACAAGCGGCGACCGGCTGTGGGCCGACATCGTCTCGACCGCGCGCTTCGGTGCTGCGGACAAGGGCGGGGTCACGCGGCTGACATTGACCGAGGAGGATCGTGAAGTCCGCGACTGGTATGTCGCGGAATGCCGCGCGCTCGGCTGCACGGTCGAGATTGACCCCATCGGCAACATCTTTGCGACCTATGCCGGCGAGGACATGTCGCTGCCGGCGATCGCCGTCGGCAGCCATCTCGATACCCAGCCGCAGGGCGGCCGCTTCGACGGCATCCTCGGCGTGCTCGCCGGTGTCGAAATCCTGCGCACCCTCAAGGAAAGCGCCACCCGGCTTCGCCATCCGCTCGTGGTCGTCAACTGGACGAACGAGGAAGGCTCCCGCTTCTCGCCGGCAATGCTGGGCTCCGGCGTCTTTGCCGGCGCGCTGGCGCTCGATGACGCCCAGGCGCGCACCGACCGCGAAGGTGTCACGGTCGGTTCGGCGCTCGATGCGATCGGCTATCGCGGCAAGGCCAAGATCGATCCGGCTTCCTTTGCCGCCTATGTCGAGCTCCATATCGAGCAGGGGCCGCTGCTCGAAGCGTCGGCGACCGAGGTCGGTGTCGTCACGGGCATCCAAGGGCTGCGCTGGTTCGATGTCACCATCACGGGCACGGAGGCGCATGCGGGCAGCACGCCGATGGCGCAGCGCGACGATGCACTTGTTGCGGCGGCCGAAATCGTCCTTGCCGTCCGCGACATCGCCCGTCAAAACCCGCCGGGTGTCGGCACTGTCGGTTTCGTCGAGGTGGGGCCGAATTCGCGCAATGTCGTGCCCGGTTCCGTTCGGCTCCAGATCGACATGCGCCATCTTTCCGAGACGGGGCTCAATCAGATGCAAGCGGCCCTTGAAGACGCTGTCTGCAAGACTGGGCCAGGTGTCGCCTTGAACCACATCTGGTCGAAGGCGCCTGTCGTTTTCGATCCGGCGATCGTGAACGCCGTGCGCGCCAGCACGGAAGCGCTCGGCTATTCGGCGACCGACATGGTCTCCGGCGCCGGGCATGATGCCGCCCATATCGCGACAATCACCCCGACTGCCATGATCTTTGTGCCATCCAAGGACGGGCTCTCGCACAACGAGGCGGAATATACCGCGCCCGAGGAATGCGCCCGCGGCGCAGAAGTGCTGTTCCAGACCATTCTGGAAATCGACCGCCGCTAATCATCAAGACAAAACACCCACGGCAGGATATCTGCCGTGGGTGTTTCATTCTCTTGCCCGCCGCGGGCCTTAGCCGCGCTGCGAGTCGAGCTGTTCCTGATCCTTCTCGACCTGCTGGGCCTTGAGGTAGCTTTCGATCAGCAGCTGATATTCCGGGAAAATCTTGGTGTAGATCTCGGCCCACTGCTGGGCGTCGTCGCGGTGCCATGTGCGCTGCAGTTCGGAGGCGACCGCTGCCGTATCCATCGGCACCACCCCGGCCTGAACGACACGGGCAAGGGTAATCTCCTCAGCCATCTTCGAGTAGGTGCCCGAAGCGTCGACGACCACGAAGACCTTGTAGCCGTCATGCACGGCGCTGATCGCCGGGAAGGCCATGCAGACGCTGGTGATCGTGCCGGCGATGATCAGGGTCTTGCGGCCGGTTTCCTTGACGGCGGCGACGAAGTCCGGATTGTCCCAGGCGTTGATCTCGCCGCGGCGGGCGACATACTTGGCATGCGGGGCATTGGCATGGATTTCCGGGATCAACGGGCCGTTCGGGCCCTGCGGCACGGAGGCCGTGGTGATGACCGGCATTTTCGTCAGCGTCGCCATGCTGGCAAGCGCTGCCGCATGGGCCCGAAGCTTCGGCATCGGCATGTCGTTGACGGTCTGGAACAGGCCGCTCTGGTGGTCGATCAAAAGCATCACCGCATCATCGGGATCGATAACCGGGCGCTGTCCGTTGAAGTTTGCAGGTGTCATGGTCTTGCTCCTTGCTGGCTTGATTGCATGGCTGCATTCGGGAAGCAGGCATGCGTTCGGGTTCCCCGAAGCGCATGCGCTTCGGCGTTGGGATTGAGGGGCGGCACCGCCCGGTCTCCTGTTCAGTCGTGGTTCATTCCGTGTTCGCGATGCGGTCTCGCGCGGCTAAACGCTCGCGATCTTGCCGAATCGACCGGACTGGAAGTCCGTCATCGCCTGCCTGATTTCCTGTTCGGTGTTCATGACGAAGGGGCCGTACATGGCGACCGGTTCGTCGATCGGTTCGCCGGTCAAGATGAGCGCCGTCGCATCCGAATTGGCGTCCAGCGTAATGCCGCCCCCGTCGCGGCCGAAGAGAACGAATTGCGCCTCTCCCACAAGATCGCTACCGTTGACGAGCACATTACCGCGCAGGACCGCGAGGCCGAGCGAATGGCCCTCGGGTAGATCGAGGCTGAGCGAGCCTCGCTGCTTCAGGCGCAGGTCCCAGAGGTTGATTGGCGTGAAGGTGCGCGCCGGCCCTTGCGTTCCGGCGTAGCTTCCGGCGATCACCCTGAGCGATCCCGCACCATCCGGCAGGCTGACCGTCGGAATGTCGCGATCGAGCAAGGTCTGGTAGCCGGGATCGACACTCTTGTGGGCGGCCGGCAGGTTGACCCAGAGCTGCACCATTTCGAGCGTGCCGCCTTCGCGTGTGAAGCGCTCCGAATGGAACTCCTCATGCAGGATACCGCCCGCAGCCGTCATCCATTGCACGTCACCCGGACCGATATGGCCGCCATTGCCGGCGGAGTCGCGATGGTCGACCTCGCCCTGGTAGACGATCGTCACCGTCTCGAAGCCGCGGTGCGGATGCACACCGACGCCGCGCGGCGTGACACCAGGGGCAAAATTCATCGGCCCAGCATAGTCGAGCAGAAGGAACGGGCTCACATGATCGCCGGCGCGGTCGCGCGCCAGCAGCGAACGGACCGGGAAGCCATCACCAACCCAATGCGGATGCGCATTCCCGAAGATGCCGAGTATCTTTCTCATGGCTGTTTCTCCTTGGTCTCGCCATGTCAGCGAGAGCGTTGGAGGGAAGATACGTCTGCACCAAATCTGGCGGTAGACAGCCATATCGGTCTACAGTGTCCTGAAAACAGGACAAACGCCCATGCAGGATTTGAACGATCTCAAGCTGTTCGTCGACGTCGTCGAACAGAACGGCTTTGCCGCCGCGGCCCGGAAACTGAACATGCCGCGCTCGCGCCTGAGCCGTCGCATCGGCCTTCTCGAAGCGCGCCTCGGGGTGCGGCTGGTGCAGCGCTCGACGCGCCACTTCGTCATCACCGAGATCGGACGGGAATATTACCGCCACTGCGTCGCCATGCTGGTGGAGGCCGAGGCGGCGCAGGAAATGATCGACCGCACCCGTTCCGAACCGCAGGGCGTGGTTCATGTCAGCTGCCCGTCGTCGGTCGTCTATTTCCAGGTGGGCGAGATGATCGCGCGCTTCATGGCCGAATGCCCGAAGGTCGAGGTGGTGCTCGAAAGCACCAATCGCCGCGTCGACGTCCTGCGCGAAAGCATCGATGTCGCCATCCGCGTGCGCTTCCCGCCGCTCGAGGAAAGCGATCTCGTCGTCAAGCGGTTCGCCGAGAGCAAACAAAGGCTGGTCGCCAGCCCCAGGCTGCTTGCCGGTTTGAGCAACCCGCCGGCACCGGCGGATCTCGGCGGCCTGCCGAGCCTTGCCTGGAACCCCGACCGCCAAAGCCACGACTGGCGGCTCGACGGTCCCAACGGCGCGACCGCGATCGTCCGACATCGGCCACGCCTCGTAACCGAAGACATGGTGGCCCTGCGGCTCGCCGCGCTCAACGGCGTCGGCATCTGCCAGCTGCCGACCATGGTCGTGCGGCAGGACCTGAAGGACGGCACGCTTGTCGACGTGCTGCCCGATTGGGCGCCGAAGGCCGGCATCATTCATGCTGCCTTCCCGTCGCGGCGCGGCCTGCTTCCCTCCGTCCGCGCCCTGCTCGATTTTCTCGGCACCGAATTTGCGGAACTCGCCCGTCTGGACGAACCCCGGACCTGATCGTCTAAAGCCGGCGGTCAGACGGCGGCGCCGGCCCGGGTCTTGAGGATCGCGGAAAAGCGCGGATCGAAGGTCCGGCTGATCGGCTCGGCGGCAGCGCCGATCGCCACCGCCCAGGGGTCGGTGAAGCCGACCTGCAGCCGAGGAAGTGTACGGTCTCGCCGGTCGGCGATCGACGGAAGCAGCGGCATCATCGCGTCGGTCAACAGGCGCGCAAGGCCCGGCGGCAGGCCACCGCAGAGGATCACCGTCTGCGGGTCGAAGATCGTTTCCAGCGCCTGAACAGCCGCGCGCATTTCAAAGGCAGCGGCGTCGATCCACCGCAGCAGCCTTTGGTCGGGGCTCTCTGCCACAGCATCGATGCGTGCATAGAGGTCCGGATCGGCCGGGTCGAGGTCGAGAAGCTTGCACAGCGAAGCGATCGAGGCGCGGTGTTCGAGCGGCATGCGCTCGTCGGAGCTGGCCCCGCGCGGCAGGCTGAGGATCATGCCGATCTCGCCGGCATTGCCGTTCGCGCCGCGATAGAGTTCGCCGTTGAGGATCAGGCCCGCGCCGAGGCCATAGCCGAAGTAAATGCAGATCGCATGATCGACGCCATGCGCCGCCCCGACCATACGCTCGGCGGTGGCGGCTGCAGCGGCGTCATTCTGCAGGCCGACATCGAGCCCGGTGCCCGCGGCAAGCGTTTCGAGCAACGGAAAGTTCTGCCAGGCGGCCATCATCCAGGGGTCGTCGGCATCGGCCTCCACGCCGAAGGGACCCGGCATGGCAGCACCAAGCCCGACCAGGCGATCCTCCGAATGCGGCGCAAGCGCCGTCAGGTCACGGCGGGTCTTTTCGATCAGCTCCAGGATGGTCCTGACCCCGGTCGCCGGCCCGCCGGCCGGCAGGTTGGCCTCGCCGCGGGCGAGCACCCGGCCGACGAGGTCGACCGCGATCGTACGCGTCACGTGCCGGTCGATCTGCAGCCCGATTGCGAACGCGCCTTCCGGCACCAGCCGGTAGGGCGTCGAAGGCTGCCCGCGGCCATTACGCACTGCTTGCAGTGACTCGACCAGCCCGTCGCGCTCCAGATCCTCGATGATGTTGGAAACGGTCTGCTTCGTCAGCGCCGTCGCGCGGGCAAGTTCCGCGCGGGACAATTGGCCGTTCAGTCGCAACGCGTCGATCATGACGCGGCGGTTATGCGCGCTCGTCCCCTCCTGATTGGTGCCGCTCTTCGCCCGGATCAGGCGCATATCGTTCATCCAAAAACCCCTCTTGACACTGTTAGAATATTGAACAAAAAATAAGTCAAGACAATTGACTTAATAGAAGCCGAAAAGAGCTTCGGGGGAACGACAGCGGCGGCAGGACCGACCGCGAGCGCTCCAATTGTTATGTCGACAGCCGCTTTGTGAAGAGCGGACTTCTCGCATGCGGCGTGCCGCATAAGGCATGCCGGGAAATCTGAAACGCTTATGTCATTGGGAGGTAGGAATGTTGAAATCCATAAGAACGACGCTGCTTTGCGCGACCCTTGCCGGCGTCTCATTCGCTGGCCACGCGCATGCTGAAACGACGCTCAACGCACTGTTCATGGCGCAGGCCGCCTATAGCGAGGCGGATGTACGCGCCATGACCGAGGCCTTCACCAAGGCCAACCCGGATGTGAAGGTCAATCTCGAATTCGTTCCCTATGAAGGCCTGCACGACAAGACCGTGCTGGCACAGGGCTCCGGCGGCGGCTACGACGTCGTGCTCTTCGACGTGATCTGGCCGGCCGAATATGCCGCCAACAAGGTGCTCGTCGACGTCACCGACCGCATCACCGACGAGATGAAGTCCGGCGTGCTGCCCGGCGCCTGGACGACGGTCGAATATGACGGCAAGCGCTACGGCATGCCCTGGATCCTCGACACCAAGTACCTGTTCTACAACAAGGAAATCCTGGAGAAGGCCGGCATCAAGGCACCGCCGAAGACCTGGGACGAGCTTGCCGAACAGGCCAAGGTCATCAAGGACAAGGGTCTGCTCGCAACCCCGATCGCCTGGAGCTGGTCGCAGGCCGAAGCCGCGATCTGCGACTACACCACGCTTGTCAGCGCCTATGGCGGCAAGTTCATCGATGGCGGCAAGCCGGCCTTCACCTCTGGCGGCGGTCTCGACGCGCTCAACTACATGGTGACGAGCTACACCTCGGGCCTGACCAACCCGAACTCCAAGGAATTCCTGGAGGAGGACGTGCGCAAGGTGTTCCAGAACGGCGAAGCCGCCTTCGCTCTCAACTGGACCTACATGTACAACCTCGCCAACGATCCGAAGGAAAGCAAGGTCGCGGGCAAGGTCGGCGTCGTGCCGGCACCGGGCGTGGCCGGCAAGAGCGAAGTCTCGGCTGTCAACGGCTCGATGGGCCTCGGCGTCACCTCGACCAGCAAGAACCCGGACGATGCCTGGAAGTACATCGTCTACATGACCTCGCAGCAGACGCAGAACACCTACGCCAAGCTCAGCCTGCCGATCTGGGCCTCCTCCTATGAGGACGCCAGCGTCACCAAGGGCCAGGAAGAGCTGATCGGTGCTGCCAAGCTTGGCCTCGCTGCCATGTATCCGCGTCCGACGACCCCCAAGTACCAGGAACTTTCGACCGCCCTTCAACAGGCGATCCAGGAAGCGCTTCTTGGCCAAGCCTCGGCCGAAGACGCCCTGAAGACGGCGGCCGAAAACAGCGGCCTTTGAGCCGCCCTCCCAAGCCCCGGGCGGGAAACCGCCCGGGGACCGCGGGAATTGGCGGCGCCGCCGCAACGCTTTAACACTTTGATTTGGCGCATCATTCGCTTGGGTCGATTACGGTCCGGGGCAATATGCGATAGCATGACGGGGCTCCCTAGGCCCGAGAAGGTTTCCATCCTATGTCCGGCACCTGGATAACAACGCGCGCATGGCTGCTCATGCTGCCACTGCTGGCGGTGATGATCGCCGTCATCGGCTGGCCGTTGATCGACACGATCAGGCTTTCCTTCACTGACGCCAAGCTCGTCGGCACCGAAGGCACGTTCGTCGGCTTCGACAATTATGCCAAGATGCTTGGCGGCTCGAATTTCCAGCGTGCGTTCATCACGACGACCTGGTTCGCGGTCGTCTCCGTTACCGCCGAAATGGTGCTGGGCGTGCTCGCAGCCCTGCTGCTCAACCAGCAATTCCGCGGCCGCACGGCGCTCAGAGCCCTGATGATCCTGCCCTGGGCGCTGCCGACCGTGGTCAATGCCACGCTGTGGCGGCTGATCTACAACCCGGAATACGGCGCGCTGAACGCCGCCCTGTTGCAGTTCGGAGTGATCGACAGCTACCGCTCCTGGCTCGGCGAACCCGGTTCGGCGCTGGCGGCATTGATCGTCGCCGATTGCTGGAAGAACTTTCCGCTGGTCGCGCTGATCGCGCTTGCCGCCCTCCAGGCCGTGCCGCGAGATATCACCGCCGCCTCGCTCGTCGATGGCGCGGGGCCCTTCAACCGTTTCCGCTACGTGATCATGCCCTATCTCGCAGGCCCGCTGCTGGTTGCGCTGGTGCTGCGCACCATCGAGGCGTTCAAGGTCTTCGACCTCATCTGGGTGATGACGCGCGGTGGTCCGGCCAACAGCACCCGCACCCTGTCGATCCTGGTCTATCAGGAAGCCTTCTCCTTCCAGCGGGCGGGATCCGGCGCGTCGCTGGCGCTGATCGTCACCCTGCTCGTCACCGTGCTCGCCGTTGCCTACGCGGCCATGGTGCGCAAAGCCGCGGGAGCCTCGTGATGGAACGCCAAAGCCCACTCTTTACCGTTTTCGTCTATGCGGCAGCGCTGCTCTTGGCGGCAATCATTCTCGCCCCCATCCTCTGGCTCTTCGTCATGAGCATCTCGTCGGCCGCCGACCTCTCGGCGAAGCCGCTCAACTGGTGGCCGGAGGAAATCGACCTCTCGCGCTACCGGCTGCTTCTGTCGACGATCGAGAACAGCGCGGGTGCGGCCTTTACCGCTTCGCTGTTCAACAGCCTGAAGGTCGCCGGCATGGCGACGCTGGCAGCGATCGCGGTCGCCATTCCGGCCGCCTGGGCGGTGTCGCGCACGTCAAATGTCTCCTGGTCGCTCTATGCGGTGATCGCCACCTACATGCTGCCGCCGGTGGCGCTCGCAGTGCCGCTCTACATGGGGCTTGCCTATCTCGGGCTTCTGAATTCTGTGTTCGGCCTGGCCCTTGTCTACCTCACCATTCTGGCGCCCTTCACCACCTGGCTGCTGAAATCCGGCTTTGATTCCATCCCCAAGGAGATCGAGAGTGCCGCGATGATCGACGGCGCCCGCCTCGACCAGATCCTGAGGCTCATCACCCTGCCGCTCGCAGCACCCGTCATGGCGACATCGGCACTCTTTGCCTTCCTGCTTGCCTGGGATGAATTCTTCTACGCGCTGCTCTTCACGTCGGACCTGCGCGCCAAGACGCTTACGGTTGCCATTTCCGATCTCGCCGGCGGCCGTGTCTCCGATTACGGGCTGATCGCCACAGCCGGGGTGCTGGCCGCCCTGCCCCCGGTACTGATCGGCCTCGTCATGCAACGTGCCCTGATCTCCGGGCTTACCAGCGGCGGTGTGAAGGGATGACGGCCATGACCACTTCGGAACGCCCCGCAGGGCTCGCCGCAATCGATCGTGAAATGGCGTGGCAGGCCGCCGATGCGGTCGCCTCCGTCCGCGGCGCAGCGCCGCGCGCCGCAGAGATCGCCCGCTCGCTGAAAGCGACCGGCAAACTCTTGCTGCTCGGCATGGGCGGCTCGCATGCGGTCGGCCGCGCTGTCGAACCGCTCTACCGCGCTCATGGCATCGACGCCGTCGCCCTGCCGCTTTCAGAGCAGCTCGGCCAGCCGCTGTCGATCGAGGACAAGACGATCCTCATCACTTCGCAGTCCGGCGAAAGCGCCGAAGTGCTGCGCTGGTTCGCCGAGACCGATGGCGGAACGCCGCACACGTTCGGGTTGACGCTGGAAGGTGGCTCCTTCCTCGCAAGCAACGCGCCTTCGCTGGTCGGCGTCGGCGGCACCGAAAAGGCCTTTGCTGCTACCCGCAGCCTGACAATCAGCTTCGCCCTGCACCTCTCCGTCCTCGCAGCCCTCGGCGATGACACCGGCGAAGCGCTTTCCGCGTTGGAAAACCCGCAATCGCCGGATACGTCCGCAGCGCTTGCGGCCCTGAGCAACGTCCGCTCCGTCGTCACCTCAGGCCGTCGCCTGCAGGGCCTCGCAGAGGCGATCGGTCTCGGCTTGACCGAACTCTCGCGCCTGCCCTGTTTCTCGCTCGAAGGCGGTCAGCTCCGGCATGGGCCTATGGAAATGCTCGGCCCTTCGGTTGGCGTCGTTCTCTTCCGTGGAGCGGATGCAACCGCCGGGCTCGTTCGCGCTATGGCGATCTCGGCCGCCGAAGCCGGTTCGCCGGTCATCGTCTTCGACGCTTCCGGCGAGGCGGCGAGCGATGGTGTCACCACCATTCCCTTTGCGCCGGCCACTGGCCTCGCGGCAATCTTCGCCATGCTGCCGGTCGCGCAGTCCTTCATGATCGCCTTTGCGGCGGCCCGCGTCGAGAATGCCGGCACTCCGGTGCGCTCGACCAAGATTACCCGGAGCGAATAACGATGCGTCCTCTTGCCGTGGTCGGCAACGCCAATGTCGACCTCATCCTCGGGCCGGCGGCCCCCTGGCCGAAAGCCGGAACCGAAATCATCGTCGACCATGACGAGTTGCGCGTCGGCGGCTGCGCCGGCAACAGCGCGCTCGCCTGGGATTCGCTCGGCGTCGACTACGCAATCGCAGCCAATGTCGGCAACGACCAGTTCGGCACCTGGCTGAGGCAGGCCTTTCCCGAGCGGTCCGTGTCCTGGCCGGTCGAAAGCGTCGGCACCACGCTCTCCGTCGGCATCACCCATCCGGACGGCGAGCGCACCTTCTTCACCACGCGCGGACATCTGCCGCTCCTCACCTTCGAGGAAGTCTGGGCGATGCTCGACGGCAAGAAGCTGCGCGGCGGCTACGCGCTTCTGACCGGCTCGTTCCTGACGGACGCATTGACGGCCGAATACGATCGTTTCTTCGACTGGGCCGATGCGCACGACATTGCGGTGGCACTCGACACTGGCTGGCCGCTCGACGGCTGGACGGAGGCGAACTGCGCCGCGACCATCGGCTGGATGAAGCGCTGCCGGCTCGCGCTGTTCAACGAGGTCGAAACGACGACGCTGACAGGTGTCACCGACCCGGCCGAGGCGGCACGCGAACTCCGAAAACATATGCCCGAAGGCGCGATCGTCGTCGTCAAGCGCGGACCACACGGCGCGATCGCCATTGACGCGGAAGGCCGCCTTTCATCGTCGCCAGCACCCGTCGTCACCGTGGTCGATACGATCGGCGCCGGCGACGTCTTCAATGCAGGCTTCCTCGCGGCACTTGCCGCCGAGATGCCGCTCGAAGCCTGTCTGCGCACCGGCGTCGCCATCGCTTCCGAGGCGATCTCCACCCTGCCGCGCAGCTACGGCCAACCGCTTTCGTCCTACCTTCAGGAGACCGGCGCATGAGCGCACTTGCGATTGAGAACATTCACAAGCGCTATGGCGAAGTCGAGACGCTGAAGGGCATCGACATCGCGCTCGAAAGCGGCGAGTTCCTGGTCCTTCTCGGCTCATCCGGCTGCGGCAAGTCCACGCTTCTCAACATCATCGCCGGACTGGCGGAGCCAAGCGGCGGCGACATCCGCATCGGCGAGCGCTCAATTCTTGGCGCGCATCCGAAGGATCGCGACATCGCCATGGTGTTCCAGTCCTATGCGCTCTACCCGAACATGAGCGTTGCGCGGAACATCGGCTTCGGCCTGGAGATGCGCAAGGTTCCGGTCGCCGAACGCGAGAAGGCGGTAAAAGAAACCGCCAAGCTGTTGCAAATCGAGAACCTGCTCGAGCGCAAGCCAAGCCAGCTCTCCGGCGGCCAGCGCCAACGCGTCGCGATCGGCCGCGCACTGGTGCGCAATCCGCAGGTCTTCCTCTTCGACGAGCCGCTCTCCAACCTCGACGCCAAGCTGCGCATGGAAATGCGCACCGAGCTCAAGCGCCTGCACCAGATGCTGAAGACGACTGTCGTCTACGTCACCCACGACCAGATCGAGGCGATGACGCTTGCGACCCGTATCGCCGTCATGCGCGACGGGAGGATCGAGCAACTGGGCACGCCGGAACAGATCTACGACCGGCCCGCCACGCTCTATGTCGCCGGCTTCGTCGGCTCGCCGCCGATGAACATCTTGGATGCGACTGTTGCTCAGGGTCAGGTGACGATCGCCGGCGGTGATCAGGCAATCGCCCTGCCGTCCCATTTTCGCGGTGTGGTCTCCGATGGTCAGCGCGTCAAGATCGGCATCCGCCCAGAAGCGCTGCGGCTGGCCTCCAGCGACGAGACTGGGCCGCAATTCAAGGCGCGCGTCGAAGTGGTCGAACTGACAGGCCCAGAACTTGTCACCACGGCACGGATCGGTGAGCAGCGCATCACCGCCTGCCTGCCACCGCGCAGCTCGCTTCTGGCCGGTGACGAGCGCGCCTTTAGCATCGAGGCGGATGCGCTGCATCTCTTTGATCCGCAAAGCGGCCGGTCGCTGGCGAAAGGCTGAGCCTTTCGCGACGAACAAGAGCCGACCGTCGCTGCCGCGGCGGCCGGCCCGATCATAGCCCCCACATCAATTGAACGACGAGCTTTTCAGGAACTCCGCCAGGCGCTCGGTCTGCGGCTTCACGAACATTTGCTTCGGGTTGCCCTCTTCGCCGATGCGGCCCTGGTTCATGAAGATCACGCGCGTCGAGACCTCATAGGCAAAGCGCATTTCGTGGGTGACGAGCAGCATGCTCATGCCGTCTTCGGCAAGCCCCTTGATCACCTGCAGCACCTCGTTGACGAGTTCCGGATCGAGCGCCGAGGTCACTTCATCGAACAGCATCAGCTTCGGGTTCATTGCGATCGCCCGGGCGATCGCCACGCGCTGCTGCTGGCCGCCGGAGAGCTGGCCGGGATAGTGATCCATGCGTGAGAGCAGCCCGACACGGTCCAGCCATTTCTCGGCAACCGCCCGCGCCTCATCGCGTCCCATACCGCGGACCTTCATCAGGCCGAGCATGATGTTTCTGGCCGCGGTCATATGCGGGAAGAGGTTGAACTGCTGGAAGGCCATGCCGGTCATCGCCCGCTGGCGGGCGATTTCCTTTTCCTTCTTGCGGCGGCGTTGGCCGCCCACGGTCTCGTAGCCGATCTCCTGGCCGTCGATGCGGATCGAGCCGCCCTGGAACTCCTCCAGCATGTTGATACAGCGCAGCATCGTCGTCTTGCCCGAGCCGCTGGAGCCGATGATGGAGATGACCTCCCCTTGTGCCATGGTGCAGTCGACGCCCTTCAGCACTTCGACGGCGCCGTAGCGTTTGTGGAGGTCACGGATTTCAAGCAGTGTCTGGGTCATCGGAGCCGAAGCCTCAGGATGGGACAGCGGTCTTGCGTTCGACGTAACGGCCGAAACGCTCGATGCTGTAGTTGATGACGAAATAGAGGAAGCCGGCGAAGAAATAGAACTCCAGGCTCATGAAGCTGCGGGAGATCTGCTCCTGGGTGCGAAGCAGAAGCTCGGCGACGCCGATGATCGACAGAAGCGTCGAGGCCTTGACCATCTCGGCCGCCGTATTGACCCAGGCCGGCAGCGCCTGCCGCAACGCCTGCGGCCCGAGCACGTAGACGAAGGTCTGCGAGAATGTCAGGCCGATTGCTTTCGCCGCCTCCGTCTGCCCCTTCGGGATCGCCTGCAGGGCGCCGCGGACGAGCTCGCCGACATGCGAACTGCAGAAGACCGAGAGCGCCAGGATGCCGGCCTGGAAGGGCCCGAGATCGATACCGACGGTGCTAAGCACATAGTAGCTCGCCAGAACGAGCACCAGCACCGGCGTGCCACGGATGAAATCCGTATAGCCGCGCACGACCCATTGCACCGGGCGATAGCCATAGGTGAGCGCCAGGCCGACGAAGACGCCGAGCACCGTTCCGACGACGATCGACAGGAAGGAGATCGAGATCGAGACACCAAGCCCCTTCAGCAAGGGAATGCGGGCGAGCCAGAGCTGGTCGAGAAATGCTGGAAAATCCATGGCGATCACCTCGGCACGGAGAGACGGCGCTCGACCGCGCGCATCAAGGCGGCCAATACCGAGCAGGTGGCGACATAGAGGCAGCTCGCAACGATCCAAGTTTCGATCACCCGAAAGGTCTCGACATTGATCTTGCGCGCCTCGAAGGTCAGTTCGGGTACTGCGATCGCGGCTGCAAGCGAAGTGTCCTTGAACAGCGAGATCATCGTGCTGCTCAAGGATGGCAGGACGTTGCGCAGCATCAAGGGAAGGATGATCGAGGTGCGTATCTGCATTTCCGTGAGCCCGATCGCCAGCCCCGCCTCGCGCTGCCCCGGCGGAACTGAAAGCAGCCCACCGCGGAAGACTTCGGCGAGATAGGCGCCGGAATAGATCGCCAGCGTCAGCACGAAGCTCTCGATCTTGCCGAGCCTGACGCCGAGCTGCGGCAAGGCGAAGTAGCTGAACAGTACCAGCACCAGGATCGGCGTGTTGCGGATGACGGTCACATAGAGACCGGCCGGCTTGCGCAGGAACAGGTTTTTCGACACCAGCCCGAAAGCGGTGACGAGACCGATTAGGCAACCCACAAGGATTGCCGCGAAGGCGAGGCCGAGACTGAGCGCCAGCCCTTCGAGCAGAAGATCGAAAGAGCGCCAGACGGCGGCAAAATTCAGAGTATAGCCCATGTTTCAGCCACCCATGCCGAAGGACGGAGGACGACCCCGCAGGCGGCGGGATCGCCCCGGAGAGGCTTACTTGTACTCGACCGGGAATCCGATCTGCGGCGGAGCAAGGTCCTTGCCGAACCAGGTCTTGAACGACTTCGCATAGAAATCGAACTCGACGCCGGTCATCGCCTCGTGCAGTGCGGTGTTGACGAAGTTCAACCAGTCCTGGTCGCCGCGCTTGACGCCGCAGGCATAGGTCTGCGGGTTCCAGCCGTAGCCGGCATCCTTGTAGCGGTTGGGGTTCTGCGTCATGTACCAGGCGAGCGACGACTGGTCGGTGGCGACCGTGTCGGCACGACCGGATTCCAGCGCCTGATAGATAAGGTCGACGGACTCGTACTGGTCGACCGTCGCTTCCGGCAAGGCGGCATGCACCATGGCCTCGGCATAGACGTTCTGCAGGACGGATACGGTGACGGACGAGCCGCCGGCCTTGAGCGCAGCGTAATCGGCATATTTGCCGTCGGCCTTCAGCATCAGGCCCACGCCCTCGCGATAGTAGGGAATGGTGAAGGCGATCTGCTGCGCGCGCTCACCGGTCACCGTCATGAACTGGCAGGTGATGTCCACCTTGTTGGTGGTGATGTTCGGAATGCGGGCGTCGGACGACTGGTTGACGAACTCGATCTTCTCCGGATCGCCGAAGAGGGCCTTGGCGATGATGCGCCCCATGTCGACATCGAAGCCCTGCAGCTTGTCGTCGGCGCTTTTGAAATGCCACGGCGCATTGGTGCTGCCGGTGCCCATGACCAGATGGCCGCGGGCGATAACTTCGTCCAGCTTGCTCGCCGGCTCCTGGGCCAAGGCCGAGCCGGCCATAGCCATGACTGCGACGGCAGCCGCTGCAAAAACGGTCTTGCTCATTTCATTCCTCCCTTTTTTAGCCTCCCCACCATTATTCTATTACTATGCATCATAATCTTGAATAATGGATTGACGTATCAAAGGCCCGCGGTCATATCTTGTCAAGGGCAGTTGAGGTAGTTTCGCCCCGATCCTGCGCCGCCCAAGAGGAGTTGAGTCGCGATGCCCCTGCCGATCGAAACCCCGGCCGTTCTCGTCGATCTTGAAATTGCCAAGCGCAACATCGAGCGCTTTCAGGCCTATGCGGATGAGCACGGCATTCGCGTGCGCCCCCACATCAAGACGCACAAGCTGCCGCAGATGGCCGAGCTTCAACTTCAAGCCGGCGCCATCGGCATCACCTGCCAGAAGGTCACCGAGGCGGAGGCAATGGTTGCGGGCAGCGACCGGATCAAGGACGTGCTGATCACCTACAACATTCTCGGCGACGCCAAGATGGCGCGGCTGGAGCGGCTCAATGACCGCGTTTCGCTCTCGGTCGTCGCCGACAGCGAAACGGTCATCGACGGGCTCGCCGGCTATTTCGCCGACAAGGACAAGCCGCTGCACGTGCTTGTCGAATGCAACACCGGCGCCGATCGCTGCGGTGTCGGCTCCCCGGCAGAGGCCGCCAAGCTCGCCCGCCGGATCGAAGAGGCAAAGGGGCTCGTGTTCGGCGGCCTGATGACCTATCCGCCCGTCAACGGCCAGGCGAAGGTCCAGGCCTTCATGAGCGAGGCGAAGCAGTTGATCGAGGCCGACGGCATCACTGTCCCCGCCATCACCTCAGGCGGCACGCCGAGCATGATGCATGCCGACGGCGCGCCTGTTGCCAGCGAATACCGCCCCGGAACCTATATCTACAACGACCGCTCGCTGGTTTCGCGCGGCGTCGCCGGCTGGGACGAGTGCGCGCTGACGGTGCTTGCGACCGTCGTCTCGGTCCCCTCCGAGAACCGCGCCATCATCGATGCCGGCAGCAAGGTGCTGACCTCGGATCTACTCGGCCTCACCGGCTACGGCCACGTGCTCGGCCGCGACGACATCCGCATCGACCAGCTCTCTGAGGAACACGGCCGCCTCGTCACCGACGGGCCAATCGGGCTCAAGGTCGGCGAGCAGCTGAGGATCGTGCCGAACCACGCCTGCGTCGTGACCAACATGTTCGACGCCGTCCATATCGTCGAAGGCGACAGGCTGAAGGATATCTGGCCGGTAGTGGCGCGCGGCCACGTGCTTTAGCCGGTCGCCATAGTTGAGCGGCGCGTTTGCCGCGCCGCCACTCTTGACGCTCCGCGCTCAGCGGACCCGGTCATAAACGAGCGCGATCTTGCCCCGCTCACCCGTCTCCTGGTGCGCAACGCGCCACGTCGTGCCCGGCAGGCCGTCCTCGAAGAGCCGCGCGCCACCTCCTGCAATCTCCAGGCAGATCAGCAGATAGGGCCTGTCGATCATGTCGGCCGAAAGGAGCGACTTGATGAGGCTGGCGCTGCTGTTGACGAGAATGTCACCTTCGCCGGACGCCTTGAGGTCTGAAACGACGTCCATCACCGATCCATTCGCGATCCGCGTGCGCTCCCAGGGAGCTTCGGTCAGCATCCTCGAAAACACCACCTTTTCCGCCACGACCAGCCCGTCCGCATAGCCGCGGTCGCGAGAGCAGGCCGCTTCGTCCCCGGCAACCGCCGACCAGTAACCGAGGAAGTCTTCGGCGTTCAGCCGGCCGAGCACGGCCGTCGTCGCCTCCTCGCAGATGCGCGCCAAATATTTCCGCCGCCGCGCATTTTTTCTGGACAGCCGCTTCGCGCTCTCCATGTATTCTGTCGTTGGTTTGGCGCGGTCGCGGAGGCGGTTGCAGGCAAACCGTTCCCGAAAAGCCCGACAAAACGATAGGACATTTCCCCATAGCTGCTTCTGGCGTCATCGGTTTACGTTGTAGCAGTCGACAAAATTGATAGTTTTATCTGGTAACCAATGGAGGTCGAAATGGTCTTTGGACGAATTACCGGAATGGTGGGACTGGCAATCGTGCTCGGAGGCCTGCAGCTGGGAGCTGCAAGTGTTGCGTTTGCCGACACGACGATCCTGAACGTGTCTTATGATCCGACACGAGAACTCTACAAGGACTTCAATGCTGCCTTTGCCGAGAAGTGGAAGGCGGACACCGGTGAGACCGTGACGATCCAGACGTCGCACGGCGGTTCGGGCAAGCAGGCCCGCTCGGTCATCGACGGCCTGCAGGCCGACGTCGTGACGCTGGCGCTCGAAGCGGACATCGACGCGATCGCCAAGGAAACCGGCAAGATCCCGGCAGACTGGAAGACGAAGTTCGAAAACAACAGCGCGCCCTACACGTCGACGATCGTGTTCCTGGTGCGCAAGGGCAACCCCAAGGGCATCAAGGACTGGGGCGATCTGGTCAAGCCCGATATCCAGGTGATCACGCCAAACCCGAAGACCTCGGGCGGCGCGCGCTGGAACTTCCTCGCTGCCTGGGCCTATGGCCGCTCCGCCAATGGCGGTGACGACGCCAAGGCGCAGGAATATGTGACCGAGCTCTTCAAGCACGTGCCGGTGCTCGATACCGGCGCGCGTGGCGCTACGACGACCTTCGTGCAGCGCGGCCTCGGCGACGTGCTGCTCGCCTGGGAAAACGAAGCCTACCTGTCGCTCGAGGAACTCGGCCCCGACAAGTTCGAGATCGTCACGCCGTCGATCTCGATCAAGGCGGAGCCGCCCGTAGCGCTCGTCGACGGCAACGTCGACACCAAGGGTACACGCAAGGTGGCGGAAGCCTATCTCGGCTACCTCTACAGCGATGCCGGCCAGAAGATCGCGGCCAAGCACTACTACCGGCCGTTCAAGCCGGCAGCGGCAGACCCGGCCGATATCAAGCGGTTCGGCGAACTGAAGCTCGTCACCATCGAAGACTTCGGCGGCTGGAAAGAAGCCCAGCCGAAATTCTTCGGCGACGGCGGTGTCTTCGACACGCTCTACAAGCCGGGCCAATAAAACCTGAACAGCGCGCGCAGCCGGCGAGCCCGGCTGCGCGCGCTGCTTCGCGTCGCGCCGGGCCGAGCCCTCGAGCGAAGCGCGTTTCATCGTGCCGCGTAAAGACTGCAAAGGTAGTGCCATTGACGGATGCGACGAAGACTGCACCCTGGCGATTTCGCCAGCCGAGTGTTTTGCCTGGATTTGGATTGTCGCTCGGGATCACGCTGAGCTGGCTGGTTCTGATCGTGTTGATCCCGCTGTCGGGTCTGGTGTTTCGCGCCAGCGGGCTCGGCTGGGCGCAGTTCGTGGCGCTGGCGCTTGATCCGCGCACGCTCAATGCCTTGAAGATCTCCTTCGGCACGGCCTTTATCGCCGCCGTTATCAATCTCGTCTTCGGCGTCATCCTCGCCTGGGTATTGGTGCGCTACCGGTTCCCCGGCAAGCGGGTGATCGACGCCATGGTCGACCTGCCCTTTGCGCTGCCGACCGCGGTTGCCGGCATTGCGCTGACGACGCTCTATGCCCCGAACGGCTGGATCGGCCAGTTCCTGGAACCACTTGGCCTCAAGATCGCCTTCACCCCCGCCGGCATCGTCATCGCCCTGATCTTCGTCGGCCTGCCCTTCGTGGTCAGGACCGTGCAGCCGATCATGGAGGAGATCGACAAGGAAGTGGAGGAAGCGGCAGCCACCCTTGGCGCCAGCCGCTTCCAGACGATCAGCCGGGTGCTTTTGCCGGGGCTCTTGCCAGCCGGCCTCACCGGCTTTGCGCTCGCCTTTGCCCGTGGTGTCGGCGAATACGGCTCGGTGATCTTCATCGCCGGCAACCTGCCTTACGTCTCCGAGATCGCGCCGCTGCTGATCGTCATCCGGCTCGAAGAGTTCAACTATGCGGCTGCGACAGCAATTGCCGCGGTCATGCTGGCGATCTCGTTTGCCATGCTGCTCCTCATCAACTCGATCC
>NZ_JACVAO010000109.1:0-252 GCF_014851885.1 Ensifer sp. ENS02 | reverse complement strand
GCCCCAGTTCTGTTTGCGTGTCGACAGCACGAAGCGCTGTCCGCGCCACGGATGGAACGGGTGCGTAACCTCGAACTCTATGCGGGCTTGAGTGTCAGTACGAACTGCAGTCCTGGACTTGAAAGAAACCCTCCGCCGAAGGGTCGGTTTTAATCGTCGAGAGGTGGGTTCTGGCCAGACTTCGAAACGAACGTTTCTTCAGCCTTGTCGATCTCAATATCCGCATCAGCGCTCTTATCGAGGACCTCAATA
>NZ_JACVAO010000108.1:0-255 GCF_014851885.1 Ensifer sp. ENS02 | reverse complement strand
CGCCGTTCCAGCGGCCACCCCAGACGCCCCAATCGTCCCAGTCGACGATCGCGGCGAAGGCCGCACCCGTGACCGCACCGGCGAAGAAGGCCGCACCCGGATACCAGTAGGCGGGATAGGGCTCGTCATAGTAGCCGATCGGCGCCGGTGCATAGTTCGGCTCGTAGAGCATCTCCGGCGGATACTGCGGCACATAGATGGTTTCCGGATTGGCCGCCTGGATGACGACGTTGTCGCCTTCCTGGACCACCTTTA
>NZ_JACVAO010000107.1:0-255 GCF_014851885.1 Ensifer sp. ENS02 | reverse complement strand
CACCGCCAAGGCTTTGCCCGCCGCGGCGTGACGAAGCGACCTCACGCCGTCCGGAATTGACATTGCCAAGGCCCGATGGCTTCTTCGGCCGGTTCTGCGCCTTTGCCGCCATCTTCTTCTTGCCACCGCTGCGGTTGACCTGCGACGGCTTGTTGCCCGGGCGATTGATGCTCGGCTTTCCGTCCCCAGCGCGGGCCTTGGCGATCGCCTGACCGCCACCGCCGCCGCCGGGCCGAGCTGCCGGTCTCTGCTGCG
>NZ_JACVAO010000106.1:0-255 GCF_014851885.1 Ensifer sp. ENS02 | reverse complement strand
TCGAGTGGTTCGCCGAGGAGGGAAAGCGGGCCTACGGCCAGATCATTCCGCCGCGCGCACCCGATGTCACCCAGATGACCGTCAAGCTGCCGGTCGGTCCGGTTGCCGCCTTCACGCCCTGGAACTTCCCGATCAACCAGGTGGTGCGCAAGCTGTCGGCGGCGCTGACCACCGGATGCTCGATCATCGTCAAGGCGCCCGAGGAAACACCGGCGTCGCCGGCCGAGCTCATCCGCTGCTTCGTCGATGCCGGGC
>NZ_JACVAO010000105.1:0-255 GCF_014851885.1 Ensifer sp. ENS02 | reverse complement strand
CGGCACCTGCTTCGGCCCAGGAGCCAGCAAAGCCGGCGCAGGCCAGCAAGGAAGCCGAGCATTGGATACCGAAGCTGCGGCTCGGCGACGACAATGCTTATTTCGAATTCTACGGTCAGATCAACAAGGGCCTGCTGAGCTACGATGACGGCGGGCAAACGGATAACTATTTTCCGGCCGACAATGGGAACTCGTCGTCACGCGCGGGCTTTCGCATCTACAGCCTCATGGAAAACGACTGGTCTTTCGGGGCCA
>NZ_JACVAO010000104.1:0-255 GCF_014851885.1 Ensifer sp. ENS02 | reverse complement strand
AACACCCTGGCGCCGGTCATTGCCGCCGCCTCGCTGAAGGTGTTCGACCTGATCGACAACGGCGATGCCTTGCGCGAGCGGCTCTATGCCAATGCGAGCCTGTTTCGCACCGAGATGTCCAAGCTCGACTTCACGCTGGCCGGTGAGGGCCACCCGATCATCCCGGTGATGCTCGGTGATGCCGCACTCGCCCAGGAGATGGCGGCGCGCATGCTGAAGAAGGGCGTCTATGTCATCGGCTTCTCCTTCCCGGTG
>NZ_JACVAO010000103.1:0-255 GCF_014851885.1 Ensifer sp. ENS02 | reverse complement strand
TCGAGTGGTTCGCCGAGGAGGGAAAGCGGGCCTACGGCCAGATCATTCCGCCGCGCGCACCCGATGTCACCCAGATGACCGTCAAGCTGCCGGTCGGTCCGGTTGCCGCCTTCACGCCCTGGAACTTTCCGATCAACCAGGTGGTGCGCAAGCTGTCGGCGGCGCTGACCACCGGATGCTCGATCATCGTCAAGGCGCCCGAGGAAACACCGGCGTCGCCGGCCGAGCTCATCCGCTGCTTCGTCGATGCCGGGC
>NZ_JACVAO010000102.1:0-255 GCF_014851885.1 Ensifer sp. ENS02 | reverse complement strand
GCGGTGCGGTGACGGAGATCGCCGACAAGGCGACGGGCGAGAATACGGTGACGCACACGCAGGACGGCGCGGTGACGTTTACCGACGTCGATACGCTCGACACCCACAGCGCCAGCTTCTTGCCGCAAGGCCGTGGTTATCTCGGTACCTTCTCGCTGGATGCGGTCGATCAGGCAGCTGACAGGATCGGCTGGAACTTCAAGGTCGCCGACGGCGTGCTGGACTCGCTGCAGGCCGGCCAGACGCTGACGCAGA
>NZ_JACVAO010000101.1:0-255 GCF_014851885.1 Ensifer sp. ENS02 | reverse complement strand
GCGGTGCGGTGACGGAGATCGCCGACAAGGCGACGGGCGAGAATACGGTGACGCACACGCAGGACGGCGCGGTGACGTTTACCGACGTCGATACGCTCGACACCCACAGCGCCAGCTTCTTGCCGCAGGGCCGTGGTTATCTCGGTACCTTCTCGCTGGATGCGGTCGATCAGGCAGCTGACAGGATCGGCTGGAACTTCAAGGTCGCCGACGGCGTGCTGGACTCGCTGCAGGCCGGCCAGACGCTGACGCAGA
>NZ_JACVAO010000100.1:0-255 GCF_014851885.1 Ensifer sp. ENS02 | reverse complement strand
AGGTGAAGAAATCGGCGATCTGCGGTACCGACGTGCACATCTGGAACTGGGACCAGTGGGCGCAAAAAACCATTCCGGTGCCGATGGTCGTTGGTCACGAGTTCATGGGCGAGATCGCCGAGGTCGGATCGGCCGTCACCAAGTACCATGTCGGCGAGCGCGTCTCGGGCGAGGGCCATATCGTCTGCGGCAAGTGCCGCAACTGCCGGGCCGGCCGCGGGCATCTGTGCCGCAACACGCTCGGCGTCGGCGTCA